>JANQJP010000073.1 GCA_028281575.1 Cellvibrionaceae bacterium
CTGAGCTGAACCCGGATGAATATCTGACCTGCGACCTGAAGAAGGGCGTACATAGCGGCGTGCCAGCAAGAAACAAAAATCAGCTAAAGAAAAAGACAAAAGCGCATATGAAAACGCTTCAGAACAAACCAAGCCGGATCAAAAAATATTTCGAAAATGAAAATATTCGATACGCTGCCTAGCAGATATATTTGTGTTCCAGGTTAATAATATAGTTGGTTTTTTTAAAAATATTAAAATGTTTGCCAGTTTTTACGAAGAGGATATTCTTAAAGATATCGTTGAAAAAAATCAGGCGATCATGCTCTACAAAACGCTCAACAAACTCAGTTACCATCTAAGCAATCCGTGGAAGGTTTAAATTTACCTTATCCCATAAGCTTGCACTTACCAGCTACAAAGGATATTGCGGTTTACGATGCAATATTCAAAAGTTTAAAAGATAACTTGTTTGGTCCAGAAGGTAAATAAGGCTCGTCAGGCCTATCGAGAAACTCGTACTTATCTTTCACCAAGAATAAGTGTTTTTAGAAGCTGTTTGGAACAACGTATAATGCAAATCTAGAAATAACTTTTTGTTTTTTTCTAGGTGAGTGGTTTTATTTAAATTTTCAATCGGAGAAATATGATGTTGAACAGATTAATTCTCGCTACGATTGGGCTGGCTTTCGCTACTGTTTCCACTTTTAGCCGCGCTCAAAATAATACTTCTAACTTTGAAGCTGGAGGAGATGTTTACGTATTTTTTTATAGTGACAGTGATGTAACGATTTCAGCGCATGAAGGGATCGAATTTGTGAATGATGCAGGCGGAGAATTTGATCATACGAAATTTGCATTCAGGCGCGATGGTAGTGATTTGCTGATTTTCTCAGATAACGGCGCGACAATTAGAGTCACGGGTATTGTGACGTATCTTAACTCCACGACCGCAATAAGCACGTTAGAAACTTTAATCTATCCGGGTGGTGAACAGCTTGACTTGACGCCGTTCAACGCAACCGGAAGTATTTATATAGAACCAACAGCACCTCCTTCTCCCGACAGTTCGGACAGTTACGCTTCAGGATTTAATATTGAAGGGAATGATCCGGCGGTGCTTATACTCGGTAGCCCCGGTTCATCGGGTGTGACCAGTACAAATTCGAATGACGTTATTTATGCTGGTGGTGGCAGTTCAGACTTTCAGATTCAGGGTGCGGATGGTGACGACATCATTTATTTGGGCGATGCGAACGTCAGCGTTGAAACCAGAGCCTACGGTGGGGCTGGCAATGATGAAATTCATGGCGGTGTAAATAGTAATTATATGGCCGGTGGCGCTGGTGATGACACATTTTACGGCGGTGGTGGTAACGACACGGCGTATCTTGGTATCGGGAATGATATTGCTTATGGTGGTGACGGCGATGATCACTTTGATGGCGAAGCCGAAGATGATCGTCTGTATGGCGAAGGTGGAAATGATTACATTTCAGGTGGAGAGGGCAACGACATTCTAGATGGCGGTGAGGGTGACGATATATTCAATGACCTGGCTGCTGCACCGACTGGGAGCGATGATGATGAATTTTATGGAGGCAATGGTGACGATACTATTTACAGCCGGGCAGGAAGTGACAGGCTATATGGCGGAGACGGTAACGACCTCCTAGAGGCCTCTTCCGTTTACACATATTCTCAAGGGCTCTATCTGGACGCAGGTGATGGTGATGACCATTTGGTGGTTGAATATGCGCTTTCCAGTACCATGCTTGGCGGAAGTGGAAATGATAGTTACCGCATAAATGGTATACAGACATCCACGCATATTATTTATGATGAAGCTGGTAACAATGACTACCTTCAATTCGCCCGGCTTTCAAATACACCAAAGCAAGTGAACTATGCTCAAGTTGGTGATGATCTTGAGATTTTTCACACTGATTTCACGATTCTGATCCAAGATCACTTTCTTCCTTATCACCATATCGAGTCTATAAACTGGCAAGGATATGGGCACGATATTGCATTGATCGAAACCCTCACACTCAATAACGATACCTATACCGCAACAGCGGCAACATCTCCGTTGGGGTTAGATAGCAATATCATTGATGCTTTGGCCGGAGACGATGTGATCTATGCCGGTATTGGTGGGGATATCGTTTATGGCCGCGCAGGTAATGACACGCTGTATGGTGAGGGTGGCGATGATTATCTGATTGGTGGCGCTGGCAATGATACGCTGAGTGGCGGCGGTGGTAGCGACACCATTAACTATAACTCAGCAGGTGGAGGCGTGATTGTAGACCTGGAAAATCAACAAACCAGTGTTGATGGTGATGGTGGCATAGATACTCTCAACTCCATCGAAAATGTCACCGGTTCTGCTTACACCGACAGAATCACAGGCAACAGCTTAGCAAATATCATTGAAACACTTGCCGGGGATGACATTGTTTATGCACGTGCAGGAGATGACATTATCAGTGGTGGTGATGGCGACGATACGCTGCTCGGGGAAAGCGGGAACGACGTTATTAATGGCGGTGACGGTGTAGACACTATTGATGGCGGTAGTGAAGACGACGTCATAAATGGTGGTGATGGAAATGATGACCTGACTGGTAACCTCGGTGTCGATGTGATTTATGGTGGCGATGGCGATGATTACATATATGGTCATGGCAATAGTGGGTCATACGGCAATGGGCAAGATACAGTCTATGGAGATGGTGGTAATGACATTATTTTTGCCTACGGTTGGAGCCCCGATCATCAAGGCCTGAGCACAGCACACGGTGGAGCTGGTGATGACCAAATCTATATTACCGGTACCGGCTATGGCAATGATGGTAATGATCGGCTGTACGTAAATGGGCAAAGTGCGTTTCACGGCACGCTTTATGGTGGCCAGGGTAATGATGAGCTATACGGCGATCATGGCAGCGATATTCTTAGTGGCGAAGACGGCAATGATACCCTTTTTGGAAATTACGGAGATGACACGCTGGATGGCGGTAGCGGTGTAGACACTGCCGATTATTCGACTGTAAATGCGGCGCTGAATGTTAATCTGACGAATGGAACGGCCGCAGGTTATGGTGCTGAAGTATTGATCAGTATCGAAAATGTCAATGGAGGCAGTGAGGCAGATATGCTAATCGGTGACGGTCACGTAAATATTTTCAATGGCGGTGCCGGTAACGACACCTTACACGGCCGCAACGGCCATGATGAGCTTTATGGAGACAGCGGAGCAGACATACTGCGAGGCGGCAGTGGCGACGATATCATGGATGGTGGCGAAGGGAATGACATCATCTACGCCAATGAAGGCGGGGACGATATTGCGCTTGGCGGCAGTGGCAATGACAAAATCTATGCGAGGGCCAATGTGCAGGTTGATGGCGGCACAAATAGCGGTGGTAACGACAAGCTCTATTATTCCTTGGAAAGCTATGCCATAACACTCGATTTAACATCGGGCTCAGTGTCCAACACCAATGGTGAGAGCGCAAATATCGCCAATGTTGAAGTTGTATATGGCAGCCCTTATGGCGATGTTCTTACAGGTGATAATTCTGCAAACATCCTCAGTGGTTTATGGGGTGACGACACTATTTACGGCCTGGAAGGCAATGACGAACTGTATGGTGAAGATGGCAATGATACGCTTTACGGCGGAGACGGCTTTGATTCGCTGGCCGGTAAAAACGGGGATGATGTGCTTATCGGTGGTAACAACAAGGACAGTCTGACCGGTCACGGCGGTGCGGATGTGTTTGTTTTCAATGCTGGTGAAAGCCAGTTTGACTTTGTTGAGGATTTCAATGCTGCGAGCGGAGATGTGCTAGATATTTCCGGTATTCTCGGTGGCTTTTATGATCCTCTTACCGATGCGATTAGCGATTTCGTCGAGTTTACGGCGTCTGGTGCTAACAGCCTGATGTATGTTGATGTTTCGGGCAGCGGCAATGCCGCGGCTAATGGTGATCTAGTGGCTAAGATCATGGGTGTTGTGCCGTCGAGTCTTGATGAAACGATATTAGAGGCCAATGGTAATTTAGTTGGCTCTAAATAATAGAAAACCGGACGGATTGTAAATCGTCCTCAAAACGGTTCTTTCTACAGAGTCGCTTTGCTATTCCTGCAGAATTTATCGAGAGATTTTGGATTAAATGAATATTGCCCAAGTGTCAATCAGTGATATTGTCGCATTAAAGCAATTGGCCGAACGTTCCCTCTATTCCGATGTTGATGCAAGCGATGATGAGCTAAAGCACCTTTTGCCTCATATACAAAATGATATCGAAACAAGTATTGAAAACAAAAGTTGTGTGTTCTTGAAAATTGAGAACGAAGAGCTCTTGGGATATGTCTTGATTAAAGATGCCTGGAATTTAATGCACCTTTTTATCGAGCCAGGGAAAACAAATATGGGTTTAGGTCGAAAACTTCTTACCGAAGCAATAACGCAAGTTAAGTCGCGTGAAAATAGAGGGTATATTGTGCTCAATTCATCGAGGAATGCGGTGCCATTTTACAAAAAAATGGGTTTTTTTATAGATTTGAAACGGGAGCCAAAGTCTGAATCTTCTACTCCGATGAGACTTGACTTTTAACAAGTGTATTATGTTCGCGCGCATAAGTGTTACAGTGGGTGCCTGTGTAGTCGTCTTAGTTTGCAAAGGAGAATTAAATGCAATTATTCACTCAACAGGTAGTAACAATAGGAAAGATTACGCCTCAGCATGTTGAGATGCTTGGCACAGGTTTTTTCATTTCAAGTAATAAAGTAGCTACCACACATCATGTGGTGGGCAGCCAGAGTGAGGGAATAGTCGTCCTTGCCCCTAATATCAACGATATCGATGCTTATCAAGATACCTCAAACAATTGCTGTCAGCCTGTTCAAGCTCGAATTGTTGACATTGATCCGATTAAAGATTTAGCAATACTTGAAATAGAAGCTCTGCTCTCTGGTACTTTACCTGAAATCGGAGGGTTTGATGAAGTTATTGTTTCTGAAGAAGTGGGTATTTTTGGTTTTCCACATAGTGTGGAGGGCCGAAGGGTATTAACTTTTCAGAAAGCGGAAGTTGGCGCAAAAGTTTTGCTCGATTCAAACGGCATCAAAAGCAAGCATGCGGTTATAAATACGCAATCCCGTCCAGGTCAATCTGGCTCATTAGTATTTTCACCGCGTTTAGAAAAGATTGTAGGCGTTTTAGTTGGTGCCTATGCTCCTGATAGTCACAGTGGTATTTCACTGGGTGGAATTAACCCAAGAGAGCTACACCAGACCACGCACTGTATTTCTTCTGAATATTTAAGAGAGATGCTTTAATGGATTTGCCTAATGCCACTATGGACGAATGGGTTTCTGAATTAAAGCCCTATCAAGCTAACAGTATTAATCAGCTGTTAAATGAACATGCCCCTGAAGAGGCTATAAAACTCTGGTTGTCGGCCAACGGCCCCAACACCACAATTCAATTTGGTGGTTCTCGCGATTCGCCAGAACCATTCTTTGATAAGTTCAAAAAAGAGTTCAAAAAATTTATTTGTGGTGATGAATCGTATGAAAGTTTCCGCACGCAACTATCAGCTGAAACACCTGTAGCAAAAGCAATTTACATTAGCGTCATTTCCGCTGCTCTTGGAGCTGCTCTAGGTTATGCAGCTACGTTATTGGCACCCGCGGTAGCCATCATGCTTAATTTGGTTTGTACCATGGGCATTAATGCTTGGTGTAATGCAAATTAATAAGGCGCTTAAGTAAGGACGCGCTCACGAAGTTGGCTACCAAATTTATGTACATGCAATGTGCGTATGATCAAGCTCAAGTGGGATCCGGTCAAAGGATTAGAAAACGAAGAAAACATGGCATTAGCCTCGAAGAGGCTAAGTCAGTTTTCTATATGAAGGTGAGCGCCGAATTTAAAGTATTCACCGACGCTATATGTAATTGAGTATCAAAATACCCGCAAGCAAAAGGGCAACCCAAAGCACCATGGTTTCAGTAGGCCACAGCTGAGCAAAATACCCTTTGGGTTGTTTTTTTTCTTCGTCATAAGAATTTTTGATCAACCGTACAATGCCTCTTTTGGCAACTTCCTCTAATTTTCGTATCACTTCTGAAATCGAATGATAAATCGGTACAATAAATCCCGGTGCCAATTTTCGATAAAGCCAATCTGCATCCAGATTAGTCGAAGGCAGTTCAGGTGGGTACATATTTTTCAGGTTCAACCATACAAAGGCCATGGCGGAAAAGAACAGCAATTGTAGTTGAGTGAGTACATGCGTCACGTCATAGGGGTGATAGTCGGCGTCCCAAGGTAAGAGTGCGTAAACGGTGTGTGCTGGGAAGCTGCCAATCAACACACAGGCCACTGCGGCTATCCCCATTGCAATAAGCATATTTGTTGGCGGCTCTTTCGTGCGAATACCGGAGTCATGCGCAAAGAACGCGAAATAAGGAATTTTAATACCCGCATGATGGAACACCCCGGCCGCTGCGAATAACAGCAACAACCACACAACATCATAACCTTCGGCAACGGCAGCACTCATAATCATGGATTTAGATACAAAGCCACTAAAGAGTGGGAATGCAGAAATCGATGCGGCACCGACGATACAGAGAATGGTGGTTTTGGGCATGCTTTTGTAGAGGCCGCCCAACTCGGAGCCATTAATGCGGCCTGTCATATGCAAAACGGCGCCCATGGTCATCATCAGCAAGCCTTTAAAAATAACATCGTTAAAGGCGTGTGCAACCGCGCCATTAAGTGCAAGTGAGGTTCCAATGCCAATACCCACAACCATAAAACCAATTTGGTTAATCAGGCTGTAAGCCAATACCCGGCGTAAATCGTTTTCAATAACGGCATAAAAAATAGGGAAGCACGCCATTGTTATGCCAATCCACACCAGCAATTCGGTGCCGGGGAAGCCTCTTGCCAGCGCGTAAACCGCTACCTTGGTTGTAAACGAGGCGAGAAAAATAGTGCCGGTTGGTGTGGCTTCAGGATACGCATCGGTTAACCAGGTGTGCATAAAAGGAAACGCACATTTAATGCCGAAGGCTAAGAAAATTAACCACGCGCCCAGGCTTAATACGCCATCATGTTCCAAACCAATTTCTGAAAATCTTGCGTCGCCCGTCTGATGAATAAATATCAGTGCGCCCGCTAGCAGTAAAACACCAGAGAGCACTTTAATGACGATATAACGAAGGCCGGCGCCGTAAGCGCGGTCTGTACGCCTCGCCCAGATTAAAAATACTGAAGTTAAGGCTAATAATTCCCAGAAGACGAATAGCGTTAAAAAATCACCGGCAAATACAGCACCTACGGCACTGGCCGCGTAACTCAGGCCGGCCACATGCTGAAGCGTGTCTTTAACATGCAGTGCATAAATAACGGCGATAAAGGCCGCCACATGGAAAAGATAGCCAAACATAATACTGAGTTTGTCCACCCGCACAGGCTCCAGCTGATAGCCCATAAATTCCATGGTCCAATACATGCCATGCTCTAAGCCAGCAAGCTGCAGGGCGCCCCAGATGGGCGTTAATACCATAATGGCACTACGAATGTGTCCGCGAAGAAATATCGCAGCAATCGAGCCGATTAACAGAGGAAGAAACGGCGGTAATAACGGTAGGCTACTTATCATAGTAGTCTTCCTCTTTCATCAGCACTTTACGCATCGCCTTGGCGACGAGTACCAAAATCACACAGCCAACAAAGCCATAAATAGCGTAAAACGCCGGCATGTTTTCCCAAGTGTGATAAACGTGGCGGTGCACAATAAAATCGGCTACCACTAAGAGCCCGCATATGACATAGAACACCTTGAGTATTTTGCTGATATTTTCAGGCTTATCGAAAAAGTCCTGTTTGTCGTGTTCGTTACGCATTTAAGACTGTCCTTTCATAGTGGTAGACACGCCAGGTATTAAATTGATCAAGTCAATAAATGGTTGGGGGTAAAAGAACAGCACAAAACATGCAGTTGTCGTTACTGTAATCGCGATTAAGCTTGGCAGCGGCGCTTCTTTGGTTTCGGACCATGACCACGGCTGTGGATTTTGGTCTGTTGGGTTAAAGAAAGCTTTTATTGGAATGGGCAGCAGGTAAGCAACATTTAGTAACGAGCTTATCGTAAGAACGGCCACAATAATCAACTTGTCTGATTCCAGGGCGCCGACAACCAAATACCATTTACTCCAGGTGCCGGCCATGGGTGGTAGTCCGATAATACTCAAAGCACCAACGGCGAACGCGATCATTGTTAACGGCATTTTGCGGCCGAGGCCCACCATATCGCTGATGTTCTTTTTATGGGCGGCAACCATAATTGCGCCTGCGCAAAAGAACAGCGTAATTTTACCGACTGCATGCGTCACTATATGTAAGGTGGCACCGGCTGCGGCAATCGAAGAGGCCAAAAGCGCACCTACAACGATATAACTGAGTTGGCTCACCGTTGAATAAGCTAATCGTGCTTTTAAGTTGTCTTTGGTCATCGCGACACACGATGAGAGTAAAACAGTTGCTGCGCCGATATAAAGCATCACATCGGCGGTGGCTATTTCAGTTAAGTTATCGATACCAAAAATATAAATGACAACTTTTAGAATGGTGAATACGCCTGCCTTAACGACCGCAACCGCATGTAATAGTGCGCTGACTGGCGTCGGTGCCACCATCGCAGCAGGAAGCCAGCGATGGAAAGGCATTAACGCCGCTTTACCTATGCCGTAACAGAACAGCACTAACAATACCGCAACGAAGCTACTGGATTGCGCATTTGTAAAAATGCCGCCCGGCGTAAAATCTAATGTGCCAACGCTAACCCAGGTGCCGAGTATGGCAAACAATAAAAACGCGATAGAGGTGCTAAGTAGAATACCGAGATAAACACGCCCGCCCTGTTTCGCAGCATCAGTGCCTGCGTGCGTTACCAGTGGGTAGGTCGATAGGGTCAGAAGCTCGTAAAAAATAAACAGGGTTAGGAGATTTGCAGAAAAGCAGATGGCCATTACCGTGCTGATTGCAAGCGCAAAACAAAAGAAGAAACGCGTCTGGTTTTCTTCATTATGACCGCGCATATACCCAATGGCGTAAATTGTGGTGATGATCCACAAAAAGCTGGCGACTATGGCAAACAAAACGCCTAAAGGTTCAACGGAGAACGCGATCTCCAAGCCTGGCAGCAGCGTGACCCAGGTTGTCGCCATGCCGACCTGGTTAAATGTGTTGTCGGCAATGCTGAGCACCAGGGTAAAGAGTATTACCGCAATCGTTATAGATGCGGTTTCTCTGAGGTTGGGATATTTGCCCAAGACCACCACAAGTGCAGCACCAATGAGCGGCACAATAATTGTGAGATTAATCAGTTGTGAAGGTTCCAGGGCTGACCAAATATTCATTGTGCAGCCCCCATGGTCGCAGTCGGTTGGGTCAACCATTGCGATGCGGCATCTGCTGCGCTAACACTCACTGAAGTCTCTATGCCGAAATAAATATTGGCCAACACGAGAATCCACATTGGCACCAGCATAAGCAGAGGTGCTTCTTTGATGTCTTTTTCTTCAGTGATCTCAGAGGGCTTTTGGAAATAAGCCGCTTCCAGAATTCGGCCTATATAAACAATCGCAAACAACGATCCTATCAGTACCAGGAAGGCAATGATCCAGTGTTGTTGTTCAAGTGCTGCGGTGACTAAATACCATTTGCTGACAAATCCTGCGGTAAGTGGCACACCAATAATGCTTAAGCCGGCTATGGCAAACGCCGCCATGGTCAGAGGCATCTGCCTGCCAAGCCCTTGAAATGCTTTGATGTCCACAGAGCCTGTGCGAAGGAACACGGCACCGACTGCCATAAACAGGGCGCCTTTCATTAACGCGTGGTTGAAAATATGCAGTAAACCTGCCATAAGGCCGGCACTGCTAACCAAACTGATGCCAAGTATCATGTAGCCAATTTGCGCCACACTGCTAAAAGCCAGCACGGTTTTAACATTACTTTGTACTGTAGCCATGAAAGAGCATTTAAAAATGGCAACAATCGCCAGAACGAGCAAAATAATATCCATGCTCATGGTATAGAAAACATACTCTGCGCCGTAGATCGTAAAGATAAAGCGCACCATGACATACACCGCAACTTTCGTTGCTGTACTGGCTAAAAACGCGCTGACAGCAGAGGGGGCATGCGTGTATGCAGGCGGCAACCACATATGTAATGGAAACAGCGCTAACTTGATGCTGACGCCTACCAGAATAAAGGCAAGGCCCGTATTGACTGTACGGTTGCCATCGAATTCAGCGATACGAGCCGCTAAATCGATCATATTTAAGGTGCCGGTTTTCATATACATCATGCCGACACCGATGAGTATGAACGTTGCGCCAATGGTGCCCATTACCAAATAACGGAACGCCGCGGTAAGACAACGTTTGTCTGAAGCTAAACTGACAAGCGTGTATGTCGCCAGTGAAGAAATTTCTAAAAAGACAAATAAATTAAATGCATCGCCTGTGCTTAAAATGCCGGACAGGCCAGTTAAGCAAAGTAAATGCGCTGCATAGAAAAGCGTGTGCTGGCTGCGATCTATTTCTTTGGCAATGCTTTCTTTTGCGTAAACCAAAACCAGTGACGAAATACCTGTGACGACGCAGAGCACCAAAGCACTTGCGACATCAATGCGCATTTCAATGCCCCATGGCGGCTCCCAGCCACCCAAGGCATAGCTCAAAACACCTTGATCTAAGGTGGTCAGGAGCAAAGCAACGGAAATGAAGAAACTCAGGCCGCTGATCAACGTGGCGAATAGCCACGCTAACTGACTTCTGCCCAGGAGAATACAAATAGGCGCTGCCATTAATGGCAGGACAATGGGTAAGACAGGAAAGTGTTGCTCAAGCATTAGATGAGATCTTCCTTATCTTCAAATTCATTTTCTTCAACGGTTCCGTATGCGCGTTTAATTCTCACGACAAGCGCAAGACCCACGGCAGTTGTCGCTACGCCTACAACAATTGCCGTAAGAATAAGCACGTGCGGTAAGGGGTTTGAATACGTGGTAATGCCTTCGGCAACAATTGGCGCACTGCCCCCTGACACTTTGCCGATAGAAATGTACATCATAAATACGGAGGTTTGAAAAATATTTAACCCGACAATTTTTTTAACCAGATTGTTTGCCGAGATAACAATGTAAAAACCGGCCATCATCAAAAAAACAACAATCCAGTAGTTGTAATAGTCGACAATAAAACTCATTGGATGTTAGTCCTTTCCGCTTGGCCGGCGAATGCATAAAAGATGCTGAGCATCGCGGCAAAAACCGTTATGCCAACGCCCAGTTCGATAAGAATAATACCGATATGCTGTCCTGCTACAGGATCACTCGCGAGCATGTTGTAATCGAGGAAATTACCGCCCAGGAAAAAGTTAGCGACACCTGTGCCGGCATAAATCAAAACGCCCAGTGCGGCCAGTGTCTTAAGCAGTGCTGGTTGCACAACATGCGTGGCCATAGGCAAGCCAAGCACCAGCGCGTAGAGAATAATTGCCGCCGCGGCAATGACGCCGGCCTGAAATCCTCCGCCCGGCCCGTAGTCCCCATGGAATTGAACATATAGGGCGAACAAAATGGTTAACGGAATAATCAGTTTGGCGACGACTCTGAGTACCAAGTGCGACTTCAGTCCAGATTCAATCGCTTGCCTATCCCGCTTGGGCAAGCCCAATAAGCTTAATACACCGATAGCCGCCGCAAACACCACTGCGGTTTCGCCTAAGGTATCGAAGGCGCGGTAACTTGCCAACACCGAAGTCACCATATTGGGCAAGCCAATTTCTTGCGGCGAATCCTCAATATAGCGGGGCGCAACATGTTGATGGGCTGGATTGTTGGGGTCGCCAAAAGGTGGCATATCCAAGGAGCCGTAAATGAGCGCTGCGCCTGTAACCCCGACCACTAACAGGGGAAGTAATGCCGGGTGGTTACTGGTCTTTTCTTTGCGCCCCGTCAGTGCCAATGTGCCGAGCATAAGCACCGTTGAAATGCCTGCGCCAACGGAAGCTTCAGTAAAGGCGACATCAACCGCATCCAGGTTAACGAATATCAATGCCGACAAAAAACTGTAAATACCAAACAGCATGACAACCGCGAACAGGTCTTTTAGAAAAATAACCCTTAAGGCGGTGATCGCGAGCATGCCGAGAAGCACCAAATCGATAAACTCCGCCATTAGTCGTTATCCTCTTTTTTGGGTGCTCGGGTTTCGGCTAAGGTCAGCAATCCGCCATGTCTCGCTGATTTAGCCAGGGCGTGAGATGCTGTAGGGCTGGTGAGTAACATGAAAATTAATATAAACAGTAGCTTGACCGCGACCAGTCCGAAGTCTGTGCGTAAAATTAAGCCAAAGATAATCAGAATAGTGGCGATAGAATCCGTTACGCTAGCCGCGTGCACGCGCGTAAAAAAGTCTGGAAATTTGAATAAGCCAATCACGCCTGTAAAACTGAAAAAAGCGCCGAGTACCAAGAAGAGTGTACTGAGTGTTTCCAAAATCACTATGACGACTCCTTGTTGTTTTGAGTATCGTCTGTGGCGGTATATTCAAAGAATCGCAGTACGGCGACCATGCCTATAAAATTGATCAGTGCGTAAACTATCGCAATATCGAGAAAATCAGGGCGGCCACTAAGAAACCCCATCACAGCAATAAACAGCGCTGTTTTCGTGCCAAACATATTGACGCCTAGAATTCGGTCATAAACCGTATCTGCCCTCAATGCCCGGGCTAACGCCAGCGCCATAACAGAGAGTATTGCAATACTGGTCGCCGCTAAAGCCAACATTAATTTTTCGCTCCCGTTACGCTGGAAACCTTGGTCGCCATCTCGCCGGCTTCCAGAGATTTTATGGATTGCGCATCCAGTGCATGCACAGTGACATGTTCCTCATCAATGTCGACACTCAATGTGCCTGGCGTCAAAGTGATTGAGTTGGCGTACAGTACGCGGGTTTTTTCAGGCGTATTGGCGACAGGTAACTTGGCAATGGCAGGTGAAAGCTTTTTACTACTGCCCCAAACCAATTTGGTCACTTCTAAACTGGACAAAGCGATTTGTCCCAAAAGCCAAATAACATAACGAAAAAAAGAAAAACTTAAGGGTAATTTTTGAGGTTGGTTGTCTGTGGTGTCCATACGTCGTATTAAAAACACCACCAGCACTACCGATATCAGTCCAAAGCTGAGTAGCAGGGTTTTAAAAAATCCTGATAAAAGAAGCCAGAACACGGCGAGTACGAGTGCCCAGATCATTAAGTGTGCCATTTTATAGTCCATAGCGAACGCAATGAGTCATTCAAGTAATAGCTATTATTCACTCAAATAGCAATTTTTAGCCTGTTTAATTATGCATGAGTACGCATGAGTATGCATGGTGAATTGCGCATTTATTTGAAAATTTAAATGCCAGGGAAGCGCCCAAGCCGTTCTTGAACGGTAATATCGGTTCCTGTTGATAGCCGCTGGTGACAACACCATGCCGAAAAATATGTCATGTGACACGCTTTTATTGAATGCTGCTTGCCTTTGCTGCATTTTTTGAGGTCCTTTGAATCAATGAAGGCGGCATATGATGGCGGCAAAGTATACGGTAGACAGAATGTTCATACCACGTTTTAGAAGGAAAAATAGAAGCTCAGGCGCGACTGAAATGCGTATGTTTATTTCCAGGCTGATACGATAGTAATACCTTGATCGATCTTCCCTTTACGAGAAGCATACCTCTGGGTTTACTAAAAGCTTCTGTGCATTATCCTGTTTGCGCATATAAAGGCATGGAAATTTCTCTCGCTCAATTTTTTTCTTTAGTGTCGTTATTGCGTTAAATACGCTAATTCAATGTTCAGTAATTTCCTGAATATCGCAAAAAAAATCTCAACCAATCCACAGCTTAAAATTCACCTGGTTGTTTATGCTTGCCTATAACACCCTGCAGTAATATTTTATGTGCTTCTTTAAGGAGCCGGTTTGACAGCGTGATTTTTTTAAACCCTTTGTTGATGGTGAGATGAATCATGCTGAAATGCATTTAATCAATAAAAGTATTTTTAGAAATGAAACCCACCCTCGCAGCGGGCCACAATTTTTTAAAGGTCATAGACGCAACCCCATTGGTGTCAATTGATCTCATCGTCGAAAATGAAGCTGGACATACCCTATTAAAGTTGGAGGCGACCGAAGAGACACTGTTCACCACCTTAGCCGTTGAATCAGATGATGACGATGAGTGAGGAAGTAGCTATAATGCGATGTAATGCACTGTATTATATGAGAGTGAATCCTATGGGAATGACAAGCGTAAGAATGCCTGATGAACTGATGGATCGCTTAGAGCGCACAGCCGAGCAACTCCGTCGCAGCAAGGGCTGGGTCATCAAAGATGCTGTTGCAGAATACCTGGCTCGTGAAGAGCTAAAACAACGGCGTAACCAAGAAACTCTTGAATCCTGGGAAGATTACAAAGCCGGTCGCGTCATTGATGGTGATGAAGTGATGGCTTGGTTAGAGAGCTGGGGAACGGATGGCGAAAAGAAACCGCCCTTTAAATGAAAGCCACCTATACCGCACGAGCCGGACGAGACTTTATCCGTAAAAAGAATCCTCAAGCAGCACAGAAAGCTAGCCGTCAGCTCAAGAAAAGTATCCAAACCCTCATTGATCAACCACAGATGGGAATGCCAGTAGAAGAGCACGAAGACTTCCGCGAGTTGGTTGCCCGTGACTACATTGTTCGTTATCGAGTGTTGCCAGATGAAATCGTGATCTTGAATATCTGGAATGGAAAGGAAGATCGTTAGAGCTTAGCGTCGGACATCTAGCCAACATCCCGCGTGTCAGCGTCAAGTTCAAATCGTCCGTTACATCGTTGTTAAGCTGATGCTTCAAGGTTCGCCCCACATGTGGCACAGGTTATCGCGCGTTATATATCACCATATTGTGTAATTAGAAAATGAAAGATAGTGATTTTTTAAAGGTCATAGACGCAACCCCATTGATATCAATTGATCTTATCGTCGAAAATGACGCTGGGCATGTCCTGCTTGGAAAAAGGAATAATCGCCCGGCACAAGGTTTTTGGTTTGTACCTGGAGGGCGTATCAGAAAAAATGAAACACTCGCTCAAGCCTTCCACCGTATTTCCACCACTGAACTCGGTATCGTAATGCCCTTTGAGCGTGCGTCACCTCTAGGCGCATTTGATCATATTTACTCTGATAATTTCGCTAATGCAGATGGGATTAATACTCACTATGTGGCGTTGGGGTATAAGGTTAGGCTGGAGAAAGGTATTGAGTTTGTATCAGACGATCAACACTCCGATATCGGGTGGTGGTCACTTTCGGATATGCTCCAAAGCGCTGATGTTCACCCTAATACGAAACTTTACTTTGAAAACGCTTACGGAAGAGGAAGATGAAACCAGAGTAAAAGCTATAGAAGGTTGGAATGTAGATCTTAATGTTCCTCCATGTCCGATTAAATTGCTGGTTAACTTATATTGTTATTCATAGAAAAAAATTACCCCGTGCTACTGGCACAGATATAAGTGAAGTGCCTGAGCGATTTAAAGCGAAAGTGGCGGTATATGTTGGTGATGGATACAAAATTTCATTTGTCTCTGAAAATGAAGTTGTATTGGTAAAACGTAAAATTCGTTGGTTTCCTTTATTGTTAAGTATCCCAACATTTGTATTTCCAGCCGTTGCTGCAACCCAGTTTTTATCAGGCATCTACTGTATTAAGTTGCAAAACGAAAAAGGTGCTATAAAACTAACCACTTTTTAAGTGTGGCGAGGAGAAATATCTCTACCCCAAAACGCCACTACAATCAAAACACAACTGACAACAGGCTCAGGGTTTGACCCGAAAAATTACCGTTTTTTTCCTGGTTTGCCTTGTACTGATTTAAAGCGGGGGTTTGATTTACAGATGACGTATACACGTCCTCTGCGTTTAACTACCTGACAATCCGGGTGCCGGGACTTGGCACTTTTTAAGGAGCTTAGTACTTGCATTATCATTTACTCTTGCGATTAAAACGTTTATTAAATTTGGCGATTCGACCATCGTTTTTAGTAACGTGCTGTTTCCCTGTATAGAAAGGGTGTGATGCGCTAGAAACATCTAATGTCATATAGGGGTATGTTTTGCCTTCGAACTCAGCCGTTTGCGTAGTCGCCGCAGTCGAACCAATAACAAAATAAGTGTCTGATGCTGTATCGTGAAACAGTACATCGCGGTATTCAGGATGGATATTTGGTTTCATGAGGTCTCTCAAGCTAGCGTTTTGAATGATATGATACAGTATCTCGCTCTTTATAACAATGATTCGCATTCGCATTCGAATTTTTTGAATCGATCATTGCTCCGTGTGGCGACGTCATCCGGCTGGCGTTGAATCGATCATCAATATTGGACTGAACACCGAATTGCTATGAAAGAACCACCTCCCGACATAGCCGAACGCATTGCTAAGATGACCTTCGCGGCAATCTACCCTCTCTACGTTGAGAAAATTGAAAAGAAAGGCAGAACCCAAAAAGAGTTAAACGAAGTTATAAAGTGGCTTACCGGCTACGATGAAAAAAAATTGAAATCTCTGATAGACGATAAAGCGACCTTTGAGGCTTTTTTCAAGAAGTGTAATCTAAATCCGAATGCGCACTTCATTAGAGGTGTTATTTGTGGTTATAGAGTGGAGGAGATTGAAGACCCATTCATTCGAAAGGTCAGGTATCTGGATAAGTTGGTTGACGAGTTGGCCAAGGGAAAGAAGATGGAAAAAATACTGCGCGCCGGTAAATAACAAGGCATTTCTTAGTAGCAACTTATTGTGAGCATGCCGGATAACAATGCAATATACCCAAACCGGCGAAGCTTGGCGTGTTTAAATAGTCAGTCACTTGTCGCGGTTCGGTGGTTGAGGATGTTATGTACCAAGGAGTACGAATGTTAAAAGTATGGAAAGTGATAGTATTTTTTTTAATTTTTGTTGTCACCGGAAGTTTGGGCCTTACTGTTGGCGCTTACGGAACTGGAAAGATTATGAGCACATTCATGCAGATGCGTATGGAGACTGATATCCACAGGGCGGCGATACAATTGGATTTAATTGGTAAAGGTAATATCGAGGCCGTTAGACATAGCATAGCCATGAGCGCGAACTGCGATATCGTATTTCTGGAATCCGCTATTGAGAGGGGTGAATATGAGGAAACACCATCATTTATTAAATTTAGAAATGAAATTGAGCCACTATTGACCGAATCTGATAAAGAGTCGTGTAATTAAAACTAAAAAGTTATTTAAAATTTAGTTATGTTTGTGGTTTATCCCATTTATTCAAATGCTTTGGTGGGATATTGGCATTTAATAGGGGTGGCGATGAGTTTTGAAGGGATGTCTGATACGAAGTAAGGTGAAAAAGTGCATCTAAAAACAACGGGGGTTGATCACATTAATCTTCAAGTAAAAGATTTAAATGCATTAAGAAAATTCTGGGACAATTTGCTTGGTTTTAAGGTTCTTGAGGGGTTTCCTGATGTAAAGGGTGTGGTTGTTGGTTCGGCGAAAGCTAAGATCGCTCTCTACGAAAGCAAAGAATTAGGTGATGTTAGGCGCCAGGGTTTTTCTCATTTAGGTTTCCATATCTCGAATTTTGATGAGGCAAAAGAGTTGTGTAAGAGAAACGACGAGCCGATATTATATAAGGATATCGTATCCTGGCCCATGTCACATTCGCTTTACATTGAAGATCCTAATGGCTATGAGATAGAGTTAACTGATACTTGGGGCAGTGGGTTAAAATGAACCACAAGAGTGTCATCGCGCTCCCGTGACTTGCCGTAATAATTCACTTATCTTCTTCTGTTTTAGCCGGTCCTATATATGAAGTTATTACGGTCGAATTGGGGGTTGAATGTTGGTAATTAGGTATATATTGGCAATAGGGGCAGCAATCCTGTCCACCGTGGTATTTGCGTTGTTCTATGAATTGGTTTTAGGTGTTCTTAACCATAAATTCGGTGGCGCTAGCGAAGCAATTTTTCCGTTGAGTTATATACAGGACCAAATGCTATTGGCTGGTGTTGTAGTATTTATGATGCTTCCTATATATGGTATTCCAGTTTACTTAATTGCAAAACGTTTATCACTTATAAAGTGGTATGTGGTGCCTCTGTTGGCAGTTCTTCCTGTGATATTACTATGTATCGTTTTTGGAAACGGATGGATATATTTTACGCGATACAGCACATACTTTTTGAGCGCCGGAATTACATTTTCACTAATCATGTCGTGTTCAAGGAGTACGTAGGAAAGCGTAGGTTTTGTCTCTGTACATAACGGGATGGATCTCCTGTTATCCCATTTTTTCATCTTATGAAAGGAGAATGAGGCTTCAAATTTAAATCATAGTTTGGGGCAGACAGAATATAATAGGGCGCTCATGCTAAATTGGTTCAGTTTTAGATATGTTATCCAGTAGCTGATTAAAATTTGGGAAATAGTTTCTCTATAAGTATTGCTTGCCCAAAGCAATTAGAGAGCTTAGTATCCCTCGCGCACGCCCTGATTTGGGGCGCTTAGAACAAAAAAATAATAATTAATAAAAAAGAGGTATCAATCTATGACTGGGTGTCCTCATAGTCGAGGCCACGTCACAGATTCGATGTTTCATGGTGCAGGATACGCGACAAGCGTTACCAAGAAGATTTTTTGTGATCGATGCCGATTAAGGCGTTGGCTTCATATAGAAGCCGCTCTGGCTAAAAGCCAGGCGGATTGCAGCATTATTCCTATTTCCGCCGCCGACGTTATTTATAAAGCGGCATATTCCTGTGAAATTAATTATGAAAGAGTCGCGAAAGGCATTCACGCCACTGCGCACTCTTTAGTTCCCCTTCTTGCCGAATTACGTGAAAGTTGTGATGTAGATTCTGCCCAATTTGTTCACTTTGGTGCGACAACTCAGGATATTCAGGACACGGCTCAATCTATGGAAATGCGGGAAATACTTGATGCCGCCGAACAGAGTTTACATATCTTACTCGCCCACTTAGCGCGCTTAGCCGAGCGCTACAGAGAACAACCCATGGTGGGGCGAACCCACGGTGTTGCCGCCTTGCCAATCACCTTTGGATTGAAGGTGGCCAGCTGGATCGATGAATTACTTCGTCACTTGCACCGCATCGACTACATACGTCCCCAGGTGGTGGTGGCGCAGTTATTTGGCGGTACAGGAACCATGTCTGCCCTGGGGAAAAATCCGCTATCGCTTCTTGAGCGTTTTGCCACTTACCTTGAATTAAACGTACCTTCAATGGCATGGCATGCCGCCCGGGACAGGGTTGCGGAATTTGTTAATACGCTGGCAGGTTTGACGGCAACGCTTGCCCGCATAGCAGACGAGGTTCGGGTGTTGTCCAGCGCTGAATATGGCGAACTCAACTTAAAGTGGGTTGCCGGCACTGTTGGCAGCAGCACCATGCCGCATAAACGTAACCCCGAAGTGTGTGAACAAATTGTTACGTTGGCAAGACTGGCTAAGGCGCAAATGGGAATAGCGATGGACAGTATGATTCAGTTGCACGAAAGGGACTACCGTGGAACCCGATTGGAATGGTGTGCAGTGCCAGATGTTTCGCACTATTGCGTTTCAGCACTGAGTTTAGCCGGTAAGTTGGTAGAAGGGCTTACGGTTAATCAGGACAGAATGAATACCAATTTATTGTCTGTTAAGGATGGCGTATGCACTGAGAATGCGATGATGCGCATGAGTGCAGAACTCGGAAAAGAAAACGCCTTTCAATTGATGTATGAGCTGAGTCAGGCGAGCCAAAGTTTAGGGAAGCCGCTACAGGAAATGATTGAGGCTAATCCTATTGCGTCCGATGCGTTGGGAGGAAACGATGGCATTGCCAACGTTTTTGACCCTCGCAGCTGCTTAGGGCAAAGCGGTGCACTGGTAGATAAAGTGCTCGCGCAATACCGAAGCACAAAGCAAAGCATGACCCCGGAAGAGAGTGTTCTTTAATTACTGATAAGCATTGAAGAGTCAATATGCGACCTGTAAGCGTACACAACGAGTGGGACCCTCTAGAAGAAATTATTGTTGGAACAGCGATAGGTGCGCAGTTTCCTAAAGCCGAACGCAGTTTCCAAATTTTAGAGTTTCCTCAACACCAATTAAGCGATATGCCTTCGGGTCCGTTTCCCGATTTTGTCATTGAAGAAACGGAAGAAGACCTCGAAGCCTTGGTCGCTGTACTTAAAAAGTTAAATGTACGTGTTCGACGTCCCGATGTTACCGATTTATCAAAATCGTTTGGCAGCAGTGAGTGGCAGAGCAGTGGCCTTTACAACTATTGCCCGCGCGACATTCTGCTATGCGTCGACGACATGATCATTGAGTCGCCTTCACCTTTGCGCGCCCGTTATTTTGAAGTGCATGCCTATCAGAATCTGCTTATTGAATATATGCAAAACGGTTGCCGATGGCTCTCTGCACCTAAAGGGCGCTTAGCGGATGAAAGCTATTTGGAAACCGGCGCAAAGCATGTCCGCCTGGGAAATCTGGAGCCGGCTTTTGACGCAGCCAATGTGCTGCGCATGGGGGAGGATTTACTTTATTTGGTGTCCTCCACAGGTAACGAGTTGGGGTGCCAATGGCTCCAGTCGATTTTGGGTAGCCGTTACCGTGTGCACCCGCTGCACGACCTATATGTCGATACGCATATCGACTCCACCATAACCCTGCTTCGGCCAGGTTTAGTATTAATAAATTCCGATAGAGTGCCCAAACACAAGCTGCCAGCGGTATTTAAAAATTGGGATGTGCTTTGGTCTCCCGAAGTTGTCGACATCGGCTATACCGGTCAGCCCTATGCAACAAAATGGATAGGGCTGAATTTCCTTATGGTTAACCCTAACCTGGCCATCGTGGATAAAAATCAATTACCACTTATTAAAGCGCTGGAGTCCCATCGGATTGAGGTCATCCCATTAGAATTGCGCCATGCCAGAACGCTAGGCGGCGGGTTTCACTGTGTTACCTTGGATGTGGTCAGAAAAGGTAGTTTGGAGAATTACCTTTGATAAAAACACACGTAAAAGAAATGATTCAACACATTACGCAGGCCGAGAAGTTTGCCCAAAACCCTTCGTTTTATTTATACGACGGAGAGGCGATTGCCGGGCAAATTGAAAAGCTTCAACGGGTAATGCCAAAAAATGTTGACCTCTACTATGCAATGAAGGCCAACCCACATCCTGCTGTGTTAAATTTTCTGACCAACCTCCCGTATGTGAAAGGCGTCGAAATAGCCTCTACAGGTGAGTTGGAAACTGCGCTTAGCTCGTATCGCCCCAAGCACATAATTTTTACCGGACCAGGAAAAACCCTGGCGCAGTTACAAGAATCAATTGACGCGGGGATTAAGCAAATCCACATTGAATCTTATCTCGAGGCCGTGCGAATTGAGACGCTAGCAACAGAAAGCCCTGTCGATGTACTAATGCGCGTTAACGCAGCCCGGTCTTTAGAAGGTGCGAACAATCAGGCAACCGGCGGTCCTTCAAAATTTGGTGTGGATGAAGAAGTAATGTTTGAAGTTGCAGGCAAAATACAGCAGCTTAACAATATCAATCTTCAGGGCTTACATTTTTTTTCTGGTAGCGGAGTACTTGATAGCCAACATTTGCTTGCGCACTTTAAATACGTTTTCGAATTATCTCGGCGTTTTGAAGCAGAATTTGGCTCCATTGACATTATCGATCTTGGTGGCGGTTTTGGTATTGATTATTCCGGTAATGGCAAAGAGCTTGATATTGAACACCTGGGCAGGGGATTAAATGCCTTGGTTGAACGTTACGGATTCTCAGATAAGAAATTAATCCTGGAATTGGGTAGATACCTGGTGGGAGACTCGGGCTTTTATGTGTGTGAAATTGTGGACATTAAAGTGTCCCAAAGCAAAAAACACATTATTACTTCTGGCGGGATGAATCATCAGCACAGGCCACGATCAAAAGGTATAAATCATCAGACCTTCGTTTTACCGCGTAATTTGCCTCGCCTCTATATAGAGCAACTGTCGGTGCATAATGAAGTCGTCGATATCTGTGGGCCACTTTGTACTAAGGATGATGTTTTAGCGAAGAAAATCCAGATTGAATCCGCAGAGGTAGGCGATTTAGTGGTTATTGCCCAGTCGGGTGCCTATGGTAAATCCGCTGCGCCATGCAACTTTTTGAGCCATCCTCAACCGCCTGAGTATTTTATTGGCTAATGCACCCTTCAACGTATCAATTATTTGAAGAAAACTTTTCGACAGACGAGTTGAGGCACATCTTTTCAGAACGCACTATGGTCGCTCGTTGGCTCGATGTTGAGGCCGCACTTGCCTGGGCGCTGGGCGAGCTTGAGTTAATTCCAAAACTTGCCGCTGAAGAAATCGCAGCTAAAGCCAATATCGACAATATTGATTTTGACGCGATGGTGGAGGACAAAAAAAGAACCACGCATGAACTGGTTGCACTTGTCCGCCAGTTGGAGCGCATCTGCAGCCCCGCCTCCGCGCGATATATCCATTGGGGCGCTACCACACAGGATATTCTCGATTCAGGCATGGCACTGCAATTGCGCGATGCCTATCAAATTCTGCGTAGAGATCTCGAAGCACTTGTAAGTGTACTTGCGGATTTAGCAGAGCGCCACCGTGATTCTGTCATGATAGGGCGCACCCACACACAGCATGCCTTACCCACCACTTTTGGTTTTAAAGTGGCTGTTTGGGTGGCCGAGATGATGCGACATTTAGAGCGCTTAAGAGAAGCGCAGCCGCGTATTCTTACCGGACAGTTTGGCGGCGCAGTGGGCACACTGCCTACTTTTGGCGAGCAAGGCCCAGATGTATTGAAGGTGATGATGCAGCGTTTAAACCTGCAAGTGCCATTAATCTGCTGGCACTCGGCACGCGATTGTTGGGCGGAGCATTTAACACTTTTAAGCTTATTGGGCGCGAGTATCGCAAAAATTGCCAACGAACTCGCTTCGCTAAGTGCTACTGAAATCGGTGAGGTATTAGAGCCGGTCGATGCTAACACTGTTGCGAGCTCTTGTATGCCCAATAAACGAAACCCGCTCGGCTTGGAGAGCGTCTCAGCCACCTGTGCAATGCTCGAAGACTTGGTTATTTCAGGGCTTGGTGCCATGAAAACGATACATGAGCGTGATCAAACAACGTGGTTGCGAGGTTGGGCGAGAATCTCGGAAGCGACGAGCCTGGCAGGCGCGGCCCTGAATAATATGTTGGGTTTATCGCAAGGACTTGAGGTTAACACCAAGCGCATGGAAGAAAACCTCCATCTTTTAGGGGGGGTAATTATGGCTGAGCGCATCGCGTTGAAGCTGCAAACTAGAATTGGCTATCAACAGGCACAATACCTGGTAAGAAAAGCCGCTGAAAGTACTCGAGATAGTGCAAAATCATTTTGTGAAATATTGTTTGCCGAACCTGAAATTGCCAAATATTTTACTTTAGCTGAATTAGAAGCGCTTATTGATCCTCAAACATACTTGGGCGCAGCGCAGAAGCAAGTGGACAACGTTGTATTGGCTGCCCGAACCCTGCTTGGAAATAAGGAGGCGCTCAATGGTGATTACAGAAGAGAAACCTAAGGTAGCTGAAGTAACCCAAGTTCTTTCTTATTTAATAGAGCGGTGGGTAGCTAACAACGTTGATACCCATGGGCGGCCACTTGGAGAGCATAGATGCAAAGGCGCTTATCCAGAGTTAAATACACAGCATCGTACTTGCATGTATACGGGCAGCCGTTACCAACATGCTCACCCTATGAACTTAAGTGCATTGCGTGATATTTCTCAGCAGTGGGCGCTAGTAATTGAAATCTTAGTGGCGCTGCACCGTGAATATTTACGTAAAAATAACAACAGCACCTTTGATATTAAAAGCTTTATGCATGTGGCGGGCGCGGGTGTTTTACTGCCAGATTACCTGTGTTTGCACGCGGATAAGCAAGACTTTAACACTGTTTTTACAGTAGACATTTCTGGGCTTTATAAAGTCTGTCTGGGGGCTTTGGCCGTTGCCTGGGAACTAAGCGTTGTTAAAGATGTTTCTGGTGAAGATCCTGTGCGACTAGACCCGCATCTCGTTTACGAATACCTGGAAGATATGCAATGGCTTATCGGACCAGAAGAAGTATGTGGTGGGTCAAAGCGCCTTATTATTGAAATGTTTGTTGCAATGATAGAGGGTGACAATTCTGGCTTGGGTTCAAACCGCACGTTAGACGAGTTACTCCCCGGCGTTGATGTAGATAGCTTTATGGGTTTTTCAGAAGCTGCCAATGAACTGTTATACAAAGTGGTGATGTTTTGGGTTAAAGGTGCAGGTTTTGACCCCAATAACTTACAACCTGGTACTTCAAAAAAAATAAAAAAACGAATAATCGA
The DNA here is from genome assembly GCA_028281575.1 of Cellvibrionaceae bacterium. Lineage (GTDB taxonomy): Bacteria > Pseudomonadota > Gammaproteobacteria > Pseudomonadales > Cellvibrionaceae > Agaribacterium. The sequence goes on from JANQJP010000073.1 coordinate 24,564, forward strand.
AAATTTAAGCAATCGCTTTCAGGAAGTCATATCGCATCCAAAAGGATTTCCGGGAGAAATCGCAGGCGTAATACTCAAACATTATCCCGATATTAAGCATGCGGAACATGAGGAAATCCAAAGCTTCGATAGCAATTTATCCGCTGATACTGGGGGAATAAGCACTTTTCTTACGAAGCTTTTTACAGAAGGTGACTCCATAGAAATAAGTGATTTATCACAACAACTGTCTCAACAAAGAAAAAGTTATTTTGTGTATGAGGAAAAAATGATTAAAGAGCTCGGGTATTTAATTAATACAGCAGTAACTTGTTTAGGTTATCCTGAAAGTGATTCTGATATGACACCACTAGAGTTAATGAACGTGATTGGCGCTACACCGAGAAAGTTTTTTGATCAATTAACAGCGAAAAACTAAAGCGCGCAAAATGTCATATTTCCAAAAAGTTATTCTGTATGGAATAAGCGCTACCCTAAGGGTATATTGAATGAAAAACGGTGTCATATTGGCGCTACTTGCCTCTTTTCTTTTTGGCATATGGAATGTCACTAATCAGCTAGCATCAAAACATATAAACCAGGTGCTAGGTGCAATACTTATTTCTGTTTCTGCAACTATCGTAGGAAGTATCGTTCTGTTCTGCTTACATTTATATTATAAGGAAAGCATACAAATTGAGGCTAAGGGTGTGCTGTGGGCCATGGCCACAGGTGTGTTAGCTTTCTTTATCGATTTTTCTACGATGAAGGGTTATAACTCAGGCGTTTCGATATCTACGTTGGCACCAATACTGGTAGGCGGAAGTGTTTTTTTTTCAAGCATTATTGGGTTTGCGATGGGCGATAGTTTCTCGCCTGTTAAAATTTTATCATTGTCACTCATTTTCATTGGGGTCATTACGCTTGCTATAGTTTCGAGTGGTGGATAAGAGAGCTGTATATAAACGTAAAATTAACGTTATCTGTTAAAAAATTAGTGAGATGTGTTGAAGTTAGCGGTCCACTTCGTTGAAGCTGTTACTGCGGTGTCATTGTCTTCGCAGTTAAACTACCGAAATGTTTAAAGTCAAAGGGTATTAACGATGTACTTAGAAACAACAGGAATTGATCATGTTAATCTTCAAGTAAGAGATTTAGATGCATCAATTAAATTCTGGCAAAATTTTCTTGGTTTTAAGGTTCTTGAAGAATTTTCTGATGTAAAGGGTGTGATTCTTGGTTCGCTGAAAGCTAAGATTGCTCTCTATGAAAACAAAGAATTAGGTGATGTTAGGCGCCAGGGTTTTTCCCATTTAGGTTTTCATATCTCGAATTTTGATAAGGCGAAAGAGTTATGTGAGAGAAATGGTGTACCGATATTATATAAGGATATCGTGCCCTGGCCCATGTCACATTCGCTTTACATTGAAGACCCTAATGGTTATGAGATTGAATTAACTGATACTTGGGGTGGTGGGCTAAAATGAACCGAAAACATAATGGTTCTATTGATAAAAATACGCGGAAGATAGTAATGGAGATTATTAAGACAGCTTTCAAGTCAAACCATGAACATTATGAAGGCATGCGACCGATTAATATCTATCTATTACGTTTATTCTTCTTTTGAGTTTTTCGTGGGAGCAATCGTGCTCACAGTAGCGGTGCCCTAGGGTTACACATTCAAGAAATGCATATGGCCTTTCAAAGAGCAAGAACTTATAACTAGTAACTAAGCGATAAGAAAAGAGTACCGGCGTGTGGTCTTGTATTGCGCCTACAGTAGTCGTTGCTTAGCAAGAAACAAGACTTTACACCGATACAATAGTGTAATCGAGTAAAACGGAGGGGTATTAAATCGCAGAAAAAGATATGCCTGAATGGGTTATTATTCTTTCTCAGAGAACCCCAGTTTTTCACAAATTACCAGTAAACGCCATTATAAAAATTGGCATATGCGCGACCGTAAGAATACATCGCCGAACTGAAGCCATATTTAAGTCCATCATATAGTGCACTGCCTGCTAAAGCACTGACTGTCCATCTTGCGGCTTGTGCCATGTTACCACCATTGACTTGATTAACTTCGTCTAAAGTCAACTCTCTCATAAAAAACCTCCAAGAATAATTACGTTAAAGTAAGACCATCACGACACAGTGTGTTGTGATGGCAATTGTCGTATAAAATTCTCTGTTGCCCCATATGAAATCGTGCCAATATCTATAGGTTTTTTAGCCATATTGTCTCTAAATTTTAGATAGTGGCCCCAAGTCTCTTTTTTCCCCTGGCACGCTTGATTAGTAAAAACGTTGACGCCAGTTCAGTTGATGTTACAAACAGTGTTTGGTCACCATTATTCAATCATGCAGACGAATAGAGTATTGTTGAAGTGGTGACGGTTTAAGTATGATAGCTTAGCTGTTATGGAAGAAAACAAACTTGTTACGTTGGCAAACGCGTTACTGGCACGAACCTAGGAGGCACAATGAAAAAAGTATTACTGGTGGGGTTAGGTGTTATTTTATTGGCATCCTGTGGGGCCAATGTTGCAACGAAAGCCGGTCAGCCGGAGCAGGTGGTACCGCTTACGGACAGTGAAAAAGCCTACATTACACGTATCGAAGAAGATGGAAGGCTGATGTATGAAAAAGACATTAGAGCCGCGCAGGCAACTGACTTACTGCTGGCGAAGATAAACCCTGCGGACTACCCAAACTTTGTTGGTTGGGTGACGTATCCAAATGAAGATGACTTTACCGTGTCGTTCTACGAAAAAACGGTAGATGGTTTCAAAGTAATCTCAGATGTTAAATTTTCCAGGCAAGTTGATCCCGCCCTCAATTTGAATCCCGCTAGAGCCCCTAATAATCAGGAGCTGTCAATGCTTAATGCGCGCCTTGTCGCGCTGGAGAAAGGGGTAAACGGGTGTTCAGATCGGTTTAATACCGTTGTTTTGCCCTCGCAGAATGAAGCTCATTGGGACGTGTATGTTTTGGCCGCTACGACAAACCCGAAGCTGGTTCAGGTAGGTGGGCATGTGAAAGTCACCGTATTGAAAAATACAGCGGAAGTGGTGGATATCATGCCGCTATCTAAATCATGCCTGGCTCTCGATAAATCTGGAGAGGGTTTACCAGAGGGGGCGTCACTTTCTGCCTTGTCCGTGAGTCATCATGTTAGTCTTATGCCTGTTGCTATTCATCCGTATCTGAATTTACTGCATGATATTGCGTTGGTGGTGTCTTCTGAGCGGGGGCTTTGGATGATCCGGTCGGGAAGGTTTGAGAAACTGTAGGCATAAGGCCTTCGTTCCGTCCCTATGACTTTTTAAATAAATAATGAACGTACAGTTATGATGAAACTTCTGGTCTTTGCTTCTCTACTCACACTTTTTGCCTGCACTGCTTCCAACGGAAAAATAAATCAAAATGCAATAGGTTATGACCCTATAAGCACTGAAAAAAATAAAATTGCGTGTTTCACATCTAATTCTATATCAATAGAAAATGACGGCCTGGATGTGGAAGTGAAAACATATACAGTTAAAGATGACAACGGTCCAGAAGCCTATATATTCTTTGATTTCGATAAAATGATTACGTGGTTTTATTGGTCTGAGGAAAGTGGTGAGAAAGGCGTTTTAACAGATAAATTACATAAAATTAGCGATCAACTCTACTATGCTAAGTATATTGACGAAGATCTCTCAGATTACACATCATTTTTATTTGATGAAATAAAGGCGTCTGGAATGCTGATGGAATATGGCTACACCTCCTATTTTGTTTGTGAACCAGGAAGTGTTGAAGAGCTGTCGGTAAAGTATGGCTTTGATTACTCGCCATACTGAATTTGACTAGGGCCTGTTGACACTATTTTTGCGGCCTCTGCTGGAGGCACTTTTTTCGCTCAGCAAGGCAGAAGGAGCGCCGTTTGGTTACTCCAAATAAGTGACTGATAACGCCGCTGAGCGGAAAAAGCGTCCCAGCCCTTCGGGTTAATCCTCTTGCACCTCACTCGGCGTTGCTCGTTACTCATTTGGAATAACCAAACCACGCGCCTCGCGTCTTGATTGAGGTGCAAGAGGATTAACAGGGGCCGTAAAAATAGTGTCAACAGGCCCTAAGTTGTCCACGATTACAGTAGCGAAGACAATATAGCCACGAGCTATAGGTCTGCCAGTTTTCTGCAAAACCGTACTGAATGGGCATGCCCCGATTTGTTTGAGGCTTGTCTCGTTATGCTCGGGTAGCTCCAAGCCTGATGTTAAATTTCGTCTTGGCAGACAAGTTTGTCGATCACTTCCTCAAGTCCCTCAGCGGTATACTCCCCCTTTACTATATAACCATTAACAAAGTCATATTCCAGGCTGGACTGGATGTCTTTAGGGTTTTTAGAGGATGTAAACATCATAACCACTGATGATTGCAGTAATGCATTTGAGCGAAGTTCAGAATACTTTTCCAAAAAGCCTAAACCGTCCATTAGCGGCATATTCACATCGAGAAAAATAATAAGGGGAGGAAACTTGTCACCTAATAGACGTATGTTTTCTTCATATTGCTCGAAAAATTCCACAGCCCGTAAACCGTTATGTTTTTGTGTGAAGAAAACATCATACTTTGTAGATTCGAGCTCTCGCTCCAGTAAATAGCAATCTATTTCACTGTCGTCTACGATCATTACGGAAATTTCTTTCATAACTACCTTTTTTTATCTAATTTTCTGTAGCTGGGAGAGTAATGGAAAACTTTGTTCCGTCTTGAGTGTCGGTATACTCAATGGTTCCATTCATTTTTTCAACGTGTTTTTTGACAATCGACAAGCCCAAGCCAGAGCCAGAGCTTGTATCGGGATGAAAACGCTTAAATTGCGTGAATATATCCGATCGATGCTGTTCAGGAAAGCCGATACCGTTATCTTCTATGGCGATAATGTATCCATTGTCACCTGAGGAGAAAGCAAGTCTAATCCACGATGTTTCTTTATTTTTATCGGCGTACTTGCAGCTATTTGAAAACAAATTATCCAAAATTTGAACCAGACGTATACGTTCGCAGCGGATATAATCTGGCTTACTTATCTGAGGCGTAAAATGTACCTTGTTTTCTTCAATGAGCGTTCGCTGGTTTTCAATAATCTGCTGGACCACCTCCTGAAAACGGATCTCTTCAACAGAAGATTCAACCAAATCAGCTTTGGCGAGTGACATCAAGTCTTCAACCAATGTCTCTAACGTCGCCATTTGCTTTTCAATTGTTTTCACATTGCCACATGCTTCTTCCAGCCTGCCTTTGTTAATATCTTCAAGAATGAAGCGACACATGCGTTTGCTTCTCGTGAGCGGTCCCTTTAAGTCGTGAGATGTTCGGTAAGAAAAATGTTCCAGTTCTTCGTTAGCTGTTCTTAAAGAAGCTGTTTGATCATCTACGAGCTTTTGCAGCTTCTTGTTGGTTTCGATATTCATAAAATCCTGTTCAATTCTTTCCTGTGCTACGGTTAGCAGTTCTTTCAGTTCTCCGGATACGTCAACCTGGAGTTGTTGCGATAAAGACTGTCCTACCGCGCTTTTTGATAGTAAGCCAATGGTATGTCTGATTGAGCCAGAGATGGTACGAGAAAGATAAATGATCAACGATATATTGAATAGAGAGATGAATATAATCATCGGAATCATAGTACGAAAAATAAATTCGACTGTAGACGTGACGGGATCTTCAAAAGCAGAAGAATTTTTTGCAAACTCATCTGAGATTTGACGCAGTGTCTTTACTAATTCAATTTTTGATAACTGTTCTGCAGTAAATTTATTTAGAAGTAGTAACGCTCTATCAGCATCTGCGATATCTTTTTCGCATAGCTCAAGCGCATAATATGTGCCGATGAGGCGCATGATTTTCTTATCCATCCACCCAGCTTGCTTTAAGCACTCCACGGGTTGTTCCCGAACTAAATAAATTGTGGCCTTGAGCGCTTCGATATCAGGTTGTGAGCCATTTTCCAGATCAATGACCTGGTCCAGAAATTGAGTGTTGTATTTCAGGTGGAGGGAATTGAGTTGGTGGAATGTTGCACCCTTGGATATTTGAAAGGCTGCCCAAATGGTAATGCTGACTTCCAGAATCGTGAGAAGAACAATGATCATTAATCTTCGGGCAATACTCATGCTTTGTTTCTACTCGTTTATTCTAAAAAGTTAAGCCGCCGAGGAAACAGTACCATGCGCCGATATCATCGTATTGAATATTTCTCAAAGCCTTTATTCCGAAAAATTAGGGATTTTGCTGCCAATATAACACCAAGTGTGGCTATTATCAGGAGCTTCATCTATCTTTATCTAGATTAGCAAAGTTTTCAGCTCTGCCTTAGTTGTTCTTATTAGCGCTTGCGTTTTTAATTCCGAATCGCGATTTATGATATCTCCGAAAAAGGGAAGCAGGAGAAAAGCCTGGTATGACCCTACCGAGTCAAGAAAAAAGACTATTTCATTCAGTAAAATGCTGGTTATTTTTAAATTTCAAAGCATGTCTCATTACGATTACGGTTGGTGCCGGAGGTTTAATCTTTGATTTTATGACTCCGCTGGGAGTTGCCGCGGGCGTTATCTATGTTTTATTTGTGCTCTCAGCATTTGGTTTTCGGGAGCGTTATACTGCATTTTTATTTGCCGCCATCGCGACAATCTTTACCTTAAAAGGGTATTTTTTTATTTCAGAGATAAAGGCCTCTTCTATATGGGTTGTTCAACTCAATAGAGGTCTATCCATTCTCGCTCTCTGGGTTGTCGCATTGGTCGTCTATTACCAAAAAATGTCCGAAAGACGCATTCTCGAAGAATCCGAAAAGGTTAAGGCGGTAACGGATACCGTTCTCGACGGGCTTATCACAATAGATTCGCAGGGTCTTATCCGAGGCTATAATCCCGCTGCCAGCCGAATTTTTGGGTATGAGCCAGATGAAGTCATGGGTCAAAATGTCAACATACTGATGTCTGAACCCAATCATTCCAAGCATGACGGGTATCTGAGTAATTATCTTAATAAGGGTAGTAAAAAGATTATCGGCATTGCTCGTGAAGTTGAAGCGCGGCGAAAAAATGGCGCTGTTTTTCCTATGGAGATAGCTGTATCAGAAATGAACCTTGAGAACAAACGTATGTTTGTCGGCTCAATTCGCGACATTACTGAACGCAAGGAGGCAGAAGCTGCGATTGCTGACTACCTCGAAAAGCTCAAGCGCAGTAATCAGGAGTTGGACGATTTTGCTTACATTGCCTCCCATGACTTAAAGGAGCCGCTGAGAGGCTTGAGTAACAATGCGCTTTTTCTTGAAGAGGATTATGAAGACATTTTAGATGAAGGCGGAAAACGACGCCTTCATCGCATCAATTTTTTGTGCAAGCGCATGGAAACGTTGGTGGACGATTTACTCTACTATTCCCGCTTGGGACGTCAGGACCTGGCGATTCAGCAAAGTGATCTCAATGCGTTGATTAAGGATATCGCACTGATGATGGAAACCAGCTTAAAAGAGGCAAACGCGGAAGTTGTAATACCTAAACCCCTGCCGACGATTACTTGCGATGCTCCCCGTATTGCAGAAGTATTTCGAAACCTGATTACCAATGCCGTAAAATATAACGACAAAGAACAAAAAATTATTGAAGTCGGTTGTGCAAATATGGATGTACCCGATACTCAAGACAGGCACATCACTTTTTATGTAAAAGACAATGGCATAGGTATCGATAACGTATTTTATGACGATGTTTTTCGTATCTTTAAACGTCTCAACAGTGAAGAGGATGATGTTAAAGGTACGGGGGTCGGTTTAACCTTTGTTAAAAAGATCATTGAACGTCATGGAGGGAAAATATGGCTCGATTCAGAATTGGGAGTTGGCACAACTTTCTATTTTAATTTGAACTTAAGGGAGATGAAGTAATGAGTGATATGTCGCATATATTATTGGTTGAAGATAATCAGGATGATTATGAAGCAGCAGTACGCAGCTTGAAGAAAAATCACTTTATGAACCCGGTTCATTGGTGTAAAAACGGCCAGGATGCGCTCGACTATCTCTATCGTGAAGGCCAGTATTCCGACAACCCGGACGTTAAAACGCCAGACCTTATTTTGCTTGACCTCAATATGCCGGGAGTTGATGGTCGCCAGGTATTGCAGCGTCTCAAGGAAGACCCGGAAAAGCGCTCCATTCCCGTAGTCATTTTAACGACCTCAAAAGATTCGAAGGACGTGGATAAATGCTATGAAATTGGCGCCAGCACCTATATTCAAAAGCCGGTTGATTTTGATGGGCTTACCCAGGCTATTCGTACCATGAAAGATTATTGGTTTGGGGTGGCGATTCTTCCCCATCACCAGAATTGATAGTCTGTTAACACGGAACCTATTCGTATAGGGAGTTGCGTGCGTGGCTGTTCATTACGATGTATTGATTATCGATGATAATGCGGATGACTACGAGCTATGTCAGCGTATGCTCTGTGGTCGCTATAGGAACGCTGGAGATGAGTTTACCTTCCAATTGCGCCACGCAAAGAACGGACAACAGGGTTTACATGATATAAGTCAGCACAACCCACATTGTGTGCTGCTCGATTATTCCTTGCCGGGAAGTGATGGTCTCGCGGTTTTACATGAAATAAGAAAGCAGGATACGCTTGTCCCGGTGATTGTTCTCACAGGGCAGGGCAGTGAAAACCTGGCTGTCAGTTTACTCAAGGCGGGTGCACAAGACTATCTCGTTAAATCTGAAATTCGTAATCATGATTTGAGAAAAACTGTATTACATGCCATTGAGCTTACCCGGGCTAAGGTGCCCAGTGTCAAAAAAGATCTCTCATCGCTATGCGTTCTTATCGTCGACGACAACGTCGATGATCGCGAACTGGTGAGACGAACTCTAACAAAAGTTAATAATGGTCACTACATTTTTTTTGAAGCCGCCTCTGGAGCAGAGGTTTTACCCTTTATCGAAACACATGGAACAGTGTGTGTACTTCTGGATTATTCGTTACCCGGTGAAAATGGCTTGGATGTGCTAAAAAAAATTAGCGACCGTTTCCCGTTTATCCCGGTCATTATTTTTAGTGGACAGGGCAGTGAAAATGTTGCGGCTGAAGCCATTAAAAACGGTGCATTTCATTACCTGGTAAAGTCTGAAATTACGCCAGAGCTTCTCGATAAAACGATTAGACAAGCGCTTGAAAAGAAACAGCTAGAATACATTGTTTACGAGAAAAACCAGGAGGTTAAACGCCACCAATACGAAGCCATCGCGCGTAAGAAACGCTTTGATCGCGTTGTGCAAGCTACCAATATCGTGGTTTGGGAATATGATATTGCTAACGACCGTTTGCATGTGGAAGAACAAATCGAGGCCTTGTTTGGTGAAGCTTTGGAAGAGTCGCATATCACCTTGCAGCAAATACGTGATCGCGTGCACCCTGATGATATTGCTACGTTGGATGCCGTATGGCAGGCCCATTTGCGCGATGCAAGTAACGAGCTTGATATTGCGTATCGTTTACGTCATAAAAATGGTTCCTGGCGATGGATAAGAGAAACGGGAAAAATTGTTGCGATGAATTCCGCAGGTAACCCCAGTCAGGTCGCTGGGCTCTACCAGGATATCAGCAAAAAAAAATATGAAGAAGATGTCCTCAATCGCCTCTATACGATTACGATCGACAGCGATCTCTCGCTTGAACAAAAAGTTTCTGAAGTCCTGCATCTGGGCCTAAATTACTTAGGCCTTGAGCTTGGCTTGGTGAGTCGAATACACGATGACATCTACGAAATCATACATTGTGAACCCAAGGGGCCAATAGCGAGCGGGCAAATGTTTTCCTATTCACGCACCTATTGCTCGCATGTTTTTGGTACGAATGAAGTGCGAGCCTGGAACCGTGCGGGGAATAGCGATATTTGTGCACATGCTTGTTACCAGGAACAAATGTTTGAGACCTATATTGGTACAAGCCTGTTTTTGAACCAGAAGCCCTATGGCACACTTGCCTTCATACAAAAAGCCCAGCGACAGCACCCTTTTTCCAGTCGGGAAAAAACGGTATTGCGCTTAATGGCGCAATGGATGTCTTCAGAGATTACAAGGCATGCTAACCTGAAAGAAATTGAAGCATCTAATACCTTTCTTCAGTTGGTACAGGACTCCATACCCGATTTAATTTTCGTTAAGGACGAGCAGTTTCGCATCGTTCGCGCCAACCCTGCTTTTTTAAATGTCTATCCGGCTTCGGCAAGGGACGCAGTTATTGGTTCGACTACGGTCGAATCCTATAACGAAGAAGAGGCCGAGGCTTTTTTGATGTACGATAAAATCGCCTTACAAGAAGGGTATTCGGAAACAGAGGAAACTATTCGCTTTCCCGATGGAAAAGAGCGGACCCTGCATACTAAAAAGACTCGCTTTCAAGACGCTGAAAATAACCGGTTTATCCTTGGGGTGGGGCGTGACGTAAGCGAACGTAAAGAAGCCGAGGCGCGCATAGCCGAGAGCGAGGAACGTTACGAACTTGCGGTGAGAGGTTCTTCTGTTGGCTTGTGGGACTGGAGTGTCAAGACCGGCGAGCTTTTTTGGTCAGACCGCTTTAAGGAAATCATTGGTATTTCAGATGAGGATTTCCGTCCACGTTACGAAGAGTTTTCCGAGCGTTTACACCCTGAAGACAAAGAGGCAATAGAAAAAGCGCTTTTTAGTCATGTTAAATACCAAACACCCTATGATGTCGAATATAGACTCAGAAAAACGGACGATACATACGTTTGGATTCACGCTCGTGGCCAGGCCATTTGGGATGAGCAGGGCAACGCCACGCGTATGGCCGGCTCCGTCGATGATATTACAGTGAGTAAAGAAGCACAGGAAGAAGTATTGCGCTCTAATGCTGAGTTAGAACGCTTTGCTTATATGGCGTCACATGATCTTCAGGAACCGTTGAGAATGGTATCCAATTTCACGCAATTGTTAGAAAAGCAATATAGTGAAAAGCTGGATGCCCGTGCTTTGGAATATATTGAATATGCAAGTAGTGGTGCTGTAAGAATGCAGCGCCTGGTGCGGGATTTACTGGAATATGCACGTATTGGTAATGAAGCTGAAAGTTTTGAGTTAATTGACTTGAACGGTTTAAAAACATCGATACAAGAAAACTTATCGGCCAGTATTGAACACACCGAGGCAGTTATTGAATGGGCGGTATTGCCGGCTATATTGGCTGAGCCTGTCCGCATAAGTTCGGTTTTTCAAAATTTAATTGGCAATGCGATTAAATATAGAAAACCTGATGTGGCACCTAAAATTTCAATAACTGCCGAATTAGTGTCAGAGCAATGGATATTTTCGGTTTCGGACAATGGCATTGGTATGAAGCAACAGTATTGCGAAAAAATATTTGAGCCGTTTAAACGACTTCATAGAAAAGAAGAATATTCCGGTACGGGGATGGGCCTTACTATTTGTCGAAAGATAATAGAAAGGCTTGGTGGTAAGATATGGGCAACATCAGAGCTTGGGCAAGGTAGTACATTTCACTTTAGCTTGCCCAGGCAGCGCGCACATTAAAATGTATGCTAAAGGACTAATATGATGACATCACATGTACGCCCCATCGAAATTTTACTTGTAGAAGATAATCCTGGTGACGTGCTTTTAACTCAGGAAGCCTTTTCAGAAGCAAAAATTTTGAACAATATTCATGTCGCTCGAGACGGTGAAGAAGCGCTCGCTTATTTAAATCAAGATAGTGGTTATGAAGATGCGGTACGTCCAGACTTGATTTTACTCGATCTCAATTTGCCCAAAATAGACGGGCGCGAGGTATTAGATCAAGTAAAATCAAGTGCCTCCTTAAAACGTATTCCGGTTGTGGTATTAACGAGTTCCGAGGCGGAGCAGGACATTATTAAAACCTATGATTTGCACGCGAACAGTTATGTGGTTAAACCTATCGATTTAAATCAGTTTGTTAATGTAGTAAACGCTGTCGAAAGCTTTTGGTTTTCGGTGGTCACACTTCCAAGCGATACCAAGTGACTGTGACGTTAACAGGCTAGGGCCTGTTAACACTGCTTTAGCGGCACTTGTTGCGCGTGAAAAACCCTCAATTAAGGCGCGAAGAATGTAGTTTGGTTGCTCCACATAAATGATGAGCAAAGCTTACCGCATCCTGCTCTCGCCCTTTACCCACATCCATGTGGGCAACGTAAAGTGAGGGTTTTTAAGAAAAAACGTTAATTTGTTCTTGGTAAAGTTTATCTATAAGTCTGTTCTCTGGAACGTTTACGTCTGAAAATTTAATCGGCGTATCTTTAGCGATATCATGTTTCAGCGTGCATCCCTTCGCCAGCCCTAAAGGCAGGAAATCCCCCTCTTGCACAGTCTTACTATTATCGAGTACGCCGAAGCAGGTAAAACCGCCAATCTCATCAATTTCCTGGCCTGCTTTTAAGTCCGTTTTTGCGATCGTCATGACTTCCGCTACCGGGCCTGCCAGAGGTTTTGTGGCTGCGTCCTCGAACAATACGGCGCGGGCGGCGGTGAGGCCACCTTCAACATGTGGAAGATGATACGGTGTATAGAACACGTAAAATGGGCCTTCGCCCATTTTGTAATAGTACATGTAGGGTATCTGCACGGGGTCGTCACAGTGGGCAATAATAAATACGCCTCCGCCTGGTTGCGCGCCGAGCACATAGTCGACAAGTCCGCCGTTGAGCATTTGTTCGGGGTCGAAAAGTTTTGCAGCTTCTTCCACTCTATCGCAGGATGGTCCATACATGCCGCGTTGACCGACTTTAAACCCCGTAGCGTTGGCGACAACGGCCATTTCCATCGAAATCTTTGAACCGTCCGCAAAAGAGGTCACCATGTGCGGTTTTTGTTTGTGTTGCGCCGCGAAGGCCGCTTGTGTTGCGGGTGTCCGGTAAGCGTCCTGCAATCCTTTCATATTCCCGGCCAGGACGGGTGTAAAACCGATGGTTTTGACATAGCGGTACAGGTTCATGATCACACCGGGTTGATCACCATCGGCATTGCTAATAACGACACCCGCTTCATCAGCATATTTTTTAAGGAGAGGGCCGAGCGTTGCATCCAGTTCGGCGTTCATAAGAATCACATGTTTCTTGTGCTCGAAAGCTTTGAGGCACACGTGGGCCCCAAACTCCAATTCACCGGTGGCTTCTAAAATAACTTCGACCTGTTCCGATTCACAGATAACATAGGGGTCGTCCGTTACTGCCGGGGCTCCCCGCGCAATACAGTCGTCTAACTGCTTTGCCGATGTCACTTGTTCAATACCATCTCTACCTGCCTGCTCGTAGGCGAAGCGCGCGTTTTTTTCACTGCGATTAGAAATGGCGACAACTTCCATGCCCGGATGGAATTGTGTGATTTGGAGCACGAGCCCCCTTCCCATAAAACCCGCGCCGATAAGGCCCACTCTTACGGGATTATTATCTTTGGCGCGTTTTTCTAACGCTGTATCTAGAATGATCATGAATTAGCTCGTTTTGATTAGCTGGTGGTTAATTCTGCTTAAAGCAGTGGCCACTTGGCGTCTTTCTCTGAAATATTGATTTCAGCCTCGTTCATTATTGGCCATTCAACGCCGATTTTTGGGTCGTTCCAACGCAGGCCGCCTTCGGAACCGGGTGAATAAAATTCGGAAACCTGATAAAAGACTTCGGCGTCTTCTGTGAGTGTCTGATAGCCGTGGGCAAAACCGCGGGGAACATAGAGCATGGTTCTATTTGATTCGCTCAGTTCTGCCCCAAACCACTGGAGGTAGGTGGGAGAGTCTTTTCTAAAATCCACTGCAACATCAAAGATAGCGCCTTTTGTACAGCGAACCACTTTGACTTCTTCGTGGGGAGACTTTTGAAAGTGCAAACCTCTCGTTGTGCCTCGCTCTTTATTGAAAGACAAATTGCATTGGACAAATTTACTTTCCAGGCCGTGCTCAAGATATTCGTTTGCACAAAATGCGCGGGCAAAAAAACCTCTATCATCGCCGAGGAGTTTTGGCTCGATGGTAAAAACACTGGGTATATGTGATTCGTGAAATATCATAATGTATCTTCGGCCTCGTAACGCTTAATTTGGGCGAGGGTAGTGGTGTACATGTCATTGTTTTGTTGATAGTTCTTATACCAATCAACAATCCAGTCAAGCGCGGTTTCTAAATTAAGTCGGGGACCCCAACCCAGTTCTGCGCGCGCTTTACTGCAATCGAGCTTTAAGTAATTCGCTTCGTGGGGGTGAACTTTGTCGGGAGAATCCAGTTCCCATTTAGCGTTGTCCTGCCATTTGGCGCAGAGCGTGTCTGCTATCCACGATACCGGGCGCGCATCCATGTCATAAGGCCCGAAATTCCAGGCGCTGGCAAAGTCGCGTCCATTCTCACTGCCTAGTTTTTCCGCAAGCAGCAGGTAGCCCGATATGGGCTCCAGCACATGCTGCCAGGGACGAATAGCGTTGGGGCTGCGTATGACTAGGGTTTCGCCCTGCAGTATTGCGCGCATAAAATCCGGGACCAGGCGATTGTCGGCCCAGTCGCCGCCGCCAATAACGTTACCCGCGCGGGCTGAAGCTAATTTGACTTTTGATTCCTGGTTAAAGAAACACTTGGCGTAAGTAGTGGTTACCAGCTCAGAGCAACCCTTGCTGGATGAATAGGGATCGTGGCCGCCCATGGGTTCCGTTTCGCGATAGCCCCAGTGCCATTCTTTATTTTCATAACACTTGTCGGTCGTGACATTGACAACGACCTCAACTGAAGGGCACTCGCGTATCGCTTCAAAAACATTTGCGGTACCGATGACGTTAGTCATATAGGACTCGATCGGGTCCTGATAAGAACGCAATACCAAGGCTTGGGCTGCCATGTGAATGACGATTTCCGGTTTGCATTCTTCGAAAACCGACTTCAATTGCGCCAGGTCGCGAATGTCCCCGATGCGTGAATCTATATGTTGTTCAACCTTGGCCAATTTAAACAGCGAGGGTTCTGTCGCGGGCTCAAGTGAATAGCCAACCACATTGGCGCCCAGTTCTTTCAACCACAGCGACATCCACGAACCTTTAAATCCGGTGTGTCCTGTGAGTAAAACTTTTTTCCCTTTCCAAAAATCTCTATTCATTACCAGGTTTTCCAAGGTGCTTTATTGGCTTCCCAAAGCGATTCAAGATGCATCTTGTCGCGAAGAGTATCCATCGGTTGCCAGAAACCGTCATGTTTGAAGGCGTTTAACTGGCCTTCGTGAGCAAGATTTTGCAGTGGTTCTTGCTCCCAAGTGGTGTCGTCGCCCTCAATATAGTCAATCACCGAGGGTTCCAAAACGAAATAGCCACCATTAATCCAGGCGCCGTCGCCCGTAGGTTTTTCATGGAATGAGTGAATTTGCGTCTCGTTTTCGCGCAAAACGATGGCGCCAAAACGACCGGGAGGCTGAACCGCAGTCAATGTTGCCTTTAGTCCGGATTCTTTATGGAATTCAATGAGTTTGGATATGTTGATATCGGCTACACCGTCGCCGTAGGTAAAGCAAAAAGTGTCGTCCCCAACAAAGTCTTTAACGCGCTTTAGTCGGCCTCCAGTAAGCGAGTTGGGGCCGGTTTCCGCAAGCGTGACTTTCCAGGGCTCGGTAACAGCATCGTGCACTTCCATGGAATTATTCGTCATATCGTAAGTGACACTGGCCGTGCGCGCGACATAACTGGCAAAGAAGTCCTTGATGACGTGCGACTTGTATCCGCAGCAGATAATAAACTCGTGAATTCCGTAACTTGAGTAAGACTTCAATATGTGCCACAAAATGGGCATGCCGCCGATTTCAACCATTGGCTTGGGTTTTACGGATGTCTCTTCACTTAATCGAGTGCCGAGGCCCCCGGCTAGAATGACCGCTTTCATAGAATCTCCATGTTTGCTGATGCGAATGTCTACGTGGTATTGATCAAGAAAAATACAGGTCTTGCCCGTTTACCCACCACGACGCGAAGGTGGGGGAATTTACCACGATTTCTTAAAAATTGTTCGGTACTGACCTCAATAAACGCGTATTTTGCACGCTCAGGATTCTCTTTTGGCGCTTGCTCAGGCCGCGGTTGCCTATGCTATATCCATACCAAAAATGCCGATTATGCCCTAATTTCAAAAGCTACTCTTCGGAAAGCAAAGTTTGGGTGCAATTACACCGTCGCTTCCAGTTTAGGTGCATCTCGTCATCTGCGTAGCTTGTTTGCTGGAGCCCTTTAAGTATTCCGGGTTGTTAATAAGTTCGACAGTGTTGTCGGCGCATATCTGTGCGCCATCTGTTCTGGATTAGGTGGGTGTTCAATAGTGCTTCAATAAGCGAAGTGATACTCTCTGGCCCTGACAAGCGACATCCTACGAGGCTTGCCTAATCGCCTGGTTTGGCGGCAAAAACGTTAAGTTGACGAGAAGAGATATGACGGAGACAAAAAGACCTGTTAATTCCCACAAGGCGTATCACGCGCATGTGTATTTTGATGAAGAGTCAAAGTTGGTGGCCAAAAAACTATGCGATGAATCCGGTCAACTTTTTGGTTTAAGCGTGGGACGTTTCCACGAGAAATTGGTTGGCCCGCATCCTTGTTGGAGTTGCCAGATAACTTTTGGCGCGAGAGACTTTGAAAAGTATATCGCTTGGCTGGAGGAAAATAGGCAAGGCTTAACAGTCTTCGTTCATGCGCTCACGGGTGATGATTTAAAAGACCATACAGAATTTGCATATTGGTTAGGGCAGGCGGTTGACTTGAACCTGGACTTTTTTAAAAAAAGCTTAGTAGAGGTGTTGCATGGCCACGCAGATTTTGACTAAGGTGCAATAGAGGAGAGTAAATAGCTCATTTTATACTCTTACATCATCAACTAAAACATAAGGAAATATTAATATGAAAAGTATAATAAAAACGTTTTTTAAATCGCTAAGCTGCGTTCTTATATTCACAACAAGCCCTTACTTATTTGCGTTTGAATCTGGCGCCATAACGGTTACCGATAGTTGGCGTTCGATTGATGCAAGCGCGTATACAGACCCGGTCATCATTGCCGGTGTTGCAACACGTAATGATGCGGAGCCCGGTGTTATTTCTGTTGTGAAAGATAGCAATGGCGATTTCTTAATGCGATTTCGTGAGTGGGACTATTTAGATGGCGTGCACGCGGAAGAATCAGTATCGTATGTGCTGGTGGAGAAAGGCCATACGCTAAGAGCAGATGGAACGGTGATTGAAGCGGGTACCTTTAACCTAGGGTCCAGCAACGTTGATGTGTTTTTCAGTCAGGAATTTGAGCAAACGCCTTTAGTCTTTCTTTCGGCCCAATCCGAAAACGATCCCAGTACCTACTCACTGAGGGTTGAAGGGGTTACTCGCCATAGCTTTAGTGCCGAGCTTGAAGAACAAGAGCTCAACGGGTCTGGCGGGCACGTACAAGAAGAAATTGCCTATTTAGCTATTTCGAGTGTAACCAATGGCGGTCAACTTGATGTCGGTGGAAACTTTCTAATGTCTCAAGCTATTGTTAATAGCGAGCCTACTTCCACCGCTGGTGGGCAGATTTTTTTAGAGGAAGAGCAATCTCAGGATGCAGAAATATTTCATATTGATGAGGTGGTCTCCATTCTCCAAACCGCGCAGGGGTTACTGGGTCAAACAACCACAATTTACGGCGGCAATACGGAAAATGTTGCCCTTGCTTCCATGCCAGAGACTGGCGCGCAGTCTTGCGCCGCAATTCTTAATGCGGATCCAACGGCTCCAAGCGGCTATTATACCCTCGACGTTGACGGCATTGGTGTGCTTGCGCCATTTTCAACTTATTGTGATATGGACTTTGATGGCGGCGGTTGGACCTTAGTTTCGGTAGCGCGCGGTACACAGCGTATTGAAGCGAGTGATATTAGCCATTTTTCTTCCGATCAGCATTTATCGGATAGCGTTTGGCAGGCGTTTAAAGCATTGAGTTCGGAGATCTATGTTTACGGTTACTTAAGTGGTCGGTGGGTTGTAGCACCGTTTGCCAATATTACGTCTGGCGTGTGTGTGCCTTTGTCAGATTCCCTGGCAGCAACGCGTATTTTCCATGCTGAAATTAGTGGTTGTAACGGAATAGGGACAGATTACTCTATAGTGGGGCAATCAGGTCAATACGATGGTTTGATGAATATATGGAATTTTCACCCCAGCGTATATAGTTCCACCTCAGGGTTTACCGGAACGGGACAAACGGATGGTGTAGATATTTACGTTAGGTAAATAAATGTTGTATTAGGAACCGTTACCACTTTAGTGGACAAAAATTTCTGTTCATTAAAGTGGTCTGGTATGAAACAAAATATTTCTCGTTATGTTGTATTTGCTTATCCTGCCTTAAGTGAAATAGGCGATGATAAAGTAGGTTAGTTTATAGCGCTATAGAGAAAATATCTCGATGTATGAAGAAGTATTAGATTTTTGGTTTAAGGAGCTAACGCCCGATCTTTGGTGGAAAAAAGACGAAAATTTCGACCTGTCGATTAAGGAACGGTTTGGTGCGTTACATGAAAAAGCTATTATAAGTGAGCTGTTTAGCTGGCGAAAGACAGCTGAAGGTTCGCTGGCGGAAGTCATCGTGCTCGATCAGTTTTCGCGAAATATTTATCGCGATAAGCCGGAATCATTCTCCTGCGATCCCTTAGCGCTGGCGTTAGCCCAGACGGCGGTTGAAAAGGGTTTTGACCAGGCATTGTCGTCGAGCGAGCGGTGTTTTTTATATATGCCTTTTATGCACAGTGAGTCGCTCCTGGTGCACGAGCAGGCCGTAAAAATTTTTGAAAGTCTTGGTAATAAAAACAATTTGGAATTTGAATTAAAACACAAGGTTATTATCGAACGATTTGGTCGTTACCCCCACCGCAATAAAATATTAGGCCGCCAGTCCACGCAAGAAGAATTAGCTTTCTTGGAGCAGCCGAATTCCGGCTTTTAGAAAGGTGATGCTTTTTTTGGCCTTATGGCAGGGTAGCACTGTATGCTCTAATCTTTAAATTAGTGCTAATTTCGTGAAGGCCAATTGTTTAGCCAAGTTGGGGTGTTATGAGAAGTGTTTGGGCGTATTTGTTGCTGTTGTTAGCTGCTTGTGGTGGCGATGATCATCGAGATGTCGAGGCACTAGAAGAAGCCGATCTAGTAGTGTGCAACCCTGATCGTACGACACGCGTTACTCCAATCATTAATTTGAGTGCGAGCGCCAGACCTCCCGAAAATTCTCTCAATGCTACGACACTGGTAAGCAATACATTTACTCTTCCGTTGGCAAATGACTTTTCTGCAAACCCGATAAGCTTTGATCTTGTTTTGTCCGGGCAGGGTGAAAACACCGGTTTGGTGAGTATTCATCTGGATACGCTGGTTGGTGTTCCCGCGCAGGTAAATACATTTAGCCAATTGGAAATGCTTGCGTCAATTATTAATGATCAGATATTTTCACCCAATTCGCCTCAACGCCAAATAGATGTCTCAGTAGATATTCAAGATTTTGGTAATGAAACTTATGCGCTACAGTTTTCCTCTTTTGATTTTGGACTCAATTCGTCGATTCACATTAGTGGTGTGAGTGCGAATTCTGCGGAGCTTGGCATAAATCCATTTCTCAATTCTACCGCGGGTAGGGAGTCGCATAACTTCGATCAAAACGACGCCGCAACGTATAACGCATTTGCGAATGTCACTATTTATGACAGCTTGGGTATCGAACATGAATTACAGATGTATTTCGTAAAACAAGTATTTGATTTGAGCGACCCTGCCACTTTTCCCAATCACTGGTTTTTGATTGTACAGGTGAATAATTTAGACGTAGGCGATCCGTGGATGCTGAATTCGACGCTTACGCAAGCGACCCACGAGGTCTTTTTTTCCGATGACGGAACGGTTCACGATATTCTTAGTCAACCGGTCTTGATTTCAAATTGGCGCCCCCTCGCGGAAGATGGTGTACCCACGGGCGCAGCTGGTCCAATTAATGTATCCCAGGGTGCAGGAATACCGATACCAGACCCACCGACAAGTTCTAATTTTGTTATTGACCTGAGCCAAATGACGCAGTTTGGGTCGGAAACAATTTTGCTAAACGTTGAACAAAATGGTGTACCGTCGCGTTTATGTCATTCCGAATGATGGTCATCCATATAACTCTCGATACTCGGGCAGGAGCACACCAGATTCCGGTCACCGTAAACATTATCGATACGATTTACGTAAGGCCAGTATTTGTGATCTTTTAAATACGCCAGTGGCCGAGTCGCTTGCTCACGGCTATATATATGCCTTGATTGATAATTCGATGTAGGCGATCCGTGTATGCCGAATTCGAGCCTGACGTAAGCACCTCACGAGTTTTTTTCGGTGGTGGAAGGGTTCACGATGTTCATAGTCAACTGGTCTTGATTTCAAATTGGTGCTCCCTCGCGGAAGATGGTTTGCTAACTAACGGGTGCGATAGGTTCAATCACCGATAAGTTTTAATTGTGTTATCCATCTAAGCCAAGTGACTCAATTTGGTTGGCATTTTCAGGCGTAAATTTCAAATGGTTTTTACTTTGAGAGGGTGGGGTCTCTCAGCGGGCATACCTCATGATAAAAGAATTATCCTGGTGTGGAGCGGCGTTTAGAAGCTTTTGCGACGAGAATTTTATTGCGCTAATTGTAAACCTTGACGCGGTAGAATCTCGACGTTAATGTGCATATTTTGCACAAAGATGATTGCCATTAAAATAATAGGTATACAGGATAGAACCAGGAGAAAAAGTGTTTTCGAATCGATTTCAACAGATTGTAATAATTACTATTTTATCTATAGTCACTTGCTCCTGTGGAGGAGGTGGTGGATCGGGTACGTCGTCAAGGTCCCAACTGGAAGGTGTTGTTCCTGCGCCCACTCCGTCACCTGCTCCAGGTCAGAATGCAAGTTCTGACCCCAATATAGACAGATACTATAAAGAAGAGTTTTATGAGAATAGCTGGGGTGCGGAAATTCTCGTAACTTTTTCAGGATTTAACATTAAGGGATTGAAGTACTACAACAGCGATAGGTCCAACGGTACTACTGAATACGATTTTCCTGCTAAAACAGGTGTAACCACTTATTTTCATTTAGGTTCGATTGAGTTTTTTCCGGTAGTGAGCTCAGTCCAACTCTCTATATTTCATATGCTTAGGACGCATAACCATCGTAGTGACGAAGTAATTAATTTAACTCGCTTATTAATGCTTTTAGATGAGAATAATTCACAGTCAAGTCGTATAAGCTTACCTCAAAACGCACATAATCTGGTTTCCGAAGCCGGAATTGTCCTGTCAGATTTATATGTTGATATAAATTCGTTTGAAAACTCGGATAAAGTTTTGTTTTTACTCAATAGTTTAGGTGGTAGTCGGCTTCCTGAAATTTACCAGGCCGAGGAATATTTGTTGGAGCACTTCGGAAGGTGGTTGGGTATTGATAACTACGCTCAGTGGCCGGCTGGGTTTGAAATTGATTTTGATCAGGATGGGGTATTGAATGACAGAGATGCTTTTCCTTGGGATGCGACGCAATGGAGAGATGAAGATGGCGATAGAGAGGGTGATTCGGCAAAAGTTATTGATTTATTTTTAGATACAAATGGCGTTTTTGAATATGAAATAGATGTATTAAACGGGTTTCTTTATGTGGCGGATTACAAAAAAAATCTCCATCGATTTGATATACAAAATGGTCAGCTTCTATCATCGATTGAGCTCGATGACTATATTACTATTAACCTGGAACACAAATATGCCTGCTAGGCAGCGTATCGAATATTTTCATTTTCGAAATATTTTTTGATCCGGCTTGGTTTGTTCTGAAGCGTTT
>JANQJP010000095.1 GCA_028281575.1 Cellvibrionaceae bacterium
CGTCGTTCATGTGGAACAACCAAACTACTCGCCTTACCCCTTGATTGGCGCTTTTGCAGCCACAACAGTGGTGATCGAATTCGTGTAGACAGGCCCTAGTTATAAAGCGAGTAAACGGTGTGCTTTTTTATATAATCGCGCCAATTGCAGCGACCACAACCCCATAAACGAGCATGGCGATAGCCGTTCGTTTCAGTATTGCGCCCTCCTGATCAGCGATATTCAATATTGTTGCGACAGCGACAATATTCGCGATGCACACCATATTTCCCATTGCCGCGCCAACAGATTGCAGTGCAAGAATATTCGCGGTATCCAACTGTAAATCCAGAGCAATGGATTGCTGAATAGCACCGAAGGTCAGGTTTGAAATAGTGGCAGAACCGGAAAAAAAAGATCCGAGTGCGCCTAAAAATGGCGAAAAAAATGCCCATTGATCACCGCTCAATTCTGCGAGATGGCGACCGATCATTGTAACAATTGATTGATCGCCACCCATCATCAATAAGTTAACAAAAACAAGCGCCGCCGAAAGGGAAATAATTGGCTTTTTCATTTGCTGGTATGTGGCAATGCTCACCTTCTTTACGCCATCGTGGCGATATAAGAACAATGTCATTAAGGCGATGATGAAAAAGGGGATAATCGAGGGAATATAAAGCAGCGCGTGGGTCCACGTTTCTGCCGTATTTAGGATGCCTTCAAGCTTTAATACCAGGGCAGCACTTATCGAAAATGTACCCAACATACCCAAATCAAGTGCAAAGTAGGGTTCACTCAACTGTAAAAGAGGTTTGATGTTTAACTGGGGAACACGTGTGAACACCAGAATCAAAACCGTTCCCCACAGAGGGAATGTGGCTTTGATTAAGGCTTTATAGTCAATTCTTAACGTCTTCGATGTATCATCCGAGGATGTCAGTCCGAAACCAAATTTTGCCAAACATATCGTAACAAGCAAGCCCGTTAAACCGCCTATCAACGCCGGGAATTCATAACTCGCCGTAGCAATCCAGGAATAGGGCAGCACACAGCTCAAAATACTCAACAAAACAAAGAGCGCGTTTTGTTTAATGAGTTTAAATGGCACAACAAATGCTAATGCAACAAACACTACAGGAAAAGCAGCTACACTGTTGATCAGAGCCGTTACCGTGGCGATGTGTGAGAGTTCAATTTCCGATAGTGACACAAGCGAAAACCCAAACCACGTCGGTGTACCCACGGCACCAAAGGATACAGGCACGCTGTTTAGTGTTAAGCAAAACACCGCAACGCGCAGCGGAGGGAAGCCGAGACCGACGAGAACAGGGGCGGCAATAGCGGCGGGCGTGCCAAATCCGCTGGCGCCCTCGATTAAAAACTGGAACGCCCAACCGATTATCATAAGTTGTGCTATAGGGTTACTGGATACTGTATTCAACGCATCCTTTATTACAGCGAGCGCGCCAGTGACCTCCATTGTCTTGAATAAAAAAATGGCACCGGCAATAATCGTGATTGGTGTCCAGGCAACGAGTAGGCCATCGATGACCGAAGCGTGAATAAGGTAGGGTTCGTGATCGAACACCAGAAGCACCAGCAGGTACACCACAAGGGCGGTGAGGGGAAGCGCCTTATATGAAGGCATACTATTGGATTTTGTCATCAGAAAAATCAATAGAAAAATGGGGAAATAACCGAGTAACAACTGCAACATCAGGTCGCCTTAAATACATCTATCGATTTGTGAACGACAAAGAAAAAAACTGAAAAGTGAGCGCCATTTAGGCCCCGAAAAGTATAACCTTAATTCCACTCAAAAACATGATCGAGTGGAATTAGAGACATGACAGGTAGAAAAATCTATGGTTACAGAGTTAAAAAAAATCGCTGTATTTAGCTCAAAAAGTTACGATATCGAGCGGCTTACGGAAGCCAACCCGGACGACAGCATGCTCGCCTTCACTTTTTTTGAACCAAAGCTCACCGCGCAAACAGTGTCACTGGCGAAAGATTTTGATGGCGTGTGCTGCTTTGTAAACGACCAAGTTGATGATTTTGTCGCCAAGTCGCTCGTCGAATACGGTATTCGTTTTATTGCCATGCGATGTGCGGGCTTTAACAACGTCGATATCGAAGCCTGTGACCGCTACGGTGTTCAGGTCGCGAGGGTGCCTGAATATTCCCCAAGCGCCGTTGCCGAACATGCTGTTGCATTAATTCTCAATTTAAATCGCAATATTCACCGCGCATTTTCCCGCATTCGCGAAAATGACTACTCGCTGGGCGGTTTAATGGGCTTTGGATTAAATGGCAAAACCGTTGCGGTGATTGGCGGCGGCAAGATCGGTATTGCTTTTATTAAAATCATGCAGGGGTTTGGCTGCAGGGTATTATGCTTCGACCCATTTCCCACCGATGAACTGCGGGAAACTGGCGTTGAGATTGTTGATCTAAATTCAATCTGGAGCGAATCAGATATCATTTCGCTGCATTGCCCATTGGTTAAGCAAACGTATCATATCGTCAATAGCAATACACTAGAGCAAATGAAACGCGGTGTTATGCTGATCAACACCAGTCGTGGTGCGTTAATTGATACCCCGGCAGTAATTCACGCACTAAAAACGGGGCGCCTTGGTTATCTCGGGCTCGACGTATATGAGGAAGAGGCGAATCTTTTTTTCGAGGACAATTCCGACAAGGTTTTGCAGGACGATGTATTCGCGCGATTAACAACCTTCAAAAATGTCGTAATTACCGGACACCAGGCTTTTTTCACTATCGAAGCGCTCCAGGCTATTGCAAATATCACCGTGAGTAATCTCACATCGTTTTACAAGGGCGAAACAGAGCAGGTGTGTTTTGTAAGTGCTAAGTAGGGGAGACACACGTAGAGAGAAAGAATCTTTATTTTTTCCCTGGTTGTTATATGCAGACATCAGGATTCGTTACGTACGCAGCAATTCAATTACTAGGCAATGCAGTGTGTCACGCGGTAGTAGCTGACTTGATCCATGCCGTTAAAAAGCAATAGACCATATTGTTGGTCTACTAGCTTGATCGTCTATGACTGGTCGTATAGACTGGTCTATATTTCTAGAGGAGACAGGTCATGCTTGAAGAAATCGGCTCGTACGATGCTAAAACTAAACTCCCAGAGATCCTCCGTCGCGTTGAGGCAGGGGAGTCATTTACTATCACGAACCGTGGTAAACCCGTCGCTGATATAGTTCCAAGCAGCACCGGTAGCCGCCTTAAGGCTAAGGCTGCGATAGAAAATATCTTAGCGTCTAAGAAGCATTTAGTCTCTAACAAGACTTTAGAAGAACTTAAAAATGAAGGGCGCAAATAGTGCAAAGATTTGTACTTGATAACTCGGTAGCTATGCGTTGGTTGTTAGCAAGCGACAAGAAAAATGACCAGGCTTACGCTGAGCTAGTCCTAAATAGCTTGATTGATGCTGAAGTGCTGGTCCCACATTTATGGCACTTAGAAGTAGTCAATGTATTGCTCAGTGCTGAGAAGCGTGGTGAGCTGGATTCAGGTGAAGTGGAACGATTTATTGCTCAACTTGAAAGCCTCCCAGTTCAGGTTGATCCAATGACATCCCAAAAAGCATTTAGTCGTACTCTCAGCTTGTCCCGGCTTTACAAATTAAGCAGTTATGATGCAGCTTATCTTGAGTTAGCTATTCGCGAAGGTTTGCCCCTCGCATCCTTAGATAAAGATTTAATAAAAGCCGCTAAACGAGCTGACGTAGAGATTTATTTGATTGGGAATAATAATGGAAATTAGATTGGCTCTCTCCATAAAACGCTTGTTGACACCAAAAACATTGACTGGTGGGGGTAAGTCTGAAATTGGTATACAAATACACACCTATGCAGGTATGCGCATAATATATATTATGTTAAATTGAATATTGCAATCCTCTCTATGGCCCTTTTCCAAACTCGAACATGCTCACGTTTTTAAGCTCATTAGAGCTAATATAGCGAATAGTTTTCCGCTTTACACATCGTCTTCTACTGCCCAGGTTTCTTTGATTAGCAAAATTTTTTGCATCAAACTGGCCAAATAAGTTCTGCTCATCATGCTTAAAAATTTCAAATTTTATTGCTCGAAAAAATCGAAATATATATAGAAAAAATTCGACTTTATTTACTCTTTATTACACTTATATTTACTTGGTTAATCAGTGATGATTCGTGGGCGTCGAGCGTACTCTTGTGATTTTCGAAAATATAAACTCTAGTTGATTTAAATCAAAGATAAATTTAACAATAATTCCATTCTCGAACAATTTATTGATTATCGGCATTCGTATCTCGTTGTTCATGATCATTGAAATCGAAAAATAGCTAAAATGAAGACCGTAAAATGTTAGAGACGAGCTTCATACACACCTCCCCATTCTATGAGTTGACCGCCCTAGTGGTTCTGGCCGCTGGGCTTGGTTTTATTGGCATGTTTTTACGCCAACCAATGATTGTTAGCTTCATTGCTGTTGGAATACTCGCTGGCCCTTCGGTGCTGAATATTGTCCATTCCCATGAGCATGTTGAGCTACTTGCTGAGCTGGGGATCGCAGTTTTACTTTTCCTCGTCGGTTTAAAACTCGATTTAAAACTAATAACCACCTTGGGCCCTGTTGCCCTCGCTACAGGTTTGGGACAGGTAACGTTCACCTCGGCCATCGGTTTTTTACTCGGCTTAGCCCTGGGACTGGACACAATTACTTCAACCTATGTTGCCGTGGCACTGACTTTTTCAAGCACGATTATCATTGTCAAACTATTGTCAGATAAAAAAGAAGTCGACTCCCTGCACGGTCGTATCGCAGTCGGTTTTCTTATCGTGCAAGATCTGGTCGTTGTACTTGCAATGATGATGCTGTCAGCACTTGGCATAAGCGCAAATACAGAAACAGACACCGCCATTATTATGCACATCAGTAGAGCCTTGTTTTATGGGCTGATGATGCTGGCCTTTGTGTTGTTATTTATTCGCTATTTGGCGTCCCCATTGATGGGTAAACTGGCGCACTCGCAAGAATTGCTGGTTACTTTTTCAATTGGTTGGGCAGCACTTTTGGCTGCAATAGGCAGTTATCTCGGGTTCAGTAAAGAACTGGGTGGTTTACTGGCTGGAATCTCACTCGCGTCAACACCATTTAGAGAGGCCATCCTTTCTCGCCTCGCTCCACTACGCGATTTTTTGTTGCTGTTTTTTTTTATTGCACTGGGTTTACAACTCGATTTAGGCTTGTTGGGATCGCAGGTCTTTCCCGCTCTGGTGTTTTCGATTTTTGTACTCATCGGCAACCCGTTAATCGTCATGTTGATTATGGGATTGATGGGCTACAGGAAAAGAACTGGCTTTTTAGCGGGATTAACTGTGGCCCAAATTAGTGAATTTTCCTTAATTTTTATGGCGATGGGATTGAGTCTGGGGCATGTGTCTACGCAGTCCCTCGGATTAGTGACTTTGGTAGGTCTGATCACAATCTCTACATCCGTGTATATGATTACTTATTCGCACATGCTGTACAGCAAGCTAGAACCTTATTTGGGTATTTTTGAACGCTTGAAGCCCTACCGGGAAAAAACTCTGGAAGCGCAGAAAGCAGGCACACAACAACCCGATATCATTCTTTTCGGGCTGGGACGCTTCGGCAAGTCCATTGCGTATTTTTTACAAAAAGAAGGATTCCGTCTTCTCGCAGTCGATTTTAACCCAGATGAAGTGCGTCAATGGCGCAGACAAGGACACCACGTTATCTACGGCGATGCAACAGACGCCACGTTCATCAGTAACCTGCGCTTGCAGAGCGTTAAATGGGTTGTATCAGCAATGCCACAACACGACCTCGGAGTTACCCACGATGACCCACGTTTATCGCTTATTGACGGGCTAAACAGGCAAAACTACGCGGGAGGGATAGCAATTTCCACTCAAAATATGCGTGACCAGTCAACCCTCCAACAAAAAGGGGCGACACTCGTACTTCTCCCATTTTACGACGCGGCGGAACGGGCAGTTGAAAGAATTATGTCAACCCAGCCTGATCCAGGTGTTGATCTCAGCGCGCCGAACTCTCCGAGATCCAACTCTGACGATATTATAGGTAAGCAAAATGATTCAGTTTAAAAATGTCTTGTGTTTAGTGGAACCAAAAACTACCAGTAATACAGCGATAATTCAGGCCATTAAAATAGCGAATGACCATCAAGCCGACATCTCATTTATATCAGTATTAGAGGATACCAAGCCGTGGGGAACGGCTCTCGGAAGCAAAGTAGAATACCAAAAATGTCTTGGTGAACTGGCTGATTCAACACGATCAGTCATTCTGGATCATATCAAAGTTATCGCGCCACTCATGAACCCTAATATTCGGGTAATATCGGGGATTGGCTTTATAGAGATTATAAAAACAGTCGTAGATCAACAATATGATTTGTTGGTGAAATGCGCCGAGAACCTGGACTGGGTGGATCGCATGTTTGGCAGCGAAGACATGCACCTGCTGCGCAAATGTCCCTGCCCGGTGCTAATACTTGAGCCAGAGCAAAAAGATCATTTCCGCAATATCCTCGCAACAGTCGATGTCAACGACTACTCGGATACCCTCGACAACGGTCGCATCCAGGATCAATTGAATCAACAAGTACTTAGGTACAGCGCAGCAATAAGCGTATCAGAATTAATAGAACTCCATATTGGGAGCGCATGGGAAGCCTGCAACGAGCATCTTTTTCGCTACGGTGTATTTACGCGCATGTCTCCTGAAAAAGTGAACGAATATGTAGAGCAAGTCCGTCGTCAATGCTCAATTAAATTGGGAAAACTTGCCGAAGATATGAGTGATTATTTAGGGGAAGTTGCTATCGAACACCTTCAGCCAAAGTTTCATTTAGTGAAAGGCGCACCGTCCAGAGAAATACCAATAATGATTAAAAACTATAATGCGGACTTAATTGTCATGGGAACGGTAGGAAGAGTCGGTATTCCTGGCCTAATTATTGGTAATACTGCCGAGGCCATCCTGGAACAAACCAAGTGTTCTGTTTTAGCAATAAAACCTGAAAGTTTTAAAACACCTGTTGTATAACACTATTTATTCCGTATCTTTGGACGAGCAAATTTAGGATGTGACCTGATTGGCTTTCTAACTAACGCTTTTTTCGCGCCCTCTCAAGATGTTCGCACATTATCGCCGCTCCATCCAAAATGCGTGGTGTATGCCGCTGAATAATATCCGGAGGTATAAAATAGAGGTTATTTTCTTCAACCGATTTTAGGCTTTTCCATTTTCTCCAGTCATCGAGCCAATCAGGGCGCGCTTCTCCCATGCCGCTTGCAATAATCACATCCGGGTTTCTGGCCACAACGGACTCTACTGAAATTTTTGGTGCGAGCGCCAGAGAATCACCAAACGCGTTTTGACCACCACAGAGCCGGATTACTTCGCTGATGATATGAGTATCATTTAAGGTTTGAATGGGCTTGTTCCAAACCTGATACAAAACAGAAATCTCGCTGTCACTGGAGTAAACCTGAGATAATTTCTGGTGACGTAATCCATACTCGGCGGCCGCCTTTTCCGCCGTTACCGAATTTCCGGTTAGCTTGCCAAAATCACGGATTGAACGAGGAACATCCTCTAAGTCACGAGGGTCACTCACGTATACCGTTAAACCTAACCTTTCGAATTTCCCAAGCGCTTTTTCTGCGCGCCCTGTTCCCCACAACACTACGAGGTCAGGGTTTAAGAGTACGATCTCTTCCATGCTAAAAGCGCTTATTGCCCCTACTCGCTTTATACGTTTTGCCGCTTCTGGATAATCACAATAATCGACGGCACCTACGATTGAACTGCCCGCTCCCGCCGCATATAGGTTTTCAACAATATGTGGCGCCAGGGCAACAATGCGTTTAGCAGGCTCTTGGAGATGAACCGTTCTGCCACGAAAATCCACAACGGAAATCTCTGCACGTACAGGGGAGCTAACAAAAATAAAAAGAACAGTAAAAATACTTAAGCAATACCACTTCATAATAGGATCACAGCTAAAACTAAAATAAGAGACTCACTTAGCTCAATGAGCCCACCCACACAATCTCCAGTGTAACCACCAATCATTTTTATCCATTTCTTTCGCCACCAGAAAAGTAATAACGCCATACTGGCTAGCGTTGAAATAATCCATATTGGAGGTAACAGTAATAGAGATACAAGCAATAAAATCACCCAACTTATAAATAGTGGTTTACGAACAACGTTTGGATTTATGTTTGTTGCAATACCTGATTGGCGAACATAAGGTGTGCAAAGCATAAAAGCCGTAACTGCACACCGAGAGAAAACAAGTGCTACCAACAAGGTCTGAAGCATTACCTCATTGCTGGTGAGCAGGTGTTCTAAAGCGGAAAATTTTACCAACAATACTAATACAATTGAGACAATTGCTATTGCGCCGCTATGGGGGTCTTTCATTACATCTAATGGATTTTTCTTGTTTGAGTGTGCTGCGAAAATAGCATCACTGCAATCAGCTAAACCGTCCAAATGTAATGCTCCCGTTAACCCTATCCAAGCGCATAAGATCAATGCGGCAAGAAGCCCCTGGTTAAGGCCAAAGCTGGATAATAAAAAATAAACAGCAAAAAGACAGACAGCTAACACGAGACCAACGATTGGGTACCAAAGGATCGATGCGCTATAGCCAGCGTTTGAAGAGACGTTTTCAGACCAGCATGAACGAGGTAACGGGATACGTGTTAATAAGCTCATGGCTATTGCAAAGCTTTGCAACATAAAAGACACGTTCTTACGTTCAATCACGAAAGGCTCCCGCATTATGCGCGAGGAGCTGTACACAACGATGTCCGTTCTTTTTACGATAGATGGCGAAACGTGTTATACACGCATATGGCACCGCGATAGTATTTGTACTTTTAAGCGGCATATTTAACAGATTCAACATGGCTGCACGCAAAACACCACCGTGCGTCACAATCAACACTTTTTTTCCATCCCACTGTTTTTCGGTATCGTGAAAAAACTCTGCGATTCGATGGCAGAGCGATTCCAGTGATTCTCCGAAAGGTGGTGAATTTTTATCGGGCCGCTGTTGCCAAGCGTCAAAGCGAACTGCATCATCGTTTACTACGCGATCTACTGACAAACCTTCCCATTCACCAAAATTCAATTCGATTAAACGTTCGTCAAAAACAAGCGGGATTTTTTTTTGCTCGCTCCAGGATTGCGCAAAGGCTTTGCAACGCGACAAAGGCGAACTTATGATGGCATCCCAAGCGGTGTTGCAGCGCTGAGCCTGTTCCATCATTTTAGCCATGCCTTTCTCAAGCAAACAACTGTCGGTTCTACCGCGAAATATAGCGCCACCCTCACACTCGCCATGCCTTAGCAAATCAAAATGTGTTGTTTGAAACTTATCGGCAGAATTAGACATTAGGCTTCGCTAACACCCGCTTGCTCAAATGTGGCCATCTCGTTGTGTAAACGCAAGGCTGTTTGTAATAATTCCACACACACAGCTGCGCCACTGCCCTCTCCCAGCCGCATACCTAAATTCAAAAAAGGTTTCGCGTTAAGTGCTTCCAAGGCTAATTGATGCGCAGGCTCCGCGGAGCGGTGCGAATACAATAACCATTCCGTAACACTAGGGTTTAAACGCTGCGCGAGTAAGGCTGCAGCCGTAGAAATAAACCCGTCAACCAATACCGGAATACCCCGTTGAGCAGAAGCAATATAGCTGCCAACCAAAGCGGTAATTTCAAAGCCGCCTAAAGATTGCAAAACACCGAGTGGAGATTTAATGGTCTCCGCATGTAGCGTTAATGCACGGGTAATAATTGCCGCTTTTCGCTCCTGCCCAGCAGTATCTAGGCCAGTACCAGGGCCAACGGAGTGCGTTGCAGAAATATCTAAAAGCGCACTATAAATCGCTGAGGCCGATGTTGTATTGCCAATACCCATCTCTCCCCCGATAAATAAATCGCAATCACTGACACTTTCAGCGCCAGCTTTAAGTGCTTCAAGGCATTGGGTATCAGTCATTGCCGCTTCTTCGCTAAAGTCACGAGTGCCAGGAGCGATCGCCCGATGGCAAACGCCCTCCTCGCTAATCAACGGATTGGCCGTGCCCATATTGATCACTGAAAACTCTGCGTTAAGGTGCTTTGCCAATACGCTAATCGCGGCACCTCCATTGACAAAATTTTGGATCATTTGCACCGTGACTGCTTGTGGAAAAGCTGAAATATTTTGCGCACATACACCGTGATCAGCGGCAAATACACGAATAACAACGCGTTTTAATTGCGGATTTAATTTTCTTTGAAAGCCTGCAAATTTCGTCGCAATATGTTCAAGTTCGCCCAGAGCACCAATAGGTTTAGTTAAATTTTCTTGATGTTTTTCAGCTTTTTTGTGTGTCAATCTATCAATGGGCGCAGCACTTTGTGTATACCAGTCTGGCAATTCGTAATTTTGTTTTTGCATTACTCTACTATTTAATTATGAGTTTAAATTGCCCGGTTTGAGGCTTAGAGGAAGCCCGGCAACAATAAGAGTGACGCGTTCGCAACGCTTTGCCAAAGCTTGATGAAGCCACCCACTCTGGTCTACAAACTCACGAGATAACTGGCCGAGTGGCACAACACCGCTGCCGACTTCATTGCTAACAAATAAAATATCATTTTTTAAGGTAGGTAAAATAGTAATGAGTTTTCGCCTTTCTTCGCCCCATACGCCTTTATGCATTGCGTTGGAAAGCCATAAGGTAAGGCAATCTACTATTATTACACTTTTTCCGTCGTCTATCTCCGTCATAGCCTCCGATAGTTTTATCGGTTCTTCTAATACACGCCATTCCTTCCCCAACGACTTTTTATTGCGCTGCGCCTGATGGTGAGCAATACGCTTAGCCATTTCTTCGTCTGCTGCCTGTCCAGTCGCAATAAGTCGAAGAGCTTTTCCATTTTTAATCGCAAGGTCTTCGGCATAGCCGCTTTTGCCGCTTCGTGCACCGCCCAGTATTAATTCTTTCATAACATCACAAACGGTTGTTCAGTATCTGGGTGAGAGACAACACGTAGATCAGCATTAAATACGTCTTTCAATATATCGGTCTTCAATACTTCTGCCGGTTTCCCTCTTGCTGCTACACGCCCTTGGGAAAGAACAATAATGTTATGCGCAAGTTTGGCCGCAATATTCATGTCGTGAACAACCAAAAGCACAGCCACCCCAGTCGAAGCAAAACGTTCTATCGTTTGTATCAGCGCTTGTTGATGGCCAATATCCAAAGCGCTAAACGGTTCGTCCAATAACAGCAGACGTTGCGGCGCATCTTCCTTTCGCCATATTTGTGCCAATACACGGGCCAGCTGTGTTCGCTGTTTTTCCCCGCCGGAAAGTTGTGTGTATTTCGCCTCCGCCAGTTCGATAATGTCCATGGCTTCCATCACTTCACTGACAACACGTGCGTCGATGGTTAGCCCCGTATCGTGAGGTGTCCGACCCAAGGCAACAACGTCTTTGACAGAATACGGAAAATTAAGCAAGCTCATCTGAGGTAAGGTTGCTAATAAGCGGGGGCGTTGGTCGCAGGCGTCTTTTAGATTTTTATTTGCCAGTTCAATAGCGCCGCTATAGTGGCTGGTATCGCCTGCCAAAGTATTAATCAGCGTCGACTTGCCTGCACCGTTAGGGCCAATAATGACGTGAATTTCGCCCGTGCGCACTTGCATGCTGAGTTTATCTAACAGCGCATGCCCACTTTTGGAAACAGATAATGCTGCTACCTTTAATAGGCACATCGTTTATTGCATTCCATATTGGTGACGTCGCGTTAATAAGGAAATAAAAACCGGCGCGCCAATAAGCGCAGTAATCAAACCAACGGGTAATTCTGTAGGTGCCATAAGCGTGCGCGCCAAGGTGTCCGACAGAACCAGCAACACACCACCAGCCACCGCACTTAAGGGGACTAAAACTTCGTGTCGTGGACCAACCAGCATGCGTACCGCATGCGGCACAATTAAACCAACAAAAGCGACCATGCCCGCCAGTGCTACGGATGTACCTACACCAAGCGCTAACCAAAAGATTACGACGAATTTAACATGTTGGATATTAATGCCGAGATGACGTGCCTCGGATTCTCCAAGCAATAGCGCGTTTAAAGCCGGGTAATACCGCGGTAGGAGTAATAACATACAAACGCACACACTCAACGCAATCCAAACGTGAGAATAACCTGCGCTATCCAGCCCACCCATGCGCCATAAACTCATATGGCGCAGCATTTCATTATCAGCGATAAATGCCAAAAAACCGGAAAGGCTACTGGCCAAAAAACTGATGGCAATGCCGGTTAACAACATCGCCGATACGGATACGCCCATCGGGCCAGAAGCAATTCGATAGATAAGTAGTACTGTGATTAAAGCACCAACGAAAGCGCCCACTGAAACCAGAGACAAACCAAAAACAGGCCATTGCCAATCCATTAAAAATACAATGACCAAACTGGCGCCTGCGGAAGCCCCCGCTGCGACACCAATTAGAGAGGGATCGGCAAGAGGGTTACGAAACAGTCCCTGAGCGATTGCACCGCTTGCCGCTAATAAGGCACCCACACAAAAAGCCAATAGAGTACGAGGTAAACGCAATTCGAGAATTACCGTACTGGCTTGCGGGTTTGACTGCTGGTAAAAAGCAGACAGAACTTCCGATAGCGGAACGGGTACCGCACCGAAGGCTAGAGAAAGTACGAGAATACACAACACACCTACAGCAAGTGCAAGCCAGGTAAGATAAGCCTTTGTGTGTATTGATTTTGTCATTGAAGCAAAACCATTAGGGCATCAATATCAAGATGCTGTTCAAGACTGTCCGCGAGTGATTCGAGTAAATCCTCTCTTGCCGTATCAACATCGATTGCTGTTTGGCTCCGAAGCCCCGCCCACTCCAGCAGAAGGTCACAACTTTGCTTGCAGTCAAACAAGCCGTGTAAATAAGCCCCCATTATTTGTTTGTCTTCACTTAAATAGCCGTCAAAACTGTCGTCATCGAAGTGAAGAAGCGGCGTGCTTTTTTTACCTCGCATATGCGTTTTGCCGTGGTGGATCTCGTAACCGGTAACGTTTACCATTTTCTCATTAAGCACTAAGCTCCCCTTACGCTGCACCAGAGTTTTATCACGTGCCAAATGGGTTTCCACATTCAGCAAGCCGAGGGCTTGGGTTGCCCCAACCCGGCCTTCGATACCGAATGCGTCGGTAATTTTCTTACCAAGCATTTGGTAGCCGCCACAAATCCCCAGCAATTTTCCACCATAGCGTAAATGTTTTTCTATGGCTTGAGGCCAAACACTTTTTTGTAAAACCGATAAATCACCACGTACATTTTTTGTGCCTGGCAGGATAATTAAATCGCAAGCTGGAGGGGCTTCGTCGAGCGAAACAAAACGTAAATCAACATTTGGATGAAGCCGCAGTGCATCAAAATCGCTATGATTACTAATACGTGAAAAAAGCGGAACCACAATTTCAAGTGCCTCGCCGGATGTATCGTGTTGCTGCGAATCGATAGCGTCTTCAGCATCGATAAATAAATCGCGATGATAAGGTAGTACACCAAAAACGGGCTTACCCGTTTTCTCTTCCAGCCAGCTAATACCCGACGCTAGCAAGCTGAGGTCACCACGAAATTTATTAATGATAAACCCTTTAACAAGCGCCCTTTCGTCTTCACTCAGTAATTCGAGCGTACCAACGAACTGAGCAAAAACGCCGCCCTTGTCGATATCGCCAACCAATATAACCGGAGAATCTACTTCTAGGGCAAAACCCATATTGGCAATGTCGTTTTCGCGCAAATTTATTTCTGCTGGGCTGCCCGCACCTTCAATAACGATAAGATCATGTTGTTTGCTCAAACGGGTATAAGCTCCAAGCGCAACGGATAAAGCTTTTGGCTTATAGTCGTGGTAAGTTGTTGCCGACATATTGCCGTGTGCTTTACCACAAAAAATAACTTGCGCACCGATATCGCTGTTGGGTTTTAGCAATACCGGGTTCATATCTACGCTTAATGGAATTTTACAAGCCAATGCTTGAAAAGCTTGAGCCCGCCCTATTTCGCCACCGTCTGGAGTCACTGCACTGTTCAAAGCCATGTTTTGTGGTTTAAACGGCGCTACGGATACGTTTCTGCGAGTCAAAACTCGGCACAAGCCAGCGACGACGGTACTTTTACCAACGTCCGAGCCTGTGCCTTGAACCATAAGACTTTTAACCATTACCTATTAACTCTGAAAAGGTCTGGAAGTGTCTAATTGACGCTGAGCGACGATAGGTGCTGAGGCCATTTTTTCCGCTCAATGGGCCATCCATGGCCCGGTCCCGCGTTCTTCCGTGGCGCTATTCGCTACAAAAACACCCTCAGCACCTATCGTCACGTCATGAAGTTTTACAAGCACATTCAAAACTTCAGTTACGATAATCATTAAGTTAATTGAGTAGCAATGACTTCTAATAATCCACTCCTCGGCGCGCTTTTATCCCAGCTTTGAACGCATGCTTAATGTCTTTTACTTCCGATACTGTGTCCATAACGTCACGCAGTTTAGAACCCCCACCCCGCCCTGTGACAATGACACTTTGTTCGTAGGGACGATCAGCAATTGCCTGAATAATGTTTTCTTCATTCAAATAGGTGTACGAAATCATATAAGTTAATTCGTCGAGCACGACTAAATCAATACTGTCATCACGTAACAGCTTCTCTGCTCTTTCCCAGGTTTGGGTCGCCGCTTGGATGTCAGCTTCCCTGTCTTGTGTGTTCCACGTAAAGCCGGTTCCCATTTGGTAAAAATCCACTTCAGCGCATTTATCACGCAGATAAATTTCTTCGCCGGATAATTGCTTTCCTTTAATAAATTGAATCACACCCACTTTTTGCTTGTAGCCAAGCGCCCGCATCACCATGCCAAACGCCGAGCTTGATTTGCCTTTGCCATTACCGGTAAGCAAAACAGCCACGCCTTTTTCCAGGTCGGCTTGCTCAATCCGTGCGTCCACGTTGCTTTTTTGTTTTTTCATCGCCGCTTTATGCTTGGCGTTTTGCTTATCAGTCATGGCAACCTAGTTCTCAAAAGTTGTTTTAAAAAAATGTCTTCTTAAAATTTGTAAGTCACTTTTGCGTTAGCCTCGAGGCCAGGCTCATTATAACCCTCTCTAACTTCATACTCTCGATCAAACAAATTGTCCACCTTCAATCGAACGGAGAGCTTGTCAGAAAGCTTTGAGCGCGCAAATAAGCCTACTGTGCCGTATCCCGGTAATTCGTTATCGGTTGAGGTTTGGCGCTTGCCAACGGCTCTAAACAATACACCAGCAGCATGGTTACCAAATTTTTGGCTCAGGTTTAGAGTAAATTTTGTTTTTGCTCTGTTATCTAGCTGATCACCCGTTTCAGCGTCCACAGCGTCTGTGTAGGAAAGCGTTGACGTGATCGATAAACTTTTAATGACCGTTTTAACATCTAATTCGGCACCCTCGATCTCGGCAGAGCTGATGTTGGTTGGCATCCAAATGCCATCATCATTAGGTGCCCAGTCGATAAGATTATTAACATCCATTTTGTACACATTGAACGCGACAAAAGCATTTGCGTGGTTCACTTTAAAACCAAGCTCAACTGACTCAGATGTTTCTGGCACGAGGTTTGGATTGCCAGATGAAAAGGCACTTGATGGCCAGTACAAGTCATTAAATGTGGGAGCTTTAAAACCCTCCCCCCAACTTGCGTACAACTTAAAGCTATCATTTAGCTTCCAACCCAGGCTTGCACTGCCGGAAGTTTGAGAGCCAAAATCTGAACTGTCATCATTACGCAAGCCTGCGCTAGCAGACAATCGGCCATGTTCTACACCCAGTTGAGTAAAGGCGCTGACATTATCGCGACTGGTATCTTGATATACGGTTGTACTATCGACAGATTCATCGACGTAATCCAAACCTGCGTCCCACGTTAAAGCTTCGTTTATATAAAAACTATTTAACCAATAGGCGCTTGAACGTTCGGAATTAAATTCACTTATATCTAGGGCGTCTTGAAAATTACGGTTTTCTGAATCTTCGCGAGCATGGCCGAGCGTCAATTTCGTTGAATAAAAACTTGCGGGTGCGGACTTCAGCATCACACTTGTCGCTCGTTGGGCTTCATTTGAATAAGGCTGATTGGTTGTGCCTGAAAAGGGACTATCAAAATCCGTTTGAGCTCGGCTTTCGAAAAGCCTAAAACTCAGGTCGGTTTTGTCGTTAATTTTAAATCCTACGCCGAGGTTTGCGCTCAATTTTTCATACGGGTCGTTGTCCGAGTTAAAGACGGTATCATCGATAAGGTTATCAATGCCATCTGATTTTTCACTCGAAATAGCCGCTGAGTAATACACCTGCTCGTTACCATCTTTAATGCCGACTGACAATTTGCTTGTGTTTTGGCTTCCCGCTTGTGCAGTAAGGTATGCCTCTCGCTCTGTTACTTGCTTTAAAGTAAACACTTGTAACACGCCACCAATGGCATCACTCCCATACAAGGCTGAGCGCGGCCCTTTAACATACTCTATACGTTCAATTTGTTCGGGGTCCAAAAATTGTAATTGTGCTTGACCATTACTGACGCTACCAAGACGTATGCCGTCGATAAGTACCATCGTATGGTCGCTGCTTGTGCCTCGTGTAAAAAGACTTGTTTGAGAAGCTCCGCCACCTGAACGAACAATTTGGGCTCCCGACTGATATTCGAATATTTCTGGAATTTCGGTCGGTTGCGTAAGAAAAATATCCGCTTTGTTGATAACAACGAGTGAAGCATTCACATCGAACGGCGACTGCTCGTGTTGGGTCGCCGTAACTACAACATGCTCTACCAGCGAATCATTGGCGAAGCTATTTAAAGCTAAGATAGAAAAAGAAAAAAAAAGAAAATATTTCATATTGCCTCAAGTGCTATTGAATCCAAGCAAATGAGGGAGGCATCACAGGGGTGAACCAAGTGCTTAGGGCTTATCCGCCCTAACTTAATCAGCCAAATCCTGGATGGTAGCCCTCCGCACCATCTACGAACCATGCAACAGGCTGGTATCGGACTTTATAGAGTAGACAACAAAACTCTAATTACCGTTGCGGGGGCAGTGTTGGCCTTTCACCAAGCTTCCCAATTAAGTCAAATCGCTACACTTCCGAGTAACAACTTAACACCTAGTTGCGGTGCCGGACATTAATGAATAAGACTTCCGAAGTCAAGATTCAAACGATAATTAAACTTGTCCTGAATGAAGCTCTTATATAAAATCACCGCCCCTCAAGTTGGTTCCACCCATTGGATAAAAAGGGAATACGGCGACTCTTGTTGCGTTTATATGCACACAAAGGAGAATCGGAGCTATCCCCTCACCTGCATGCTTTTTTTTGCAAAATATACCTATTAGAAATAGTGACGCATGCAAACGACCCATAACGCTGTGATTGAACTAGCCTCAGGTTTTTTTCCACTTATATTGTTGCTCGCTGCATGGGCCATGGATATGGCGCTAGGCGAACCCAAACGCTATCACCCTCTGATATTTTTCGGAAACTATGTTCGTTGGATTGAGAGACATCTTTGTACGCCTCACGCAACAAGGATTAATGGTGTACTTGCATTTGGATGTGCCTTACTTCCAGCGTTTTCCTTTATTGCCATAGCTTACCTATTACCCAAGGAGCTTTATCTAGGCTTTGCATTGCTGTGTCTCTATATGGCGATGGCCTATCGATCACTCCGAGAACATGCGCTTGATGTATACCAAGCGCTCAAGCAAGAAAATATTCCACTGGCACGAGAGGCCCTGGCTAAAATCGTTAGCCGCGATACTTCAGCACTAAACGAAAATGCTATTTGCAGCGCCTGTATCGAGTCCACGCTGGAAAATGGTAATGATGCTATTTTTGGTGCTTGGTTTTGGTGGTTGATTGCAGGGATACCGGGTGCTGTGATCTATCGTCTAACTAACACCCTGGATGCCATGTGGGGCTATAAAACCCAGCGCTATTATTTCTTTGGTTGGGCCGCTGCGCGCAGCGACGATTTTCTCAACTACCTACCAGCGCGCGCTACAGCACTTTGTTATTGCCTGGCGGGAAACTGGCAAACTGGTTGGCAAAGCTGGCGCCAACAGAGTGCACAATGGAAAAGCCCAAATGCCGGTCCAGTGATGGCTGCGGGTGCCGGGAGTCTCGGCCTGCTGTTAGGTGGTAATGCTGTTTACAATGGCGCCGAAGAAAAACGCCCTCAACTGGGAATGGGCAACAAGGCTACTCGATCCGACATTATCCGTGCACTACAACTTTTACGAAATGCGATGTGGATCTGGCTGGGAATCGCTCTTGGGCTTACGATATTTTTCTCGCAACTATGAGAGGATTGTTTTTATGATTATCACTGCTCCTCGCTCAGCGCCAAACGAACATGGAGGTGACCTTCAAAAAGCGTCACAACGTTGGGGCATCCCTGTAAACAAATGGCTAGATCTATCAACAGCAATTAGCCCATTTAACTATCCCTTGCCAACACCTCCTGCCAATATTTGGCAGAACTTGCCTTATGAAGATAATGCGCTTATTGAGAGCGCAAAAGCTTATTACGCTTGCGCCCACGTTCTACCCTTATCTGGATCCCAACAAGCGATTGAAATTCTGCCCCACCTGTTTCGCAATCAAAGCGTTGCTTTACCGCGTTTGGGTTACAGCGAACATCAGTCTCAATGGCAAAAATCAGATAACGTGGTTGTGTTCTATAGTAGCGCGAACGAATTGCAGGCTCTTGCTCTTGATGAAAACGTAGATATTGTCGTAGTGATAAATCCTAACAACCCCACAGCTGAATTACTATCTCGAGAATATCTACTGGGCCTGGCGGCGAGGCTTCAAAAAAAATCGGGTTACTTGATTGTAGATGAAGCCTTTATTGACGCCCAGCCGCACAATAGTCTCGCCAAGGACCTACCTTGCAATACGATTATTTTGCGTTCTATCGGCAAGTTCTTTGGTTTGGCCGGCATTCGTATGGGTTTTGTGTTAGCTCATCCCCCGATATTAGAGGCACTAAAATCACATATAGGTCTTTGGCCAATAAGTGCGCCCACTATCTGGGCTGCCCACTTAGCCCTGGTGGATAAGCCGTGGCAAAAAAAACAAATAGAACGTTTAGATAGATCTTCACGCCTACTAGAACAACAGCTCCGGCAGTGTCTTCAAAACGTGGTCATTAAGCGACAAAACCTATTTGTCACGCTCAATTTACCCTTACTGCAAACTCAAAATATTTTCGAAGTGTGTGCGAAACAAGGCGTGTTATTACGCCAATTTACATCCGAACGTAGCCGTGGGTTATTACGTATAGGAATTCCTTCTAACAGTGCTGAAACTAACCGTCTTTTAGATGCAATAAGTCGTCACTGTTGATGTGCGGTATCTTAACACCGCCTTAATATCAGCTCTCAGATACTCCAATACCTCATACGCAGGCAAATATGGAATATCTGATGATCCAGGAAAACAAACTCGCAAATACATCGCTAACTCTAAGCGCAATTCTTAGTAACTACTGGCGGTCCGTCGGTGTTACCTGGTTGCTCACACTGATAGAAACGGCACTTATGGCCCTTATCCCGCTACTGACTGGTTTTGCGATAGATGGCTTATTGGAAAAAAACCACAACGCGTTTCTTCAACTTTGCTTGGTTATGGGCGCACTTATTTGCGTTGGTGTCGTAAGACGTATATACGATACCCGCGCTTATGGTGCGATTAAAGTTGATCTCAGTCAGACTTTGATAGACCGCACTATTGATATGCCGACGTCTAATACGAACGCGCGTATGGATATGGGGCGCGAGCTGATTGATTTTCTCGAACAACAAGTCCCCGAGTTAATGACCTCTTTTGTACACATTATCATTGCAGTTGTCATTCTCTTTGTCTTTCATCCCTGGTTGTCCCTGGCTGCGGTCACTACAGCGATTTTTTCGGTAGTTATTTACGCTTTATTCCATCAGCGATTTTTTAAATTAAATGCGCGCCTAAACCATCAAAAAGAACAGCAAGTTGCAAGCCTTGAGTCGCGGCGATCAAAAATAATCAGCAGCTACCTATGGCGTTTGCGTCAAGCTGAAGTCAAAATTTCCGATACCGAATCCTATGTTTACGGCACGATATTTATCCTCCTGCTTAGTTTTATTGCCTTTAGTTTGTGGTTTTCAACAACAAGCATTGAAACTTCCGTGGGAACGATTTTCTCTATAGTTAGCTATTCCTGGGAGTTTGTGGAGTCGATACTTGTGCTTCCTATTACACTACAGAGTTGGTCCAGGCTTAGTGAAATTATTCAGCGTATTAATAGGTAACCGCCCTAAGTAAAAAACTTTTTGCAACGGTGCATTCTATACGTTCCGCAAGGGAGAGCAGGTTGAGGCCGACGCATAAATTCATCCATGAAGCTCTGCACCGACATCCTCGGCAACTGCTCCTGCTTTGCTCTACTCTCCGCCATCCATGGTGGGATGTCGGTGAAGCCGTCTCAACCTGCTCTCCCTCACGAAACTCACATCGGTGTTAATTCTAAATACACAATATCTTTATTGTCTCTATCTAAAGTCACACAGCAGTTAAATCTAACGTTATGTAAGTTAGGGTGGCGGGTAGGCTTTGTGCGGATCTCAGCGACATGGATGTCGCTGCGAAGCCCCAGGGATGGTTTGGCGTCCCGCACAAAGCCTACCCGCCACCCTAACGAAACGAACAATCGATTATTGTTTACTAAGTACTTAGCATCCCCTCTATTAACAGTTGATTAACCCCTACTTCATTAACATTATCAGACATTATTTTTTATCGAACAAAACCTGCGAACTAGAATTATTCGTCAACCAATTCTTGATATCACCTCCCACCGCAATAAGTAAAGGAATAAGAATCAACGTAATCGCCGTTGCAAAGATCTCACCAAAGGCCAACGAAATTGCCGCCGGTATTAAATATTGCGCCTGCTCCGAAGTCTCCAACATAAGCGGCGTTAAACCGGCCACCGTCGTTGTCGTTGTTAGAAAAATAGCTTTAAAGCGTCCCAGACCAGAATCCATTAGTGCCTCTTCCATCGACAAACCACTTTCACGCCCCTGGTTATATCGCGACAATACAACAAGTGAATCGTTTACAACCACGCCAGCAAGCGCAAGCATGCCAAAAAAAGATAATAAACTCAGTGGTACACCCATAATTAAATGACCAAAGGCTGCACCGATAAAACCAAAAGGCACCACAGACATAATAATAAATGGTTGGCTATACGACCTTAGCGGAATCGCTAAAAGCACGTAGATTAATAGGCAGGTAAATAGCAACGCTTTAATTAGATTACCTCTAATAGCAAAAATCTCTTCCAATTCACCGGCCTCTTTAATTTCCACTTCGGGATACGCCGCGCGAAGTTCAGGAACAATTTCATTGAACACCCTGCCTCCCAATTCCGATGGCGATATTTTTGCCTTATTTAAGGTCGCGTAAACCGTATTGACGCGCTTGCCATCGCGACGTGCAACGTAACTCGATTGATACGTGCTGCTTAGATGCGCGATCTCAGAGACAGGGAACCATAAGCCTTGATTATTTTGCACTGGCAGATTGTAAAGATCGGTATAGGCGTTACGCGATGCGAGGCTATTTTTTACGATAACTTTTACTTCCTCGGTACCGCGCTGAATACGGTAAGCTTCTCTGCCCCCGAAACGTTCACCAACCTGCGCGGCGAGCAGTTGGTCGCTAAATCCTTTTTGTCGCGCCGATTCTTTTAAGCGTAATTTTACTTCCGGCATACCCGGTTTTAGCGCTTGGCGAACGTTGCTTGCTCCGGGTATTGTTTGCAGGTATTCAAGCAGTCGCTGACTGGCTTCGCGAATAGCGTGTTCATTTTTACTAAATAACTGAATGGCAAAGCCACCGCCTGTTTCTTCGCTGGCACTAAAGACCAACTCGTTAACGCCTTCGGGCGTACCGGCGGTGTCGCGCCACTGTGAAACAATATCCTTGGCGCTAAGTTGCGACCGCTGTTGAGGCAGACTTAACTCCGCATACATTTCTACCGCAGATGCGTCGCTAACGACATTTAATACGTGTCTTACCGGCGGCGTTTCAAGATCAAATTGAGCTTGCCAGGATGTATTTAATTGGCTAATTGCACGCTCAATTTGCATCGCGTTATGACGCGTCAGCGCAAGCGGCGCGCGCGGGTCCATTTCGAGTTGTACGCTAACAACCTGCCCCGGAATATCCGGGAAAAACACTGTGCGAATCGCCCCCTTATTTATCATGCCCAGCCCTAAAGTTGCGAGCGTGATAAAGCCGGTCAATACAGCGTAGCGATGCTGTAAGCTGAATTTTAGTAGTGGCGCGTAGCCAGTTAATTTCGTCCAGTCCAAACCTCTCTGGGCAATGGATTGAAGCGAGTGCCACGCGTGTTTTATCAGATTCCAAATAAATCGTTTATCATTGTCGTTCCGACTATTTTTTATCGACACTGCCGCTAAATGAGAAGGCAGAATAAACTTACTTTCCAAAAGTGAAAAAATCAGCGTGAGTATCACCACACCGGAAAAGCTCGCGAGGATTTTTCCCATCGCGTTGTCAATTAATAACATTGGGGAAAACGCGGCAATGGTGGTTAATACACCGTAAATCGTGGCTGTGGCGACCCGTTTTACGCCCTGCTCTGTTCCACGTTTGGCATC
Organism: Cellvibrionaceae bacterium; assembly: GCA_028281575.1. Taxonomy (GTDB): domain Bacteria; phylum Pseudomonadota; class Gammaproteobacteria; order Pseudomonadales; family Cellvibrionaceae; genus Agaribacterium. The sequence continues at coordinate 22,851 of JANQJP010000095.1, forward strand.
GTCGGTTTTCGAGCGTTCTTCAAACACGCTTTCACCAACAACCACGGCATCATCCACCAAAATCCCAAGTGCAATAATTAAACCAAATGTCGTTACATCATTTAGTGAATAGCCAATCCAATCCGAACCCATAAGCGCGAGCGCCCCGCTGATTGAAATGGGAATGCCCATCGCGACCCAAAACGCGAGTTTGATATTGAGAAATATTGCGAGCAACACAAATACCAGTAGCAATCCTTGTACGGCGTTGTCTTTCAACAAAGTTAGGCGTTCTGAAATATAGTGGCTGCTATCGGCCCATGAAACGAGTTCCACACCGGCGGGAAGCTGGGGACGTATCTTATCCAGTGCCGTTTTTACCGCCCTGGCAATATCTAATAGATTTTCATCTCGCCCGATTAATACTTCCATACCGATACCCGCCTCGCCGTTAAAGCGCACGAGCGAGCCGTCGTCTTCAAAATCATCAATAACAGTTGCAATATCCCGTAACAGTACTTGCCGGCCATTTTCTAACGTACGCAGCGGAATGGTTTCAATATCGCGTTTACGTTCGCGCAGGCGATCGGTGCGAACACTAATTTTGCCACCTTGGGTATCGAGCTCGCCGGCAATATCTTCGAACGACGCCGCGCGCATCGCCTGCACCACGTCATCCACGTTTAAACCAAAGGCGAGGATTTTGTGTGCTTCTAATTCAATGCGAACCTCGGCGTGTTTGCGTCCCCAAGTATTTAGTTTGGAAATTTCAGGCAAGCTCAACAGCGTTTCGCGCACATCATTCGCTACGGTTTGCAGGCTTGCTTGATCAGTGTCGCCATAAACCTGAACAATTAATGCCGCCAAATCAAAATCATTGCGCGTGACAATCGGCCGTTCGGCTCTTATTGGTAAACCGTAGATTGCATCCAGGCGTGCGCGAATGTCGTTGGACAGGCGATCCATGCTAAACCCTTCCACGCGCTGTACAGTGACTATTGAAATCGCCTCGGTAGATACCGATGTGACTTTTTTAATACCCGCCAAACCTTCGAGTGCTTTTTCAACTTTCCGAGAGACTTGTTGGTCAACTTGTTCGACATGCGCATTGGGATAGATCGTCGTGATCGTAAGCGAGTCCGCCGGCAATTTTGGAAAGCCCTCGATTCGAATAGATGAAACGGTTAACCAGCCGGCGACCAATATAAGCGCCATCATAAGATTGGCGGCAACAGGGTTGTGAATAAACCAGCGTGTCAAAGCGTGCATAGCGCTAATCTCCTAGGGCGATTGAAAGGGCGCAACGCGTTTGCCCGATAAAAAATAGGCCAAGGGATGCACGGCGATACGCCAATTATGGGTTGTGATATGACCAACAGGTGGGGCGACCAAGACTCGCTCGTCGCGTCGAAAATAGAAAGCCGGCGTATATTCGCGCAGCGTGCCACCCTCCTCTATAAACCAAACCGTGCCGTCCTGTGAGAGCGCACTCTCCGGCAGATTAAGTACATTCGCCAAGGTTCTGCCCGGCAGGTTCAGTTGTACAAACTGACCGGCTCGCGCCCGCGCACGCAATTCCGGCGGAATATCCAAAAACAATCTGAATTGCCGGCTTTGCAGATCCAACACGTGGCCACCACGCGTCAAATGTGCCTGACCGACAAGCGCCTGTTGTGATGAGTAAAGTGCGACGGTTTTGCCCTGCCAATCGGGCGCAAGATTCGACCACTGTTGTTCACCAACGGCGACTTCAAGGCTTAGGAATTGATCATCAACTAAGCGGAATAAGGCCTCCCCTGCAGATACCACCTGTCCTTTGCCAAAAAAACGTTCAACAATGACCCCGGAAAACGGGGCCTTGATATTGGTATCCGCCAGTGACTTTTGCGCTAATGCAAGCTGCGAACGGGCGCTTTGCACGCTCTGCTCGGCGATTGCGAGTTGCGGTTTAAATAACATTAAATCGCTTGGTGAATTTACTAGCCCAGAGCGCTGCCAATCCGATCGGGCCAAAGTGGTTCTTTTTTGCGCTTGAAGGTGCGTGAGCTTTGCCTGCTCCAGCGCAAGTGCCGCCTGGTCAACCTGAGCTCTATAACCAGTCTTATCAATTTCGGCCAGTTGCTCATCGGCGTCTACGCGTTCACCCGGCTCAATACGCGGTCCGAGATAACGCACTTCACCGCTCACCTGCGACTTAATCAGCACATCCCATTTAGGTTTTAGTTCACCAAATACCGGTATCAATAATTGTTCATCGGATGCCTCAACTTCCACATAGGAGACCCGAGGTAAACCCTGAGCGCGTTCGGGAGCGGACTTAACCGGTGGCTTTTCGGCGCTTTCATCAAATAAGACAAGCAGTACAAGAATAAAACCGGCAATCGCCCCCGTAACTGTAAGCGAGCGTTTTAGACCTATGTTCATGCGAATACACCTGTTTTCAATTCAGGTGTACACGATAGCTAAAGACATATTAAGAAAGCCTTAAGCTATATAGGTGCAGATTTGGTGGCGGGTTTAAGACCAGTCCAGGCTTACTTTTGCGTGATCGTCGCGCTCACTAAAGTCAAAGCGCCAGCCAACTTTTGCGCATATGCGCGAGACGAGCTGCAGACCCAAACCAAAACTCTGATAATCAGAAACACATTCAGGAGCGAGTTCAATAGGGTTTTGAATAGTCAACGATGTACTGTTCATCGCGATAGTAATCATACCGCTCTGTGTATATTGGCAAGCGTTGCGCAGTAGATTTGCGAATACAATTTGAAGCAAATCTGCTTCTATATCAATCTCAACGTCCTCGACCTGTTGTTTAATATCGACGGCTCTGTCCTGAATTAGATAGCGGTGCTCTTCTACCTGTTCCGCAACAAAGCCTGGCAAGTGCAGCACTCTATTTTCGATATTTCTGTCCGACTCTCTCGCCAGCCAAAGTAACGCCAGAGACAAACGGCGCATATTGTCACTGGCTTTTAGCGCGCGTTTAACGGTTTTACTTTCCGGTCCGGAAAGTTGATAGTCCAGCGTATCCAAGCAGGCCTGAATTGTTGCCAGCGGCGTGCGCATTTCATGGCTGGCATGTTTTAGAAATTGTTGTTCGCGCAAGTTGTATTCGGTGATGCGGTCAACGCCCGTTTTAAGTTGCGCGGCAAGCGCATTGAGTTCTGAGATAGGAAACTCTTCGGGCGCCAACCGACCATCGCCTTTAAGGTTTTGTGCCCAGCGGCTCAGCAATAGCATGGGTTCGTTCGTGCGCCGAAACAGCCAATAGATCAGTGCAAACAATACTATGTAGATAAACAAGAGCAGCCAGAGCGCGTCCCGCAACATATAGGTGGTAACGCGATCAATAAACTTATCCGTCTCTTTAGAAGAGTAGGAGCTGAGTATATATAGCGTAAATCCATCCGCGCTCACATGGCGAAGCAACGACACATACGCTTCTTCACCAGCCTCATTCATTAATTGGCGTTCATATACTTTATTATCTTTAAGCGCATCCTGCGAAAACGATTTTGCCAGCGTTTGCGGGATCTCATCCCACCTGCGATACGCCTGTAGATATTGATTGCTGGGCAGTTGAAACGACGTATCGGCGCGCGCATTTTTCTCCAGCGCCAACGCTTCCATTTTCAGTAAATTATCAGCGGCAAATTCGACGGAACGCCAGGTAATAAAACTTAAACTGATAACAATCGCCAAACCGAAGGCCACCGCGACAAGTAAAAGCTGCCAGCGCAGTTGTTGGGCCAAGGTTTTCGATTTAACGTTGCTCATCGCGAGGGTCTGTTTTCACTGCTGTCCTATTAACGCTGAGAGACATGGATAGGGGTACTGGTATTGGAGACCGTCACCAGCAAGGATGCTGGTGCCGAGCCAACACGGATGTTTTCACGGCGAGTCTCCAATACCAGTACCCCTATCCATGTCTCGGTCTTGGTGTAAACACTATGCTTCGGTAGATATGAGAAATTCAGCTGAATGATCATTAAGTTAACAGGACAGCAGTGGCCTGCCCTAATTTTCTTCACTGATGCACACACCCAAACCGGTGATGGTTTTAATCAACGCAAACTCAAAAGGCTGGTCCAGGGCTTTGCGCAGCGCGTGCAGATGCACGTTAAGGCGTCCGGGGTCTGGCTCCTCATCCGGCCATACATAGCGTTCAATATCCACACGCGCAACCACCTTGGGGCTGTGACTTAACAGGATTTCCAAAATTTTCCATCCCGTTGGCGTCAGTGATATCGGCTGCCCTGCCCGCTCTAGTTGGCGGGCCTCGATATCGATGCTTAGCGGGCCTAAATGTTTGAGCGCCTGCTGATTTTGAGCGCGACGATGCAAGGCGGTGATACGGGCCCACAGCAAGGGCATTGGGCAAGGCTTTACCACATAGTCATCCACACCAACGCGAAACCCGTTGATTTGATCCTCCGTGGTACCCATCGCCGTGAGCATCAACACTGGTGTCGACATACCATGCTTACGGAGTGCCGCGCAGACATCAAACCCATCCAGCTTAGGCAGCATTACGTCCAGAAGAATCACCTCATAAGACTGAGATGTAGCCAGGGTCACGCCGGCCTGACCATTGTAAGCGAAATCACAGTCCGCGCCCTGCAACTCCAAAAACTCAGCGATAGAGGCCGCAAGTTGCGCATCGTCTTCTACGATTAAAATCCGCATTTATTTTTTCCGGGCTGGTATCTATCGTTCGAGAATATATCGGCGGATATTAAGCTTACCTTAAGCCTCGCACTAACCGTCAAATTCGATACCGGATATTTGAATCGGCCTAAGGCCTGTTTTAAGGCTTGGAGCAACGATTTGACCATCTGAGAACAGGCAAATAGCTGCCTGATTGGACGCGGGTAACTTAATTTTTTCGTCTGATTGGATCAGTCAAGTCACACATTTCCTGGCTGCGGGCAATTTGGGCAATCAGCTGTTGTGCAAATTTGTCGCGTTTCTCCTTACTCATTTCGCAAAGGTGCATAACAACCTCTGAAACATCGGTTTCGACATTGATTTGACGCAGGTTACCCCACTGATCTATGCACCATTCCGTCTTAGGGATTTGCTGTGCCAATAGCCTGTCAAGATCTGACGACGTCATCTTCATTTAGCTATTCCCTTCAATCATTCCTTTGGTGCAGTGGTCACACGATATTTGCCTCAAAACAATAGTAGTTTAGTTCATGACTGACCAATTGCTGAACAAAGGCGCCTCCTTCAACAGAATTACAAGATAAATTTGCGCGGGGCTAGCGCGTACACATAATTTGCCAACGGGTGAATATGCGGCGTTGTATCGCAACTTGATAATGTACTAAATTTAGTCAGGCATAGTGAACTAACTTTTCTCACTTTTTACTGTCAAACTTTGCCTGAATCGCTCAGTTTGTGCGTTTCTCCAAAGTGAAATCCCATTATGTGTGATATATTTATTTAACATCCTGTTTTTTCCTGTCAAAAAAAAGAATCGAATGCGCCTAGCTATTATACGTTGTATTGCGTTACTCCTACTTTTTGTCGCCGCACAGGCTGGATCTTCCGTTGGTTCGCCTGAACTCTCCTACAGCAAACAACAGTCCGCAACAGCAGTCGAGATTGTTTACCGCCTCTATGCTGGCCACTACAACAAGCAGCGACTAAACGATGACTTGTCGCGCAAATTCTTAGATCGCTATTTGACTATGCTAGATCCTTCAAAGATGTTTTTCTACCAGAAGGATATTGATGGCTTCCAGGAGTATTCAGAGAAGTTCGACGACTATTTTCGCGACGGCGATTTGGATGCCGCGTACACGATCTACCACTTGTACCAGGATCGCGTTATCTCCAGACTCGAGTGGGTCATCGAGCTTTTAGATGATACAACCGTGAATTTTGTTTTCAATGGCGAAGATGAGATCGAGCTTGATCGCGAGGATATGCGCTGGATGACGACCAAGGGCGAAGCCGATGATTTATGGCATCGACGCATTAAGTTAAGCCTGCTCAATCTTAAAATGGCTGGAAAGGATATAGCCGCAGCGCGTGAGCAGGTTGGAAAACGCTATCAAAACCAGCTCAACCGTATACGCCAGGAAAAAAGTGCAGACGTATTCGAAATTGTCCTCAACTCATTAACGGTACTCTACGACCCACATACCAACTATTGGTCGCCACGAACCTCGGAAAACTTCAATATCAATATGTCGAAGTCGCTTGAAGGTATTGGTGCCGTCCTCCAATCAGAAGATGAATTTACTAAGGTCGTTAGACTGGTTCCCGGAGGTCCTGCAGCACGGCAAGGCGATCTGAGTTCCGCAGACAGAATCGTCGCTGTCGGACAGGGTGACCAGGGCGAGCTAATAGATATTGTCGGCTGGCGCTTGGATGAAGTTGTTCAACTTATTCGCGGGCCTAAAAATACGGTTGTTAAACTTGAAGTTCTGCCAGCAGGAAAAGTCATTGGTAGTGAAACAAAAATTGTGCGCATTAATCGCGGCAAAGTCGAACTTGAAGATCAAGAAGCCCAGCGCGCTATTCTTGAACTGCCCGGCAAGAATAAAGTTTATCGTCTGGGTATTATTCAGCTTCCCGATTTTTATGTTGACTTCGAAGCATACAGTCGAAGAGATCCAAACTTTAAAAGCAGCACTAAAGATGTCAAGCGACTGGTAGAGGAATTAAAGTCAGAAAATATTGATGGCATGATCCTTGACCTGCGCAACAACGGCGGTGGCTCTCTCCAAGAAGCAACAATGTTGACAGATCTTTTTATCGATCGTGGTGTTGTTGTGCAGATTAAAACACCAGACGGCCGCGTCGGTAGACAAAATCAAGCCTACACGCGCCCGAGTTACGACGGCCCTTTAATTGTACTGGTTAACCGTTTAAGTGCTTCGGCATCAGAGATCTTTGCCGGAGCTATTCAAGACTATGGACGAGGGCTAATTCTTGGCTCGCGTTCTTTTGGTAAAGGTACTGTGCAGTCGGTTAAAGATTTAAAGCTTGGCCGGTTAAAAATTACTGAATCCAAGTTTTACCGCGTCTCTGGGGACAGCACTCAGCATCGAGGTGTCGTGCCCGATATCGCTTTCCCAACACTTGTCGACGAAAAGGAAGTTGGTGAATCATCGTATGAAAATGCTTTGCCTTGGGATCAAATTCACCCCACCCCTCACCTTATTTACAACGACTTTAGTGCAGTATTACCAAAACTTATTGAGAAACATGAACAGCGAGTAGTTTCTGATCCCGATTTTGTTTATCTAAAAGAGTCAATTGAATTTGCCAAGAAAAATCAGCAAACCAAGGCGATTTCGCTCAACGAACAAGTACGTATTAAACGTAAAGAGGAACTTGAGTTTCAATCGATGTCGATAGAAAACAAGCGACGCACATCCAAGGGTTTAAAAAAGTTTGCAACGCTAGACGAATATCGCAACCACGAAGACACTGAACAGGACTCGGAAGAAGAAAATACGTTTAGCACACGCAAGATCGATACTGAAGGTGATACCCTGCTAATCGAATCAGGCAATATTATGGTCGATTTTATCGAGGTTTCTAATATACCAGCACCAACAAAAATTGCGGATAGGTAGCTTCTCTCGACTCAGGACAAATCTAAAGATCGCCAATAACGCAAGGTCGAAGCTAATTTTTTCCCGCTTTTTGTACTGAGATCAAAATAGTCGTCAAAGCCTGTTTCGAAAGCTGAAACATCACTCTCGCTACAATTTTCTCCCACACCGATAATCGGAATAAACGAGTCGTTTTCGCTAAGCTCTTTTTCACACTTTCGAATCGTTTCAACGTGCTCTTCTAGATTGCTGTCTTTATTGCACGGAATCACTACCAGGACATTCTTGGTTTGAGCAAGTGTTTTTGCCAAGTCATCCGCGTCGACTTCCACTACAGTTTGTGCCTTAAGTTCCTTGCAGGCATCCATTAAATTTTTAGATGAACAATCGTTTTTAACAACGACGATTGTTCCCTCGTTACACTTTGTTTGCTGCTCTTCATCGCCTTTCTCTGCATAAATGTCATCAAAGGTGGATTCAAGCTCAAACAAACCCAGGGGTTTGGGAACGAAGTAAAATCCCTCTTCCCTATTAAATCCGTTGTGCTCCAGTTGTTCCTGCGCATCCGGTGACACTGCGATTATTTTATTAATAGCTTTTAGTTCGTCTGTGTCCGAAAGCTCTTTAAGCAACGCTGTGTGCTGTTCATTATCGGGTTCAAAATAGATAAGAACATTTTCTATTACGTTGCCGCTCTTGATTTGAGAAAGCAGGGAGGACGTCACACGTTTTAAGTGCGTTTCTGTACTAATTGTAAAGCCAAGCGCATCAAGCTCTTGCCTTTTCAAGTCGACAATGGCGGGATTGCTGCTGACCAGCATAATTTGTTCACCGGAAAATCTGTCTTTGTGGAAATCGAGTTGTCCTACATGATCACCTATATCCAAGCGGGCATTAAACCGGATCTGATAATCATTATTCGGAGACAAAATAATATCAATACCGCCGTCCATAAGTTCGGCAAGACCTTTAGCCGTGGTTAAGGCCAGTGACTTGGGCGTGTCGTCTTTTGGCTGCTCACCAAAGAACTGTATACCCGACTTATTTTTCATTCGCCGGACACTGACGTATAACTCTCCAGCGGATTCGTATTCACGTAAAAATTGCACTTCTAAAATAACCACCGTTGCTTTAGAGGTACTAATAACCTGAGAAAGTAATGTACGAACAATTTGTGCAAAACGAAAAGGGTCACCCTTTAAGCGCATTGGTAAGTTTGGTGAAAGTGATGTTTCGATTTGAATGCTGCGTTTTTCCGCAATATCAATAAATTCTGAAACTAGATACTGTAATTCGTGGCGGATATTAAAAATGCGATTTTGGATCTCTAATTTACGTGTAATAACATCTTTATACAGCCCTATATTTTCCTGCAGTACCTTGAGTTTTGTCCAAAGGATTTGGCTTTGACCGCCCCCCTCCTCCCTTTCAATAAGGCTTTCATTGAGCTCCTTGTCGAGGTTAACTAAAAATTCCTTGCTTAAGCTCAACGTTGCACGGTTGTCCATTTTTTCCTGTTCATCACTTATCGCCCGTTTACCAAGCGCATAGCCCGCTTCCAATTTCTCCCAATAGTTATCTGAGATCAACCGGCATTGATGGCTCAATATAAGATAGAAAACAAACATCAGTGAGCCGTAGAGATAACCGTTAACGCCACCGACGACAAAGGCTGCCGCCGCGGCTGGTATTGTTCCAAAGAACTGATAGTGGGAAAGAAACTTATGATAGGGGGCGAAGGCATGTGCGGTCGTCGAAAAAAACACGACGGTGTAGAGCCACAGCAATGGCGTTTCATATTCGAGGCCAAGCACCAATGTGATGCTGACCAAGATAAATGCCCACCAACATGCTCCGATCAGCGTCACGATGAAATAAGCATTTCGCCATCGGGCCGGCCCGCGCGGATACAACTGCTCAAATCGAAATAAATAAAATCCACGCAGAAAAGTGATGAGCAATAATCCCGTCGCAAGTACCACGGTAAGTTCACGGTTTTCCTGCACAAAACGGCCGCCCACCAGGCAAACCATAAAGGCGATAAAATTAAAGACCAAACCACGCCGGCTGTACTTCGCCATGCGTTCGTCTGTTTCGCGCATCACATGGCGGTCTTTCTGTACTTTACTCGTGGCCTGAAAAAACTGAATCATAAAATTTTACAAGCTTGTTTAAATAATCTTAGCCTGCCAAAGGTGGAGCATTCTAACCTGCCAAGAAGTATTTTGTGTCACTAACATATAAAAAAACCCAGGCACACACATGCCAGGGCTTTAGCGTTAGGGCCTGCTGATGCAATATTAGCCAAGTAAATTATCGAGTTCTGGAACGGCATCGAATAAATCAGCGACCAAACCATAGTCAGCAACCTGGAAAATCGGTGCATCTTCATCCTTATTAATGGCCACAATCACCTTGGAGTCTTTCATGCCCGCCAGGTGCTGAATCGCTCCTGAGATACCTACAGCAATATACAGATCCGGTGCAACAATTTTACCCGTTTGACCAACTTGCATATCATTTGGCACAAACCCAGCATCCACCGCTGCCCGGGACGCGCCAACAGCAGCCCCCAATTTATCGGCTAATGAATAAAGCAGTTCAAAGTTTTCTCCATTTTGTAATCCCCGTCCTCCAGAAATAACAACCGGCGCTGAAGTAAGTTCGGGACGGTCGGAAACAGCAAGTTCTTCTCCCACAAATTCACTGACTCCCAAGGCTTCGCCCGTATCTATATTTTCCTGCGTCGCGGACCCACCTGTGGCCGCAACAGCATCAAAAGCCGTCGTTCTGATTGTCATTAGCTTTTTAGTATCTGAGCTTTTTACCGTCGCGATGACATTACCCGCATAAATTGGCCGTTTAAACGTATCCACACTTTCCATACCGCATACATCGGAGAGTGGCTGTACATCAAGTAGCGCTGCAACGCGCGGAATAAAGTTTTTTCCAGTGGTTGTCGCCGCTGCGAGGATAAACGAATAAGCATCGGCCTGCGCCACAACCACAGAACTGATATCTTCCGCGAGCTGGTGTTCAAGCGCAGCCGCATCGGCGAGTAACACTTTATCCACATCGGCAACTTCAGTCGCCGCTTGCGCCACGTCGGCACAATTTGAGCCTGCGACGAGTACATGAATTTCGCCTTCCAATTGTTTTGCAGCGCTCACGCAGTTTAACAAGCTACTCTTGAGTGACTTGTTGTCGTGTTCAGCGATAATCAAAATGCTCATGCGATCACCTTCGCTTCTGTTTTTAATTTTTCCACCAACTCTGCGACACTATCGACTTTAACTCCACCACTGCGTTCAGGCGGCAGCGCAACAGAAAGTAATGTGGTTCTCGCGGCGACATCAACACCCAACTCGTCGACGGGAATTGTCTCAAGCGGCTTTTTCTTGGCTTTCATAATATTTGGCAAAGATGCAAAGCGAGGCTCGTTTAAACGCAAATCCGTTGTCACAACTGCGGGTAAATTTAATGAAACCGTTTGTAGGCCACCGTCTATTTCACGCGTGACGACAGCCTTATCACCCTCTATTTTTAATTCTGACGCAAACGTTCCCTGGGGCATTGAGGTCAACGCCGCCAGCATCTGTCCGGTTTGGTTGTTGTCGCCGTCAATACTTTGCTTACCCAAAATAACCAAATTAGCGTGTTCTTTTTCAACTATCGCTTTCAAACATTTGGCAACAGCGAGCGGTTCGAGCTTTGCGTGACTTGTAATTAGAATGCCTCTGTCGGCACCCATCGCCATGGCCGCGCGTATTTGTTCCTGTGCCTTGGCTTCGCCGATGCTAACGACAACAACTTCCTCAGCGCTGCCCGCCTCTTTTAACCTGACGGCTTCTTCAACAGCTATTTCGCAAAATGGATTGACTGACATTTTGACATTGCGCAAATCAACATCAGAACCATCTTCAAGCGGCCGCACTTTCACGTTGTAGTCCACAACACGCTTAATTGGCACAAGAATCTTCATTTTTAAATACCCTTACCCTTTAGTTCTTTGAGATGAAGTATAGCGTTTATTCCACTTAAGAATACTTGTACAAATAGTTATTGGTACACGCATTTTCAAGCCACGCCGGGAACGCAATTGTCACTAGCAAGACGCAAAATGCCATTGGTATTCCTCACTCGGCGCACATATACTCAAAAAAGATACTGTTTCCAGCAACATTCTGGTTGGTTTGTATTCGAAACTGGCAAAACCATGGAGATAAAAACAATGGAAAGAGAATCGATGGAATATGATGTCGTAATAGTTGGCGCCGGACCTGCCGGGCTCAGCGCTGCGTATCGACTAAAACAAAATAACGCCGACTTATCTGTCTGTGTCGTCGAAAAAGGGTCTGAAGTTGGTGCACATATATTATCCGGCGCTGTTCTTGAAACCTGTGCGCTCGACGAGCTTATCCCGGACTGGAAAGAAAAAAATGCACCGGTCGACGTCGAGGTAAGCAGTGACGAACTCTGGTTTTTCACGGGAGATCAAAAAGGTACAAAAATTCCTGGCTTTGCCGGCCCGAAAACCATGCACAATACCGGCAATTACATTATTAGTTTGGGTAATCTCTGCCGCTGGTTGGCCGAACAGGCCGAAGCGCTGGGTGTTGAAATTTTCCCCGGTTTCGCCGCAGCGGAAGTGCTTTACAATGAAACAAACGAAGTTATCGGTATTGTTACTGGTGATATGGGGGTTTCGCGCTCAGGTGAAGAAAAAGACAGCTTTATGCCCGGCATGGAATTGCGAGCAAAATTTACACTATTTGCTGAAGGCGCGCGCGGCCACTTGGGTAAGAGTTTAATCGCACGCTATGCATTAGATAAGGGTAAAGATCCCCAGCACTACGGCTTGGGTATCAAAGAGATTTGGAAAGTGCCCGCAGAGAAACACAGCCAGGGCAAAGTCGTACACAGTGCCGGCTGGCCCTTAAGCGAATCAGGGGCGCTGGGCGGTGGTTTTCTCTACCATTTAGACAACAATCAAGTCGTCGTCGGACTAGTAACAGATCTTTCATATAGTAATCCACACCTCAGTCCTTTTGACGAATTCCAGCGCTACAAACACCACCCTGTTATTAAAGCGCATCTTGAAGACGGTGAGCGCGTGGCTTACGGCGCCCGGGTGATTACCAAGGGTGGATTGCAGAGCCAGCCTAAAATGAGTTTTCCAGGCGGTTTGCTGATTGGAGACAATGCCGGCACCTTAAACTTCGCCAAAATTAAAGGATCACACACTGCAATGAAGTGCGGCATGATTGCTGCCGATGAAATAGCGGCCCATCTTAAAAACACCGATGATGAGAGCTTTCAAGCCACCGTACTCGAAAGCTTCGATAGCGCCTATGAGAAATCCTGGGCCTACAAAGAACTGCATATGCAGCGCAATTTTGGGCCGGCCCAACATCGCTGGGGTAATTTTTGGGGCTCCGCTTACGCATTTATTGACATTAATCTGTTTAATGGCGCTCTGCCCTGGACCCTGAGAGATCCGATTGCTGATCACGCAACTTTGTCCTCTGTGGAAACCGCTAAGCCGTTGGTCTACCCAAAACCGGACGGAAAAATCAGCTTTGATAAATTGTCTTCCGTCTATTTATCAAATACCAACCATGAGGAAGATCAACGTTGTCATCTTGTATTGACGGATGCAGCGTTACCCATACGCGATAACTACCCGAAATTTGACGAACCAGCACAGCGCTATTGCCCTGCCGGAGTATACGAAGTTGTTGAGTCCAACGGCGAAACAACGTTTCAGATCAATGCGCAAAACTGCGTGCATTGTAAAACCTGCGATATCAAGGACCCGGCCCAAAATATCACGTGGGTTACCCCTGAAGGCGCGGGAGGACCAAACTATCCCAATATGTAGCGGCTATCCAGCGGGTAGGCGAGCGAGATGAAAAGCGGCGCCTTCAAGCGCATCTTTGAGCATATGCATGGGCAGCTTCTCGTCATTTTTAAAAAAAGCAGCATGACTCGTCATCTGTATACGGTCGAGAAGATCGCCTGACTGGACCTCGTAGATAAGCAAATGCACGGTGACCTTGTCTCTGCCCCGCTCACTTCCAGGGTGCAAATGCGGGCCCTCCTGGAATTCGTGTCGAGTATTTAATTTATTTTTCACTTGAACGAGCTTGGGTATCAACAGAATTTCGCAACCTGCAAGGCTGGCGCGCAATATCGCCCGTTCGAAATCTGTTGTCGCTTTTAACGTTGCGCTATGAGGAAAAACGCCGCCAAAGGCATCCAAAAATGCAGTATTCAACATCGCCGTCGTACGTGGGTTAGGCGCGCTTTGATCAACTGCAAGCGGCATCAACGCTATAGAAGTACTTTGGGCGAGGCCCCATTCGGCCTCTCTGTAAATACGATGGGTATCGGCAACCCCGGCGTTACTCATAGCGCGCTTAAACTCATGGTTTACATAGCTACTCGTGCACGCAATAAGTGTGATAGGTAGAAGCAACGAAAATACGATTTTAAGGGTTCTCATAATGCAAGCACCTCTAGTGTGGGTGTCGACTGACCCAAAAATAAGTTTAGCTAAACACTTAGCATAGGACTAAAAGACGCAGTGATGATGAAAGACGATAGTTTTGCTGAACTCCTAGCCGTAGAAGCCTGCGGTGAAGACGTATTTAAGAACGTCTCTCACCGGGAAAACTTCAGGCAGACCCTGTTTGGTGGCCAAGTACTGGCTCAGGCCTTAATGGCCGCAAGTCTAACGGTAGATGATCGTGCACCGCACTCTCTCCACGCATATTTTCTTCGTCCCGGCGCCAGCAGTGATCCGGTTTTTTATGACGTCGAGCGTATACGCGATGGCAATAGTGTCTCCAGCCGAAGAGTGGTTGCGCGCCAGCAAGACAAAGTTATCTTTTATTTATCTGCGTCGTTTCATATCCACGAAGATGGATACACGCACCAACGTTGGACGCCCAGTAATCTGCCCAGCCCTGAAGAACTGTTGGGGGAAAGAGACGCGAGTAATGATATCCCCGAACACAATAACGGCGAGGATGCAGCCAGCCCGTTTTTAATTTTACCGATCCCGGAGAATTTTTTTACCTCGACCAAGCGCCACGCACCTGAAACGAAGTTTTGGATTAAGACATTGAGCCAACTTAACTCTGCCCAGCGCTATCAAAACGCAGCACTCGCTTTTGCATCGGATTTGGGTTTGCTGGCCACCGCCGTACTTCCCCACCCCACAAGCTTGTTTGAAAAGGACTTGATGGCTGCAAGTATTGATCACGCCATGTGGTTCCACAGTGATCAAGTCAATATGAACGATTGGCTACTTTGTCACACACAAAGCCCATGGGCGGGAAAAGCGCGAGGCTTTGCCAATGCCTCCATTTACGACCGCCACGGAAGCTTAGTCGCTTCGACTGCTCAAGAAGGGCTTATTAGGCCACTCTAAGGTCTGTTCACACTGCGCTTTGCGCAGGCGTGTCTATACTTATCCTGGTTGTGCATGAGATTTATGAGGGCTTTAAATGGCAAATGAGAAAAGTATCACTTATGCGATTAAAACGCTTAATCCGTTGACAAACGCGCTCGAAGACGCATTTTGGGATACCTCCGAGTTACAGGTCAAAGATCGTATTTTCGACTTGGTGATTTCCATTCACGCAGAATTGAACGAACTTGCCAAGTTGAGCGTCAGCGATCTGGACTTGCCCTACGAACCGATCACGCGAGAATTCGCAAATTGCTGTATAAAACTCAGCGTGCTTATGGATAACGTCGACAACTGGTTTCCGAGAACATCGACAGCACAGCGACTTAAAGCAGCGCTGCCGGAATCAGCAAGTTTGCTCAAAGAGTGTGAGTTATAACCAAATGTTCGCTTTTTTTCGGCTCAATTCATGTGATAGATAATTGGGCTCTAAATATCGAATAGATATGAAAATATAGTTTAAGCATAGCGACAAGCATGGTGGCAATCGAATTATTTTGAACCATACTAAAAATACGACATCGCACCTCCCCCAATGTGAGATGTCGTAAACGCTACGTTGTAGCGGTTGTTGAGGATGTATGTCCTTAATGTTTCACTCCTAATGGTCCTAGCCCGACGTATCCCCCGAGACGTCGGGCTTTTTTTTGCTCTTACTTAAGCTATTACTGCGTTGAGCTCGAAGATTCAAATATTTGTGCCTTCGAGGCGCTTGCGCGCAGGTGATATGTTCAAAAAACGCATGAATACCTGCAAGCAGGGCCGGCCCAAAATCATAGATAAGAGTCGTTACGCGGAACGAAGCAATGCTTCGCTTGAATCCGCTCCAGCCCTGCAGCTCCGCCAATTCATCTCGATAACTGCTCCTGCGTTATTCTACCTCCTGCATCCATGCAGTCGTCGATAACTGCTCCTGCGTTGCTCTAACACCCGCCATCCATGCAG
>JANQJP010000101.1 GCA_028281575.1 Cellvibrionaceae bacterium
GGTCGTGGGCGGAACCGCGGGCATTGTGATGGAGCTTATTTGGACGCGAGATCGTGTCGTAGCCGAGTGTGGTAGTAACGTTGCCACCGGTTTTGACCGTACGGGTACGCGCAAACCTGTCGCGGTTTTGCGTGATAATAGCGCTGCCGTGGGCGGATTCCCGAATGGTTGTCAACGTGTCCAGGCTATCGTAATTGAAATAAAACGCCGTGTTATCGGGATGTGTAATACGCGTGCGATTGCTGTGTTCATCGTAGCGGTGATACAGCGTATAGCTGCGATCAGTGACGTTTGTCGTTTCGCTGGCGATGTCGCCAAAGCCGGTGTACGTGCGGGTTAAACCGCGACCGTTGAGCGAACCAAAGCGCGCCTTGGTTTCCAAGCCACTGAGTTCGTATTGGTAGTAAACATCATTGGTGCCGCCTTGCGCTGTGCAGCGGCTACTCGCGTTGGAATAAGACTTGCGACAGACGCGGTTTAATGTGTCGTAGGCGTAGTAAATCCATTTTTGGTCGCGCTTTCGCTTGCGAACAACATTGTTATTGTTGTCGTAATGGTATTCTTCATAATCGTTGTTGTTATGCGTGCGAGCGCCTTTGGTTTTACTGGGAAAATACCAGCGATGTAAACGCCCCCGGTTGTCGTAGCTGTACTTGGCTTTATTGCCGTTGGCATCGGTTACGCCCGTTTTTCGGCCGTAACTGTCGTAGTTGTAGCTGACATGGATTTGTTCTAACGCGGTGCCGACAGCGCGCTTTTCCAATGTCACCTGGCCGATATCGTTGTAGTAAAAACGGCGGATTCTATCATCGCCATGGCTGCCTTTTGGGCCCAGTTGGCAAGGGTGGACGGAGGTGGATAAATCGTTGGCATTGAGCCGCGTCGCGCTGCATGTCACACGGTTGACATCGTCATACTGGTATTGCGTAAGCGTTTCCATAGTGCCGTGTTTATCGGCTATTGCATCGCTGGTTTTGCGGCCCCAGCTATCGTAGGTGCTCAGTTGCTGGTTTTTTATCGTATGTGGATAGAGTGGCCAGTCGCGCGGTTTGACGTTTTCGTTTTGCCACGTTGTCATGTAGCCGCTTTCCACTTTTATTACATTGCCGCGACTGTCATAAGTGTTGCGCGTGGCCAGGTATTGCATGGACCCGTTGGCATCGGCATAAGCACGAATGACGCCAGTCACTTGCCCGATTTTGTTGTAGCGGTAGGCCGTTTTATAGTTGCCGGCTTGTTGCGCCGCGTAGCTGTGCATGGACAGTGTGCTTGCCAATACGAGTACGATAATGGGAAGTACGTTTTTAACAATGATTTTCTTCAACATGTGACGACTCCCTGCTTAAATGCATGTGTGCTTTTTAGCGCGCGGTGCAATTTCACCGATGTTGTTGCCGTACTTGTCGTATTCGTAGCAGGTGCGGCGCGTTTCAGTCTGTCCCTCCGCGTTGTTGGCACTGACGGCGACGCCACGCAGATACAGGTTGTTGTGGTCGTATTGGTAGGTGGTTTTGACTTCGTCGTCGCCCTGGCAGCGGCCGCTGACATAGTTGCTGTTTTGGCAATAGCTTTCGCTGTCGAGCAGCCAAATCCCGCGGCTGTCTCGGCTGATACTGTTACCGTTACGGCGATAGTGGGCGTAATATTTTTTATAGTGATAACGGGTTTGTGCCGTCAGGCCGTGCTCGGTGGGCAGCGTTACTGTCGCGACTTGACCTGAGGCCGCGTGATAGGTGTAACGTATGGTATTCCCGCGAGCATCCTTGATCCAACTTGCCTGGTTGCAGTATTTGCGGTTGCTGGTGTTACACGATGCGGGGTAGCCGGCCGTGCTTATTGCACCGCGCGCATTTACTTCAGTGACATTACCGCGGCTGTCATATTTATAAGTGGTACTGCCGCCGCCAAGTTTATGTGTGACCCGGGTGAGGCGATTGCTGAGGTTTTCTTCCAGGTGGTAAATATTGTCCCAGGTTTCCGCGTGATACATCACGGATTTGCGAATGTCGGTATTGGTGTAAGCTTTTTGTACCGCTTGATAGCCACTGGAATGATGGTAACGATAATATTGCTCGTGGGGGTTCGGCCCCCCTTGTGAGGTGTAGCCAAAATTGTAGGTCCAACTTTCATCGCCCACATGGGTTTCATAGACAATCGCTTCCCGCGTCGGGTACCACCGTTTATGAAACAGACCGCAGCATACGAGTGATGAGCTCACACCGAACTGATTCTTGTATTTATAGTGCACCGTGGGTTCGGTGGCATTGGCGGGTTTAATCCGGGTAATGCGTGGCGTAAAGTATGTGTTTCCCGGGTGGACACGGACAACACCAAACCTGTCCTTGTTTTTGTCGAATGCCGTGTGGTGATATTCCGTTGTGCGACCTTCTGCATCGATTACCTTAAACACGCTATCGCCGATAAACATCGCACGCGGCATGCCATTGGGCCAGAGATAGGTGGCCGTCGGCCAGTCATGTTGATGGCAGGTGCTCGCGATATCGGGTGCGCAATACTGGTGGCTACGGTTAATGCCAACAATTTTGTGGGGATTAAAATACGACCAGTTAATGTTGTCCGCCCGAATGCTTGGTTCGATGCTGGGAAGGCGTTTGTGGGCGGGCAGGGTATTGTTATTTACGGAGCTGTCATACACATATTTCAGTTGAAAGCCGGTATTCGTGTTCACACTGGAAATGGGCACATGAATCTCATCGAGCGTGTCGTCGCCTGCCGTCTTCATGCGGTAGACCGAAATGGTAAACCCATTGGGCTTGCGTATTTCACGCATGGGAAAACGCGGATAGCCGAAAGGGTCGGTCCAGGCAATAGTAATGGCAGGCGAGCCATAACTGATTTCTGTTCCGTCGGGTGCGGTCATCACATAACCCCGACCACTGACGAGCTGCAGGGAATATCGGGGATCACTCAGGGGCGTGTAAGTGCCGTTGCTGTGGATGTCAAAATCCTGGGAGTAGCCACCGCCGAACGCGCGGAAGACCATAAAACGGCAGTTGATATTGTAGTAATTATCGGCGTCTTGAAGGGGTTGGCAGGGGCCATCGGTGTCGACCGAATGCACAGTGGTGTAAAGCCCGCCGCGGTAATTGTCGGTAAACCCCCAGGCGCCAAACTCGTTGCGATAGTTGACGAACTGGCTGCTGTGGGTGGATATCTGATGGCTGAGTCCCAAATTGCCGCCAATAGCGACATCGTTGAGCGAGGGGGACACAAAGCCGCTGGCCACGTTAACGTGATTGCGGTCGGTGATACTGTATGGCGGCGGGGCCAAATCGGCAGCGATGAGTTTTACCGAAATCAGTAAAAATACGAGTGTGATACCTAAACGAAACAGTCGGTGGCTTTTATTTTTCATGCTGAAGGCTTCCGTTATCATGCGTTCTAAACGCTTTTTTCCAGTGACAAGGTTTATTGCCAAACACAGCCGTAGCTGTTTTCCATGGAGGTGCAGTACTGGTATTCCCCATAGGACCAATGGCGATCAGCTGCGCAGCTGTAGGCTGGGTTACTGATCATCGCGCGGCAATTGGGTGGCCCTCCGCTGCTGCTTCCGCTGGAGCTGCCAGTGGGTATTTCAACCAGGGTGCGATTCCCCGCTTTGTCGTAGTCGTAGTTCACATCACCGTTGGCTGGATCTGTCACATAGGTCAAGCGGCCGAGGGCGTCGTATGTGTATTCAATTGTCACGGCATGGGCGGCTTGTGCTACCAGTCCAATAGCTAAGACGGAAGAAAATAACGACATGCGAAATACATGGTGTTTATTTTTCATGGAGGCTCCTGCAAACAGTCACTTTTCGTACAGACGAAAAATCGCTCATAACGACGTCGGGCGTTAAGGCTTAAAAACGGAAACGGATGTAGGTACAGCGCTCGGTTGCGCTGACAAAATTCGGGGTGTTACGTCGGTACGGGGGGCATGTGGGGTCTCCTTGTTTTTGTAACATATCCTTGCACGTTTGGCATGAATAACATCTGGTTGTTTTTCGTGTCTTCGATGTAAAAGATAATTTTGACGACCGTTACGGTCAACATGTTTTTTGCGTGTAATGATTGATGTGTGACTCGCATCACGGAAAAAAATAAATTATTCAACCTTAGGTTGAACACTTGCATGTTGCGTTAAATCACAGGCGCATCGTCAGTGCCGTTTGGAGGAGAGGTTTTTACCAGGCGCACAGGCTTTGCAGCAGGCAGCTGTTCCTCTAGACGATAGGGCAGGCGCAGTGACCCTCTGTCAGGGATGATGAGTTTATGGCGAGGCTGGCAACGACTGATGGATATGGTTGAGGACTATAGAGATATTTGTGGGTAATGCTAAGTTCGGGTTAGTTGAATGTGAGCGTAGCTCGTGACGACGAGGGATCGCCTCAGCTGTGCTAATATGCGACGTTTCCCACGGCCGAATTTTTAGGGATGCTTGATGCATTGCCCGTTTTGCAGCGCAAACGACACGAAAGTCATTGATTCTCGACTTGTTTCCGATGGTGCCCAGGTGCGCAGGCGGCGTGAATGCCTGGCTTGCCGAGAGCGTTTTACCACCTTTGAAGCTGCTGAGCTTTTAATGCCGCGTTTGATTAAACAAGACGGTTCGCGCGAACCCTTCGATGAAAATAAACTGCGCAATGGCATGCTGCGGGCGCTGGAAAAACGTCCGGTCAGCATGGAGTCTATTGAGGCCTCCGTCGCCCAAATTAAGCATTCATTGCAAGCGATGGGTGAGCGCGAAGTAAAATCGCGTGTTATCGGTGAAATGGTAATGGAACAATTGAGTAAGCTCGATCAGGTTGCCTACGTGCGTTTTGCATCGGTGTATCGCAGCTTTCAGGATATCAGTGAATTTCAGGAAGAAATTGATCGCTTGCAGAGTGCTAGCCACGAGTCCAAATAAATTATGAGCTTTCCCCAACGTCGCGATATCGAGCTTATGCAGCTGGCGCTTCGCCTCGCAGAGCGCGGTTTAAACACAACCACACCGAACCCCAGAGTGGGCTGTGTGTTGGTCGATGCGCATGGTGCTGTTGTTGGCTCCGGCTGGCATCAGCGCGCGGGTCAAGCGCATGCAGAAGTGCGTGCGATTGAAGACGCGGGTGCTGCCGCACACGAAGCGACGGCCTACGTTACTCTGGAGCCCTGCAGTCACCACGGCAAAACGGGTCCGTGCTGTGAGGCGCTCATCGCCGCGGGCATAAGCCGGCTTGTCTACGCCATGGAAGATCCCAATCCACAGGTTGCTGGAGAGGGGCTTCGTCGTTTGCGCGCTGCGGGTATCGACGTCTTGGGCCCCTTGCTCGAAGATCGGGCGCGTGAATTAAATGTTGGCTTTATTAAGCGGATGGAGCAAGGCTTGCCCTATATCCGCGTCAAATCTGCGATGAGCCTCGATGCCCGCACAGCGATGGCGAGTGGTGAGAGCAAGTGGATTACTGCGCCGGCTGCGCGAGAGGATGTTCAGGCGTTGCGCGCGCGCAGTTGTGCATTGGTGACCGGTGTTAACTCCGTGATTCACGACGATCCATCGCTAACGGTGCGCCTTGGTGACGATGATCGTCAGCCTCTGCGGGTTATTGTTGATACTCACGCCCGTTGCCCCGCCAGTGCCCAGGTGCTCGAAAAAGCCGGGCGCACTGTCATCGCATGTTCGGAAGCGGCAACCGTAAAGACGGCGGATGAGCGGGAATACTGGCGCCTGCCAGAAAAAGCGGGCCGCGTGAGTTTGCTTCATTTGGTAAAGCGTTTGGCCGATGAAGGTTGTAACGAACTTTTGGTAGAAACGGGGGCTGTATTGGGCGG
Source organism: Cellvibrionaceae bacterium (assembly GCA_028281575.1). Lineage (GTDB taxonomy): Bacteria > Pseudomonadota > Gammaproteobacteria > Pseudomonadales > Cellvibrionaceae > Agaribacterium. The sequence goes on from JANQJP010000101.1 coordinate 5,814, forward strand.
CGCCTTTGTCGCAGAAGGGCTTGTCGACGAGTTTATTGTCTATATCGCACCGAAACTGCTTGGCAGCAGCGCCCGGCCATTGTTTGAGGTCCCGATTCAGACGATGAGCGGAAATTTACCGCTGATTATTAAAGATATGCGTGCGGTGGGTTACGACTGGCGTATCACGGCTATTCCCGACCCAGATAGCTAGTGTCAACAGGCCCTAGGAGTCATCAGTGTTTACTGGAATTATTCAAGCGCTTGGCAACGTTGCCGAAACCACGAAACGCGGTGGTGACCTGCGCCTGCGCATCTGCTCAGATAAAATGGATTGGTCAGATGTCACGCTCGGCGATTCGATCGCAGCGAACGGCGTGTGTTTAACCGCGGTGGAACTGCCTGGGGATGGCTACATTGCCGATGTGAGCGTCGAAACACTCAATGTCACCACGGCGGCACAATGGCAGGTCGGTACCCGTGTAAACCTGGAGAAGGCGTTGACACCACAGAGTCGTCTCGGTGGTCATATCGTCAGCGGGCATGTCGATGGCATTGGCGAGGTCGTCCAGCGCAGTGCAGATGCCCGCTCCGAGCGCTTTACTTTTAAGGCACCTGCGCCACTAGCGCGTTACATCGCGCATAAAGGCTCCATTACGGTAGATGGTACGAGCCTTACAGTAAATGCCGTGGATGGTGACCTGTTCGAGCTCAATATTGTGCCACATACGCTTGAACACACCGTCATGGATGGCTACAGTGCCGGCACACAAGTAAACCTGGAAGTCGATGTGATTGCGCGTTATCTGGAGCGTTTAGTACTTGGTGACAAGGCCGCATTGCGCAACTCAGAGACTACAATTACAGAGAGCTTTTTAGCCAAAAATGGCTATTTGAGATAGCTCATAAGCACCTTTTTAAATAGGCAACTCCATGGAACTAAACAGCACTGCTGAGATTATTGACGATATTCGCCAGGGCAAAATGGTTGTTCTTATGGATGATGAGGACAGGGAAAACGAAGGTGACTTGGTCATGGCAGCCGAGCAGGTTCGCCCGGAAGATATTAATTTTATGGCGCGCTACGCGCGGGGTTTAATTTGTTTGACCCTGACGGCCGAGCGTTGTCGACAACTCGAATTGCCGTTAATGGTTCGGGACAACCACAGTGTGCATTCAACCAACTTTACGGTATCCATTGAAGCAGCAGAGGGCGTTACGACGGGGATTTCAGCCGCTGACCGGGCGCGAACCATACGTGTTGCGGTGGCGCGCGATGCACGCAGCAAAGATCTGGTGCAACCGGGGCATGTATTTCCGCTAATGGCGCAGCCGGGAGGTGTGCTAAGTCGCGCGGGACATACTGAAGCGGGTACCGACCTTGCACGGCTCGCGGGCTATGAACCCGCTGCGGTTATCGTTGAAATAATGAATGACGATGGTTCGATGGCGCGCCGGGAGGAACTCGAAGAGTTTGCCAAGACTCATGGCATAAAAATCGGCACAATTGCAGATTTAATTCACTATCGCGCGATGAACGAGCGCACGGTGGAGTGCATTAATGAGCGCAAGGTGCAGACAGCGCACGGCCCATTTATGTTAAAGACTTACTTAAACAAAGCGTTAAATGAACGTCATTTTGCGCTGGTTAAGGGAAAGATACACAAAGATATTCCGACTATGGTGCGTGTGCATGTTGCCAATACCGTTCGCGATGTGCTCACTATTCGACGTGCAGGTGAAGACTACTGCAGTTGGGATTTTCAGGCTGCGCTTAAAAAAATCGCTGCAGAAGAAAACGGTGTGCTGGTATATATCTGTCACTCTGAAACGACAGAAGAAATTGAAGAGGGTGTCGATTGGCTGTTGTCTGGTAAACAGGTGCGACCGAAACAGGATGTTGCGTACAAGCAAGTGGGTACCGGCTCACAGATATTAAAAGATTTAGGTGTGGGAAAGATGCGCTTATTAAGCGCGCCTTTTCGATTTAACGCCATTTCGGGTTTCGATTTAGAAGCCGTTGAATATATTCGCAATAATTAGAGGTTGGTAGGTTAGTGAAAAAGCCTAAGACATTGGCTTCGAGTCGTTAGCTCGTCAGATTAGTCTTTTAAAAACGCATGGATACCTGCGAGCAGGGCCAGCCCAAAATCATAGATAAGGGGCGTTACGCGGAACGAAGCAGTGCTTCGCTTGAACCCGCTACACCCCTATAGCTCCGGCGATTCATCTCGGCAACTGCTCCTGCGTTGCTCTAACATCCGCCATCCATGGCGGAGCCTGAATCGACGGTTTTAAAAGACTAATCCGACGCGCTAACTCACCATTGTGCAGGATTTGATTTTTCAACAGACTGCTAGCGTTAACACATTAATTATTTGTTGTGTTTAATATTTGCCGACAAATTAAATACTGGAAAAAATGGAAAAATTATGACGATACAAATGATTGAAGGCGATTTTGCCAACGTCAGTGGTAAATACGCGGTGCTGGTAAGTCGCTGGAACAGTTTTGTCGTAGAGCATTTAAAAGATGGGGCCCTGGATACGCTGCATCGTCACGGTGTTGAAGACAAAGACATTGATGTTATTTATGCTCCCGGCGCATTTGAGTTTCCGCTGGTGGCAAAGAAGCTTGCGCAGGCATCTAAATACGATGCGATTATTGCGGTAGGTGCCGTTATTCGTGGTGGCACACCGCATTTTGAATATGTCGCTGGCGAATGCACTAAGGGGCTGGCTCAAGTTGGTCTAGAATTTACGCTACCGATAGCATTTGGTGTGTTGACTGTAGACACCATAGAGCAGGCTATTGAGCGGTCGGGTACCAAGGCGGGTAACAAAGGCGCGGAAGCTGCTTCCACTGCGCTCGAAATGGTATCGCTACTAAAAAATATTTAAAAAATCCATGGTGCATTTAGCCTAAAAACTTCAGTATGACGTGTGCCTTCGAACCGTTTGCGTGCCGGTGTGACGTTCAAAAAACGCATGAATACATCCCTGTAGCTCCGCCAATTCATCTTGGCAACTGCTCCTGCGTTGCTCTAACATCCGCCATCCATGGCGGAGCATGAATTGACGGTTTTTGAACGTCACACCGGCACGCAAACGCGTATGTGCCAAATTTTTGAAGAAAAATTTCCAAAGTGCATCACGGGTTCTAAATAATTGTGTTAAATCGAATTTGAGAATTTAAATGAAAGTAAGTGCCGCAGCGCGAGGCCGAGCGCGCAGAATTGCCATGCAGGCTATTTATCAGTGGCAGATCACTGAAAATCCCCTGCACATTATTGAAGCAGAATGTCACTCCGAAAATGATATGGAAAATGTCGATACCGAATATTTTTCGGAGTTATTTCGTGGTGTTGTCAAATCAAAAGATGATTTGGACGCACAGTACGAGCCTTTTCTGGTCGGGCTTACGCTTGATCAGGTAGATCCGATTAGCCAGGCCATTCTAAGGTACGCGGTTTACGAATTTAAACAGCGTGTCGATGTTCCCTATCGCGTGGTCATCAATGAGGCGATTAATCTTGCCAAAAAATATGGCGCTGCCGACAGCCACAAATTTATTAATGGCATCCTCGATAAAGCAGCAGTGAGACTGCGCGAGGCGGAAGTGAGCGCTAAATAGATCTCGTGAACGAATTTGAGTTAATAAAAAAGTACTTTGATAAAAAACACGGTGACGAGCGCATTATTGTAGGCATTGGGGATGACTGTGCCGTAGTTGCTCCACCCGTCGGACAGCAGTTGGCTGTTTCCTCGGATACGCAAGTTGCTGGTCGCCATTTTCCACACGATACATTGCCGGATCTTATTGCCGCACGTGTACTTCATTGCGCGGTATCTGATCTCGCGGCGATGGGCGCGGAGCCGTTATGGTTTACTTTATCGCTCACCTTGCCACTTTCCGATCAAAGCTGGCTGGAAAGCTTTAGTAAAGGCTTGTTTGATGCAGCGAAAGACTACGGTATCTCTTTGGTGGGCGGTGATACCACAAAAGGCCCACTGACAATAACAGCGCATGTGCATGGTTCAGCACCCGATGAAACTATTTTATATAGGTCTGGGGCGCTGCCGGGAGATCAGATATTTGTTACTGGTACCTTGGGTGACGGCGCAGCAGGTTTAGCCGTTGCGCAACGCAACTTAAATACCGACGACGAAAGCGCTGAATATTTAAGGCGATGCTTCTTTGTCCCCAAGGCGCGTATTAAAGCGGGTTTGCTGCTTAGGTATCTGGCTTCTGCAGCTATCGATATTTCGGATGGTTTGGTATCTGATTTAAATCACTTGTGCGTTGCGAGCGGTGTTGGTGCCAAAATAGATACGTCGCGGTTACCCATTTCAGCGGCGTTGCTGGCGAGTGTACCAACCCGTCAGGCATTGGATTGGGCGTTGAAAGGTGGTGACGATTATCAGTTGTGTTTTACCGTGGCCCCTGACCAGGCGGAGGAACTCAGTGCTCACGGCAAACAGAGCCTGGATGTGACCTGGATAGGTGAGATCGTCGATGGGGAGGGCATCTTTGAAAGCAATACTGGACAGCGTTTCGATGACGACTTTACCGGCTTCACACATTTCTGATAGTCGAGTCGTCCGACGTTTTAATGCTAAATTTGGTTGAGCGTGTTCGTGGAAGCACTGCTATTATAGTTTCCATCATGAGGAGCGGGTTTGTCCGCGCGCATTTGATTGAACGGGTTCGGGTATTTTTGTGAAAGCTGGTTTTCCATATGCTGTGTTCGCAGCGATCTTTTTCTCGATATGCGTTTGGGCAGAAGATCCGCCAAGTATTTCTGTCAAAGGCTTGTTTAAGAATGCGGTAGTGATCGTTGTCAACGGTCGGCAGCACTATTTGAAAGCGGGCGATACGACGCCGGAGGGCGTGACCCTGGTCAGCGCTTCGAGCAAGGGTGCGGTGATAGAAATTGACGGTAAAAGAGAATCGGTTAATCTCTCCCGTCAAATCGGTGCCTCGTACAGCGCACCCACCGAGAAAATTGTCAGGTTATCGAGGCAGCACAACGGCCATTTCTTTGGTTCAGTTCGGATTAACGGTCACAGTACCCAGGTACTGGTTGACACTGGCGCATCGTCCGTCGTTTTAAATTCGCGTGTCGCAAGCCAAATTGGTATTAAATATCAAAAAGGCATCGTTACTCGTGTCGCCACAGCCCAGGGGGTGACACGAGGTTTTCAGGTCAATTTGCGCTCAGTCGCTATGGGCGATATTACGGTTAAAAATGTCGCTGCGATTGTTTTGGAAGGGGAATATCCACTCGACGTGCTGCTGGGTAATACTTTTTTGAGCAAGGTGGATATGCGGGTTGAAGGTGGTGTCATGATATTGCAGAGTAAATATTAACCCTCCTTGTTTCGTCACGTTTACTCACCCTCAACGCTGGAAAGCGCCGCGCCACGGCTTTTGGTTGACGCTTTGGTCTTTTAGGGGGTAAGGTTCCGCGTCTCTTTGTACTGGCCGGTATACCGTGCTTGGTGCAACTCATCGAGACATGGGAGCAGCTGAGTGTCCGTCAAATATGTTGAATCGTCGAAACTTCCCACGCCCTGGGGAATGTTTTGCATTCACGCTTTTGTCGACGAGACGAGCGACAAAGAACATCTGGTGCTCGCTTACGGTGGCTTCCAGGCCGCAGCGTCCGAGCCTGTCCTGGTTCGAATCCATTCAGAATGCCTTACTGGCGACGCACTCTATAGCCTGCGCTGTGATTGCGGCGCGCAGTTGCAGGCGGCGATGCACAAGATCTCGGCCGAGGGACGTGGTGCGATATTCTATCTGCGCCAAGAGGGGCGGGGCATTGGCCTTCTTAATAAAATTCGCGCTTATAAACTCCAAGACTGTGGTATGGATACAGTTGAGGCCAATGAAAAACTGGGATTCGGGGCTGACATGCGCGATTATTCCATGTTGGGACCGATGTTTGAGCATGTTGGTATTCAAACGGTCAGATTAATGACCAATAACCCCCGTAAGATACAAGCGCTCAAAGACATAGGCGTGGAAGTTGCGACACGTTTGCCGCACGAAACGGGTCGCAATCCGCACAACTCTCAATATCTAGAGACAAAAAAAGGGAAACTCGGCCATCTGCTTGAAGGTGACGAAGAATCCTAAAAATCAAAAACGAGGAGTGAATCGTGGAAAATAATAATGAAGTGAGTAATCCGAATAAAGCGGGTAGTCCGTCCACTGCAAAAGGTCCATGGGGAATGGAGTTAAAGCCTTTTTCAATGTTGATGCATTTGAGCGTATTTGCTGGTTTTATTGTGCCGTTCGCCGGTTTGGTATTGCCGATCGTCATGTGGGCAACGAATAAGGACGAACATCCAGATGTGCACTTGCACGGTCTCATTATTTTTAACTGGATGATCAGCGCGTTTATTTACTATATCGTGAGTTTTATTCTGATGTTGGTTCTTATCGGCTTCCCGATGTTAGTGGCTGTCGTCATTCTTTCGATAGTATTTGCAATTATGGGTGGTATTAAAGCTAACGAAGGTAAATTTTGGCCGTATCCGCTTTCGATAGACTTTTTCGGCGTTAAAGCAAAGTTGGCTAAGCAAGCGGCGGAATAAACCAGGGTTTAAAAAGCTATTCGGCTTCCTTCAAGATGTCGGGCGTCGTTCACTGTCGCAGATCAGGACCTATCCAAAAAAATGCTTGGTTGTGCACTGTGGGAACTCTTACCCCAGTGCTGCCAGAACAGGCGCGTGTGTTTATCTTTATTTCCCTCGCAGAGTTCTAGATGCGCCAAGAGCTTGAATTAAGTTACTTTTATATTGCGAAAAAGGCGTGGCCAATTATTTTGGCCAATGCGGCTGTGCCGCTATTGGGCATTGTCGATACGGCCGTGATCGGACATTTTGGCAGTGTAAGTGAATTGGCGGCGTTGGCCGTAGCTGCATTAGTTTTTACTTTTTTATACTGGGGCTTTGGTTTCCTGCGCATGGGTACCACCGGGCGAGTGGCGCGGGCCTTAGGCGGCAAAAACGAAGCGGTATTATTGCGCGGGATTTTGCAATCCGTGGGTGTTGCGTTAATTTTGGCTAGTGTCTTACTGCTCTGCCAATATGTGTTATTTCTCGTCGCCGTCGCGGTGATATCGCCACCAGAAAATGTGGTGCCGGGCCTTGCGAGTTATTTTTATATTCGTATCTGGGCGGCGCCAGCAACGCTAGTAATGTATGTTGCCAGTGGTGTATTTATCGGGCGTGGTGACAGTAAACGAATTCTTGTACTTCAGCTTATTTTAAATTCAACAAATGCCTTGTTAGATATATTGTTTGCCGGCGTATTTGATATGGGTATCCGCGGTATCGCGCTAGGCACATGCATAGCCGAATATTGTGGTGCTTTGCTAGCCGTGTTTATTATTCTACGGCAGTTTTCCTGGCGAAAGTATTTGCGCAGCATTGACGCCAAAAAATTATTTGTAGGCAGCGCAGAGTTACTCTCACAGGATACCAATATATTTATTCGAACGTTGTTTTTATTAGCCAGCTTTGTCTTTTTTACACATATTGGTGCACGTTTTGGTGAAGCGACATTGGCTGCTAACCACATACTGTTGCAATTTATTTCTTTTTCAGCATTTTTTTTGGATGGTTATGCGCACGTATTGGAATCCCTTGCAGGGAAAGCCGTCGGCGCCGGCTCAATAAAACGCTTGGAAGTGGCTTTTAAACGTACGTCTTATTTTGCTTTTTTTACGGCACTTTTATTAGCGTTGATGTTATTTGTTGGTGGAGGCTTTTTTATATCGAGTCTCACCAGTTTACATACAGTTGAAACCATCGCTGTCGGCTATGTACCCTACGCTGCTGTTTATGTACTTTTAGCGTTTGCGGCATTTCAGCTGGATGGTTTGTTTATTGGTGTTTCCTACAGTCGTGCTATGCGCAACTGTTCGATACTTTCAGCGCTGAGCTTTTATTTGCTTTGGGAGCTGATATTCTGGCGCTACGATAATACCGGTTTGTGGTTGGCATTTATTTTATATGTTGTTATACGCGCGCTGACTTTGCTGGCTTATGTTCCGTTGCTTAGGGTCCGTTACCATTAATTTTTTGTGACACTGCTGAAACATATGCACTTAAAAGGATGGGGTTGTTTTATCAGGGGCGAGGCATGGGTTGTGTGCTTATACTAGAGACACGCCGTGAATACGTCCATGTAGGCTCTGCACCAGCATCCATGCTGGTGAAGGTCTCTAGTATAAGCACACAACCCATGCCTCTCCGAGTTAATTTAGCGCTCTTATCAATCGTGGAGACAGTACAGTATGGCGGATAGATTTTCTCAACTTGAAAAAGCGCATATTGATTTTATTCGTGAGCAACATGTATTTTTTGTTGGCACTGCTGTGGATGAAGGCAGTGTGAACGTGTCGCCGAAAGGTATGGACAGTTTTAGAGTTATCGATGAGCGCACGGTGGTTTGGCTTAACTTGACCGGCAGCGGTAACGAGACTGCGGCGCATGTGCGGCAAAACCCCAGAATGACGCTGATGTTTTGTTCCTTCGACAAGCAGCCGCTTATTCTCCGTTTATACGGTAATGCGCGTGTGATTCATCCACGTGACGACGAGTGGCCTGGTTGGGAACAGCAATTCCCCATTCACGAGGGCGCGCGGCAGTTTTTTGTTGTGGATTTACATCTGGTGCAAACGTCCTGCGGATTCGCGGTGCCCTATTACGAATATCAGGGCGAGCGGCCGACACTGAGTAAGTGGGCGGTAAATCGCGGGCGTGACGAGATAGAAGCTTATTGGCTTAAGAAAAACACCAAGAGTTTGGATGGTTTTGAAACGGGTATTGATGACTAGTGAATGTTCTCTGATTACCGCGATACACAAATCTGACCCGATTTCGCCATGGCGCGCCGTACTCTCGGTGTGGGCGAAAGATAAAATAGATCACCATTATTACCTGTCAGTTGGCGCGCTACGCCGGCGTGTCTGGCAATATTGGCGTTCGCGCGCATGTGTCTTTCCTCACCGTGAACAGGTATTGCCAGGGCCGGTTGTACCCATTGGTAGAGACAGCGCAGCTCGTCTTCACATGGGTGGCCCGATGCGTGAATAGGCAGATCCTGTGAGTCGTTATTGACGATGCCCACACGTTTAAGCTTTAGCTTTTCTATCAGTTGGTCGACCCAAAGCTCGTTGCCGGGGATCACACGTGAGCTAAAAATAACCCTGTCATCTGCCTGTAAATCCATATCGAAATGATCGTCAGTCGCCAGTCTAAAGAGCGCTGTACGTGGCTCTCCCTGGCTGCCTGTGGCGGCGGCGAGAACTTCATTAGCGGGTAGATAGCCGAGGTGGGTGGAGTCGATAACTTTGTATTCAGCGGGCCAGTAACCGCAGGCTCGCGCTACGCTGATCATGTTTTGCAATGATCGACCCAAGACACCAAAATGGCGTCCTTGTTCGAGCGCAATTTTGGCTAGCTGGCGCAGGCGGGCGATATTGCTGCCAAAGCAAGTGACGATGGCGCGCCCCTTGGTTTGCGCAACAGCTTTAGCCAAACCCTGATACAGCTCTGATTCCGATGTTGACCAGCCCGCGACGGTGGCGTTGGTTGAGTCGCAGACCATCGCGTCAATTTTTTCAGCGGCTAATTGTTTGAATAACTGCTTCTGAAAGCCCTTACCAACAACAGGGGCGTTGTCTATCTTCCAATCACCGGTATGAAAGACCTTGCCTGCGGGTGTGCGAATAACCAGCGCTTGGGCTTCTGGCAGTGAATGTGTCAGCGCCAGCCATTCCACGTTAAATTTGCCAATCGCCTTTGTGTCACCGCTTAAGACCGTGTGAACAGGTACTTTATCGACGAGGTCGAACTGGACCAGTTTGCGCCTGAGCACTTCTGCGGTAAACGCTGTCGTGTAAATAGGACACTGCAGTCGCGGCCACAAATAGGGCACTGCGCCGAGGTGGTCTTCATGAGCGTGGGTCAGGATCATTCCGGCGATTTTTTCTTTTTTGTCGCTAATAAAACCCGGGTCTGCAGCGTAAACCTCGTTATTTAGGCTTGCCGTCAACTCATCGCCTTCTGCACGTTTCTTAAATGTCACACCGCAGTCGACAATAAGCCATTGGTCGTCGTGGCCGTAGAGGTTGAAGTTCATTCCGATTTCGCCGCAGCCTCCTAGTGGGAGAAAGCAGAGTTCGTGTGCTTGGGGGGTAATGCTTGCCGGTGAGGATTTGGAGAAAAAATGCATGGATGGATTATAACGGTACTTTATATTCGATTTGCGAATATTCTTTTCGTTACGTTACTACCATGTGGTGGTGCGGTACTCAATCTGATACTTGAATGCCCTTCCAGAAGGAAATATAGCCTTCGATGTGCTTGGCGCGCTCGTGGGGTTTGGGATAGTACCAGGCCGCGTCTCGATTAGTGTCGCCGTTGACGTGAACATGGTAGTAACTCGCTCTGCCTTTCCAGGAACACATGGAGTGAGTATGGCTGTCTGAAAAATACTCCTTATGCAAGGATTCAGGTGGAAAATAGTGGTTCCCTTCGACGACAACGGTGTTCTCTGATTCTGCGATAACCTGGTTGTTCCATATGGCTTTCATAACTTGCTCCTGGAAGGGTGATTACGCCAATACTTCGTTTGACACCAAAAAGTGGTCCGTCCGTCTGACCCAGACCCTATACACTATTCAAATACAATAGCACCAAAATCAAGCGCCGAATGATGAATACCACAATCGAGGCGCCATTCGTATGAATTTGAGATGGTGGTCTAAACGTTTTTACTGAAGATGATGAGAGTGCTAGGATGCTAGGCCAACAGGCCCTAACACTAAGGACAGTGTCTTCGTATTACTTGTATTATGCCCACTCCTCAAGACGTTCTCGAACATACTTTCGGCTATTCACATTTTAGAGGCGAACAACAGGCGATAATCGATGCCGTTTGTCGCGGCGACGATGCTTTGGTGATTATGCCCACTGGTGGCGGTAAGTCCCTGTGTTATCAGATTCCGGCGCTTATTCGCAAGGGTGTCGGCATTGTTATTTCCCCATTAATTGCGTTAATGCAAGATCAAGTGAGTGCTTTGGAAGAACAGGGGGTGCAAGCGGCATTTCTGAACTCGACACTGTCTTTTGGCGCAGCAATTGAAATTGAGGCCGCGCTCGCCGCAGGCAAGCTTGACCTACTGTATATTGCTCCCGAGCGACTGTTGCAGCAACGCACGTTGGACTTGTTACAACAAAGTAAGCTTGCGCTTTTTGCCATTGATGAGGCGCACTGTGTTTCGCAATGGGGGCACGATTTTAGAAAGGATTATCTCGGCCTGTCAGTGCTCGCAGAATTATTTCCAGATATCCCGCGGATCGCATTAACGGCGACGGCTGATTTTCGCAATCAGCAGGAAATAATTGCACGATTATCGCTTGAAAACGGCAAGCATTTTTTCTGCGGTTTTGACCGTCCAAATATTCAATATCGGATTCAACAAAAAAATAAACCCAAGCAACAGCTGCTTCATTTTCTTAAGCATGAACAATTTGGGAACTCGGGTATCGTTTATTGCTTATCGCGAAAAAAAGTAGAAGATATCGCGGCTTGGCTTAACGATCAGGGCTATAGCGCATTGCCGTTTCATGCGGGTATGAGCGCTGCAGAGAAAAAACGTAACCAGGATATATTTTTGCGCGAGGATAACACCATTATTGTCGCGACCATTGCCTTTGGTATGGGGATCGATAAACCGGATGTGCGTTTTGTGGCGCATATGGACATGCCAAAAAGTATTGAAGCGTACTATCAGGAAACGGGTCGAGCCGGGCGCGATGGTGCGCCCGCAGTTGCATTGATGTTCTACGGCATCGAGGATGTCGTTAAATTAAAGCAGATGACGCAAAACTCCGAAGCCAGCGCTGAGTTTATTCGTATTGAACAGCAGCGCTTAAATGCTTTGCTCGGTTTGTGCGAACTTACAAGCTGTCGGCGCCAGGTATTACTGCGTTATTTCGATAACGACTTACCGCAACCCTGCGGCAACTGCGACAATTGTTTAGACCCGCCAAAAACATGGGATGCCACGGTGGCGGCGCAAATGGCGCTATCCTGCGTTTTTAGAACCGGTCAGCGCTTTGGCGCAGGTCATATTATCGATGTGTTGCGCGGTGCGGATACCGAAAAAATTCGTCAGTGGCGTCATAATGACATTTCGACCTATGCGATAGGTGCAGACATTTCTGTCCAACAGTGGCGAACAGTGATGCGACAGCTGATCGCTGGCGGCTATTTGCAGGTCGACTCAGATGGTTACGGTGTGTTGTCGCTTACAGAGACCAGTCGCCCATTATTGCGCGGCGAGGCGAGTTTATATTGTCGCGAAGACGTTGCGCGGGCAGCACCGGCAAAACGCCGTGTCATCGATGAAATAGATGAGAGTGACAGGCCTCTGTGGCAAGCATTGCGTGCCTTGAGAAAGCAAATTGCCGATGAGCATTCAGTGCCGCCGTATGTGATCTTTCACGATGCAACGCTAAAAGAAATGCTCGTCGTAAAACCGACATCGAAAGTACAAATGCTTTCAATAAGTGGTGTGGGTGATAAAAAGTTTGAGAAGTACGGTCACGCATTCCTCGATATTTTTTTAGACTATGCGTATGTTTAAGTCCTCAGAGTTAATGATTTAGATACATCTCGAATTTGGGAAATCCTTTTTCTTCGCGGCATTGGGCTAGCTGATACGAAAAAATATTTGTGCCGGATAGCGTATCTAATCTTGCTACAAGTTGATCGATAGAATCATTTTTATTTCTACAGCAGCGAACATATTTATTTAAGACTGCCATTAGACTCGTATTTTTCCGCTTGAGCTCTTGTTCGACGATAAAAAAATAGGCGGCGCCTCCCCAATACATGGTTGGATAGTCGTAACGTCTTACGAGCTCTTCTCCAGAATATGCAAAGGGAACGTCATTCAGGTTGTATTTTCCACGCGCGCGCTTAAACCTGTGCAGGTACATTTGTGCCAGTTCCGTCTCGTTAATAATGCCCATAGTGTAATGTACCTGATATTGCAAATAGCTCGCGAAACCTTCAGCGAACCAAGCGTTTTTGCGACCGAGGTAGGGGATAAGCAAGTGGCTAATTTCATGCGCACCAGTCCAGTCTTCCAAAAAACGCCGTTTTGAAAAACCCGTATCTACGTGAAAGTGAACATCTTGTTTGTTTGGAATGCGCTCGGTGTGCGCCCAGGGGACTGGTTCTTCGGCACCGTCGCGCCGGTGAAAATAAATATGTACATCAAAGGGAAAGGGAGCGACTGTATCTTCAACTGCCTTATAAGTTTCGTTCACCCAAGATTGCAGTTTGGCTTGTTCCGCGGTGCTAAATGTATCTTGCCAGTGCCACACAATTGCCGCTGAGCTGTGAGCACTAAATACTGCTAAGAACAGACAAGACAGTGCTTGGAAAAATGGAAACGATGTGAATGCGACGGTGCTCAATTTCATATTTATGACACAGGATGGGCGTAGAATTCAGCGCTTTCGAAGAAGGGTGATACGCTACCCATAAACTAGTGTGTGGCGCTCCCAGGTGACGCAGTGTTACAAAAATTATTACTACCCAATTATCGGAGAATTATATGTTGCACGAGCTGAGAGGAAAAACAATCACCATCCAGCTGGGCGTTGTTGTCGGGGTCACCGATTCGGTTAAAGGTCAGGTCACCGAGGTGTCAGACGCTTGGATTAAGCTGAAGAACAAGAAAAAGGTAGAGTTCATCAATATTGCGTCAATCGCTCGAATCACCGTTGCTGAAAAATAGCTTATAGTTTACATCACCGAGTGTTGGTTGTTCGTCCGGCGAATTGCGCTTTGTCCCATATTTGCGCTTGTTTGTCGATGGTACTACGAAGCGCTGAAACTACCGAGTCCGAGTTGATGGCATTGTATGGTTGAAAAACACGATTTCCCTTGTTATGAGTTATTGCTACTGTAAACATTACTTCCAAATACCTCGATAAATTTATTGCGAATGTTACGTACATGCTTAGTTTCGTATTCAGGGTTTAATCCTTCACTTGCAACAACATCCTTCGCAAAACTCTCGGCTTCCCAAGTTCCAATAGAAGCAATCCTATCTTGCTCTTTCGGTGGTAAACAAAAGCCTTGTTGAACGCAAAGATCACCAAGAAGATATTGTATTTTTCGATCCATCATTTTACTCATGACTACCTACTCAGCCGACGCTTTAGTGTTCGGCTGGAGTTGCTTGTTATGTGACTTACTTAACTGCCGCAAAGCTACCGATGCTTCTTCGTGCCCTTGTGCGGCAGCTTTCTCATACCATTCCTTGGCAATTTCCACATTTTCTGGAACCCCGCGCCCGTTTTCATAGAAAAGGCCAAGCATGTATTGGCCATGCACATGCTTTCGGGTAGCAGCCATTTCGTAGAACTGAAAGGCCGTTTTTTCGGCTAGCTCCTTGTCTTCAGAAAATGGCCTCTCTTCGAGGTTTAGGACAATTTCGGCAATCATCACCATTGAGCTAGAGTTCCCAGCCCGGGCAGGTTCTCTGCAAAAGTGAAATGCTAAAGATAGGTTTTTTTCAACCCCTTCGCCATATAAGTGCATATTGCAGAGGTTATTCATGGCCCAGAGATTTCCTTTTTCAGCAGCACGCATATAAAGAGACGCTGCTTGTTCGTAGCTTTTCTCGACCTGATTACCCGTGAAATAAAAGTAACCGAGCTTAGTCATCGCTTCGTGACTGCCCTGCTCTACTAGAATACGAAGTGACGAGGGATCATTGGGAAGGTCATCTGCAGCACGGGCACAATAGGCCAAAAAAAATAATATTAACGCGATCTTGTTCATTTGCATTTTACACATAACGCCGTGCTCAGCTGAATTTTTGGAGTGAAAGCTTTTGTGTTATCAAACACAAAAGAGGCAACAAAAAAAATGTCAGATAAAGCACTTTGTTATGTAAATTCGATTTCTGTCTAAATCGGTTTAACTTTATTAGCACATGGGCCCTTTTGACCTTGGCCAACTTCAAACTCAACAGCCTGGCCATCATTTAGCGTGGCGTATCCACCACCTGCTTGTATTTCAGAATGATGAACAAACAAATCTTTACTCCCGTCTTCCGGAGTAATAAAACCAAAACCCTTGTCTGCGTTAAACCACTTGACTGTACCTTTACTCATAATGCTGTCTTCTTTATAGGTGAATAATTAAATAACTGTACTCGCTATCACCATTACGAATGCAGTTTTAGG
>JANQJP010000031.1 GCA_028281575.1 Cellvibrionaceae bacterium
CATCCATGTAGGAATGCGGGTTGTGGCTGAAAACGCGTTATTTGTCGTTGCTCGTCGCTTATTTGATTCACCAAACTACACTCCTCGCGCCTAAACTAGTGCGTTTTCAGCCACAACAGTGACAATTCAATTAGTGTTAACAGGCCCTAGCATAGCCAAGTTTCGATCAAAGAACATTAGGGCTTTTTGAGAAAACATTGTTCTTGAGATTGGAACAATCATGCATCGGTCCAGTAAATAGTCATACTGGACGAACCGTGGAAGGGTGTTAATCGTTTTGGTGGAACTCTAATCAAAGCGCCAGGTAAAGGTTTTTTCTTCTGCCCATGACTCAAAGTCGGACAGGATTTTTTTATTTTCCTGCGCCCAATTATGGTCGTCTTCGCCCAGATATTCTTGCAGATCCAGGTAAACTTTTGCTTCAAAAAAACCGTTTTCCATCAGTTTTTTAATAGTAGATATTTTTTCAATATCTGATGCGCTAAAGCTTTGTTCCTCGTTTTGTTCGTCATACATGGCCAGGACTAAATCTGCTACATCACGTTCTTCCTTAAGGCTTGGTCTATAACCGCGTTCGTTGGGGTAAGCTGTGCGATGCTTTTCCTTACGCCAGCTTCTACGGCCCACCTTGGCAACCAAAAGTGCGGTGCTGAGTTCCTGGCCGGAGGTAATACTTATGGCGTTTGCGGAGAGTTCCTCTCGTCGGGATTCGATGATTTTTCTGCGATGGTCAGTGCCCGCTACTTCCAAATACATGCCAATAAACTTTTCTTCGTCGTAGCTAAAGCCTCGCATATTATTTACGACAACGAGAAAATACAGCGGTGACGGATGCGACGGATGCATCTCATTTGCCTGAAGAAAAGTGCTCTCTGCCGCGGTGAACTTTTCTTGTTTCAAAAAAGTAATGCCTTTGTTGAGTAGCGCCATAAAACTATTGGGGTTAATATCGAGCAGTCTATCGTAGACGGTTAACGCGGCTTCGGGATTGCCGTTATCATCCAATATATTTGCCTGCATAATATATGCGTGTTCCATACCTGGATCGAGTGCTATGGCTTTTAACGTAGCAATATATGCTTCCCGAAGCTCACGTTTTGCGTAGTAGCTCATAGATAATTCGTAGTGAGATAAGGCGGAAAGGGGGTTTTTCTTTAGCGCTTTTGAGTAAAGAGTTATTGCCTTGTCGTAATTACCCTTGTCGTGTTGTTTTATGCCTTTGCCAATAAGCTTTTCGGATGTTTTGAATTGTTTTTCTTCGATAGTTGGTGTTGAGTCGACGAGGGCATCTATCTCTTGATAGATTGTTTCCTTATCAATGCCGTCAAGGTCTACTGCAAAAAGGAGCTGTGGCACTAGGCTCAAAGCAAACGCCACCAGGGCAAAACGTAAGAATGGTTTCACAATTATTCTCCAAGTATTTCTAGAGCCATTTGCAGGCTTGAATCGATGTCGATAAGGGTGTCAATCTCAATGTTGTTCGAATTAATGATGGAAGCGATCGCGAGTACTTCATTTTTATTGGGGCTCACGTTTATATCGGGAACGATTCCCTGATCCGCCCAGTTATTTTTCCCATCCGGGTAATAGTAATTGGCATCCACTAAATGTAACACCCCTTCGTCATTCACCGGGACAGCTTGCTGCCCAACCGCTTTGCCGAAAGAGCGTGTGCCTACGATCTTTGCTCTACCCTGCTTTTGTAGCATCGCTGCCAATATTTCTGACATAGACGCCGAGTCGTTGTTCTGTAAAACGACAATAGGTTGGGGGACATATGAAACACTTCCGAAATAGCGATTTGGTGCTTCATCTTGAGATTGTTCATAGACAAGAACGAGTTCTGAAGGTTTCAAAAAAAAGTCAATCACCCCTGGAGAAACATACCCGCCGCCATTGTTTCTCACGTCTATTACTATGCCTGAGGTCTCATCTCGCAGTGACCGAAAGAATCTCGACAGTTCTATCGCCGTGCGCCTATTGAAGTAGTGGATACGGATATAGGCAATATTATTCCAATAGGTACAAAAAGTAGAGTCGATGATAAAAGGAATGCTTTCGAGGGAAAGAGGTTTTAGATCTTTAAATGTTACTTCATAGGTAAATGGTACTTCCTGTGTCCACCAGTCCGTGCTGATAGCAGAGTGAATTTCTTCGCTGGCAATTTCGATAATTTCCGCGCCTGGCTCGATGTTTAAGCTGCCAAGTTTGGGGTCGAGTATTTCACCAACGAAGATTTTATTTTCTGCAAATTTCGGTCTAAACCCAACGGAAAACGTACGGCCATCGACCATGGCGCGTTCAATTTCCATTTGGTCGGCAAAAATATAATGGTTATATTTTTCTCCGCTCGCCTTAATCAAGCTGAGCGTCCACAGCTGCCACAAGTATGCTTCCAGCTCCTGTGAGTTGGGGTAAAGTTTTACGATCTTTTTTATTGTTTTTCCTATTGATTTCGCTAACTTTCCATTTTTTCCCGCCACAATGAAGTTGCCGTGAGGTGTGGAAAAACGGAGTGTATTATCTGGCTGAGATACATGTACCTGTATTGACGTGTAATCACTTGCAGCGCCTGAATCATGAGTTTGCTTTTCAAGCAGAGCTGACCAGCAGCTTTTAAACACGCTAAGTGCCTTGCTATTTAGCTCACGTGCTGAGTAGCGAGAATGCAAAATTTCTTCCAGCGCCTGGATCTGTTTGTATTCTTTGTTTTTTAACGAGAGTGCCCGGGGTTCAGAGATTTCTTCGCTGCTGCATTCCAGGAGGCTTTCGCCATTCGTAGTTTCAGCGTGCGCGTTTGTATGGAAACTTAACGGAGCGAGAGTGGGGGGCGTATATTTTGTACTGCTGAGACAATTGGTCGAAAAGCTGAAAAGTAAACAAACGGATATCAGCTTTCCAAGTTGCTTCTTCATAGACAAGTATAGTGCTGGTCCACTTCAGTTATGCTGTGCAAGCGGGCTGTTTCTTATATGAGTGCCAGAATATCTTGGCGAAAATACGCGTAAACGTTACGCAAGTAAAGAGGGCGCAGGCAGTTTTTCATTTAACTGGAATCTATAGCACTGTTTGGGCGTACTCTCGCGGCTAACGCCGCGAGGCCTGGCGATACAGCGTGGTTTTCTACTCTTTGAAAAACCCCAGCAGGCTGTGGACCTGATTGGATTGGTCCATTAACGACGTTGTCGATGCGCTGATTTCTTCGACCATTGCCGCGTTTGCCTGCGTCATATCGTCGAGGGATGCAATCGCAGAGTTTACCTCCAAAACACCACTGCTTTGTTCCTTAGACCCGGCACTTATTTTTGCCGATCGCTGTTTTACGCTACTGATGCTTTTTGAAATCGCTTGAAGATCATCGCTAGACTGCTGAGCGAGCCTAAAACTTCCCTCAACTTTGCTCACGCTCATATCGATCAGGTCTTTGATGTTTTTCGCCGCTTCACTTGATCGTTGTGCCAGGGTGCGCACTTCGCCCGCAACCACGGCAAATCCGCGACCCTGTTCACCAGCGCGCGCGGCTTCCACTGCTGCGTTCAGTGCCAGAAGATTGGTTTGGAATGCAATCTCGTCAATCATGCCGGTAATTTGCGCGATTTCCTCACTCGATTTTTTCATTTCGTTCATGGATTGCACGGTCTTTTCAACCGTTTCAATCGCGCTATTCGATATCTGATCAATTTCTGAAATGTCGCTGTCGACAGTGGAACAGTCGTTTTCCGTGTTTTGCAAGAGTGAGCTCATTTGCTCCATCGTCGAGGCGACTTCTTCGATAGATGCCGCTTGACGCTCTGTTCTGGTCGCCATGTCGTTAATCGCAGAAACCTGTTCGTCGGACATATCTTTGGCGACTTGGGCGGATTTTTGAATATCGCTGACGATATTTGAAAGGTTGCTTGAAGACGCGTTTATTGAATGACTAATTTTTAACAAGGCACCTTGAAAGTCTGTATCCATTCTTGCAGATAATTCGCCATTTTTTTGTGAGCTGGCAATAGTGTCTATGGCATCTACTGCAGATTCGAGTGTCTCAAGCGTATTGTTAATGGCGTGCTGCAGATCAAAGAAGCGGCCGGACATTTCGCCGTCCAGGCGCAACGAGAAATCGCCTTCGTTCATTTGCTTCATGACACTGGCAATATCGGTAATTGTCCGGTCGAGCGTTACGCCCGATCCGTTAAGCGCATCTTTGAGTTGGCCGAGTTCTCCTTGATAGTTCCCATTAATACGGCTATCGAGCTGACCGCGCTGCTGTTGCTCGGCGACAGCGACAATTTCGCTAATGGCGTTGTCCAGGTCTTCCAGCGATTGGTTTACATCCTTTTTCATTACATCCAAGTCGCCATGCATCGTGCCTTCAATGCGTTTGCTGTAGTCGCCTTCGCCTATATATTTGAAGACCACGCCGAGTTCGCTGATCGCCCCGTTAATAATGGACATGGATCCGTTGATTGTATTTTTTAAGGCTTCCAACTCACCGTTGTAGCGGGCATCAATTTTCCAAGCAAAGTTGCCTTTTTCCTGTTCGGTAACGGCACGCGCGATGTCTTTCAGTGCGTTCGCTACGTTACTAATACTTGCGTTTACATCCTGCTTAAGTTGGTTGAGAGAACCGTGTAAATCGCTATGTACTCGCGATGAAAAATCGCCATTGCTCATCGCTGCCATCACAGAGCAGACTTCTTGAATAGCGGTATCCATGGCTTCCATAGCGCCATCAACCTGCAGTTTAAATTTGCCTTCCACCTCGTTTGACATGCGCGCGCTGAAGTCGCCTTGCTGCAAGGCTTGCATGACGTCGTCTAGCGCGTTCATTGTCACTTCGACCTTGCTGGCGGAGTCGTTCACGCTCGCTTTAAGGCTAGCCAGATCACCTTCATAGTCTGTGCGCACACGCTCGCCAAATTCTCCGCGAGCGACGGCTGACATCACGTTATTTACATCGGCGGTGGCGTTTTCGAGTTTTACCATTAACGCGTTGAACGCTTCGCCTGCATTGCCGAGCTCGTCGTTTGTTTCGATTTCTGTTCGGTGGGAAAACTCGCTTGTTGCGCGAACTTTGTTTATTGCGTCGATCAATTTTTGAATATTGTCTTTGAGTTGACCAGACATAATGTAATTAAACCAAATCAATGCCGTGCCGAGCGTAAACGTGAATATCGCAATAAACCAAAACCAAAGTCGTGAGTTGAGAAGGCTCGTGCGACTAGCGTCAACAATATCTTTTGCCGCTTCATCTGCCAGGCGTTTTACATTGCCAATGCGCTTGGTAGACTCGGTAAACCAGTGTCCCGCATCCACATCAAGTTCGCGACTGGTTTTCGCAGAATCAAAGAATATGTCGCGCATGCGCAGCACTTCTTTTGCATGTTCATCGTCAAGTGCAGCCAAGAGCTTTTTGAAAGCTTCGGGTGTCGCGTTGCGTTTGATTTCGTCAATTTTATTTTGCTGGTCGTTCACGTAGAAATTAACGTCGGCCACTTTGGATACATCGAACCTTTGTTTTATGAAGACACCATTTAATGCACCGCGCTCCTGGCCAGAACGCTCTTTTAGCCAAAGCAGGCCGGTCATCGTGTTTAAGCGCTTAACAACATCGGGGTTGGAGAGTTCAGTCGTCAGCAAAGAAATACTGTCCAACGCGGTTTTGTTGATGCCAGAATAAACGGCAAAGGGGCGCGCCGCTGGATCTAAAGTATCTACCTGTTTCTGCAGGTTTGGTACGGTGTCGAGCTGCGTGCTAAGTTCGTTGAGTTGGTGCTGAACCGGCTTTGGTAACGACGTGAATACCTTGCTGCCTTGATATTCAAAAAATGCCTGGCGCGCATCTGCCGCCTTCTGTCGCTGAGTGGCAAGCTTGTCGGCGCCTCTACCGCCCCCACTGGCGAGAAACCCTGCGGTCAAGCCGCGCTCAACGGCGTGGTTGTGGGCAACCCTATCAAGAATCAGTGCAAGGTCGACAACTTTGCGCGCGGTTTTTGCCTCGGATATATCGGTGTTGGCGGAAAACAGCGCCATGGCTGCGAAGATGAAAACCGCTACGGTTGGTGGAATAAATATCAGTTGAATTTTCCGGGCGATGGGCAGATTTCCAAGGCGGTCTAACAACAGGGTTTTCATATGTCGTACTTCATCGATTAAGGTTTGGCACGTGATTTCGTTTTAGCAGAATTGCTATCGTCTGAATATTAACCATAGCCTTGAGATGTCTTTCTCGCCAGAAGAAAGGGGGCTGCGCAAAGGGTTTGATGCACTGTGCGAGGCGGGAGGGTGAAAAAAACGAAACCAGAAGCAGATTTGCACCAAAGGGGTGCAGATTGTCGGTTAATATACTTTATCTTCGCCTTCGGGACGCGTTTTAAAGCGCCGGTGAACCCATAGGTATTGTTCGGGGTTTTCACGAACACGGGCTTCAACAAAACTGTTGATATAGACCGCATCATCATAGTCACTTTTGTTTAGGTGCTCGGTAATCGGCGGGTAAATATCGATGATATATTTATCTGATTGCGGATCTCTACGCGTGACCCACGGGATAATTTCTGCGCGTCCTGCGCTTGCCAGTTGCGCTGGCGCTTTCACTGTTGCTGAATTAACTTTAAAAAATGGCGCGAACACGCTGCGTTTGCGACCGTAGTCCTGATCGGGGGCATAGTTGACAATATTGCCTGCGCGGAGCGCTTTGACAATGCCTCTTACATCGCCGTTGGGAATCACACCGCTTTTTTTATTTCTACGAATTCTGCCGACGGCTTGTACATATTCATAAATGGCGTTGGTATGTGGGCGATAAAAACCAGATATTGGGAATTCTAAATTGACAATGGAAGCGCCGATTTCAATCGTGGTGAAATGTATGCCTAAAAACAGGACGCCCTTATTCGCTGTTTGCGCTGCACGAATATGATCAGTGCCGTTAATAATATATTTATTTTTGAAACGCCAGTTGGGCCAAAACCATCCAGCACCGCTTTCGAAAATAGCCACGCCTGTTTCCTGTAAAACCCTGCGCAACAATTGGTCGCGCTCTTGTGCGTTTAATTCTGGTAAACAGAGTTCTATATTTCGTTTGGCCACGTGTTTGCGGGACTTCGCGTACTTGTAAAGTAGGTTTCCCAGGGTACGACCGAGAATTATCTGCAATTTAAATGGCGTCATTTGTACAACTAGCCACCACAACCCCATACCAAGCCAAGATATAAAATATTTTGGGTGCAGAAGTTCAATTGAGAATTTAACGCGCTTCATAAATTTAGTATTAGCAGAGTCTAAGACATTTATTGGAGAGAACGATAGAGTGTACAGAGTCGTTCGGCTTCTTTTTCTATAGTGTAATTGTCTAAAATGTGTTTTCGACCCGCTTTCCCCATAGCGGCTGTTTTTTCAGGTGAACTCAATAGTTTTGTCAGGCAATCACTTACGGTATCTATATTATTTACCGGAACCAGGTACCCGCATTTATCCTGTTGTACGATATCTGGCCAGGCACCCGCTTCGCTTGCAATCACGGCGGCACCGCTGCTCATTGCTTCGAGTACTGTGAGTCCAAAGCCTTCATTAAAGCTCAGCGCGGCGACAATATCGGAAGATCTGAACAGCGGAGGAATATCATCGAAATCCTGCTCCCCAAGGAAGCGAATGCGATCTTCCAGACCTCTGGATTTAATTTTTTCTTCGAGTTCGGCAACGAAATCTTTTTCGGCACCTTTAATTAAACCAACGATAATGGCTTCACAATTTGGAAATGTGGGAAAAACGTTTAAACACGCTTCTATCAATATATGGACGCCTTTTTGTGGTCGCACCCGGCCAAACATCGCTATTCTAAGCGGTCGCGTGACTTTTTTTTGATTGTCCTCAGCGGGAAAGTAGACATCTGTCTGAATGCCGTGGGGAATAATCGCAGCTGGTGGTGTGTCGAGATAACTGGCGGCTGCATTACAGGTGGATATGATGCAATCCATTTTCGACATCAGCCACCTGGTAAAACGGGTATGGTGTCTCTGAGCGGTAGAGGTGAAGACGATCCGGAACTTAGCACCGAAAATATGTTTCAACAATAACGCTTGAATCATCTCGTCGTTGCGCCGCGCATGAAAGACTCTGTGGCGTCCATTGGGCAGCGGTTTACGCAGAAGTTTGGCCGCCTGCCAGAAGCTTAACGCAAGTCCGGTATCTTCGGGAGGGAGGTGATGTTTGCCAAGCACACGCACGTTCATCATGTTTTTTTGATAGAACAAGGTTTGTAGCATCGTGGAAGTGATGCCTGAAAAGCGTTTATTTGAGTTTCCCAGGATAACTTCGCATTCTTTTAAAACACCGGGTTGGCTCATTGTGATAGTCTTGCTCTTGCCCGTTGGTCGGCGGGTTGATAAATGTTGTATGCGGAATTATGCCAGAAAAATCACGATTAAAGATTTTACACGTGTTGCTGTCACGAGGATTTGCCGGCTCAGAGCGTTCGACGTCGGAGTCGTGTAATCAGCAGTGTCATGATAACGATGTCTTTTTAGTGGTGAGGAAGGGGCACCGCAAACGCGGCCGCAGCATCGTTGATCATATCGATGCGCGAGTACATGTGATTGAAATAGGCTCCCGGTTCTTCGTTGGTGCCAGTTTAAAGAAATGCATTGCCGAGCTCGCGCCAGACATTATTCATTGTCACCTGCGCCGCTCGACGCGCTTGGTGGCTAAAATTTCACCGATAGTACCAGCAGTATCTACGCTTCACATCAAAGTCAACGGACCACATTTTTTACAGATGTCCGGCTTAATATGCAATGCACGGTGGCAAGTCGGCAGTATTCCCAATACCTATAGGGGCAAAGTTTTCAAGGCGGCCAATTCACTTGTTGCCCACCGGCGCCTCGCTTCGGAGGAAGTTGACTTGTTGCGCAACAGGCTAAATATTTTACCGGACCAGATATTCGTCGGTGCCGTCGGTAGATATCACCCAAGCAAGGGCTGGGATACACTTATCAATGCCTTTAAGGCTGTCGATGCACCCAAGGCGCAATTATTGTTTTTTGGCGCGGGAAGCCAGGAGAGTGAATTGCGAGGCCTGGCTGAAACCGATAAACGTATCCGTTTTATCGGTTATTGTGATGATATAAAGGATGTTTACCAATGTATGGACTTACTTGTTTGCCCGTCGAGGTTTGAGCCTTTACCACGCGTTATGCTCGAGGCCATGGATGCCGGAGTGCCGCTTATCGCATCCGATGAAGGTGGCTGTAAAGAACTCATTGACGACTATGGTGGCCAGCTTTTTCCCGTTGACAATGTTGCAGCTCTGCGTGAGTGCTTGCAGTGTTCCCTGCAAAATGTCCCCGCTCGGCACTATCCGGATTTAAGTGCGCACTATGTTGAGAATGCCAATGCGGCGATGCTGGAATTTTATCGGTCTCTGATTGCTGATCGAGTCAAAGTTTAAATATGACGAGCGCTGGCACGACTATTAAAAAGCTTGTTTATATTTCGACGGTCGACATGTCACGCCCATCGGCGCAACCGCTGCAAATTCGACAAATGTCCTCGGCTTTTTTTCGTGTTTACGGCGATGCATTTGAGGCCCGCGTTTACGATTCCTCCTATCAACGGGGTGCGTATGATTATCCACATGTGGTGTTTAAACAAAAATCGCGCAAATTGTTCCGCTCGGTGTGGGCGATTCGGCAGATGCTATTCCATTTGCATCCAAGTACTGAGGTATTTACTCGTGATCTTTTTTTGGCCAAGGTCGCGACAGTTTTTGGGCGTAAAGTTATTTGGGAATGTCATCAAGAGCTGAGTTTTTCAAAACGCTTATGGGTGAAATTATTCGCTTGTTTTCCGAAGTTTCGCATATTAACGATATCGAACGCACTGGCCGACACCATGCCGTTTGCCGAAAAAAAGGGCAGGGTATTTGTCTATCACGACTGCGCGGATTTATCGCGCTATGAACGGGCCGGCACGGATCTTTTTGGCGACCATAAAGTAGCTGTATATACAGGAGCCCTGCACAAAGGGAAAGATGTGGACTCATTGGCGCCGCTTTTTGATGCGTTTCCGGACTGGCGATTTCTCTTTGTTGGCGGCGGGGGAGAAAAACTTCAAAGTTATCGCGACAGATATCAGTCTTTTACCAATGTTGAATTTATTGGCAGACAAGCGCCAGCAGAAATTCCTGTGTATCAAAAATCGGCGTCGATATTGCTTTATCCACTGACAAATACGAATCCGTTTTGGCGCTATACATCGCCGTTAAAACTCTTTGAATATATGGCGGCGGGGAAACCCATTGTCGCGTCCAATATTGGTTCCGTTGCTGAAATTTTTTCGGAAAAAAACGGGTTTGTTTTCGGTGGTAATACAACGGTTGTCGATGCATTTAGGCAATGCATGCAGGCTTCTCCCGAAGAGCTTGATCAGCTTAAAAGGCGCAACGCAGAATTGATTTCGACGACTTACAATTGGGATGCCCGCGCTCAATATATAAAAAGCGCGATCTGTAAACAGCGTTAATTGCTAGCGGCAAGTTGCTGTTTTATTCCCGCCGGTGTTTCGATCAGTTTTTCATTAACAGATGTATTGCGGATAACGCGATTTCTTTTCCAGTCCGCGTCATTGACATAACCGCGGGCGTGGTCCAGGTGCACGCATATTGCGCTGTAGCGGATTTGTTTGGCTTTTATGCCGGCGTTTTTAAGTCGCCACCCGAATTCAGCGTCCAAACCGCCGTATTTCATTCTTTCGTCAAAGCCGTTTACACGCAGGGCGTCACTTTTGAAACAGGAGGCATTGTGGCCGTTCCACGAGCGGTTTGTGGTCGTGAGCGTATTATAAATCTTGGCCCGAATGGGGCCAGCAGTAAGTTTCATAAATTTGATGCTTGGTTCAACACCGTATTTTGTAAGCCATCGCTTGTCAAAACAATAGCCTTTAACGATGTCATCTTTGGTAATTAATTTGCTGGTGCGCATCGGCAATTTAAAATAGCCACCGGATAAAAAGTAGCCGGGTTCAGCGTGGCTGCGGTGGACGGCAACAAAATCTTTGCGCGGAATGCAGTCGCCGTCTGTCATAACAATGTAATCGCCCGTTGCAGCGATAATGGCTTTATTGAGAATGCGGCATTTTTGAAAGCCGTCGTCCTCATGCCAAATATGTTGAACATCGCGGTCGGATTCGTTCTTAAAATCATTGATGACCTCGCGTGTCTCTTCACCTGAACCGTCATCAGCGATGATGATTTCAAACTGCCTGTCCGTTTGTTGGTCAAAACCCCACAGGACTTTTTGCAGCCAGGCAGGTGAATTGTAGGTGGTGAAGATAACGCTGATTTTCACAATTGTGGGTCCGTACTTTTATTGGCGATCATTCGATTGCGCAAATATACCACGCGGCTCTGGAGATTACTTATGTGTTGGTGCATTTGGTGACTGGTTGGAAGTTATTAATGACTATCTAGTTTTTGCATGAAAAGTTACAAAATCTGAATTGGATTGTTCGTTCCGTTAGTCCTAAGCTAAGGCTTTGTGCGGGACGCCAAACCTTCCCTGGGGCTTCGCAGCGGCTTCCTTCGACAATTGCTCCTGCATTGTTCTACTACCGCCATCCATGGCGGCATGTCGTTGAGACCCGTGCAAAGCCTTAGCTTAGGACTAACTTAAATTCTGTTAGATTTAGTTTTTTTGATTACTTAGGGGTAAAAACATCTAATTCATGATCTATCTAGCTGTAATGTTCGTTTGGGTCTGTCTTGACATCTAGCATATAAGCTGAAAAACTGCGCCGCATAAACTACTGAATATATAACCAGATATGTCGCTTGTACTTGGAGTCGATCCTGGCTCTCGTCTCACCGGTTTTGGGCTCGTGCAGTCCTTGGGTGCCAAGCTCGATTATGTGACAAGTGGTGTTATTCGGATAGCACCTACCTTACCCCTGCCAGAGCGACTGGATTTGATTTACGAAAGCCTTATCGAGGTCATCGAAAAGCATCAGCCCAGCGAATTTGCGATTGAAAGTGTCTTTATGTCGAAAAGTGCTGGTTCGGCATTAAAGCTTGGTCAGGCGCGGGGTGCGGCCATTGTCGCAGCGACTTCGCAGGGCCTGGAGGTGCATGAATATGAGGCGCGTAAGGTAAAGCAATCTGTCGTTGGCACTGGTGCGGCTGACAAGCTTCAAGTACAGCATATGGTGAAAACCTTGCTAAAGCTCCCCAAAACGCCTCAGGAAGATGCGGCGGATGCGCTGGCGGTTGCGCTTTGTCATATCAATACGCAAAAACATTTGCTCAGTGTCGCGCAATCAAAACATTTTCGTCGGGGTCGTTTGGTTTAGATGATAGGGCGTATTCGGGGTACTTTAATAGAAAAGCAGGCGCCATATTTGCTGGTGGATACCAACGGTGTTGGCTATGAATTGCAAGCGCCAATGACAACATTTTTCTCGCTTCCGGATGATGGCAACGAAGTGATCTTGCATACCCATTTTGCCGTTAGCGAGAATGCGCAGCAGTTGTTTGGCTTTATTGAAAAACAAGATCGTGAGCTGTTTCGCCTGCTTATTAAGGTGAATGGGGTTGGACCTAAGATGGCTGTGAGTATTATGTCCATGGACAGCGCCACTTTTGTGCGCTGTGTTATGGACAATGACGTCGCTTCGTTGGTCAAAGTCCCTGGTGTTGGTAAAAAAACTGCCGAACGTTTGATCATTGAGATGCGCGATAAATTGAAGTCCTGGCGTGCGGAAGGTGGTTCTGTACCCGAAGCAAACTACGCGCGCGAAGCTACATTCGGTGTTAATCATAATGTTGCGGAAGCTGAAAGTGCGTTGGTAGCGCTCGGTTACAAGCCGACTGAGGCGGCTAAGGCTGTTGCGCGCGTGCTCGTTGATGAACCTCAAAGTGCGGAGGATATTATTCGGTTAGCCTTAAAATCCATGTTGCCTGTCTAATGAGACTTGTTAATACGAAAAATTGTTCCTGGTGCATTTAGCTTAACAACTTCAGCATCTGTGCCCTCGAAGCGTTCGCGTGCCGGTGATAGGTTCAAAAAACGCATAAATACATCCCTGTAGCTCCGGCAATTCATCCCTGAATTGACGGTTTTTGAACCTATCACCGACACGCAAACGCGTATGTGCCAAAATTGAGACTTAAATGCACCACAGGTTAAATAACTCAAAGCGATGATTGAAGAAGACCGTCTTATCAGTGCCGATGCCCAGCCGAGAGAAGAGCAGTTAGATCGTGCCGTCAGGCCCAAGCGCCTCGCCGACTACATTGGTCAGCCCGCGGTTAAAGAGCAAATGCATATTTTTATTGAGGCTGCGCGTGGGCGGGGAGAAGCGCTCGATCATACGCTGATTTTCGGTCCGCCGGGGCTCGGTAAAACCACTTTGGCCAATATTATTGCCGAAGAGATGCAGGTGGATCTCAAGACCACTTCGGGTCCGGTATTGGAAAAGGCGGGTGATCTCGCGGCATTGCTGACAAATCTCGAATCGGGTGACGTGATTTTTATCGACGAAATTCATCGCCTGAGCCCCGTCGTAGAAGAAGTGTTGTATCCGGCGATGGAAGACTTTCAGCTCGATATCATGATTGGCGAAGGACCGGCGGCGCGCTCAATTAAACTGGATTTGCCGCCGTTTACATTGGTTGGTGCAACGACGCGCGCGGGCTTGCTTACCTCGCCGCTGCGCGACCGTTTCGGCATTGTGCAGCGCCTGGAATTTTACAGTGAGGATGATCTCACCAGTATCGTTAGCCGCGCGGCGAAGCTGATCGGTGTCGAGATAGAGCCTGACGGCGCGCGCGAAATTGCGCGGCGTTCACGGGGAACGCCGCGCATTGCCAACCGCTTGTTGCGGCGGGTACGCGACTATGCGCAAGTAAAATCTGATGGCATTGTGACAAAAGCGATTGCGGATCTCGCATTGAATATGTTGAATGTCGACAAGTTTGGTTTTGATCATATGGACAGGCGTTTGCTGCTCGCGATTATGGAAAAATTTGGTGGCGGTCCGGTTGGCGTTGATAGTCTGGCTGCAGCGATTAGTGAGGAGCGTGATACCATCGAAGATGTGCTCGAACCCTATCTTATTCAGCAGGGCTTTATGATGCGCACGCCGCGCGGCAGAGTAGCCACCCAAAGTACCTACGATCATTTCGGTCTCACCATGCCCGGCAAATTGAAGCAAGATAGCTTGCCGGGCATGTGATTTTATAGCGGTGTTCGAGGAAAACGTTGTCAATGAATCAACAGGAATTTTTACTGCCGATACGTGTCTACATTGAAGATACTGATGCTGGTGGTGTCGTCTTTTATGCGAATTACCTTAAATTTATGGAGCGGGCGCGCACCGAGTTTTTACGCGCTCTAGGTTTTCCGAAACCCGCGCTGCTGACGGATGAACTCAGTATCGTGGTCAGTTCCGTGAACATCGACTACAAGCGTGGTGCAACGTTGGATGACGACCTCGCAGTAACCGCGCGTATTGAAAAGCTGGCGCGAAGCTACATTATTTTTAGTCAGGAAGTGTTCCGCGATGACGGTGAGGGAAATGCAAAAACGCTGCTTGCTGAAGCTAAGATAAAAGTTGCCTGCGTCAATAGATTATTAATGAAACCCGTACCTTTTCCCAACGAACTGCGTTCAGCAGTAACTAACTATTTAGGAGATATTGCCTGATGAGTCAGGATCCAATGTCTATATGGCATTTAATCAGCGAGGCCAGTTTTCTCGTTAAAGTTGTAATGGCGATGTTGGTACTCGCATCCGTATTTTCTTGGGGCATTATTATTCAGTTGGGTGCCTACCAGAATCGCGCAAAAAAATTGTTTGATGTTTTTGAGAACCATTTTTGGTCGGGTGTCGATTTGACTCAACTATATCGCCAGGGCAATGGTGCTGCGCAGGCAAACTCTATTCAGGGGGTTGAGAATATTTTTCGTGCGGGCTTTAAAGAATTCTCGCGTTTGCGCCAGCAGGGCAGTGCCGACCCCGATGCCGTGATGGAAGGCACCCAGCGAGCGATGCGGGTGGCAACATCGAAAGAAGAGGAAAAGCTCGAATCGTATTTACCTTTTTTAGCCAGTGTGGCTTCAGTCAGTCCCTATGTGGGCTTGTTTGGGACGGTTTGGGGCATTATGAATTCGTTTCGCGGTCTTGCGAGCGAGCATCAGGCAACGCTTGCGACGGTAGCACCCGGTATTGCAGAAGCACTCATCGCGACAGCAATGGGCTTGTTCGCCGCGATACCCGCGGTCCTTGCCTACAACCGTTTTTCCACCCGGGCTGAATCTCTCATCAACAGTTATGAGACGTTTGCCGATGAATTCTCTGCGATCTTGCATCGTCAAGTGCATTCCAAGCAGGTTTAACCATGGCCAAAGCTGGCAAAAGAAAACCGCTTGCTGAAATTAATGTTGTACCTTATATCGACGTGATGCTGGTGTTGCTTGTCATCTTTATGGTGACCGCGCCGTTGTTAATGCAAGGCGTAAAAGTCGATTTGCCCAACGCACCATCGGCGCCCCTGGATAAAAAAGACCAGGAACCTTTGATTGTATCAATCAAGCAAGATGGGACGTTGTATTTAAATACCGGTAAAGACCAGGAAAAAGCAAAACCAAAGACTCAGATTATTAGCACTGTCGAAAAAGTTTTACGAAATAAACCGAATACACCGATATTGGTCTGGGGTGATCATAAGGTGGAATACGGTGTAATCGTTGCGTTAATGACAGACCTGCAAGGGGCCGGTGCGCCGTCAGTTGGATTGGTTACCGAGCCGGGCCCTTAGCCTATGCGTACATATTGAATATGATTTCTCCGGGCCCACTTCTCATTAGTGTCTTTGTTCACATTTTGGTTGCCGGCGCAGCGTTTTACGGTTGGCAAAAGCATCATGAGCCAAAACGGGTTGCACCTCCGCGTTATGTCGACGCCAAGCTTGTCAAACTGAAATCAGAAACAAAAAAAAATCAGAAAAAAAAGCAGCCGAAAAAAGTTGATTTAACCAAGCGAAAAAAACAAGCGGCGCCTAAAAAGACAGCACCTGCAAAAACAAAAGAAGTAAAGCCAAAAAAAACACAGGCTGAAATAGATACAGAAAAAAGACGGGAACAAAAACGGCAGGAGGATATCAAAAAGGAACTTGAACGTCAGCGCGTATTGCAGGAGCTTGAAGAAGCACTAAAACAGGAAGAGCTCGCGCTGGCGGAACAAGAACTTGAAAGCGAAGCACTAAGTTATATGCAGGCGATTTCGCAACGTATTGAACAAAATTGGAATCGACCGCCATCGGCGCGCAATGGCATGCGCTGTGAGCTATTGATTCAATTGGTACCAACAGGTAGAGTCGTCGCCGTTTCTATTGTTGAGTCGAGTGGAAATAAGGCCTTTGACCGTTCTGCTGAACAGGCGGTAAAGAAAATTGAAGTCTTTCCCGAAATCAAAGAAATGTCAGCGGATGTTTTTGAAAAATACTATCGCAGGCTACGCTTAGTTTTTAATCCTCAGGATCTTAGGCAGTGAATTTTTCCAAATTAAGTTTGTTGTTTTTGCTCGTGCTTGCAAATATAGCTCGGGCAGAGCTTACGATTGAAATAACCCAGGGTGTCGACGACCCGATGCCAGTCGCGGTAGTCCCCTTTGGTGGTGTTGTCCCCGAGACCGGCGAACAAATGCATAACATTATTGCCAATGATTTGCGCAGCAGTGGTTTTTTTCGACCTATAAGTCCCAGCGATATGTTATCTCATCCCTCTCAGGAAGCAGATATATATTATCGCGACTGGCGTCTTCTAGGCGCGAGTTATATTGTTATTGGCAATATTTGGCAAGAAAGCGGCGGTTACGCCCTTGAGTATTCGCTGTTTGACGTACTTTCTCAGCAAAAAATATGGACCAAAGTGACTCGCGGTAACGCCCAACAGGTTCGCGATATTGCGCATGCGAGCAGCGATCAAATTTACGAGGCGATTACCAATATTCGCGGCGTATTTTCGACGAAAATTCTTTACGTACAGGACCTCGGTGTCGATGGGCCTGGGCGTTATCGAATGATGACCTCTGATGTCGATGGCGCGCGTGAGCGAGTGTTGTATTCTTCTTCGCAACCGCTGCTTTCGCCCGCGTGGTCCAATAATATGCAACAAATCGCTTACGTTTCTTTTGAAACTTCGCGACCGGCAATTTACCGTCACGATCTCGTAAGTGGCGCGCGTGAACAAATAACGAATTTTCCCGGTTTAAATGGCGCGCCCGCGTGGTCGCCGGACGATAGAAAACTCGCCTTTGTATTATCTAAAGACGGTAATCCGGAAATTTACACGTATGATCTTGCGACTAAGAAATTGCGGCGTATTACCAACCATTTTGCCATCGATACCGAGCCCAATTGGACGCCAGATGGGAAATCGCTGATTTTTACGTCAAATCGTGGCGGAAGCCCGCAAATTTATCAAATAGGGCTTGCCAGTGGGCGGGTAGAACGCTTAACCTTTGACGGCGATTACAACGCGCGCGGCAGGGTTTCGCCTGATGGAAAGAGTATTGTAATGGTCCATAGGGAAAATGGTGTCTTCCATATTGCTTGGCAAGAGATCGCCACGGGCAATATTCGGGTATTGACAGAAACTTGGTTGGACGAATCTCCCACCATTGCACCTAATGGTGCAATGTTGTTGTATGCGACACAGCACAACAACAAGGGAGTGCTTGCAGCAGTATCAATGGACGCCGGCGTGAAGTTTAGGCTGCCATCGAAATTGGGGGATGTGCGGGAACCTGCGTGGTCACCGTTTCCAAAATAAGATTTATCGACAAAGAAATTACCGGGAGTGTTCCAATGGTTAGATCAATAAAACTTCTTATGACTGCATTAGCGGTAACAGCGCTGGTTGCGGGCTGTTCTTCTAATAAAAAGAAAGCCGAGGAAGAAGCAGCGCGTTTAGCAGCAGAAGAAGCCGAGCGCGCGCGTTTGGAAGAAGCTGCACGTAAGAAAGCTGAAGAAGATGCGGCGGCTGCGGAAAAAGCCAAGTGCGATAATGCAGACACTGTATTCTATTTTGATTTCGACCAGTCATTGCTTCGCGCTGAATCGCGTGCTGCGTTGTTGGTACAGGCTGAGTGCCTGAAAAAATACGGTTCGTCGATCCGTTTGGAAGGCCACGCAGATGAGCGCGGTAGCCGTGAATACAATATGGCATTGGGCGAGCGTCGCGCGAACGCCGTAGCTGACTTCCTTAAGCTAAATGGTATTTCAGGTTCGGATATTGAAACTGTAAGTTACGGTGAAGAGCGTCCAGCGGAAGTGGGTAGTTATGAAAGCGCCTGGTCTAAAAACCGTCGAGTAGAACTTAAATAAGTAAATAGTTTAAATGAAAATTGGTGTTGCTTTTCTGGCCGCTGCGTTGTCTGTAGCGGCCAATTTCGTTGTAGCTCAAGTAGAAATTGTTGACCGTCCGGTGGGTACTTCAACCCGATCAGGCACTGTGCATACAAATAGTTCAGCGCCGTCATCAGGTGGGGATGCGCAAGCAGCATCAAATTCAGCTGAGTTGTTTTACCAAATTCAGGTGTTACAACAAGAGTTGTTGGATTTGCGGGGCCTAGTTGAGCAACAGGCGCACCAAATCAAACAGCTTAAGCAGCAGCGTCTCGATGATTATGTGGATCTCGATCGGCGCATCGGTGATCTCAATCGTAAGAACCTTAGCACCAGTAACACGCAAAGTACGGCAAATAATACGTCCTCTTCCGTCGCTGATCAGACGAACAACGCTACGATTACAACGAGTTCGCTCTCAAGCTCGGTAAGCTCTTCAGCAAACGAAATTGCCCACTATAAGAGTGCGACCAAGCTTATTCTGGTGGATAAAGACTACGACGCGGGCATTTTGCGTCTCAATGAACATCTGGAACTTTATCCGCGCGGGCGTTATCGCGGCAATGTGCAGTATTGGCTCGGCGAAGTCTATTTGGCGAAGGCCGATCTCGATACCTCCAAGCAGTGGTTTGAACGTTTGCTTAAAGAGAGCCCAGCGCATACCAAGGCGCCCGATTCAAAATATAAACTGGGTACCATTTTCCACAAACTTGGTGCAGATGCTGAAGCCAAGCAATTGTTAAATGAAGTGAGTTCGGGGCATGGCAACGCTGCCAAGCTTGCCAGTCAGTACCTAAAAGCAAATTTCTAACACTGCGCCTTTGATAGAATTGTCGCTAATGATTGTGACGATTCGCTTTTCTCATGCCTGAACCTAGCTTACGTATTACCGAAGTTTTTTATTCCCTGCAGGGCGAAGCCCGTGACTCGGGCCATCCGACAGTCTTTGTCCGGTTGACGGGTTGTCCGTTACGCTGCGGTTATTGTGACTCAGAATACGCTTTTCACGGCGGTGAGCGTCTCACCTTTAATCAGTTGCTTGAACAAGTAAACCAGTATCCCAGCGACAGGGTGTGCGTTACCGGAGGTGAGCCACTTGCTCAAGCAATGTGTCGAGACTTTTTGGTTGCACTTTGCAATGCTGGCTACAAGGTGTCACTTGAAACCAGTGGTGCGATGGATATCGGCAACATTGACCCTCGAGTCAGTATTGTCATGGACCTGAAAACACCAGGCTCGGGCGAGCTGGAGAAAAATCTGTGGTCCAATATTGGCAAGCTCAGTGAAAAGGATCAGATAAAGTTTGTTATTTGCGACCGGCGCGACTTCGAATGGGCCGAGTTTAAGATAGATGAGCACGCACTTTATGAGCGTACTGGCGATGTGCTTATATCCCCGTGCTATGGCGAGCTAGAACCTTCGACGCTGGCGCGCTGGATCCTGGAAAGCCAACCGAAAGCGCGTTTTCAGATTCAGCTTCACAAATTGCTTTGGGGCGACATACCAGGAGTCTGAATTTGAGTGACAACACGTTAAAACGCGCCGTAATACTGAGTTCCGGTGGTTTGGACTCCACCACCGTGATCGCGCTTGCACAAGCACAGGGGTATGAATGTCACACGTTGAGTTTTGACTACGGCCAGCGGCACAGGTCTGAGCTTATCGCGGCTGCACGCGTATCCGAAAAAATGTCTGTAAAGGCGCACAAAGTGGTCGCGCTCGACCTGCGGACCATTGGTGGTTCAGCGTTAACGGATTCGGCAATTTCGGTGCCTGAACAGGCGTCCGATGGAATTCCCGTTACCTACGTGCCGGCGCGCAATACCGTCTTCCTCTCTATTGCGCTGGGCTGGGCTGAAGTTCTTGGAGCAAATTCAATTTTCATCGGTGTCAACGCCGTTGACTACTCCGGCTACCCCGACTGCCGGCCCGAATATCTTGAAGCGTATGCAAAGATGGCGGCGCTGGCGACAAAAGCAGGCGTTGAGGGTTGTCCCGTGACGATTGAAGCGCCGCTGTTGAACATGTCTAAGGCGGAGATCATCCGCGTCGGCGTCGATTTGGGGGTGGATTACAGTTTGACGCTTTCCTGCTATCAGGCCACGGAGGAAGGCGAAGCGTGTGGCAAGTGCGACAGTTGCAGATTGCGTCGCGCGGGCTTTGAAAATGCCGGCATCGCCGACCCGACAAGATATGTTTGAATTCGCAGGTAACCGTTAATTCCGCAAGCCTTGTCAAATGCGAAAAATCACTTCAAAAAAACGTCATAAACGCTTGAGTTTTCAGTTCAAATCATTACTATATGCGCCTCTTTTGGGTACTGCTCGAAGAAAAGATGCATGCCATCCAGTATGTGTAGTGGGTATGCTCAAGAGAAAGAACTTGGGTCGTTAGCTCAGCTGGTAGAGGCCAAAATTGTTCCAAACAATTTTTGGCATTTCCGCCATCCATGGCGGTCACAGTTGGCTTTTAACCAATGTGTTTGGCTCATTTATGAGCCAAATCGCGAAGCGACTAGCGCAGCAAAATTGCTCCGGGCAATTTTGTGGTCACTGGTTCGATAAATTCGCCTGGAGCGAATTTAAGCATTGTCGCATCGCGACAATGGGCGTAAGCCCGAGCATCAGGAAGATGCGAGCCAATCCAGTACGCATACTGGATGTATTACGAAGAAAGAATTTGGGTCGTTAGCTCAGCTGGTAGAGCAGTTGGCTTTTAACCAATTGGTCACTGGTTCGAATCCAGTACGACCCACCATCTAAAAAACCTCGCCCAAATGGGCGGGGTTTTTTTATATGTATGGACAATATCCTGCATTTTGTTCTTAAGTCCTTTTTTTGCATTCCAAGGCTCTCTTAAGTTTTTTCGCCAGGTAACGTGATGTTATATAACTGGCAAAAAATACACTCGACATAACTTTTGCGCAAAGTTTGTGTACTAGTTCAAACCTCCAGCTGGTGTCACATAGATATATATAGATTATAATCGTGCCACAGTATTTGACGCTTGGTTCAACCGGGGGCTAACTGCAAAGATACAGTGTTTTAGTGCTTTGATTAAGTGCTGTTAGCAGACGACGGAGTGAATAGGGAATTATAGAAGTTATATAGTCAGAGAAGGACAACGGAGACCGTAATCTGTGCAGGTTAGTACTAAGTTATCGTTTGCTCCTATCTATTTGATTTTCTTCATACCCCTTTCGCTAGTTTCCTTTGCGCGCAGGTCTCTTCAAGTCGAAGCGCTATTACGCATAAATTGCATTTAGATAGGGTCTAATTAAGGCTGGCAATATGTGGCCTGTAACCATTTTCCATTATGAGAGGCATAAGCAACATAATGATGCAAAACGACGAGTCTGGCACGGAGGTGCCAACAAAGAATACTTCGCCCAAGGGTCAACAAGACAGTTCCGGAAATACTAGAACGATTGGTAGCATGATAGGCGAAATCGTTTGGGTTATGAGTCAGTCCCAGGTACATAGATCTTTGTCCCTGGCAGATCTCGAGTGGTTGTTAATGCCGCCGATTATTTTGGGGCAATACAAACTCTTTCGTGATCCCAATAAAAAACCGATGGGCGCAGCCCTTTGGGGCTATTTAAGTGAAGAGGCAGAACAAAAGTTAAAAACATCTGGCCGTTTAGCGCCTCAGGATTGGGGGAACAATGCGCAGCTTGACTCTGAGCGAGGGTTGGTTGGCAATACGGGTGGGACTTTATGGTTGGTGGAGTTGGTGACACCTTTTCATACAAAAGAAAACAAGCACCGTGAGCAGATGTTGGCAGATTTGATGAATAGCACGTTCAAAGATAAGTCTGTCAAGATGATGCATATGCACCCGCAAACACGTAAGCGCGAAGAGATCATTCTGGGAGCGAAAGGCATTAAAGAAGGCTCTAAAGCAGAGGACACACAATAGACTTAAACGGCTCGGCGAGCTTGGAAGCTTTGATTTTTAATATTGATTGTCAATTTGAATATTTTTCTGATTAATACCTTGGGGATGATGGCGTGGCCTTAATAGATTTTGACGAAAGTTTAGTACCGGTAACAAATGGGGATGGAAGTAGAACGATTACATTTGAGCAGGCTGGAGTCACATATACTTTTGAGATAGATGTTGATGGTAATGTGACATCTACATCAATCGAAAGTGAAAACGGTAGCTTTACGCAAGGTACGGACGGTTGGGAAGCAACGGTCAATGGAGAAGATTTTTCAGGCTCGCTGCAAATTGGCGATGATGCTTCATCCTTAAATCTTGAGGTTGGCGAATTTAGTGGCTCTGTAGATGTGGCGGGAGAGGATGTAAATGTTTCTGCTTCCTTGGGTGACAATAATGCCTCGGTTGGTTTTGATGGTGAAGGACTCTCCGAACTTGACGCCGATTTGGGGCCGGTTACTTACCAGTTTGGAGCGAATGAAGACGACCCCCATGTCGCGTCTATAGGTGTCGATAATGTCGGCTCATTGCGATATGACATTCGAAATAGAGAGCTTTCAGGTCATTCAGAGACTCCGATATCTGGTGTGACGATTGAATTTTCTGCTGATCAAACAAGAGATAATCTTGCTGTCGTATTTGATGCAGAAGCGGCGATACCTGATCGTGCTGCTGACGTATTGAACCGGGTTTTTGTCGAGATCGGTTTTCCTATTCAAGATTATGATATTGATGTCACAGGCAGAATTGAAACATCTACTTCAAATAGCACAGTTGAAGTATTTGATGGGCGATCCGCTGATATTCGTTATGACCTCGATATTACGTTTACCGGGCCGGATGGTGAAATAGTCGATGCCAGCATCACGCTAAATACATCTAATTTCCTCGGTCAGGGTGCGGTAGATCCTGATACCGGAGAGACACGGCGTGCTATTACGTCAGTATCACACCTAATCGTCAATGAAGATATGAATAATTTCTTACAGGGCATTGGTGTAGATTTTGAAAGTGACTTTATCGAAACAACTCAGTTGGAAGGCAGCTCATCGAGAGAGTTTTTATTTCAGGTTTCAGCGAGAGACTTTGAGACAGGTATTGAGTTAGGCACAACAGTATCGGATGACGGTCGAATTGAGTTCGATACACCGGAACTAGGAACATTTGGTGTTCGGGATCCTTTGCAGGCAGTGCAGAGCAGTAGTGTTGCCACACGCGAGGAATATATCGAGGCGCTCTACAGGTCTCCTCTGACAGCGGAGCGTTATGCCGACGTAACATGGGATTTAGTCTTTCATGAAGATCCCAATGGTAATGGCCCTGACGCCGATGGTAATTTTCCTGAGGCCAGCCGTTTCGCCGTAGGTCGCAATGAAAATGGTGAAGTGGTTGCCGTTATTCGAGAAGGAATAGGTATTGGCAATGGGCGAGGCAATTTTGGTACCGATTTAACTGAATATTTTGATAACCCTCGAATGGGTAATCCGTTGCCATTTTCAACAGTAGAGTTTGTTAGGTCGGAAAGCTTGGGGCCTACTATTGTTGTAGATGGCTGGATTATACCGACGACTTCAGGTGAGGAGCCATCCAGAAATATTTCTGAATATACTGCCAACGATGATGGCACGGTATCGGTAAATGGTGTGCAAACTACACCAAACTCAGGAGATGGCTGGTTAAGTTATCAAGTACAAACTGGGCTTGTCGAAGGCGAAGAGCTTTTTCTTACAGAATTACAACTAAACTTGCCTGGCGAAATTAGAGAAGATTTACTCCAATCTATAGATGAACAGCTGAGAGCCGATATGGCCGCTGCTTTGCTGCAGTCTCCACTCACGCAAGATCAAGCTCGAGTTAATTTGACACTAGCCAACAATCAAAATCTAGCTGAATACCTGCCGGAGGACTCAAATCTTTATACAACCGAGCTGAATACTGCTCGTAGGCCTCGCTTGGACGCAAATGGTAACCCTGTATTAGATTCGGAAGGACGAGTTATTTTAGATACCGTTGAGCAGTCTGTAGCGATTTTTTTACTTGATGAGGAAGGCAGGCGCACCGGTGATTCTATAGTACGAGATTTCGAAAATGACGTGGTTACCGAAACTCGCGGTGCTGTGACCATTGTTCATAATAATGGTGAGATGGAAGTGTTGGTTGACGTCGGTGGTGAACGCCCAGTTGATGTCAGCGGTATTGGCGGTGCATTCGGTTCGACCTTGGGAACATTGTTAGTTGGTGATGATGCAAGCCAGCTTGAGAGTGCCGTTAGCAGTACGCTATTTTCAGTAATTGGTGAAAATGTTGCCGATACTTTTACTCTGGTCGGCGGGCCAACTGAAAGAACCTTCAGTGATGCCGCCGATGAGGCGTTTGACGATTTTGGCGCGAATTTAAGAGATGCGGCCGTCGGTACTATCAGTTCTATATTAGTAGCCGAGTTGGTTGAAGAATTAGGCCTAGATGGGGTTGGTGGTCAATTTGCCACGGCTCTGGGTACCGCAGCGGTCACAGAAGCTGTTGATATTATCATCGCTGGCGGTGCCGATTTCAGTAACTTTAGTGTCGATTTTGAAGCCGTTGCGGTCAACTTTGTTGCCACCTATATCGGTAAAGAGATCGGTGCGGCTGTTTATGATGTTGAGTCAAAAGAAGGAGCTATCGGTGCATCTTTAGGTGCGTCGATTGGCGCGAAAATAGGTAGCGCTTGGGGGCCGATCGGAACGGTTATCGGTGCGGCTGTCGGTTATATTATCGGTGGGATCATTGGTGATCTCTTTGGTGGAACGCCGCGGTCCGGTGCAGACGTAGTCCTGAATGAAGCAACTGGCGAGTTTGAAGTTACGAATGTGTGGTCGCGCAACGATGGTAATAAAGATGCAGCTCGGACATTGGCGACCAACGCTGCAGATATTTTTAATGGGGTCTTTCGTCAGGTTGGTGGCGAATTGCTTAATCCGGAGTCTATTTCCGGTAGTACATACGGCATGCGCAAGGATCGCTTTACTTATCGTGCAGGAGATGGCGATAGAAGCAGAAAAAGTTTCAGAAACGCCAATGATTTGATTAGCTATGGCTTTTTAGATTCGATCAATAGCGCCGAAATTGGTGGTGGTGATTTTATCGTTAAACGCGCGCTTTATCTGGCAACAGAGCGTGTGCTTAATGCCACATCAGGCACAAACCCGCCGGACGACGCCTTATCAACTATTTTAGGCGATCTTTCTACTGCAGCTGATTACTCTTTCTATTTACAGTCTCCCGATGAGATTGATACGCTAATTGCAACACACCCCAATTCCGCGTTTGCAGCCGGTTGGATAGTAACACTGGAGCGTGCGCAGGAAATAGGTTTGACCAAGCGCCATATCTCTGATCATTTTGGCGGCTGGCAGTATCTGATGGACCAGGACGCTGCTGGTGTTGCGACCCCATCTGGCAACCAAGAATTACCCGCTGCATACTCCGAAGTTGAGTTCGATATCGTTGAAAATGAGCGTGAAATAACGATCTACCGGCCTGATGGCACGACTTTACTGGTAGAAGATTTTATACCGCCGTCTCAACGGAGTTTCTTGAATTTTTCTAACCAGACAACTCTTGATGAAGCTCTGCGATCTGTTAACGGCTCAGCTTTTATAGAAGGTACCGCCCAAGATGATCAGATTAACTCGGGTGATTTAGGTAATGATGTGTTTGGCCGCGAGGGTAATGACACCATTATTGGGGGTGAGAACGCCGATTGGCTTTATGGAGGTGAAGGCGACGATACGCTGGATGCAGTTGGCGGTTTAAATAACGTTTTATTTGGAGAAAGTGGCGAGGATACGCTGCTCGGTGGTGATAGGTCAGATTGGTTAATTGGCGGCAACGAGAACGATACACTGACCGCCAATGAAGGCGATGATGTGCTGGATGGTGGTGAAGGTGACGATACGCTTGACGGTGGTGATGGTAATGATGTGTATATCTTCCGTCGTGGTGATGGTGCCGATACGCTGATTGATGTTGATGATTGGTATAGCGAATCTGAGTTGTCTGATGATGTGGGTTTTGCTAGCCAAAACACACAGGTTGATGTTGATACCATTGAGTTTGGCGAAGGCATTGGTCTTGAACATATTAATATTCGTTTAGACGATGCAACGGACACATTGATCATTACCCTGCGTGATGAGGCCGGTCAGTTAAGCGATGACACCGATTCATTAAGCATCCAAAATTGGAGTGAAGCAGCCAACCGAATCGAGCGTTTAAGATTTAACGATGGTCAAACCATTGATTTGGGTAACTTTTCCAGTTTTATCACCGGTACAAATGGTAACGATACGATTCGTGGCACGGATGGTGCCGACTTTATTCATGGTGGTTTGGGCGACGATGAGATATTCGCCTTGGGTGGTGATGATGTCGCAGTCGGTGGTTTAGGGTCTGACAATGTCTCCGGCGGTGACCAGGACGACTTGGTTGTCGGCGGTGATGGCAATGATAATTTATACGGTGACGCCGGTGACGATATCGTTAGTGGCGACGGTGGCAACGATTCGATATTCGGTGGGGCCGGTAACGATACAATTTCTGGTGGGGCCGGCGATGATGAGCTTGCAGGTGGCGCCGGACGTGATGTTATTTTATTCGGTTTGGGTGATGGCCGCGATACGATATCCGGACTTAACAGCCAATCATCGCGTTTAGTCTTTAGTACTAGTAACAATACTTTTGTTGGCGGTTATAGCTGGAACGGTGCTGGAGGAACAACTGCAATATACGATTCGGTTAATAACCGCATTGATCAGAACTATTTTGTTCGTGACACAGGTATTGGTTTCGATATCTACGAATTAATTTCAAGTCAGCCAATCACCAACTCTCCCGATAACGACACACTTGAATTGGATGTCGGTATCAGTCTTGAAGATCTGCGTGTCGGCCGTGATGTGGATGATTTAATTATCGGTGTTAACGGGTCTGCAGACAGCTTGGCAACCTTCGACAGCATTCAAGATACGGTAAGGCTAAGTAATTGGTTTACAACTAATGGTTCGCCGGTAGATACACTTTCAATTTTTGGTTTTGGCGATGTCAATATCGGTGATATCGAACAAATTTATACTGGTGAAAATGAAGATAATGAGCTTGTTGGAACCGCTGGTGACGAGTGGTTTGATTCTGGTGCTGGTCAAGATGTTATTAGCGCCGGTGCCGGTGATGATATTGTCAATGCTGGTGCTTCAAACGATATCGTTGAGGGTGGTGCCGGTGCCGATATTATATTTGGCGGCCAGGGTGAAGATTTATTGGAATATGAAAACTCGCAGGCAGGTGTACAGGTTTCACTAACCACCGGACGTGGCACTGGAGGTGATGCTGCGGGTGATCGTCTGGAGGGTTTTGAAAATATAAGTGGTTCAGATTTTGATGATCTGCTGGTTGGTGACGAAGGCGATAACGTTATCAATGCCCGAAGAGGTGATGACCGCATTGTCGGTGGTTTGGGTGACGATTTTTATGTTTATCAAAGAGGTGATGGCAATCTGCGTATTGGTGAGCGGGATATTGCTCGCGGTATTGCCGGCGGCGGTTCCGATACTCTGTCATTCGGTGATGGCATTGCGGCGGGTGATTTAAGCTTTACGCAGCAGGGTAATGATTTAGTAATCGGCATTAATAGTTCGTCTGATCAAATTACCCTTGAAGATTGGTACTTTGATGGTAGTACTCGTATTGAGTTTTTAGCTTTTGCAGACTCTGCAGTTGTTGATATCTCACCACTGAATTTTCAAGGCCCCTCTGATGCACCGGATTGGTTAACGACTTCCGAAGGTAATCGTACACTCGAAGGCGGTGCTGGTGCGGACTTGTTGTATGGCAGCGCTGAGGCGGATATTTTAAGAGGTCAAGAAAATAACGACACCATTATCGGCGGTTTAGGCGGCGATATCATTGATGGTGGTCGAGATAGAGACACAATTGTTTATGCCACTTCCGACAGCGGCGTCACCGTCGATATTGCTATTGGCGGTAATGGTTCTGCGTCCACAGGTACTGGGTCCGATGATGCATTATTCAATGTTGAAAATGTGATTGGTTCAGATGGAAATGACGTTATAACCGGCAGCCAATATACCAATTTGATTCGCGGTGGTGAAGGGAACGATATCATCGACGGCGCATTCGGTCGCGATACTATAGAAGGTGATCAGGGTAACGATACCATTCTAGGTGGTGCTTCGGACGATATTATTTCCGGTAATGAAGGTGAGGATGTCCTGTTCGGTGGCACTGGTGATGATATTGTTTATGGTGGCGAAGATCGAGATCAGCTGTTCGGCAATGATGGTGTCGATGAGTTGATAGCAGGTTCCGGCAATGACTATGTCAATGGTGGCGCAGGCAACGATATCCTGTGGGGCGGGCTAGGCAACGACACTATTGAAGGCGGTGCCGGCGAAGACAGCCTCAGAGGTGGGCATGACAACGATATCTTGCGCGGCGGTGCTCAAGACGATGGACTGTTCGGGGAACAAGGTAGTGACGACCTCTATGGTGATGGTGGGAACGATTATCTGAATGGTGACGCCGGCGATGACCAATTATTCGGCGGTTCCGGTGATGATGTTTTGGAAGGTGCTGCGGGAGACGATGATCTTTGGGGCGATTCAGGTGATGACGTATTAAACGGTGGTGCTGGTGACGATAATTTATATGGTGGCTCCGGTAGTGACTTCCTGACTGCTAGCGAGGGTAATGACCGTTTAGAGGGTGGTGAAGACAGCGACTATTATGTGTTTACTGGCAATTTTGGCCAGGACACCA
Organism: Cellvibrionaceae bacterium; assembly: GCA_028281575.1. Classification (GTDB taxonomy): domain Bacteria; phylum Pseudomonadota; class Gammaproteobacteria; order Pseudomonadales; family Cellvibrionaceae; genus Agaribacterium. Next base: position 29,143 of record JANQJP010000031.1, read on the forward strand.
TCGTAGAAAATGCCAGCCGTTCAGAAACTGACGAGATTATCTTTAGCCGCATTGCTGCGAACCAGCTCTGGTTCAGAGAAGTCGGCAATGATTTGATTATCAGTGTTATTGGAACAGATAATCAGGTTACCGTTGAAAACTTCGCACGCTTCAGGGTGAGCTCTGAGCAGGCAGGTAATGTCAGTGGTGCTTTGCAAAGAGCGCTGAATCAACAGTCTCCAGTAAGCCGTATTGTGACCGATACGGAAACTTTAGATATTAATCAAATGGATCAGCTGATCACCGTGATGGCAGATTTTGCTGAACCGGAAACGATCGGTGATATTCCTGAGTCTGTTGTTAACGCGCAAGGCCAAGCATGGCAAGAAGGCGCTTTTACTTTTGAGGGCAGAGTTGAATTTACACCGATACTGGAAGATCTAAGCGTTGAAGTTGATGAAGGAGCCGAAGTTTCGGGAATGTTGATCGGCTCTGATGAAAATGACGGCGATGAACTGATATATATTCTAGAGGTACCACCAAGTGTTGGCAGTCTAACGGTTAACACGGATGGCTCATATACCTACCAATCTGATGAAGAATTTGAAGGTACAGCCTCAGCCGTTATCAGGATCGAGGATTCGACCGGACGTTCAAGTACGGCTGAGTTGAACTTTTTAATCAACCCGGTAGAAGATGCGCCGATCGCAGCCGACCAAGTCAGTTTATCGACTTCCGAAGATGCTCCGGCGGAAATTAATATTGCCTTTAATGATCCGGATACACCGATCACTGAATACACGCTTTCACATACTTCAACACTAGGTAATGTTGAACTGCTGAGTGACGGTACTATCCTGTTTACGCCAAACGACAACGAAGCTGGTACCGAAGATTTCTCAATATCTTTAACGCATCCGAATGGTGATTCAGTCACGACGCAAGTCGCGGTGAATATTATTAATCGTAACGATCGGCCGGTTACCGATGGCACCATCACGATTAATGCGATGGAAGACCAGCGTATTAGTGGTCAGATATTGGTCAGTGACGATGATCCGGGTGATACACATACCTTTGAGTTAATACGCGCTGGCCGCGGCACCCTAATTGGTTTAACGAATGGTGTTTTTGACTATCAATTGGCCCCTGATTTTGTCGGTGAAGATCGTTTTACTATTCGTGTGACAGACTCTTCAGGCGATGCAGTTTCATACAGCGATACTGAAGTTGTTATCCAAGTAGCCAATGTTAATGATCAGCCTTTTGTTACATTGTTGCCGTTGGACACTGCTGTCGCTGAAGAGAGCTCATTAACAGCTCCTGTGGGTATTGATGATGCAGATCTGCGACATGGTGATACGCTGACTTACTCGGCGAACGCCGAGAATGGGACAGTCGAGTTTGATGGACAGGGCAATTTTACTTATACCCCGATTGCTGATTTCAATGGTGTAGATACGTTTTCTATCACTGCAACTGACTCTGAGGGCCAGTCTGCATCGCGCAATGTTTCTATTGAAGTAACCTTCGTTAACGATGCTCCTGTTCTTATAGAAATACCACGAGAGGAAGCGGGTCCTTACACCATTTTTGAAGAAGAAACTTTTAACGGTAATCTCTTTTTCGACGATGCGGATATTCCCTACGGTGATACATTTACATTCGTTCATGATGCTCAATTAGGCACGATAACTTTCGGTGCCAACGGTTCGTTCACTTATGTTGCGGATCAGGGAGCAACTGGTTTGGATGAGTTTACCGTCAATATTATTGACGCAAATAATGCGGCAGTGCAGCGCCAGGTACAGATTGATGTGCAGCCGGTTCCCCGACCGAATGATGGTATTACAGTTAGCATAAGCGGCGACTTGAGGGTTGACGAAGAGGCGGCGATAGGTACCGCTGTTGCGCAAGCTGATTTGTCTTCCCCTGGCGTTGGTTTGTCTTTCCGTTTGACTGGGGAAGATGCCGGGCAATTTTCCATTGATGCCGATGGCGCGATCAGAACTGCGGCAGTCTTCGATTTTGACACGGCGATTAGTAGTAGTTTCTCATTCAATGTAGAGGTGGTTGATTCGGAAAACGAGGTTATTGATCAGGTTACGAATATTCTTGTACTGCTGAACCCGATCGACGAGGCACCTATTCTTATCAGAGCAGATAGGGATTTCACAATTGCCGATGATGTTGGTGACGATGGTCAGGCTGAATTAGTCGGTCAGGTCATTGTTGATGATCCTGATGCTGAAGATGACGAAAACCCTAGCGCTTTTAATTACATTCTGAACGATCCCCGGTTCACTATCAACGACTCGGGTTTTATCTTCACGCAAGGCAACGATTTTGATGTTACTGCCAATCCTTTCCATGATTTACAAATCACTGTAGTTGATCGTGATAATAATAACTTGCAGTTAACGCAAAGTTTGCGTGTTAACGTTACACCAGCGAACGAGGCACCAAGTGCTATTACCTTTAGTGGAGCATTATCTGTCGATGAAAATGAAGCAGCCCGAGAAAGTGTGGTAGCCGTTGCATCGGCTACTGATGATAACAGCAGCCTGCAATATAGCTTAATTGATAATGCTGGCGGTTTTTTCGAAATCAACCCCGGTACTGGAGAAGTTGTTGCAACACGTTCGTTCGATTTTGAAGATCCAGTACTGCCGACGCAATATACGCTGACGGTTAGAGCAACCGAAGTGAATGGTGGTGGTTTATTCAGTCAGTCAAATGTTGATATCGCTATTAACCCGGTTAACGAAAATCCAAATGCAGTAGTATTTACGCCAATTAATGGTGATGGATCGATTGCTGAAAACTTATCATCCGGTCAACCCATTTATCGCTTGTCGGGTAACGATCCAGATGCCGATGACATGGATGTTAATCTGACATTTGAACTCATTACGGCGGGCGTTAATAATGCGTTTCGCTTAAATGCCGATGGCCGTACCATCGAAACGGCAAGGGCGTTGGATTTTGAAGAAAATAGTCAGCATACCATTGTTGTTCGCGTGACTGATGATGGTGGTCTGTCCACAACAACTTCTCAAACGATTAATGTTAATTCGATTGATGAGTCGCCAGAATTTGTCGGCTTAATCACTGACTATTCAGATCCACAGTGGCAGCTGAATGGTGTTTGGTCATTAAATGAATTTGTCAATCGCAATACTTTCGTTGGTCAGGCTAATTTTAACGATCCTGAAGAACAGCCTTTAAGTTATCAGTTGATACAACCTGAGAATCACCTAAGGGTAAGCTCGAGTGGTGTAGTGACGATCGCATCAAACTATACTCCGGGCGGTTTGGATTTTGAGACTTTGCCAAGAGTTACCATTAGCGGCCAGCAATACGGTCAGTATAGTTATACTGTCAGAGCAACAGATCCGGCCGGTAACTCAACTGATTCTGATTTTACGCTTTATATACGTGATGACGCTGAGGCGCCAACTGATATTTTTTGGACAAACAACCCGGTTGCTAATGCTATTGAAGTCGCTCAGCCTGTAATATTTTACGATGAGGCCGTTGAAGGTGATTTCGTTGGCTATATTGGGTCGGCTCATGACCCAGCGTTAGTTAATTACGAAATTTTACCGTTTGCTTTTGGCTGGCGGTTCTTTAATCTCGATGAAAATGGTGTTCTGACATTTAGTGGTGAGCCTTTAACGCGCTTCCGTAACTCCGGTGTGTTTGAATTCCCTATAGATGTGCGCGCCAGTGCTGTTGACAATCCAGATTCATCTATTGAAGAAACATTTAGGGTCAGTGTTATACAAAACCGTGCTCCAGAAGTTATTCGCGTAGAGAATGGTTTTGCGATAAGTGAAGCAGCTTCGGCCCCAGGTGCTCCGGGTACTCAGTTGGGTAGTACGATCTATGATGTGTCAAATCTGTTTACTGATTCTGATGGTGACAGCTTAACTTATTCGATTGATTCGCCATTTTTTGAAGGAGGATGGAACCCCGACTTCATGGATGTGATCGAAAATTATATTGAAAATGAAGTTGATGCATGGGCTAGTAATGACCCATTTGCAAACTGGTTCTCTCCAGGTTCTACCGTTTCTTTTCGCAGTGTTTCTTTTCAGGTGGAACAATATGATTTTGATCGCGATAGACCGATTGGTTCCCGAGTATTTGATCGCCCGCTATTTAATTTTGATGGCAGTGAAGTGAGGTTGCAATCGGGCGTATTCGATTATGACCTAATTTCTTTAGCTGAAGATCTTGATCCTAGCTATAGCGGTCAGTACAGCTATTCATTTGACGTGACCGCCAGTGATGGTTCTGAAAGCGCGACAAGCTCGGTTACATTTAATATAGACAATGCACCTATAGGCGTAACACCTTCAACGACCGAGGAATTTATTGTTTTTGTCGATCTTGATAATTTTGCCCCGGATGGAACATTGGCAGTTGTGCGTGGAGGTTCGGAGCCTGATGATGGAACGTCGAAGTTTATTATTGATTTGGATTTGAATTGGCGGGGTGCGACGGCTTCCAGTGAATCTGTATATATTTCTGTCGATGCGTTGAGAGAAGGTCGTTTAATCGACGCATTAAGGCATGTTGGTACCGCAGCGCGCGGATCCTGGGATATTTCAATCATCAACGAATTCACCGTCCCCCCATTAGTCTTGGATTTGAATGGCGACGGTTTTGCCTGGAATTCTACGGGTATCGGTTTTGATAGCAACAGTGATGGTACGCTGGAGCGCTCGGCTTGGGTCAGCGCAGACGATGCTATTGTTGTTTTGGATCGCAATGGCAACGGCACAATTGATAATGGCACAGAGATTTCCTTCCTAAATGATACTTTTGGTGCACAGACGGACTTGGAAGGTTTTGTTGCTTATGACACTAATGGCGATGGTATTTTTGATATTAATGATGCACAGTTTAATGATTTTAGACTTTGGCAGGATGCAAACCAAAACGGTGTGAGTGAAGCTGGAGAATTGCAAAGCTTTGCTGATGCCGACATTCAATCATTGGACCTTACTCCAGTTGCACATGATGGTAGTTATTCGGCCAGTGGCATTTTAGTAAGTAATACCTTCTCTTTTACTCGCAGCGATGGTTCAACGGGTGAGGGGGCCGATGCGGCGTTCGCGTTTGAAGAAATTCCTGAGTGGGAGCAGGCATCTTATGTCGCTGCAACATCAGGCACCGCAGATGTCGATACTATTATCGGTACTTTGGGTGCTGATCGAATCGAAGGTTTAGCCGGCGATGACACATTGTTGGGCAACGAAGGAAACGATCAATTATTTGGTGGCGCTGGTAACGATAGCTTAAACGGTGATGAAGAAGCTGATGCATTGTACGGCGAGGCCGGTCAGGATGAGCTACGTGGTGGCATTGGTAATGACTTGCTTGATGGTGGCGCAGATGCCGATAGCTTATTTGGTGGCGATGGTGATGATACCCTAATTGGTGGCTCGGGTAATGACTTGATTAGTGGCGGCTTTGGCGTCAATCGACTGGTGTTTTCGCGCGGTGATGGTGTTGATACGGTTGTATTCAGTGAAGGCAGCTACGACTTAGAACTTACTGATATCAGCGACTTTGAATTATCATTCAGTCGTGAAAATAATGCCTTTATCATAGATCTTGAGGCGGGTGACCGTATTGTTTTTGAAGGAGATCTACTGTCTGATGATTTGCACGTTCCGTTAAATTCGATTGCCTTTGCCGACGGTTTAACTTGGGATGTTGCAGAAGTCGCTGCACAAATTGATCTGGCATTTAATAACACCACCACAGGTTCGTTGGTTGATGATGTGCTCACTGGTGGCAACGGTGACGATAATATAGAAGCATTAAGCGGTAACGATAGAGTTAATGCCGGTGCTGGAAATGATCAGGTATACGGTCATCAAGGCAATGATGAACTACTTGGTGAAACTGGTGATGACTTTATTGAAGCAGGTAGTGGTGATGATACGGTCTATGGTGGCATTGGAGATGACCAAATTCACGGCGGTGATGGTAACGACCAGCTATTTGGTGAAGCAGGTGTCGACACTATTTATTCTGGAACAGGTGATGACAATGCCTTTGGCGGAGCTCAAGACGATGAGATTTATGGTCAAGCCGGTATCGATACGCTGGAAGGTGGTGAAGGCAATGATCTATTAGATGGTGGTTTTGATAATGATACGCTGCTCGGCCAAGGTGGAGAAGATGAGTTATTTGGCGGCGAAGGCGACGATACCATTGAAGGCGGTGCCGATGCTGACTATTTAGAGGGCGGAGCAGGTAACGATACACTCTCTGGTGGCGCGGATGACGACGTTTTAAATGCCGGTACTGGTGACGATACCATATATGGAGACGCTGGTGTTGACATTTTGGTTGGTGAAACCGGTAACGATATGTTGTTCGGTGGCGCAGATGACGACGCTATGTATGGCGACGCTGGGCAAGATACTCTTCTTGGTGGAGAAGGTGACGATATTCTTTCCGGTGGTGAAGGCGATGATGTTCTTGATGGCGGTTTAGGTAACGATTTACTCGAGGGTGGTCAAGGCAATAACCTGATTCGCTTTCGGCGTGGCGATGGCAGAGATACTGTAGCTGCCGGTAATAATATAACGGATCTGTATGAACTCGAGTTGCACGACATCGCGCCCGAAGATGTTTCAGTGAGCCGAGAAATACGCAGCGACGGTGATAACCTAATTGTTGCTGTGGTATTGGATTTTGGTCAAAACGATCGCATCGCTTTTGAAGGCTACGATCTTGATAATCCAGCCACATCACCTCTGGGTATGATTCGTTTTATCACCGTGGGAGATGACGGTAATCCTATTGAATTGATCCTGGACGCTGATGAGCTTAATGATCAAATCATCAACGCTGTGATTCGTGGTACTGATGGTGATGATGTACTGATCGGCACCGCCAATGATGATGTGATCGAAGGGCTTTCCGGTAACGATGTCCTGGATGGGCGTGCAGGTGCTGACGAGATGATCGGCAGAGAAGGCGATGATAGTTATGTTGTTGACAATGTCTTGGATCAAGTTATTGAGCAGGGTTTACAGGGGCTAGATTCTGTCTTCGCTTCTATCGATTACACCTTGGGTGCTCATGTCGAAAATCTGGCTTTGTTGGACAGCGCTTTAGCGGGTATCGGCAATGGATTAGATAATCAAATTGTTGGCAATGACAATGATAATACGCTGGACGGCGGAGCAGGAGCTGATCAGCTCTTTGGTGGGTTGGGCAACGATACTTATTACGTCGATAATGCTAATGATGCTATTGGTGAGAACACAGATGACGGCGCAGACACCGTTATTGCTTCCCTGGATTACAGTTTAGCGCAAAATCTGGAAAGCCTAATTTTAGTCGCAGATGCCCAAGCCGGTGTGGGTAATGAATTGGATAATACCATCACTGGCAATGCTCAAGATAACCAACTGTTCGGCAACGAAGCGAACGACAATCTAATTGGTGATTTTGGTAATGATTACTTGGACGGTGGTTCGGGTATTGACCAATTGATGGGTGGGCAGGGCGATGACACCTATGTAGTGGACAACGCAGATGACCAAACCATTGAAGTGGAGAACGGAGGTCAGGATACTGTGCTTACTTCTGTCGATTGGGTACTCGCTGCTCATACGGAAAACCTTGTATTGATAGAGCAAGCACAACGCGGTGTGGGCAATAATCTCGACAATATTATTCAGGGTAATGACGGTAATAACACTCTTGAAGGGGGGGCTGGCATTGATATCCTTGAAGGTGGCCTGGGCCATGACATATTGGACGGAGGTCATGGTCATGATGTTATTCGTTTTAGTCGGGGCGATGGTATCGATGTGGTGTATCAGTCGGAAGGGTTTTACGCCGTTGATCTTGTAGATATCTGGTATGACGATTTTACCGTTGATGTGGATGCACTGGAGGGCAAGCTTTTCATCAACCTGGGTGAGGGTGACAAAATCATCTTTGAAGGGTTTGATGTTCTAGATTCCAAAGACACGATGCCCATCTCTGAAATACGTTTTACTCGCGACGGAGAGGAATTTGTCAAATATCGTCAAGAGATTTCCAATATAGTCGAAGCAAGACTTGCCACCCAGGTAGGTACAGATAAAAACGATAAGATTAAAGGCACCAATGATGCGGATCGTATAGCCGCACTTGCTGGCAATGATCAGGTTCGGGCGCATGCGGGGAATGATGTTGTGCTCGGTGGCCTAGGCGATGACTGGATCGATGGTGGTCGAGGGGATGATCGCCTCTTGGGAGGTGCTGATTCCGATTATCTGGCCGGCGACTCGGGTAATGATTCCCTGGATGGTGGCACCGGGCATGATTTGTTGCGCGGTGGTGCCGGTAATGATACGTATACGATCAATGTTGGTGATGGTAAAGATAATATTAGGGATGGTAATGGACACGACATTGTAGTATTTGGTGAGGGTGTGCGTTACGAAGATCTAGCGCTGGAGCGTCGAGGTCACGACCTTGTTGTGAAATATGCTGAAAACGATGAGATCGTATTGAGTCACCAAATTAAATATCTGCACAGGGCTGTTATTGATCAATTCGTAATGGAAAACGGGCAGGGAGCGACTTTGGCGGACTTGCTTGAAGACAAAGTTTTGGTTACCCAAGGTACCGCTTTTTGGGATCATTTGCGTGGCACACATCTGAATGACACGATTTTTGCTGGAGGAGGCAAAGACCGCGTGTCGGCTGGTGGCGGAGATGATGAAATTCACGGTCAAGGAGATAAGGACGTTCTTTATGGTGAGCGTGGCGATGATGCCCTGTTTGGTGGCGAAGGTGACGATTACCTTAATGGCGGTAGCGGTGATGATCAACTTCGTGGTGGTGTGGGTAACGATCATTTATATGGCGGTGAGGGCAGTGATACTTACCAATTCGCCCTGGGCGATGGTCAAGACCGTATTTTAAATCGTGATCGTCACGGCGATGATACATTGTTTTTTGGTGAAGGCATTGCTAAGGAAAGTCTTTGGTTTACGCGAGATGGTCGCGACTTGGTAATCAGTATTTTGGGTTCACATGATCAGATCTCAGTGGACAGCTGGTTTAAGCGTGATGATCACAAGATTGATCGCTTGCAGGTGGGTGATCACACTTTGACAGACGATATGGTGGATCAATTGGTACAATCTATGGCTACATTTGGTTTGCCTAAAGGAGGCGAACTTAGCCTGAGCTCAAAAGAGGAGCACCAAGTTTCGACCATTATTGCTGCTGCTTGGCAATAATATATTGTTAATGAGTGTAACGCGCCGTTCTTCGAGCGGCGCGTTTTTTTTGGTCTACTTTTAAGTAAACCGTTATGCGTTAATTGCTTTTCGCTAACTTAAGTAGTGAAAATGAAAAACTTTTTTGACGCTACAAATCAGTGAGTGTGTAAAATTGAGCCATGTTTTATCGGGCGATGGTGAGCCCAAAAATGAAGAGCCAGCAATTCAGCAAAATAACAGCCAAATGGATACAGGGCTTATCTGTTTGGTTATTCTTGGTAAATTCTTAGGTAAAGCGATTGATGCCAATGACCTAAAACATCAAATGGGCAAGGGTGATGAGCGTTTTACAACCCAGGACATTCTTTATGCTGCTAAGTCTCTCGATCTAAAAGCAAAATCCCAGCAAACTAATATAAAAAAATTACAGAAAGCGCCTTTTCCTGTGATGGCGAAAGATCACAACGGACACTACTTTATTATTGCAAAGTGTGATACTGAAGATCAAAGCGAGATTAAATTTCTCGTGCAAAAACCAGCAATTTCGTCACCAGAAACACTGTCACTCGAACAACTCGATGAATTATGGGCGGGAGAAATTATCCTGTTAACCAGTAGGGAAAGTATTGTTGGGGCTTTGCGTAAATTTGACGTGACTTGGTTTATTCCTGCGATTGTTAAATATAGAAAATTGTTAGGAGAGGTTTTACTTGCCTCATTCTTTCTGCAACTATTTGCATTGATGACTCCTATTTTTTTTCAAGTCGTCATTGATAAGGTGTTAGTACATAAAGGTTTGACAACATTGGATGTTATGGTTTTCGCGCTTGTAGTGGTGTCTATTTTCGAAGTCGTCATCGGTGGTGCCAGAACTTATGTCATGAGTCATACCACCAGTCGCGTCGATGTTGAATTGGGCGCTAAGTTATTTCGGCATTTATTGGCCTTACCTTTAGGTTTTTTTGAGTCACGGCGTGTAGGTGATTCAGTAGCGCGTGTGCGCGAGTTAGATAATATACGGGAATTTTTAACTTCGTCTTCGGTGACGCTATTTATTGACATATTTTTTACCTTTGTATTTCTCGCGGTCATGTACCTTTATAGTCCCATCTTAACTTTAATAGTGTTTCTTTCATTGCCGTTTTATGTCTTGGTCTCCGTGATAGTTACCGGCCCCTTGCGGCGGCGCTTGGAAGAAAAGTTTGCTCGAGGGGCAGAAAATCAAGCTTTCTTGGTGGAATCAGTGACCGGAGTGCAGACTTTAAAGTCTATGGCGGTTGAGCCACAAATGCAGCGCCGTTGGGAAGACAAACTCGCAGGTTATGTGCAATCTGGCTTTAAAGCTAACATGTTGGGCAATGTTGGTAGTCAAACTGTTCAACTGATCAATAAAATCACCACGGCTATTACATTGTATGTCGGAGCGACATTAGTGATTGCCGGTGGCATTACCGTGGGACAGCTAGTCGCTTTTAACATGATGGCAGGACGTGTCGCTGGACCGGTGTTAAGGCTCGCACAACTTTGGCAGGATTTTCAGCAGGCCAGAATTTCAGTTGAGCGTTTAGGCGATATTCTTAATAGTGCGACGGAAAACACTTTCGCCTCGAATAGAACCACGTTACCCGCGCTACAGGGGAAAATTGAATTTGATAAAGTAACCTTTCGTTACCGTCCGGAAGGAAAGGAAATTCTTCGCCAAATTTCGTTAACTGTTCAACCCAATGAAATTTTAGGTGTTGTGGGACCTTCTGGTTCTGGCAAAAGCACCTTAACCAAAATGATTCAGCGCTTGTATGTGCCTCAGAGCGGTCGGGTTTTGGTAGATGGTGTGGATTTAGCGATGGTTAATCCCTTGTGGTTGCGTCGTCAAGTTGGCGTTGTCCTCCAGGAAAATCTGCTGTTTAATCGCAGTGTGCGCGATAATATTGCCCTGGCTGATCCCAGTATGGATATGGAAAAAGTGATTGATGCGGCCAAAATGGCGGGCGCTCATGACTTTATCTTAGAGTTAAGCGAAGGCTACGATACAAAAATTGATGAACGAGGCTCGAATCTTTCGGGTGGACAGCGTCAACGTATTGCGATTGCTCGTGCTTTGGTGACAAATCCTAAAATTCTGATACTCGATGAAGCCACCAGTGCACTGGATGCGGAATCGGAAGAAATCATCCAGAATAACTTACTGCACATTGCTAAAGGAAGAACGGTCATCATCATTGCTCACCGTTTATCTGCAATTAAGCAGGCCAATCGTATTATCACTGTTGATCGTGGTGAAATTACAGAATCGGGAAGCCATTCAGAGCTTATGAAAAATAATGGTCGTTACGCCTCACTTTATAACAAGCAAATGGCAGCGGTTTCGTTGGATTAGGAGTACGATAGCATGGGTAAACATTGGGATATCGTAAAAGAAGCCTATCGTCACGAAAAGGAAAACTTGGCTAAAAAAGTCGATGTTGAACAAAAAGACTTTTTACCGGCAGCATTGGAAATACTAGAGAAACCTGCGTCGCCGATCGGGCGTTTTACGATTTGGGCGATTTGTACATTTTTTCTTATCGCATTGATGTGGGCGACTATTGGGAAAATTGATGTCGTAGCTAGTGCACAGGGAAAAGTGGTCTTGGTGGGACAGAGCAAAACTGTTCAGTCGTTTGAAGCGGGCGTTGTTAGAAAAATCCTCGTGCATAATGGTTCCAGTGTTGCGGAAGGAGATTCGTTGATTGAATTGGATGCAACACGCAATGCCGCAGATATTGCGCGTTTGAGTCAAGAGCGACAAGCAGCCTCCTTAATTATTGAACGCAACAATTGGTTGCTGGATGTGATTGAAGAATCAACTGTTGTTGATTTTGAAGTTACCTTCCCTTTGTCAGAGTCTCACGCAGAGTTACAAAAAAGGTTAGTGAGTAGCCAACTCAATGAATATCTTGCAACACAAGCAGCGTTTGACGAGCAAAGATATGAGCGCCTTGCCGAATTGCAGGTAACAAAGTCGCAGTTGACTAAAATCAAACAAACATTGCCATTGCTGGAAGAACAAGTGACAGGGTTTAAGGAGCTTTCGGCGGATGGGGTTTCGCCTCGTTTTCAATATCTTGAATATGAAGAAAACCTGATTGCTCGCCGCAAGGATTTAGGTATTGAGCAGGAGAGAATTGTGCAAATTAATGCCGCGATACGCTCGCTTGAGAAACAACAGGAGCAGCATCGACAAGAATACTTAGCCAGATTAATTGGTGAATTAGCTGAAGCCGCTGATACATTGGTTGCCGTAGAGCAAGAGTTGATTAAGGCACGGCAAGCCAGTGCATTGCATATTATCAAAGCACCAGTGACGGGAGTCGTGCAGCAACTGGCGATACATACCGAGGGAGGTGTCGTTCGATCTGGCGACTCGTTAATGGTAATTGTGCCGGAACATAGAGAGCTTCAAGTGGAAGCGAATATTCTTAATAAAGATATTGGGTTTGTCAGAGTAGATCAAGATACCGAAATTAAGCTCGAAGCCTTTCCATTTACCAAATATGGTGTTATTCACGGCAAGGTGTTATCTATCGATCGTGATGCTGTACAGGATGAAAAATTGGGCCTGGTATACCCATCGAGGATTGCTATTCTCAGTGACAAAATATTTGCAAATAGTCGCTTCGTTCCGCTCTCTCCAGGAATGGGGCTCACGGCTGAGATTAAAATAGGTAAACGACGTGTTATTGAGTTTCTGTTGGCGCCTCTTTTTCGCTACAAAGATGAAAGCTTAAGGGAACGCTAGATGTGAAAAAACTCAAAAGTACGGATGACATGGGTTCAATAACGCTATTTGTATTTTGTAGTTTTGTCTACCTCTTCACCTTGTTATCTAGCAAGAGCTATGCACTAAGCTTGGTTGAAGCTTATGAAGCAGCACTGAACAATGATCCTCAACTTCAGGTCGCGCGTGCAGAATATCTCGCTGGATTAGAATCTGTGAAAATTGCACGAGGTGGGTTATTACCACAGATTAGTGCGATAGGCTCTTATCAAGAGCGCGATACTGAGACTTCAGGTGTTTTTCCGATCACGCTCGACCAGGATCAAAATCCTGTCACGCCAGAAATACGTGCCCTGCGTCCTGTCGAAAATGAAAGTGATGAAACATCAGAAACCTGGAGTGTATCATTAAGACAGCCTCTTTTTGACGCTTCGCGTTGGTTTAACTATAAGCGTGGTAAATACGAAACTGAACAATCCAAATATCAGCTCAAAGCGGAGCAGCAAACCTTATTGTTTCGTGTCGTCAGCGCTTATTTTGATGTACTTAAAGCTAAAGAGAGTTTGTATTTAGCCAAAATGTTGGAAAAAGCAGATGAGAAACAGCTATCTCGCGCTCGTAGGCGTGCAAAAGTTGGCGCGAATGCGCAACTCGATGTGTATCAATCGCAAGCGGCGTATGATGCTTCTATCTCCAACCGTTTATATGAAGAAGATAATCTTGGGAGTGCAGTGGATGCTCTACAAAATATTACCGGACTTTATACGCAAGCATTGTGGCAACTAAAACAGGACTTTGATGTACTGCCTCCTGACCCAGAAGGAATCGAAAAGTGGTTAAATTTGGCGTTTAATAACAGTGCATCGATTAAGGCCGCTTTAGCCGATAGTAAAGCAGCAAAGGCTACTTTTAAATCAGCTCAATCTGAGCATTTGCCAACAATATACTTAGAGCTTGGTTACAATGATACTGATAGTCAAACGAACGAGGTAGACAATGATTTACCTTTTGACTTTGATTCTAAAACTCAAGGTTCTAGCATCAGTATTACGGCAACCATGCCACTTTTCAGTGGAGGACAAACCCGCTCTCAAGCCCGTCAGGCAAAGTATCGTTATCAAGCTGCGAAAGCTTCTCATCGGCGTATTTTAGAAGAAACACGACGACAAGTTAAGACAACTTATCGAAATGCTCTCGCGAATGTCAATCGTATCTCAGTGAATAAACGAGCCGTTGAGTCTTCCCAAAAAGCTTTGGAAGCTACTCAGAAAGGTTACAATACGGGTATTCATGATATTAATGATGTGATCATGGCACAGCGAAACTACTATAACGCGCTAAGGGATTTCAATAACACGCAATATGATTATTTGGTTCAGATGGTTGAGCTTAAACTGCTAGTTGGTTTGTTAACTCCGGCCGATCTTTATGAGATGAATAACCGCCTGATTCAGGCAAATTAAGAAGATGTTTCTACTGGTATAGTCTTAGGGACTTTGTCTCAGCGCGAACGGTGTGTGTGAAAAGCAGGTTGTTATGGTTAGTAGATATATTTCCCTCCCACACTAGCCATCCGGCCTTACCCAATCAGATGGTTTATTCACATGAAATGCAATTTTAGGGGGGCGGATTCGTTTGCTTCACACGTCTACTAACAACGCACGCCAATTATTCATAATTTACATCATGCGTGTGAATTGGATGTGTCAACAGAAGGCGTCAAACGCGCTCATTCCACTGTGCATACTACTAATAAGATGAAGCCAGATTGCGAGGTTAGCTCGATACGCGATGTTTATATCCAGTATCGCTCAGAGCTGTGCCGCCATGTGATGGATAAAGCTGGGGTTACCAGTATTGAAGCTGAAGATGTTGTGCAAACCACCTTTGCGCGAGTGGCAGAGACGGGTTTGGCGTCGGTGCGCAACCACCGGGCCTTTCTATATAAGATGAGCTACAACATCGCGATCGATATGAAGCGGCGCGGACGTGTGCGCCAAAAACACGTTGAAGAAGCGGTTGCCTCAGAGGCGGCAACGGTTGAGGAGTTGAACCCGGAAAGGGTGGTTGAAGGCAGCAGGCAACTTAATATTATTGCCAAAGCGCTTTGGAGTATGCCCAAAAAACGCAGGCAGTTACTTATGATGAGTCGTTTTGAAGGTTTGAGTTACGCAGAAATTGCCCGTCGGGTCAGTTTGTCTGAAACGGTGGTGCGCAAGCACATTTCTAAAGCGCTCGCGGATTGCCAGAACGCTTTACAAGCGAAGTGCGACTAGGTTCTTGTATTAATGAGTGCAAAATTTAAGCAACTTTCAGAAGAGATTAACCAGCGAGCAAATGACTGGTTTGTGCACATGCATTCAGGCAATGCCACGGATGCCGAGCGCGAACAGTTGAATACCTGGCTTTCTGAAAGCCCCGAGCACAGAGAGGCTTACCAGCAGCTTCACGTAATATGGCAAGATCTTGGTGATCTGGCGGAAACAGCCGAAGGTCATGCGCTAAAGCAATCGATGCAGCCGGCTTCAATATTCGAGCTTCCAAAGCGCGCTTTCGATGCGTTGACGGGCTTTTTGCAGAATGCCATGGTGCCAGTCAAGGCTTATCACATATCGTCAATTGTGGCTGTGTCTATTGCGATAGTGATGGTGATATTTGGGGTTGAAGATTCAGGTAAGCCTGTTGTTAATCATCTCCATACGTCGACAACCGGTGAAATAAAATCTATCGAAATGGCTGATGGCAGTCGAATAGTTCTGGGAGCACAATCTGAGATTCAAATTCAAATAAACGAAGACCGCAGGTTGGTCGATCTAATTAGCGGTGAGGCGTTTTTTGATGTACGCACAGACGCCGAAAAACCATTCTTTGTAAATGTTAACGATGTGTCTGTTCGTGTTGTCGGCACTCAGTTTGATGTACACAAGCGGTACAGCAGTATAAGTATTGCGGTGTTAGAGGGATCGGTGAGTGTTGCAGAAAGATCGACGTACGAGAATAAAACACACTCACCTGGCGTGGTTTTGACTGCCGGTCAACAGGTAATTAAACCGAAAAATATGGATTTTGAGGCTGTTAAAACTATCTCTGATATTGAGCTGGGTGCGTGGCGTAGTGGTCGGCTTATATACCGGGATATGGCGCTAATCGACATTATTACGGATGCCAGCCGTTACTTTGATGGTGTTATTTCGTTGCGAGCTTCAGAGCTTGCCGATCAAAAAGTTACCGTGACGCTTAGGGCAGATCAAGTCACCGAGTTGCCGGAAATGCTTTCTCAGACGCTGCCGTTGGCCGTACGTGAAATGCCTGAAAATCGGTTCTTATTAGAGAGACGCATTAATTCACACTAGTGCCCGGTTTGTTTTAACTAGAAATAGTTTGAATGAAAATCGCGCGCACGACATCAATATCTTCTTTAATTGCATTTTTTGCAAAAAATGCATAGCGCTGCACGGCTAATTCCCCTCTAAAGATTTCGTTTAAAAAATCTTGCGATTTAATATTTCTTTTTATTTTTGAAAAAAGGGGGAGCGGATTTTAAAACTCTCAACGTCTTATCTCCTAGGCTCACATTTAAATATGTCGTGCCAATAATTTTAAAAATAATTTTTCCTAGGAGTGTCACAGATGTTTGCAAAAAACAAACTGTCCAGCGCTATTCTAGCAGCTACAGCGGTAATGGTTTATCAACCAAGCGTTGCACAAAGTACGGGTGCAGACGAAGAAGTCTTAGTAACAGGTATTCGTGGTAGTTTGGAACGAGCCGTGGATATTAAACGCGAAGCGTCCGGCGTCGTGGATGCGATTTCTTCAGAAGATATTGGTAAATTCCCGGACACCAACCTCGCGGAATCTTTGCAACGTATCACGGGTGTATCTATTGACCGATCAGGTGGTGAAGGTCAGTCGATTACTGTTCGGGGTTTCGGTCCACAATTTAATACGGTTGTCGTTAACGGGCGACGTTTGGCATCAGAAAGCGAGACGCGTGGCTTCTCGTTCGACACATTCGCCTCAGAAATGGTTAGCTCGCTAAATGTTCATAAAACTGCAGAGGCATCACTACCTTCCGGTGGTATTGGCTCAACCGTAAATATTAAAACCCCCCGACCTCTTGAAAGTCCTGGCTTTAAATTAGCAGGCAGTTTAAAGGCGAACTATGAAGACAAGAGTGAAGAAACGTCGCCTCATATTTCAGCACTTTTTAGTAATACTTTCGCAGACGATACAGTTGGTGTGCTTGTGGCGGCGTCACAAACCGAGCGTAATACGCGTATCGATCAAGCCCAAACCAACCAATGGCAAGGTGGTAGCTCTATTCCTACCGCCAGCTTAGCTGGAAATACGGGTGCAGCGCCGATACTTGCGCCGCAAAACTTTGATCAGCGAGTATTATTTGAAGAGCGCACACGAACCAATGCTAATCTCGTTGTGCAATTCGCTCCCAACGAAAACCTGACCATTACAGGTGACGTGATATATTCAGATTTTGATATCGAAGGGGAGGCGACATCCTACGGTCATTGGTTTACGCCATCAAATTTTACCGACGTTAGCACAGATGCGAATGGCACCGTTACAGCGTTTGCTCAAGCTGCTGGTCAGGCAACAGACTTTCATTCAAAAACCAATGATCGTCTAACTGAAACGACATCTTTTGGTTTTAACGTAAATTTTCAAGCGACCGAAAACTTAAATCTACAGTTTGACCTTTGGCAATCTGAAGCTGAGCGTGAGCCCAACAATGGTAACCGCAACAATATGGTGTTGGGTTACTTGCGCGGTGCTTCATATCTGAATGATGGTTCAGATCTTCCCAGCGTATTCGGCTTTGAGGAAGGCGTTCCTGACGTGGCGGGCAATCTGGATGATGGTTTTCCTAATACGGGAGGTTTTCTCGATACCGTTGGTGACCCCGGAACGCACGCGGTGGGCGACTATTTGGACCCCTCTAACCCGAGAGCACACGTAGCTATTCGTGGTGGCGAATCAACCGGTCTCGCGATTCAGGACGAAGTCACCGAAATTAAATTTGCAGGTGAGTGGGATGAAGGTTCAGACAGCGGCCTTGTAAAAGCCCGGTTTGGTGCAGGTATAAACTCAGAAACGCGTGACATAGACGGTTGGGACAACACCACGCGTAATGGGCACAATATCTTGGCTGGTTACCTCGAAACGGGCGATGTCACTGCGGCGGGCGTGACCGCATTTGATATTCCCGACAGTGTTTTTGAAGTGTTTGATGCCGGTAGCGATTTTTTAACTGGCTTAAGCCAGGCTGGTAGTGAACGCATGCCTGCCCGTTGGCTTTATGCGCGCGACAATGAAGCGCTTTTCGATATTTTTGAACAGGAAACGGGCATTGATCACGATGCAAATATGACGGGTTCTTCCATTACTGTTGAAGAAGAGGTGACGTTCGCATACCTGGAGCTGGATTTTGCGAGTGAAGTTGCCGATATGCCGCTGACTGCAACCGCCGGGGTACGAATAGAGTCTACAGATATTACGGTAGATGGGACTAATGTACCGCTTGAAGATGTCGTGGCCAACGCAGCTGACCAAACGCAGTTTAACGCGATTACCGGAGATCCTCAGGCAGTACAAGCGACAAATGATCACGAAGCCCTGCTACCTAATTTATCTGTAAACTTGGAAATTACGGAAAACCTTGTCGCTCGCTTTGGTGCTTCGCAAACACTTACTCGTCCGACGCTCCGTCAATTGGCTCCGGCAATTAATATTGGTACTACTCGCCCTGGTAATTTGACAGCCAGCTCCGGTAACCCCCAATTAAAGCCTTTTTCATCAGATAACCTCGACCTTTCGCTCGAATATTACTTTGGCGAAGCAAGCTACGTATCGTTTGGCTATTTTCAGAAAAACGTCTCTGACTTCATCATAAATGGTTCGACAGTGACGACATTCAATGATAGTAACGGCAATGAAATTACCCAGCCTATCCAGGATGAAGACGGTTTATTTACTACCGATGGCCCCAAAGGACCCGCCCCTTTTACATTGGCACTTCCCACGAATGGCGAGGATGATGTCAAAGTCGATGGTATTGAAGTTGCGTTCCAGCACACCCTTGATATGGGCTTAGGGTTTATCGTCAACGCCACATTTGTGAACTCTGATGCGGAGTTTGACGTAAATGATTTTGAAGAATCTTTTGCTGTCACGGGAATCAGTGATTCTGCTAACGCCGTCATCTTCTACGAGAATGGCCCATTTTCTGGTCGTTTGGCGTACAACTGGCGTGATGAGTTCTTGCAAAGCCTGACTCAATCAGCTGGAGCGGGTGAGCCCGTTTTTGTTGAAGCGTATTCACAAGTGGATCTCAGTGCCAGCTACGACATAACAGAAAACGTTACTGTCTTTCTTGAAGGTATTAACTTAACCGAAGAGATCGTTCTTACCCACGGTCGATTTGACAATCAATTTTTGGATGCTTCAGATAGCGGTCGTCGTTTCTTATTTGGCGTACGTGGAAGCTTCTAATGCAATAATTATGTAAGTGGTGCGCGTTATATTACATAATGGCCGCTGCGTCTATGCAGCGGTCTTTTTTTTTATAATAAGAAACATTTTGTTGGCAAGTTGAGAAAGGGCGAGAGGATGAATACACGTACTAAATCCGTAGTCGTCGTTGGGGGTGGCACAGCAGGTTGGATCACGGCTGGCCGAATAGCGGCGCACCATCAATCCAATTCCGAAACCAAAATACAAATAATATTGGTCGAATCACCCGGGATTCCGCCGATTGGTGTGGGTGAAGGCACCTGGCCTACCATGCGAAACACGCTTCGGAGCCTGGGCATAAAAGAGACAGATTTTATTCGCGAGTGTCATGCTTCATTCAAACAGGGGGCTAAATTTTCTCGTTGGGTTACAGGCGAGAACGATGACTTTTATTATCATCCATTAGTTTTGCCTCAAGGTTTTCCAAAATGTGATTTAGCGCCCTTTTGGCAAAACGAAAGTAATAGCAAATCATTTTCAGAGGCTGTTTGTTTCCAAGAAGACATCTGTGAAAGTGGTTTGGCTCCAAAAATGATTACTACCCCGGAATATGCTTCTGTTGCTAATTATGCCTATCATCTCGATTCGGGAAAATTTTCGGCTTTTTTGCAAAATCACTGCGTCAAAAAATTGGGTGTTAGACATATATTGGATGATGTTGTAGGTATAAACGCAACTGCAGATGGTGATATTGGTTCTGTCGTCACTAAACAAAATGGTGAGGTACGTGGAGAATTATTTATTGATTGTACCGGTTTTTCCTCGCTTCTTCTCGGAGAGTATTTCGAGGTGCCCTTTGTGGATTGTAGTGATGTTCTTTTTATCGATACGGCTTTAGCAACGCAAGTGTCATATGAAGGGGAAGATTCCCCAATTGTATCTCATACGGTATCCACCGCCACAGAGGCTGGCTGGATATGGGATATCGGACTGAGTCATCGCCGTGGTATCGGCCACGTATTTTCAACAAAATATACGAGCGAAGAACGTGCGGAACAAACGCTTAGCGATTATATTGGACCCGCTTACAAAAACTTAAATATACGCAAAATCCCAATAAAGTCTGGTCATCGAAAACAATTCTGGAAAAAGAACTGCGTTGCCGTTGGTCTTTCTGCAGGTTTTTTGGAGCCTCTTGAAGCTTCAGCGTTAGTATTGGTGGAAATGTCGGCGAGTATGATTGCCGAGCAATTACCCTTATGTCGCGAAGTAATGGATATTACAGCAAAACGATTCAACGAAACATTTCTATACCGATGGGGCCGGATTGTTGATTTCTTGAAACTCCACTACATACTCAGTCGTCGAACTGATAATCAGTTTTGGATCGATAACCGGGACCCTGAAACTATTCCGGAGAGCTTGCAAGAATTAATGAAGTTATGGAAATATAGATCTCCAGGTGATGTTGATTTTGCAAGTAATTATGAAGTATTTCCTGCTGCGAGCTATCAGTACGTACTTTACGGAATGGGTTTCAAAACGGATAGAGAGTTTTTGCATCATGCTTTGAGCAATAAAAAGCTGGCTGATGAACAATTTAAAATTAATAAACATAATATTGATAAGGTAACCAAAATGTTACCTACGAATAGAGAGTTATTGAGTAAAATATATCAATATGGTTTGCAAGCTATTTAGGAAAAGTTAAGTAATGCCAAAGTTAGTTGAGTTAGATAATGTTGCTCATAGAGAACTTAAGATAGATTCGAAAAAAATCGAATCGATGGCTCGAGAGGAACGAATGATCCCCGTTGTCATAAGCGAGTTTTTAAACTTATCGCTTCAATATCCGGTGGTCTTTACAAAAAACGTTGAAACGGGTCAGTTTACTGCTGTAGCGGTATTGGGTTTTGAAGAGGGTGAGAATTTATTTTTCGTTAATGGCAGATGGGAGGGTATTTACCAACCTCTCAATTTGGTAAGACAACCCTTTTTTCTTACACGAAAGAATAATGAAGTCGTCATGTGTATCGATATTGATAGCCCTGTTGTTTCTCGTTATGAGGGTCAGCGTATTTTTGACGAAGAAGGTGGAGAAACAGATCTGCTTGAAAGTGTCAAAAGTGTGTTGGCAGAACTGAATATCAGTGATGTTCAAACAAAAAGCTTTATACAAACACTGCTTGAATACGAATTGATCCGATCAATCTCACTTGATATTAAATTGGCAAACGACGAGAAACTCAAAATTCAGGGCATTTATACAATAGATGAGGAAAAGCTTGGGTCATTAAATGAAAATCATCTGTTTGATCTGCATAGTAAAAACTATTTAAAACCTATTTATGCGATGCTTGTTTCGCTGGGGCATGCGTATACTTTGGCAAGTAAAAAGCTCGGAAATCTGGAAAAGCCTACGTAAACAATATTGCCCTAGACCAAAGGCGGTGTCTGATGTCGCGGATCGCCCTTGTATTAAAAGGGAACAATTAGGTAGCGGCTGTGGTCTCGAATAAGGCATATTTAAGTGGTATAGTTCAGCGATGATAGGTTTGGCGCCAAGGCCTTAGAACGCTGATTGAATAGAGCTGCCTTACTATTGGGCAGTTTACGTATGCTACCCATTAAAATTAGAAAAATAACGAGTGTCTTTTTTTTGGCTTGCAATTTTTGCATGGCGCAATGGAGTATTGCTCAATCTACATTGGTTGTCGATTTTGACATTCCCGCACAGCCACTCGACGCAGCATTGTTACTTTTTTCCATCCAAACGGATATCAACATTATTGGCCTGTCGACTGACTTGACCGAGTACAGTTCTCAAGGTGTTGTCGGGCGACTGTCGGTGAGTGATGCGCTTAACGTTTTACTTGCTAATTCCGGCTTGACGTATCGGTTACTTGAAAACAAATCCATCGCGATTTATCAAAAGAATAGAGATGCGCAAGAATCGAGTGTGGTAGATGATGAGCCCTACCTCGAAGAAGTGGTCGTATCAGCGACGCGACGTTCCTCAAATTTGCAGGACACACCGATTGCGGTGACTGCGCTCAAGCAGCAGTTATTGAATAGAAATCAAGTGCGGGATTTACGAGATATAACGAATATCGTTCCCGGTTTAGAAATGATTAACACCGCCCCCCAAGCGGCTATCCTGGTTCAACTTAGAGGTGTCGGTACAACCAATATTACCGAGATAGCAGATGGGCCGGTGGCAATCCACGTGGATGGTGTCTATGCACCAAGGTCTCAGAGCGGAGCAGCGTTGCTTTACGATATCGATCGTGTAGAGGTACTGAGAGGGCCTCAAGGTACGTTGTTTGGCCGCAACTCGTCTTCTGGCAGCATTAATGTATATAACCGCCAACCTACATTTGACGGTGTATTTGCAGACCTTTCGTTGAGCTGGGGCAACTACCAGCAGCGGGCGCTCAGAGCGGCAGTAAACCTGCCGGCATCAGATACCTTGAGTGTGCGGTTGGCCGCTGCTGTGAATAAGCACGACGCATATACCGAGTTGTTAGACAACTATGCGGGTTTCGGTCCGCAATACCCTGTGAGTGAAGATGAATTAGACGACTATGATCGCGCTCTGGATCTCAACCAAATAGGGCCTGAGACAGCAGACCAATCCAGCTGGCGTCTCTCGACGTTGTGGCAGCCAAACGATAGTTTTCGCGCACTTATCAGTTTTGAGCGTTATAGAGATCAAGGTAGAGGTGTTGCCCAGCTAGATCCCACGTTAGTAGAGCAGGGTATTCGCGGTGTTGTTCTCGATAGCCCTTCATTTCTCGATTTAAGAAATGATGCACTTCGGGCCCGTTTAGACTATAGCTTTTCGTTCGGTACAACACTCAGTTATATATTTGGCGCGTCTCGAATGACGCGTGAACAGATCGTCGATGCCGACAATGGCCGGGATGGAAGTTTCGAACAACAACACACGGACAATTCCAGGTTTTTATTTTCTTCACACGAATTGCAGTTACAAAATAGTGATGATGAGCGCTTAAGGTGGGTGCTCGGCGCTTTTGCATCACAGGAAAAAAATCAAATTGTTTTTGCAGTTGATCAGCAAAATGCCGGTGGTGGCAGATCTCCGGCGGGGGCATCGAGCTGGATTAGCGACGATGAAGGCGCTGCGGTTTCTTACGCGGTACAGCCCGATCGACGAGTGGAGTCGCTCGGAATCTTTGCGCAGGCGACCTATGATTTAAATCCGTTTAGTCGATTAACTATGGGTACCAGGTACACAAAAGATACAAAATCTGATCGTGGTGGGCGCGCATTAAATTGTCGCATTACTTCGGTTCTGGGGCCTTATATAGAAGTAGATTCCATTGGCCCCGGCGCGCCGCGGCCAGAACAAATCTATGCGGATAGTGCCACGCGTGCCGCAATTGCTGCCGGTCTTCCTCACGACAATGGTACTAACCAAGGTATTAGTGACGAGCCTTGCTGGGTACGCCAGGTCAACGATTTTTCGGCGACATGGGAAAATACGAGTGGTCTTATTCGCTACGATTTTGATGTGGATGAAGATGTTATGGTCTATTCGTCTATTTCCAGTGGATTTAAATCCGGTCATATTCAAGATGCCGGAAATAACGCCGCACCGGAAACTGTTGTGAATTATGAGTTAGGCGTTAAGTCACAGTTTTTTAATGATAGTTTGCGAGTAAATGCTGCACTTTTTAGTGCTAACTACGATGACCTGCAGTTTTCTAATCAAGATCGACTCGATATTAATGGCGATGGTGTTGCCGATACTGGTGGCAGTACCGTCGTACGCAATGCATCGAAAGCGACAATTAATGGGCTGGAGTTAGAGGTAGAGTGGGCAATATCTGCTTACGATAACATACAATTTATTGGCACATTGTTGGATGCACGCTTTGATGAATTTGAAATACCCGATACCTTATATGGAAATTTATTCAATCCCTTTGTTTCCGAGCAGTTTAATTCGACACTGGACCCAGTTAATCTCTCAGGAAATTCACCGCCAAGAACGCCAAGCTGGAAATTTAGCATGGCATATGAACATATTGTCAAACTGCAAACCGGCCGCTTGACACCAAGAATTCTTGCTACTTTTTCAGATGAATATTTTTTAGATATTTATAATCGGGATAGTTTAGATCCCGATATTTTTCCCAGCCTTCCCCAAGGGGGAAAAAATCTTGGTATACAAGAAGCGTATCAACTTTACGATGTGAGCCTGAGCTACGAACATTTTTCAAAAAAGTGGTCGGTTGACGCTTTTATAAAAAATATTACCGATGAAAATATTAAAATAGACTCGGGTAACTTTATTACTGAAAACGGTTTTATCGCGACGTATATGCCGCCCCGTACCTATGGCATTACCTTTAAATATATATTGGGTAATGGCTGATAAATATTACTAGAGCTTCGCCTTCCATCATGTGCAGGGGTTAAGGTTTGTATCGGGGTTCAGATCGTTTATCGGATGAATCGCACTCGTAATTTAAGCGCCATCTAAGTATACTGCCGCGCCCTCGGGGTGGAATCCATAATTTTGTTATACATGGTTTCGCTATACACAGTTTCGCTATAATTGAGCGGGTAGACGTGGTGGCTATTTGCAGTAAGAGACGAGTTCCATGACAGAACTGATTCAGTCTAAACAAGCACTTAAAGAGACAGTGAAACACTATCTGGATGATGCGTTGGAGCTTAAACACGCGCGCCCAGAGAATGCGGAAGAGCTCAAAGCTCGTATCAAGCAAATGCTTGTTGATGAGAACGCCGTACTCGTCGCCCATTACTACACAGACCCCGAAATACAAGCGCTCGCTGAAGAAACTGGCGGCTGCGTTTCGGATTCGCTGGAGATGGCGCGATTTGGTATGAACCACCCGGCGGATACCTTATTGGTTGCCGGGGTAAAGTTTATGGGCGAGACAGCGAAGATCCTGTCGCCGGAAAAACGGGTGTTGATGCCGACACTCGAAGCGACCTGCTCTTTAGACCTGGGTTGTCCAGCTGATGAATTCTCCGCTTTGTGCGACCAGCACGCCGATCGAACGGTTGTTGTTTATGCGAATACCTCGGCGGAAGTAAAGGCCCGGGCAGATTGGGTGGTGACGTCCAGCATCGCCGTCAAGGTCGTTGACTACCTGGATAGCCTCGGCCAGAAGATTATCTGGGCGCCTGATAAGCATTTGGGTGGCTATGTCGCGAAGCAGACGGGAGCTGATGTGCTGTTGTGGGATGGTTCCTGCATTGTTCATGAGGAGTTCAAAGCAAAAGCTCTGCTGGATCTTAAAGCGCAATACCCTGACGCAGCAGTGCTGGTGCATCCAGAGTCTCCCGAGCCTGTTGTGGAGCTTGCCGACGCCGTTGGTTCGACATCTCAGTTAATAAATGCCACAAGCTCACTGCCGAACCCCCAGTTTATCGTCGCTACTGATCAAGGCATTTTTTATAAAATGCAACAGGCCTGCCCCGACAAAACACTGCTTATTGCACCCACCGGCGGCAGCGGTGCGACGTGCCGGAGTTGCGCTAATTGCCCGTGGATGGCGATGAACGAACTCGAAAACTTAGCCAACATATTTCAAGGTTCAGGCAAAGAGATTAACGTCGCTCCTGACTTAATTGAAAAAGCACTTTTACCTCTCGAGAGAATGTTGAGCTTTTCTGCTTAATAGAACAAAAAATCCCCTAAGTGCATCAAGATTAAGCGTGCTTGCTTTTCAGTGGTGCGTTTTTCCCCAAGGCAAAACCTTTTGATAATAAATTCACCATATTGTTGGCACCTTATTGGTGCCGAACAACAATTAATTTTGCCTTTCGGCACTATTTTCTTCATAAACATAAAATTTCAAAACAATCCGGTTCGGTGGCACGGGTTCTGCAAATGATATTTTGATGATGCCGTATTAACTGATGTTGAGGGATAGACTTTGTTACATACCCTGTTAGGCAAATATCGGAATATCGTTATTTCGATCGCGCTTTTTCTTCTCCTGGACGCTTCCGTACTTCTGCTTAATTTTTATATCTCGTTTGAAATTGCTGACGACGCTTCAGGTGTAAATTTATCTGGTCGTCAGCGGATGCTATCGCAACGCATGGTAAAAAGTCTGTTTGATATCGAATACTCCATGGAAAACCCAATCGAGCTGGAGCGCGCGCTAAAAGAGCTCAATTTAACAGTAAACTTATTTGATACCACACTATCAGCTTTTGATCAGGGTGCAACGGTAACGGGTGCAGACGGAGAACCGGTAAAAATTCAACAAGTAACATCAGAAAAAGCACGTGTTGCTGTAGATAATGCAAAGGTGATATGGAAACCATATAAAGTGCTACTCGAAGACGTGCAATCTGACGTGGACTTGTTCGAGCTTGGCGAACGGATGTCAGCGGCGATCAGCTATGCAAGTATGAACAATCTAACCCTGCTTAAATTGATGAACGATCTGACGATTGAGTTGGAAAAAGTGGCAAGCTCAAAAGCGACGCGCCTTAGAATCATTCAAACGGTGGGTATTACCTTAGCACTTGTTAACTTCTTTATTATTATGTTCCATTTTTTGCGTCAGCTTAAAGAGAGTGACCAAAAAGTTGAAAGTGCTCGTAAAGAAACCATTGAAATATTGGAGACGGTAAATGAAGGACTTTTTCTTCTTGATAATAATTATGTAATAAGTTCGCAATACTCGAGTGTTTTGGAAGAGATGTTCGCACGCAAAAAAATAGGTGGAATGACCTTAGAGGAGCTTCTGGGAGAGATTGTTACGAATAAAGATTTGGAGACTTCCAAGCGGTTTATAGCGCTGCTATTCCGTGAAGATATAAAGAGTAACCTAATTAGCGATCTCAACCCGCTTAGAAAAATAGAAGTGAATATTGCCGATTCGCAAGGGCGTTTTATCAACAAGTTCTTCAGTTTTACTTTTGAACGTGTATACGAAGATAACGCTATTAAAGACGTACTGGTTACTGTAAATGATATTACCGAGCGGGTTATTCTTGAGCGTGAATTGGCACTGACTAAGGAGCAAAGCGAACGTCAGATAGAAGTTCTTACCAGTATTTTGCACGCGAATCCCGAATTGCTCCAAATTTATGTCAAGGATGTCTTTAATTCACTGTCCGAAGTGAATGCAATCCTTCGAGAGCCTTCCAAGTCAGACGTTGCTTTACGCAGGAAACTAAACGATATTCATGTTTTTATTCATCGCATTAAAGGTGAAGCAGCGTCATTAAGCTTAGATAGCTTTGAAGAGATAGCGCACGAATTTGAACAAAATATCCATGAAATTCGAGATAAAAAAGAAATTGGCGGCGATGATTTTCTCCCCCTGGTTGTTCGTTTAGAGAAGCTAGTTAAGCATGCTGAATCGGTCCGCACATTGACGGAAAAATTAGCGTCTTTTGCCTCGGCTGCACCCAGTAGTTCCATCAGGTCAATTAATGATGGAAGTTGGAATCATCTGGATGATCTTGTACAGACTGTTTCAGAACGCCAGGAAAAGAAAGTGAGTCTGGTTAAAAGTGGTTTATCTGAGATCGACTTGTCTGAAGAATTACGCTCGTTGATAAACGATATCGCTATTCAGGGTATCCGTAATTCTGTTGTGCACGGTATAGAAAGTCCCGATGAACGCCTGGAGCTCAATAAAGGCGACGCGGGTCGTATTGATATTCGATTAGCCCGCAGCTCTAGTTCAGTGCTTGAATTTTCAATTAAGGACGATGGCTACGGTATTGATAGCGACAGGATTCGAGCCGCGGCTATAAAAAGTGGTAACTGGACGGAGGAGCAACTTGATGGTTTTGATCAAAAACGTTTGGTCTCACTTATTTTTGAGCCTGGGTTTTCGACGGCGAAAGAGCATACTCGAGACGCCGGGGGTGGTGTTGGCATGGATGTGATTAAAAAACGTGTAAATGCTCTGAGAGGAAAAATCCGCGTACAAAGCCGCAGGGGAATTGGAACAAAAATTTCCGTGTCTATTCCGTTTGTCGAAAGCGCAGAAAAAGCTGCTTAGTTATAAGTTAAGAGATCTGATGTTGAGACTTTTAATCGTTGATGATTCGAATATTATTCGGCGGAGAATTGAGCGAACCTGCAGTGCGTCGAAATTTGAGGTGGTCGGGTTGGCGAGCAATGGGCTCGAAGCTTTAAGTATGGTGAGCCGAAAGGATCCGCATGTTGTGACAATGGATTTAACCATGCCCAAGATGGATGGCATTGAGTGCGTTGAAAAAATAATGAAACGCAATTCAGCTATCCGTATTTTAGTCGTGTCTGCTTTATCGGATATCGAGACGGGTATTCTAGCGCTAGAGAAAGGTGCGCGAGGGTTTCTATGTAAACCCTTCGACGACGATCAGTTAAAAAGAGCGTTGAACGAACTCGTGGAGGGGCTGGATGTCTGAAGAAACACTAAAGGTCTTTATCGACGGCGTGGTGAATTATTTTCGCCATACCTCAGATAAAGACGTCAAAGTGGGATCACCGTATTTGGTCGAGAATACACACCCCACTGTTTTTGATTATACCGGCATTATCGGTGTGTCAGGACCGTACAAGGGCACGGTATATTTCACCGCGCCAAAAATTCTGCTGAAGCATTTGCTGTTAAGTCTTGGCGAGCATGAGACATCGAATGAGAATATCCTCGATATTGTTGGCGAGGTTGCGAACACGATATCTGGTAATGCTCGCAGTGAATTTGGACAGGAGTTTATGATCTCTGTACCAGTGATGATTGAAGGGCCGCCGACGAGTATTCAAATGCCCCAGGAGCTGCGATCTTACGTTATTCCGATCTATTGGAAGGCCTATAGCGCGGCAGTTGTGATCTGTCTGGAGTCATCATCGTCCTAAAGCTCTTGGTGTTCAACTAGAGCCCAGTTTTTAGGATGATAGTCCTGTTTGTTTAGTTTTTTTCTGAATTGTTTTGCTTTTTATCCTAAAATTTAATTTTTTTTAGGATGAATATTGATTGCTTCTCTATGCCCAACTATGATGCGCACTAAGCAAACTGATCGTAGAGATGTTCTCGTGCGTTACTTTGGGTCTACAAGACGTCCATGTTTCCTCAGCGCTTTTCTTCCTAAGGCGCCTTTACTCTTGCCTGCTCGATTGCCGCTGTGCGGCTAAATATTCTCGTACCCACGTTTTTTACTTTTACCCCCGCTATCGCGGTTTACCCATTTTATAAAAAGTTATGGTGAACAGTATGTCCAAGGACAAACTTGTTATTTTTGATACGACGCTTAGGGACGGAGAGCAGAGTCCAGGTGCGTCGATGACCAAAGATGAAAAAGTGCGCATTGCCAAGATGCTGGAAAAAATGCGCGTCGATGTGATTGAAGCGGGCTTTGCGATTGCGAGCCCAGGTGATTTTGAAGCGGTCAAAGCCGTTGCGGATGCAGTAAAGACGTCGACCGTATGCAGCCTTGCTCGCGCTGTGGATGCCGATATTGATCGCGCGGCGGAGGCCTTGAAAGGCGCGGAAACTTCCCGCATTCACACCTTTATTGCCACATCGCCGATTCATATGAAGTACAAGCTGCGGATGGAGCCCGAGCAGGTGCTTGAGCGCGCTATTCGCTCAGTGAAACGCGCGCGTAACTATACCTCCGATGTTGAATTCTCGCTCGAAGACGGCAGCCGCTCCGAGTTTGAATTTATGTGCCGAGTTATCGAAGCTGCTATCGATGCTGGCGCTGGCACCATCAATATTCCCGACACAGTTGGTTATGGTGAACCGGGGGAATATGGTGCGATGTTCAAGCGTCTTATCGAGGCGATACCAAACGCAGATAAAGCGATATTTTCCACGCACTGCCACAATGACCTTGGCCTTGCGGTGGCCAACTCGCTTTCAGCGGTAATGAATGGCGTGCGTCAGGTCGAGTGCACGATTAACGGGCTAGGTGAGCGCGCGGGTAATGCCGCACTGGAAGAAGTTGTCATGGCGGTGCGCACGCGCAGGGACGAATTTCCAGTAGAAACGGGTATTGCGGCTGAACATATCGTGCCGACGTCGCGGTTGGTTTCATCGATTACTGGTTTTCCCGTGCAGCCCAACAAAGCCATCGTTGGTGCCAATGCTTTTGCCCATGAATCGGGTATTCACCAAGACGGCGTACTCAAGCATCGCGAGACTTACGAAATCATGCGAGCGGAGGATGTCGGCTGGAATGCAAATCGCATCGTGCTTGGCAAGCATTCGGGCCGGGCAGCAGTTAAAGCGCGTTTTGAAGACCTGGGCATTACCTTCGATAGTCAGGATGCGCTCAATCTTGCGTTTGCACGGTTTAAAGAGCTTGCGGATAAAAAGCATGAAATTTTTGATGAAGATCTACAGGCAATTATGTCTTCATCTTCGGCAAAAAATATTGTCGAGAAGTTTTTGCTCGTCGATATGGAGGTGGTATCGAAAACCGGGCAAAAGCCCAAGGCCAAGCTCACCTTACAGGTTGACGGTCGGGATGTGGTTACTGAAGCTGAGGGCAGTGGGCCGGTCGATGCTGTGTTTAAGGCGGTCGAGAGTGTGGTAAAAAGCGAGGCCGATCTGCAACTGTATTCGGTCAATGCTATCACCCAGGGTACTGACTCTCAGGGGGAAGTGACTGTCAGAATGGATAAAAGCGGGCACATTGTGAATGGCATAGGTTCGGATACAGATATTGTCGTCGCTTCTGTAAAAGCTTATCTTATGGCGTCTAACATGCTCGCGTCACCCAGCGCGAAGTCTCACCCTCAGCGCGACGGTGTTTAAGCTTGAACATGAATGAAGCAACACGCATGCAGTATTTGGAGGCGATCGGGGTCGATATGTTCGTGCCCCGCAAGCGTCTGGTAAACGCTCCAGCGCCCAGACCTTGTCGCCTTCCGCGTGTAAAGAAAGAAGCGGTGGTGACACCGGTTGAGACGCCTGCTCAAAGGGGAGAGGGGCTCAGCAGCGCTCAGTCGTTAGCGACAAATATTGCATCAAAAATCGCAGAAAAACAGCCATATAAGCGCGACCGAGCGGCTGTGGAATCGCCGTCTATTTTAGTACCTGAGCAACAAAAAGATGTGGCGGCGTCAGACGCTAATTTTGTATTGAACCTTTGGTTTAGTGATAAAAATATTCAGGTAATAGATTCACGGTCTCGCGATGATGCACTGCCAACAGCGACGTTGCTTGCCAATATTTTATTGGTGAACGGCTTACTGCGAATGAATTTGCCCGCTGCTGAAATACAGTGTTGGCCACTTGCAGATCACAATATTGAAGATAAAAGCTGGGCTGCTGCGCAGAGCATGATGAGTGATTTTTTGAGTGCGCGCTTCTCGCAAAAAGCGCCGCAAGCATTGCTGCTTTTCGGAGAAGCTGCAGTAAAGGCAGTGTTGGGTGAAAAAAGTCAGTTTCAGTCGCTGTGTTTTACGCATCATTTCTCCGAAGAGTTTTCAACACCGGTATACATCTTTCCTTCATTAAAAGACATTTTATATTCGCCCGACCTGAAAAAACCGCTTTGGCAGGCGATGCACTCATTGCGAACTGACAGTGCCTAAGGAAGATTTTCCACGCGTAATTTTTCCAGGCACGCAACACGAAGCGTGTATCAGGCGCTTTAGTTTTGATGATGTAGATACAGTCGTCTCAGTTGAGCGCAGTGCCTCTAAACACCCATGGACAGAGCAAAATTTTGTCAGTTCGATTGGGGCTGGCCATCTTTGCCTTGCACTCACTCAAAATGGCCAATTTATTGGGCATGCCGTAGTGAGTGTACTTCCCGATGAATTGGAATTGCTTATTATCTCTGTCGCGCCCGATAGGCAGCGTAAAGGGTATGCGTGCGCGTTGTTGGTGGAACTCTGTAATATTTTTGACAACCGTGATTTTTTTTTGGAAGTGCGTGAAGGAAATTTGCCCGCTATCGCACTGTATAAACGGCTTGGTTTTAACGTTGTTGATCAGCGCAAAGCGTATTATTCAACACCTGAGAAGCAAGGCCTGCGGGAAAATGCACTCGTAATGCGACGCCTGAAGCATTACGAGTATTTGTATTAACTAGGTTGCGGAAAAGTCAAATCTTACACAATAGAGAGTTAGTGCCTGGGATAAAGCTTTTAAAACCGTCGATTCAAGGATGAATCGCCGGAGTTATAGGGACGTATTTATGCGATTTTAAAAGCTTTATCCCAGGCACTAACGGCTCGAAGCTAATGTCATAGCCTTTTCCACAAACCTTCTAAAAGGTCCAGCGTAATTGCAGCGCAACGGCGGTATAGTCTAAAAATATATCGGGCTTTTCACCACCGGGATCTGAACTTAACAATCGGTCTCTCGCCAGACCATTGCCGTGTCGTACTTCAAAACTAAGACCCAGGTTTTCGAAAAACCGATCGTAGCTAAGGTTAAAACCGGTGTAATAACCGTTTTGTGGAAGACCGCTATCGAGCGTAGCCGCACCGAAAAAAGCGCCGGCACGCCAGTGATTTCCAAAGGCGCGCTCATAATCCAGGGCGCGGTAACCGATAACTTGATCACCTAAAATGTCATCTAGATCTATACCTACGCCAAAATAGTGATTTTTATTCTGGCCGTATGTATTCTTGATGCTAATGCCGAGGTGAAAACCAGAATCACTTGAATCCTGATTGTCTGTCGCTGCGTCACCGGTGTCTAATTCGACGGAATGGTTTTGTATGCCTGCGTTTATTGAGATTTCAGCTGCGTAACCACTGTGTGCAAAAAAATAGACAATCGCCGAGCAAGCTATTAGAAAGTTGCGAATTACCATCGAATAAACCCGGATACTTGTGAAAAGGATTCGTCATGTACTGTATTACCGGTTGTGAATTTAAGTCCGGCAATAAGGTTGCCTACGCCTTGCGCATATTCCACAGAAAAGGCTTTTCCAGTTGTATAAATATCGCTATCTATTTCTTCATTCTCTACTTGCTGATATTTGAATGTAAGCGAATTTCCTGGGCGCATATCCCAAATTAGTTTTAGGCTTTGTGCTTTAGCGCCAACAGCGTCGTCATTATTTTGCTGTTGAGCCCCCCAATGACCCAGCAGAGCGCCGTAGTTACTCATGCCGTCGCCATAGTTACCGTTAATATACCAGCCGTTTTGCCATTCGGCGCTTTCCCAGGTGAGGTCTAAGTTTTCCGTTAATTTGGGTAAGTGTACGCCCAGCATAAGTGCGCTATTGCCGAGGTGAATATCTGAACTCGCAGAAGTGTCTTCGCCGGCGTAGGTCATATAAACGGATGCAGGAAAGTCGCCGGTAAAGGTATAGCGCGCAGTGATTGACGATTGCTGGTTACCAAAGTCATTGCCAGCAAGGCCGCTGTTTTCGTTTTCTTTGACATTAAAAAACGCTTCGTACAAACCGTTAATGCTCTGGTCCCTGTCGGCGCCACCGTGCTGGAGTACGCGGTTAAAGCCGATGGCGAAACCTTCCACGGGTTCGATACTTAAATGAACACCAAATAGACGCGGGTTGCCAGTCAGTCGCGTTTCCGGTTGAGCTTCAGACGCAATTAAATCTGACTCCGACATTTGCGCGATAAATATTTCATAGCTAAGGTCCAAAAATGGCAGCGGTTCCGCGTTGGATAAAGTAAGGCTTGGCATCGCACTGGCCTGTGTGCTCA
Organism: Cellvibrionaceae bacterium; assembly: GCA_028281575.1. GTDB lineage: Bacteria > Pseudomonadota > Gammaproteobacteria > Pseudomonadales > Cellvibrionaceae > Agaribacterium. The sequence goes on from JANQJP010000031.1 coordinate 63,248, forward strand.
GCAGCATGTCACTTTCCTGAAATGGCCCCCACCAGTGGCTGCGATAGCCGATATCCGCCTGCAGGTAATCCCAGCCCACCGATAAAAAGCTTCCTTCAGGGAATTCGTCCTTTTCGCCAATCGCATTGTTGCTGACAACACCGCCGAGATTGAGTGCAACCTGATCGGACAGCACCCAATAGGCGGCGCCAGTTGCTGTGTAGTCAGTCGCGTGAGTCATGCCCCGGCTATTGCTGTCGACATAGCCCGTGCCATCGCCATCCGAATAATGTGTGCTTACGCTGAGGTGGGTAACTGCCGACTGGAGGCTGTAGCGGTCCAGGTAGCGGCGCACATCCGAAGCCAATGCGGGATGTGTTTCTTCCACCCTGGCTAAGGCTTTATGGACGCGCTTAACCGGAATAGGACGCTTAATGATCGGCATATTGGCGATGACAAATAAACGTTCAATCCGCGCCTCTATCTCGGGTGAAAGTTGCAGTGGTAAATAGAGTGAACCGGCCTTTGCGTGCATGCAAAGCGAGCTCAACAAGACAAATAAAACAATGGCTACCTTAGGGCGATAGCGGTGCATGCATGGTCCTTAAGAATTAGATTTCGAGCGTCACAGGGCAGTGATCTGAGCCCATCACGTCATTGAGTATGTCAGCGTCTTTGATCTTATCTTTTAAACTGGGCGATGTCAGAAAATAATCTATCCTCCAGCCTACGTTCCTTGCGCGTGCTTGCGCGCGGTAACTCCACCAGGAATACTTCACCTGATCGTTTCGAGCGTGACGAAAAGTATCGACAAATCCAGCGCCGACATAGTTGTCCATGCCATCGATTTCTTCCTGCATATATCCGGCAGCTTTGTTGTAGTTTTCCTTGGGTCGCGCTAAGTCGATGGGTTTGTGTGCTACGTTTAAATCACCGCATAGGATAATGGGTTTCTGTTGCTCGAGATGCTTCAAATAATTGAGAAATGCGCTGTCCCAGGTCTGGCGGTAGCCGAGGCGCTTTAATTCGGACCCTGAATTCGGTGTGTAAACTGTGATCAAGATATAGTCACTATATTCCGCAGCGATTACCCGCCCTTCGGTATCGTGTTCGGCGATGTCCATATCATAGTTAACCGCAATAGGCTCTTCTTTGGTCAGGATGGCCGTGCCCGAATAGCCTTTTTTCTCGGCCGAATTGGTGTAAATATGATAGCCATCGACGACGTCAAGCGCTTCTAATGTTTGATCGTCTTGCGCCTTTGTCTCTTGCAAGCAGAGCACGTCAGGGCGCATTTGCTCGAGTGAGCTCATAAAATCTTTTTTCATTACGGCGCGAATGCCGTTAACATTCCAGGATATAAGTCGCATATGCAAAGCTTGGGTCTGATTCGCAGAAAAATAGGTGCATAGCCTACAATAAGGACTTCGCTTAGCCAATCGTTTCCTTGAATAGAAATGAGATCGTTCCATGGTCATTAATTCTCAACTGCTCCCTTATATTGCCGCGTTGGCCGGACTTATTTTCGGCACAGTGCTAGTGGGTTTGTTCGCATGGCGCCAACACCGGAGCTTTCGTGAGCAGACTGTTACGTTGGTATCAGAGCTTGAAGAAAACCGCCGCACAGCGCAGGCATCTGAACTCAAACTGGCTGAGCAGAACACACGTGTGGCCATGCTGGAAAGCGAAAAAGTACAGGCATCAGCAAGTATCGCCGAGCTTAATGCTCAGCTAAAAAATGAGACTGAGAAGCGCTATGCGCTTGAGCAAAAATACCGCGTTGCCGATGCACAGATGCAAGAACGGCAGGCGGGCTTTGAGCGCCAGATAGCTCAATTCGAGCAGCAAAAAGATGCGCTAAAAAAAGAGTTTGAGCTTTTAGCGAATAAAGTATTCGAAGAAAAGAGCAAAGTATTTTCAACGACAAGCAAGACAGAAATGGACCAGGTGCTACGGCCATTTAAAGATCAGATCGAAGGTTTTCAAAAGCGCGTCAACGAAGTTCACACCGAATCGGTGCAAGGTAACAGTAAGCTCGAAGTACAAATCAAACATGTACTGGACGTCGGCCTTAAAATGAGCGGTGAAGCGCAAATGCTCGCTACTGCGTTAAAAGGCGACAAAAAAGCTCAGGGTAGTTGGAGCGAAGTACAGGCAGAGCTTCTGCTCGAAATGTCGGGCTTAAAAGAAGGGCGAGAATTTGAGCGCGAAGCCAACTACAAAACCGAAGATGGACGTGATCAGCGTCCGGATTTTATTATTAATCTGCCCAACGAAAAGCATATTATTTTAGATAGTAAAATTTCTCTAAATGCCTATTTAAACGCAACCGGTGCAGAGTCAGATAGCGAACGAGAACTTTTTTTAAAACAGCATGTTGATGCGATCAAAGCGCACGTAAAAACGCTTAGTGATAAAAATTACGCTAAGTTAAAAGGTGTAAACAGCCCAGACTTTGTGTTTATGTTTATTGGTAACGAACCCGCGTATTTGGCCGCTGCGGATTTTGATTCCGGTTTGTATCAGGAGGCGTACCGCAAAGGCATTGCTATCGTTACACCAAATACTCTGCTCGCCTGCTTGAGAATTATCTCCCATCTTTGGTCTATAGATAAGCAAAATAGCAATACGCGCGAACTCGCAGAGCAGGCGTCCAAGGTGTACGACAAACTGCGTGTGTTTGTCGAAAAAATGGAAAAACTCGGCAATCAGATATCCACGGTCAAAACATCCTACGAACAGAGTTGGTCCACGTTAAAAGACGGGCGTGGCAGCCTCGTAAAGCAAGTGGACAAATTTGTTGATATGGGCGTAACGGTAAAAGAAAAATTGCCGTCAAGTGTAGTGGAAAATACGCTTTCTACGGACGAAGATTAACTCACTCGAAATTCTCTTATCTCAAAATGAACCATGGTTTCGAGCATCGTCATTTCAGCGAGCGCCATTTGTTTTTCCTTTGCCGCACTCCAGTAATAAGGTGTCATTTTTAATAGGTCTTCAATTTCAGTGTTTTGAACAGTGATTGAATAACGTAATTCCTGGCGCCAGGTTTCAGTCCAAAGCCCGCTATTTTCGATGACCGCGAAGTTTCCCCGGTGCGGTGTGACTTCCGTATATATTTGTGCTGCGAGCTGCTGCAGGTGTGTATCTCCGGGGCCAACGACGAGTATCCTCCCGCCTTCCTGCAGGACACGTCTAAACTCGTGTTCACATATGGGAGAGAATACGGATAGCCCATAACTAAAGCTGTGATTGAAATACGGTAGTGAATATGCGCTTGCAACACTGCACTGAGTGTTTGGTAAACGTTTAGCTGATAATCTCACAGCTGTTTTAGCAATATCGCATGCGGAAGTGCTGCTAAACATGAGATTGAGCCCTTCGCTGTAATAGCCATCCCCGCATCCTATATCAATAAATGTGCTTCCGGCAGAGGCTGCAGCAATGCGTTCGTGAATGCAGCTGCGCAGTCGCGAATAATACCCAGCATCTAAAAAGCGCTGGCGACTTTTCAACATTGCATCGCTATCGCCAGGCTGTTTGCTTTTTTTATTTTGCACGGGGACTAAATTGACGTAGCCCTCCTTGGCAATATCAAAGTTGTGCCGGTTTTCGCACTGATAACTACCGTTGACTCGTGAAAGTTTGGCGCAGCATATTGGGCATTTGTATGTTGGATAAGACGGCATGAGTTATATATGGCGATTCAATATTCCGTAATTCTTGAGATAAATCAACATTTGGGTCTAATCTAAGCTATAAGTTAATGTATGCATACTTTTTGGGGTGTTTTATCTGCGCCAGAATAGGTGATTTAACGAAGCGCCATAATTGACGGAAATGTACCACATTAGGGATTGGTTATGCCTCATAGAAAACCGTCGCGATCACTTAACATAGGTATTTATTCATCGTATCTTCAGGGCTTTTTTCTCGGTGAGATTGTCAATCAACTTCGCCAACTCGCAATTTTTAAGGGATATAACGTTTCCGTTTTTCGTACTGACGGTCATGGCGACTTTGATCTTAAGTTGGGATTAGATGCTCTGGACGGCGTTATTATTCTAAAGAACGCTGTTACCGTGTCTTTCGCAGAATTGATGTTGAGTAAAAACATTCCAGTGGTTTCTATTGCCTATGATTACTTCCCGCTTGATATCCCACATATCACAACTGACAACTATAGAGGGATGGAGCTCGCCTTTGATTACCTGGTAAATAAGGGGCACAAAGATATTGTTTTTGTCGGTGACCTGGCGCAATTTGATCTTCGTAAGCGCTATGAAGCGTTTTGCGAGCTAAACGATAAAATCGGTGTTGAGTTTGATGAAACCATGCTGATTACCGTTGAAAACTCGCTTTTGGTTGGCGGGTATCAGGCTGCAAAAGAGTTTGTCGCGAGGGGTTGCAATGCGTCAGCGGTGATATGTGCTGCAGGGCTTCTCGGTATGGGTTTCGTGAAACAGCTTTCAAGCTCGGGAATCGAGTTGTCGTCAAAATTAGAAGTTGTTTCCTTTGATGCAATTGCGTCAATGCCGGTGGTTGCCGCAAATATCACGACAGTGGATACCAATTTAAATGTCATTGCCTATCGGGCATTAAGTGTGCTTACGCAAAAGATTGAGGGTGTCGACGTTGAACATACGACGTTAGTACCACCTAAATTAATTGTTGCGGGGGAAAGTGAAAATAACATTGAACCTTATATGGCCACGTGTGTGGAACTAGACACATTCTACAACCCCGCTTATATGAAAAGTATTGTCGCCAATATATATGAATGGCCGAGAGAAATTGTTGCCTCTAGCCTTGACGAAATAATGAGTATCGCCCCCATTTTTGAACGTTATATGGGAATAGGTGCACTATCTCGTATTCACATGGATAGAAAAAACCGAAAGCTTATTGCGGTGCAAAGAATTTTTAAGCATACCGCGACTGTAGATCTGGAGCTAAAACCCGAAAACATTGCGTTGCCGGAAAAATTTCCACCAGAAGTTTTAGTTATCCAGGGGGTGAGAGCTCACGATACTGTTGTGCATTTCCCCATTAGATTTAAAGAAGAAATCTGGGGTGTTCTCAGCATGTGGGGGAGCAGCCTAAAAAGGGCCAATAGCAGCTTTTTAGGGTTCACTGGCTATATGGACCTGGCCGTGAAAATGTACTCGATGAATTTGGAAATTAATGCCAAACCTTCCGTCAATGCTGCTACTTCTATGGAGATTGGAGACGAAAAAAAAGTCGTTATTAAAAAAACAAATGCGAAGGTATTTTGGGATGTGACTAGTGGAGACAGCGAATGGAGCAATGAAGCGCTAGAGTTGGTGGGGCTTGAGTCTCCAATGGAAAAAAATATCTACAAAAATGCCGATATATACGAACGAATACATGAAGACGATAATCAGCGTGTGAGAGATATGGTGTTGGAAAGTCTGGATAGCCTAAAACCTGCGTCAGTGAAAGCACGGATTAAGGTAAAAAGAAGTTATGTTCAGGCTACGATTCAAACGGAACCAGATGAGCTGCAAGGTGGTAAAGTAGAAAAAATGACTTTTTCCATTACATTATTAGATCTTTCTGTCGGTTAGGTGGTGTTTCTCCATGTCTTTCCTGCTGGACGGTACTTTTTGGCTTATTTCGCTATCGTTGCTACTGCTCTCCAGTCTAATTGCAAACTTATTCTTTTTGATTCACGAGCCTAAGAAAACAGATAATAACGATAACAGTGAACAGGCGAATATGGGTATCGTGGAATTTCTTAATGACCAAACAAAGGAGACTAAAGAGTTGATGAACGCGAGAGGACCTATCACAATGGATAATCGCGTCGTCGCTCTTCGAATAGCTTATCTAAATATCGAGCGTAAGTCGCTCGATAAAGGTGTTGCGAGTAAAAATTATTGGCAATTCTTAAGTGAACGCTTGGAGAAGTTGCTGAAAATATTTATGCCAAAACTCTTCGATAGCCAAAATCATATCTCCGTCCTGGAGAATCGTATCGTCTTGCTAAAAGATAGAATAAGTAAGTTGGCCAGTTCTCAAGATGGTGAGTCTGCAAGGTCGTTGAGAGATTCAGGAAAAGTCCTCGATGCATTTCTCGGTGATTGTAGAAAAAGCTTAAAAATGCAGGATCACATTGATGGACACCTGAAAAAGATGGAGGATGTCGTTGAAAACTTCGAAGATCCGGAGGGACGAAAATATTTAACTGAAAGTTTAAGGGCAAAAAAATACTATAAAAAGTCTACAGACTCACTTCATAGCCTATATGCTTCTCTGGTAAGGCAGCGGGAGAATTTGGATCGTTTAAAGAAAAATATGGAGTCGATAGATTTGGCCTTGGATGATGATGTGTTGCTAGACTCTAATAGAAAACGTATTTCCGGAGAAATGGTCGCTTTAGAGTCGCATGTCGATGACAGTGTGGATAAACTCAAAGGCGAAAATGAACGTCTAAAGAAGCATATTGATAGCTTGAAAGGGCGTTTGGAAAAATATGGTAATAAAATTGATATGTTCGATAATCGTCAGAAGGCTGGTATTGTAAATATCAATGAGTATGGCCCCGACTTGTCATTTGAGTTGCGAGATCTATCCGACGAAGTTGCCCGAGTGAATCAAAGAGAGATAGACAGACTAAGAGAGGTGGTACGTGAACAGCGACACAGTATAAAAAGCATGGAAGGGGGTATCGAAAGGATAGAAAAAGAAGCAGAAATATCAAAAGATAAAGTCGCGATAAGCGAAAGTGAGTTGGTTCAGCTTCGTCAGGGCATGTTGGATGCAGAGAGTTGTATAAAAATGCTCGAAGATGAAATTGAGGTCTTGAAGGGTGTCGATGAAGATAGTCCCGGCGAATTGGACGGTGCGTTGTCTAATGAAGAGATGCAATCTTTAAATGAAGCGTTGGAAAAAGTTAGATTGGAGTTAAACGAATCGTTGAAGCTCAGTGAGGCCAAAGAGAAAATTCTCGCTTTTTTGGAAGAGGCGATGAAGGCGGGATCTCTAGAGGATATTTCCTTTCTGCTTTTTGAAACATTTCAGAATTACGATGTCGAGCCAAGTTTTCTGGTGAAATATGGTAGAAAATCAATTGATATTTCGGCGAATGGAAAACTCACTCAACAAGACAGAATTTTGATTGAAAATATGAGAGTCGGTGAAGTAAATACGGGTGCTTATGATACGAGTATCAAGTTTAGGTTTGCTTCTATTGGGGGAATATTGCGTCCGGCAAAGAGAGGCATTAATTTAAAATCCTGCAGCATGGAGCTCGTACGTATGCTTAAAGTGTGTGATCGGATTATTGAGAAGGTTGGTGGGTTTCAGGCAAATAAAGTGCATAAAAAGGATATCAGTATTTGCGCGAATCAGATAAAGAAAGTTGCCTATGAGGTGGATAAAAGTTATGAGCAACAGTTCGATCGCAATAAAAGCCTTATAAAGAGTAGTGTCGGTCAAGTACAAGATATTGGGCGTTCTATGGGGCTGGAAGATAACCAATTGAAAGGTATTAAGAGTATACAGGACGAGGCTATTAAGGAAATTAACGCTGATGACGCCTTTCGTTTGCTAATGAGGAAAAAGTTTCTCTCTATCATTAAGCAATTGGAAGATGCAGTTTAAAAGCTAATCTTTGTTGGACATGATAGGCCAAACACGGGCGCGCATGGGCACTCCAAGTAAATATGGTTTTTATTCCTAAGAGTGCCTTTGTTTTAACTTAATCCGTTGGCTGCGATCATTAAAATTGCCAGCCAGGATGTTAGATACACTGGCGTTCGCACATACGGTAAACCCATAATGTAAACTAATGCGTGAGCAACTCTTGCCCAGAAAAATACTGCTGTCCATGAAGCAATGGCGTCAAGAGCGTTACTAGAATTTGCTGCAAGGGTGCTCGCCCCTAATACAACAGCAATAAACGCGGCATGGTCTCGACCATATTTAGGTGAGCCCGTTGTGCCCTTTCTGCCCAAAGGGGTTGTTGCGGTTTGTCAATTGGGAAGTTGTTTGGGTAATTGTTGAGAAAAGTTGGCAAACCCCAAACAAATACACGAGCGAGAATATAAGGTGTCCATAGTAATAACGTGAGCACACCACTTAATAGCAAATAATAATAAATATCGTTCATAACATGTGACCTTTGTTGAGTGAAATGTTGTGTGCATTATTGATTGGTGGTACTGATCACTCAATGTTCAAGTCACTAGTTTTTTTGTCAGATCGTCCAGGAAAATTGCTTGAGATGTACGTTTGTTCAAACAAGGCTATCAAATATTTAATTCTTACTATCTTGAAAAGTAACAGTCGTTTAACGATGAATATTTGGAGAATCTCTATCGTAGGGTTCACCTCCATACGTTTTGCAAAGCAAAAAATGCGGGTTTTTTTCTAAAAACATAGGCGCCAGGTTCGCCTTCAAGTTCGATGAGTCCAAACCATTCTTCGGAATCATCTCGGTCGTGAAAAAATGGGGTGCTCGAACCATCGAGATTGAGCGCATCATTTTTATGCCATTGATCGACGAGTTCAAAGGCCATTGCGCCCATGACATTTGTGGGTCCTTCAGAAATATCTCTCCATTCGTTTATAAACTCCTCGGCGTGTTCGCTTTCTGTTCGCACATTGCCCAAGGTGCTTTCAGGAGCTGTTGATGCACCGAACTCACTGACTAAGAAGGGTTTGCCGGAGGCGATTGCTGCGAGTTCTTCGAGAGCGCCTTGATAGGGTGTTCCCGTTACGGAGCCTGGTGAATGTTCCGTAACGAATGGTGGCCAATATGAATAAAGGTTGTAACTGATGAAATCGAAAAAGCTTGTGTCGACGAGTGATGGGCTGACTATCGGCCATGTTGTATGTGTTACTGGGCGCGTGGACCCATACGTATCGGTTTCATATGTTTTAAGATAATCCGCCATCTCAGCCAGAAACGCTTCCGTCGCATTACTTGCGGATGGCGTAGAGATATATTCGCCTTGATAGGAAGTAATATTGGGGTGATTTTCATTGGTATTGTTTACTGCAGATGCTGAGAGTTCATTGCCGATATTGTAGTAGAGCACGAGTTCGTTGTAGTCTTTGCCAAAGCCTGTATGCAGTTGGTCTACCATCGTTTCGATTACATTTCGGACATGTGCTTTAAACTCTGGGTTTTGAAAATCGCCACTATTTCCATTAAAGTCGTTGGCCTCACCGCTAAACCAGATGCCCATACCGAGCTTCAGGGACAACGCCGCTGCTGCTTCAAAATAATCGTTTTGCATATGCTCTTGGGCGCCATAAGATGTATAGACAACATTGGCACCAAGTTCTTTTGCCGCCTGAAGTATGCAGTAGTAGGGCATATCATCGGGTATACCATTCGCGCTTCCCGGGCTTTCTCCAGGGAAAAAGGGTTCAAAAACAACGCCGTTCATATAAAAAGGTAAACCGTTTACTGAAATCTCTGTCCCATCAATGCTTAGTGTGCCTGGCGGAATGGTTATTTGGTTTTCAGTTAAGGTGATACCGCTACAATCAAGTATTGCAGGATCTTGTGGTATCGGCTGTTCTGTCGAGGCAGTTGGTGTGCTTGCAGGTGTAGGTGAAGTATCTGAACCACCGCCGCAGCCAATGAGTAAACTGGTGGCCGCAACATTTATGGTTTTTAAAAGAACGTTTGTCCATATTCTTACATTATGATTTTTGTACATGGTAAATGTTGCAGCCTATGTGAAACTTTTTCCAAGCGCTAGCGGTGTTTTGTTTTCATGTAGATACGCCGTAATCAGGAATAATTAATTGGGTTCTAATAACGCATTTAGCAGATTGTCTTGAAAATTAATATTGCCCGCCAGCTGGCCATGACTGTGACAGAGAAAGAATGAGTGATTCAGCGGAAAAAAACTGTAATGATGACGGGGTTTCGTCGGGTCGAGCAATTCGCGCGCAAGCATTGATGGCTTGGTTACGCGTCCGTCGCCGGGCTCAAGCATCAGGAGATCATAGTCGATACCTTTTATTTTATTTTTCACTTCTTTTGGCCACAAACGCACGTGAGATTCGCCGTCGATTTCTTCCACCAATAGTCGTGCTGGCGTCAGTGAACAGTTGCCACCGAAGGCCACAATATCGTAATCCAGGTCGGGCACAGGCACAGTCAGTGACCATACAAACCGCCGGGCGCGTTCCAGGTGTTTATGAAAATATCGCTGTAACAAAGCAACGCGACGTTCGCCTTCTTCTCTCGTCTCGTATTGAGAAATGATACGTTCGACAACTTCCGGGTCAAAAATACCCCATTGAAAGCGTCGCCATACTTCTACATCAAATAAATCGCGATCCAGAGTTTTGCCTTCGTTGGTCACTAACCAACGATTGAGCGGGTGAGGTAGTAATTGATAAACGCTCGGCATCGTCACCATAACTTCCACCGGAACCGTGGTGAATAAAACCTTATAACCTTCGATAAGTTGGTGCAGTACCGCAGCAGATCCTAAATTCGGTGCCCCCAGCTGAATCAGCCGTCGTACTTTTTTTGCACCTGCTTGCGTTACGGGAAATTCATTGTCATCAAGTACGTCGGCACCACCGTATCGCATGTAGTAACGCGCCAATAAACCACCCATGCTGTGGCCGATTAAATCAACTTCCAGTGTTGGATCACTGTAGTCGCGACGAATTTGATCAATAAACTCATCCAGTAATTTTGCGTTGTGCGTATTGTCGTAACGCCAGTCGTAAGCGAATTTATAGTAGCGTCGGCCACTGCCTGTATAAGCAACGCCCGGTTTTGAGAAGGCGTAGTCACCGTAATTTTCAAGTGTTGAAAAAAGGGAGCCATAAAAATCAAAAAACAAAACTTTATCGGGTAAGGTCGATGCACGAATACGCGAAGGTTTGGGTAATAACGTTTTTTCATCGATTTCCAGGGCTGCTTCCTTATATTGGCTGGTGAGCAATTTGTGCCAGGGGCCAAACCAAATTTCTTTATCGTTTTCGTCGATCAGGGTGCTGCTTACAATGCCGGGAATAACGATCACAGGTGGTTGAATGCCGCCACCTTTTGGGCTGTCCATTGAGACATGCGACTCAACTTTATACAAGGCACGCAGATCTGGCTTTGTGACTGCACAGCCTGCGTGAATTAACATAAAAATTATTGCGAGACCTACATTTCTCATCTTCAGCGATTCTCAAGGCGATTGTAATCAAAAAGACCGGCTTCTTCCGGCGCTAACTCGCGGTAGGCGGCGTGCAGGGTATCACTGTGATCCCAAAAGCGTTTATCCGTTCGGCGAATAGCGTAGTTATTTGCAAAATTGCGATAATCTTCCTCAGAAGCTAATTGCCTTAACTTGCTGACAAAGCTGGCAAGCTCGGTTTCCTCTATAAGATAAAAGGTATTTGGGTAAGCACCGAGAAAACCGTGCGTAACGGTTAGCGTATCTTCATTAATCAAGCGTCGTTTATGGTCGTTAAACAGGTGCGAGATATTACTGTGAGCGCTGTTACGTATCAGTGAGAAATGGTGCAGGTTTTGTTGTTTGTCGCGTACGCTAAGGAATGCAAGTTCTGGTAGAAACGAAAGCGATGCCCCTGTTAACGAGGCGAGTTGTCGAATGTGGTTTTGTGACTTGGTGTCCAGTGTGCTGTTGGCAATGGCATATGGGTTGTTTTGCAAAGCCGGGGCTAAATGATTTTTTAGCAGGCTGAGCATCTCTGGGAACGTGGCAGCGGTATTAAAATCGATGCCAGTTTCCTGTGTGTAAAAAGCCTTACAGCCGTTAATGTAGCGGCGAACGCGTGAAGGTGCGTCGCGATACCATTGGTCACGCACCAGGTCGCGTGAGGCCGCCGGTAGAAAAGCAATAAAATTAAATTCGCCTTCCATGCGTAAAAAGTCCATAAATAAACGCGTATCTAATTGATGCGCAACGTTGCCATAAACGTCAAAGCCTGCCACCAGTAAGTAGTGCAGGCGCTCCAGCATGGGGTAGTCGATGACCCAGGCGGTTTGCGGCGCTTCGCCAACAAAGCCTTTTACCACAGTCGCACTGTCAAAGTGGCGGAAAATGGTTAATGCGGCATTGGGATTTGTGCCCTCGCCATCCCAAATAAGCGACAAGTTTGGCGGATTACTATCGTCAAATACTTCATTAATAAAAGCGGTTTTGGCTCTCAGGTATGCCGATTCGGTTTGTGCGTGCTGTATCCAGCCCAGCGCGCCTGCATTACTACCCTTGCGTGCGGGTAATTTTAAGTTGTCTATTTGGCTCGTGAGGAATTCTTCGCCGCGGCCGACATTGCCTAAATCGGGATCAACAAAGACCACCCAGAAGTGATCGTTAATCACATTTACGGCTACTTGCCCGCGACATACCGGGCCTTTTATGTAGCCCATAATCGTAAATTGCGCTTCTTCCAGCATAAAGCGATAGCGCGATTCGACGGGAATATCGACAAAAGTCAAAAACGGATTGGATGCGTCCTGCCTTTTATAAGAGGGCAGGGTGCTGACAGTATATTCTCTGTCAATAAACCATGTTTGCAGCTGATGCATGCGCTTGGCATTTAAGACATAGGGCATATGCGTTTTCGCGAGCAAGCCGGTTTTCTGTCGAACCAACCGGTAATACACCCGGTCAACTTCAGGGTCATCTGTCGGGCGTCGGGTGGCAATAATATCAACCGCCTGCCCGGGAGGTGTTTTAGAACGCACAAGTTTAAACACTTCGCCAAGTGGCAGTTGATCAAAATAAAGATTTGCGATAAACCAGTGCTCGTAAATATAACGACTCATCAACTGCGATTTAAGATCGTCTCCATTGAGAAAATGCTCCCATTGAGCGACCGCATCAATATAGGATTGATCGAGTGCTTGTGGGGCGGTATAGGGCGCGCCGGCCTGTAACCACTGGGTTAATGATGTGTGTTCCTCATCGCTGAGTGGTGGCAAGCCATAGGGCATTCCCCAGTCGGGGTGTTTTTGTTCAAAGCTATTTAATTCATCTAATTTCGGGCAGCTTTGCGAGCGGTCCAGCGCAAAATCATAGTGCGCTTCATCCAAAATCTCGTTTTCGCCCCAGGGCGTTTCGCGCTTTAAATCCAAAAGACGGTGCATAACGCTGGCATTGCGATTGTTTTCAGCGCTCGGGTTGTGCTCATTTAGCACGGGGTAAAAACCTCTTTCACGCCACTCCTCATTCGATTTGGCGTCGATAAAGAGTCGCGCAGGATTGGCCGCTGCCAGTCGCGCTGAATAATAGACTTTGTCTTTGTGTGCACCGCGGGTGATGCCTTCGTAGGAATTTAAATTGAGCTGGCAGGGCGCATCGTAGCAACCATGGCATACGACGCAGCGATTCTCGAGAGTTGGCTTAATTGTCTGTTGGTAATCCAGTGATAGATCCACCTCAGCGTCGATGGGGTTGTCGTAACGACTTGGGTCGGCCGGCCCATAGAGATTATCCAGCGCGGGGTAGGATGCGCAGGCGGTAATAATGAGAGCGATGAGTAACCAATATAATCTGCGCAAAGTGTCACCTCGGGTTGGGGGAAGACAAGAACATGAGGACGCAGAGAATACCCCCCCTTTTTTTGTCAGGCAAGCTTTGGTCTTACCCCAACGAGTACCACTCTTTCGGTGAGAAATTGATTTTAATCGCTGCTTAAATTGTTGGTCGTACGGGTATTGAGACCGAGTTCTGCAAGCCGCGATGTGCGGTTACATATCTTTAATGTGGGTGCCTTGCTTGTTCTGTGAAATGGCCTGTTGGGCGTTTTCACCAGTAAGCGTAACCAGGCCGTCTGAAGAGCCTCTTTTCTTTTCATTAGGAATAATTTCAATATGTTGTGTGCAATGCCGGGAATTAACTTTTTCACATCCTTCCAGGCCCGTAGGCTCGGTAAAATTCATCGGGCCATTGCGTACATAGGCATATATTTATTTGATCGACACATTTGTCCTGTGTAGGCAAAGCAGCCATTATTTGAAATTGATTCGTCTGTGAAGGTCAGGGTAATAGAGGAGGGCGCTAGCTAGCGAACTATAAAAATTAAAAAGGCACTCGCTAAGATTACAATGAGTGCCTGTTCTATTTACTTTCTTTTGGTTTAGAAAACTAAAAACCCATATTCCATCTTACGGAGTGACTCACTCACTCTCAGTTTGGCACATTGGGTACGCTGGTGCTGGTCTTTTTAGCATGAGCTGGACGGCCAGGGGATGATGCACATTGTCTCCGGTAAACAAGCGCTTTGGGTCTTAATAAAAGCCTTCTTCCTTGCTGTGACGGATTCGAACAATCACGATTCGATTTTCCGCTTCTTGGCGGTATCGGATGATGTATTTACCCGCGCCGAAGGTCAGCATTAAGTCTCGATAATCCATCAAACTTTCTACTGGTACGCCAGCTTCAGGATTCTCTTGAAGGATATTCACACCTTCAATGATACGTTTGGCGGCACGCTGGGCTGCGCGGGGATTTTCAGATTTGATAAAGTTTCTCAGGCGATCAACATCTTTTGTCGCACCTGGCAGCCAGGCTATTTCACTGGGCATGGTTTCTCCTGATCTGTGCCCCAGGAGTCGAGCCAGCCCACCATGGCGTCATTACTCACGGCTTCTCCCGTTTCTTGGTATTCCTGCCAGCGTGCCATTGTCAGCTCATTTTCACGCTGTTTACGCTCTTCTTCCTCGATATAGCGAGTTAGGGCTTCTTTCGCTAAGAAGCTCTTAGAGCGCTGTGTTTTCTCCGCTAAGGCATTTAAGCGGTTTTCAAGTTGTTCATCTAATCGAACACCTAACATAAGATCACCTGTTTACATTTGTTAAACGCTGTTTAACAACAATAACACTATACCTCTTCATCTTCTATCTCTTCTTCGTTTAGAGTTGATAGCAACTCCTCCTCGGTTACCTCCAACATTGCGTCGCGAGAGGTACAGTGATAATTAGGGTATAGCGTCGAGAGAAATAAGTATTTGCGGGGCTTGGGCATGGTTCGTCCTTGAAAGTCTATCTATTTATATGCTGTTTGAATATACAGTTATTTGAAATAACCAGCAAGTGATACAGTGGGTGTCTGTGGCTAGTGGCACGCCACTAAAATTCATTAAGGTGTTTTTATAAGCAGCGCTAATTGTAAAGGCAGCGGTGACATAATTTAATCCTGTGGCTACAGAGTCAGCCTGTACATCTGATGCCCCCATAGACGATGCGAGAGAAACAACAGGATCATTTCCCCTTAGCGCTATATCAAACTGCCTTGCGGAGTCTACAGCTAAAAGGCCCGCTGTAATACATGTCAGCCCAGTACTACATCCAATTCCCGCAATAACAGCACCAGCTCCAGATAAACCGCTAGAAAACAAAGCTCTACTTCGTTCAGGTCCTAAAGAATTAAAATTCTCCCTCCCCGAAATACCATGACAATCTCCCATGCATTCACCTCTTCCACCACCGGAAAACTGCTTCTGATCAACAAACTTCCTGGCATTCTCCCCAGTAAGCGTTCCCACACCCTCAGAGCCGCCTTTCTTATCAGGAATCATTTCAATATGTTGCTCGCAATGCTTGGCTTTAACATTTTCACAGCCTTCCAGGTCCGTAGGATCGGTAAAATTCATCGGGTCATTGCGCACATAGGCATATAAATTGATTTGATCGGCATAGCCAACCGGGTCCGTTTTCATAACGCGTCCATCGTAGTTGTTGGCGCCGGGCACACTGTAGTTGTCGTATGTATTGTTTAGCGCGTTGAGGTTGGGTGGAGAGGGAGCCCAGTGGTGTCAAGTCTTGTATTTTTATTCAGGCGTTTAAAATAATAGAAGCAGAAAGCAAGAGCCGGCGTGGGTTATTGTCAGGGAGTGGATAAACGCTATTCGCAATCAGTGTACCTCTTATGAAACCTTAAACTTTCCAACCAGCGTCTGTAACTGAAGGCCAACGTTGTTAACGGTTTTGCTACTTTCGTAAGTCTGTCCAACAGATCCAGAGGTCTCTTCCGAGACTGAGCGTATCTTACTAATATTGCGGCTAATTTCCTCCACAGTTGTCGATTGTTCTTCAGCAGCGGCTGCAATTTGTGTACTCAAGTCAGCGATATTCTGAATAGACGTGTTGATCGTTTCTAACGAATTACCGGTCTCCCTAGCTTTATTTACGGTATCCTCGGTTTTGTGTCGGCTCTGTTGCATGCGGTCGAACGCGTTCTGAGCGCCCCTTTGCAGTGATTCTACTAGATCTTCAATTTCTACTGTCGATTCTTTCGTTCGCTGAGCAAGGTTTCTTACTTCGTCTGATACTACGGCAAATCCTCTACCTTGCTCACCTGCTCTAGCGGCTTCGATTGCCGCGTTTAATGCGAGTAAATTGGTTTGTTCGGATATGTTTTTTATCACATCAAGTACTGAACCGATGTTTTCGCTCCGGGATTTAAGTTCATCAATAACGTCCGCTGAGTCCTTAACATCAGAAGCAAGCTCATCGATAGCGTTAATAGTGGCGTTCACTACCGTATTCCCGCTTTGGGATTCATCTTTAGAGTTGCTCGAAAGCTCTGCAGCCTGTTGACATATATTGGCGACTTCATTGACTGAAGCCTCCATTTGAACCATGGATGTTGCCACAAGACTGATTTCTTGAAACTGATCGTCCACCCCGTCACGAGTGTTCTCAGTTAACTTCGATAGTGCAATGGCGGAATCGACGAGAATATTTCCCTTATCTTGTACATCGCTAACAATATTAAAGAGATTATCTAGGAGTCGATTAAAAGCCTTTGCCAATATACCAATTTCATCGTTGGTGTTTAATTCGGCGCGTAAAGTCAAGTCACCTTTTGACTCAATATGATTGATAACCTCAGTTAATTTAGTGAGGTTGGCATTAATCATGTTAGCCAACAAAATTGGAATGCCGATGCCGCATACGATCGTGCTCGCCAGAAGTATATAAAGTGCCGTACTAACCCTTTGGTTGGAGGTGGATACCAATCCAAAAAATCTTTTTTCATTTGCCTTTTTTATCGTCATTTGCTCAAGTAATTTGCTCGCAATTTTATCTGATACTAGTTTTGCCTGAGCCAATTTATAATTTCCCGACATTCGGTCATCATCTATAAAAGCGGCTGCGGTAGCGCTTAATTTTTGGTAATGTTCTTTAACGTGGTGGCTAAGTCCTTTTATTTCTGCTTCATCACTGTCGTTGATCAGATTTACTAATTTAGTAAATAGCTCGTCGCGGCGAGTTTTATCTGTGTTTTGCAAGAGCATAATAAATTCGGCATTAACCAGGTTGTATTCATAAAAAACCTGTTCAATGAGGCTTATTGCCTCCAGCTCCGCGACAGCTGACTGTTGCTCAATAAGTAAATGACGATTTGCATTGAGAGTAAAGAAAACGTAGACCAAAATAATTAAGAGCAAGGCTAGCATTAAGCCATTGGCTGCAAGAATTTTTTTCCTGATAGTGTTTAGATAGCTCATAATTGACTTACTCCTTTACCCCTCAAATCAACCTTGAGCAACCTATTGATCATGTAATCAATGTGTTTTGTCTCATGAAAAACATCTGAGGGTGATTTATCCGTGACAGATACAGGTCGATTGGTTGTCGATGAGATGCCCATTGGTATTTTTAATAAATTTAGCTCGGCGATAATGATTTGAGTCTGTAAAAATACATCAACTGGCGCGACTTGAGTAAATTGTTTGGCTTGTGGGACTTTTATTCGTTCCATATTGTAGTATTGGCGAAGTCGGTTGATGTTTTCTCTTGTGTCAAGCGCTTGATAAAGCACATCTTTCGGTGTTTTATCTTGTTGAATTGGTGGCATAGTCGAGCCATTTGGGTGAAAGCCATAGACAGAGGATACCAGCATTCTTTTTTGTTCTTCTTGTGTTTGTTCTAGACGTTTAGAGATGGTTAAAATACAGTATTGGAGGTCTTCTCTAGCCCTTTGAATTTGTGCATAAACATTGTTGGGGCTAAGTTTCTTGCCGTTGCTATTTAAGAGATGGACTTGGTAGTACAAGGTGTAGAGTACTTGAAACACATCTGAAGGTGTCTTGCCCGTGACTTTTATTGGGCGAAAGTTAATTTTTCTGCCGCTTTCTTTGTAGACCTTCTCAAGGTTATTTACGACCAGGCTCGTCAACTTATAGACATCTTCAGGTGTATAAAGAATAGGGGTTGATACGGCTACCGGTGGTGGGCGCACGTGAAGCGTTAGCGAGAATTCATAGAGCGAGCTTAAGACAGTTGTGTGTAGTTCATATACATGCATTGGCTTGACATCGGTCTCTCTTGAAAGAGGAATAGTTATGTCGTTAATTTTTCTTTCAGCCAATAATTTATCTGCGATACGACTGGCATATGCAATGCCAGCATAAACATCGTTTGGTGTGCGCCTTTGTTCTGCGTGAGCAACGCTATTAAATAAAAAGTTTTGTAGGAGAAACAAAATGACCAAACTCAGCTTGGTTTGAGCGCCCGATGTTACTTCTAGGGTAAGTTTGTTTAGCATAGTGACTCCTATTAAATCGTAAATTGATTCTGCAGGTGTAAACTCATTTTCCTTGCAATGAAAGCATCAAAATGCTTTCCGCAATTGCAAAAATAGAAAATGCGCATCGGATCCTGAGCCCGTATCCGATGCGTAGTCGCCAGCAAAAAAATAGCTGAAGCCAGCGACAACATGCACACCCGCGACAGGCATCGCTAGTGTTGTATCAAGCTCATTGCCAACGTGGTTATTGGCTCCCAGAGCAATGGCGTTGGTGCGCCGAGCGCCATTGCCAGCCAATCCGGCGTTATACCAAGCGTCGTTGGTGTTATCGAGCCAGAATTGATGCCACGCTATTCTTAGTTTGGCGTTGCTTCCGAGCAGTTGTGGACGAACATATGTGAGTTCAAGATTATGAATGTTCTGCAAAGAGAACAGATCCATATATCCGTAGTAGGCATGGTTCAGCGGATATAAATTATCGAAGGTGCCGTGCTCATCGTCGGATGGGTCTTCGTCGCCACTTGCCCAGCTGTAGCCGATACCAACTATACTGCCAGACCATGTATATTCCGTTGATGCATGAAGCATAGCGGCGTTGTGATTCAAGGTTTTAGCGCTGCCAGGATCGTAAAAATCTCCCGTTTGCCAAGCGAATTGAATGTCCCAGCTCCAGTGAGCCTTACTGCCGTCCAGCCGCGCGCCGAGCGTATGAATGCTGTCGTTAAACAGGCCGGTATTATTGTCGCGATAAAACCACCAGTACTCCACATTTTGTCCGGTCACTACTGTTTTATCAGAGATAAAGGCACCGTGAAAATCGCTATCAAAATAGCGATTATTGGCGTTTGATTGATCGTTAAATTCATCGGGCTTTATTGATACCAAAGTACTTGCAAAAACGTCATAGTGGCGATTTGGGGTTTTATAGGTGAAACGTGCACCATCATGAACTCGGGCGGTATTGACCCATTCCAACGAGGCGACCAATCGTTTGTCCCCCAAATTGAATTTCTGACGTCCAACTTTCACATCCACTTTGTTATTGACATACATCCAGTGCAACTGATGTATATCGAGCTGGTCGGAAAAAGGTTGGTTGCGTGCATCTTCATTAATCCCTGGAATACCATTTGGATCTTCAGCGTGTACCCTGGCGTCCTGAAACTCAACAAACAGAGCGTTGTCGTCGGTGATAGTTGTATTGGCATGGACGCGAATTTGCGACAACCAATACGTTTGTGAGCTTTCTTCAAGGTTAAATGTTTGCTTACTTTCGGCTCTCAGGCGAACGGACCCGCCAAAATCAACGGCTGTTGCCTGGGTAAATGATGCTAATGATGCGAGCAATATCGTCGCGAAGGTTTTCACATTGAAAAGCTGTGATTGCATAGCAACTCGCATCTATTGAATACGTAATATGAACACTAGTTCTAAAATCGCCAAAATCAATGTTTGTAAAGCGGGACGTGTTGTGCACTTGAACGCATATAAAAAAGGCGTTGCACTAAGACGAATATGATGTGCTGGCGATCATCGGTCACCGAATCCTTTGTGTATTATTGGCGGCACATCAATGCTTTGTTCAAGAACGCCGTTTTTTGGTATTGCGCAAAAGGCTGGCGCGGGTGAGGGGATATTTTTTAAAGCGCATAAGAACGTCCTCTGTTAAGACGAACTTGATATTGAAACGTTGTTAATTTCGGCCGTTAACTTTGCCAGTGAATGAATTTTTTGGCTGAACATATGCCGTAATTGGAGCCCGCTATGACAGTGCCTTCTGTTAATCCTGCCTTTCAACAAACCTCGCAAGCTTTCCAGCAGGCACCTGTTCCTTTAGACGATAGTGACGCGAAGCAGCACAGCTTTGTCCGGGTGGAATATACCAGCGTGCGTGTTGAGCACACATCTTTAACCTATTCCTTCGGTCCCGAGAAAACTGGTGGGTTTGATGGCGAAGACGAGCGAACAGACGCGGCAAATACCATTCTTAATTTCATTGCCGGTCGCTTGCGCGCCGACGTCGCTGAAGGCGCGAGTGACGAGGATCTTGCCACACGTCTCGAGGCTGGGCTGGATGGTTTTGTTTCCGGGTATCGCGATGCCTATGAGCAAATCGCCGGCATGGATTTCCTTAATGGTGACGTTGAAGACGCCATTGAACAAACCTACAGCGATGTATTAGCCGGTGTGGACGATTTGGCAGAAGCCTTTGCCGTTGAATCACCCGTTTCTTCTGAGTTGCGCGATGCACAGACATCTCGCAGAGATGCGTTTAACACCGCCGACGTGGAAGCACCAAAAGCCAGCGAGCCACGGCGAAGCGATAATGACAATGGTGTTGCTAAGGTTGGGTCCACGACGCCACCGCCAGCACCGAATGCACCGTCTAATCTGGGGCAATTGCTTGAAGCCACCAGTTTCGACTACCGCAGTGCCGAGAGCCGCAGTTTTTCTTTCTCATTAAAAACACAGGATGGCGATACCGTTGTGATTCGTGCTGCTTCCGCTTCTTCATCCGTTTTGCAGGGGCAGAGCGCGCGCTACGGCGGTTCGGAAGCCAATGCTGTTGCCGGCAGTTTTCGCGCGGCGAGTGGCTTTTATCTTGATATTCGCGGTGAAATAGATGAAGGCGAACTCTACGCTATTGAAGACTTACTCGCGCAGATAAAAGAGGTTTCTGATGTATTTTTTGCCGGCGATGTACAGAAGGCTTATGAATATGCGCTGGAAGTGGGGTTCGATAGCGAAGAAATCGCGATGTTTTCGCTTAATCTGCGCTATCAAAGTACAACGCAGGTGCAAGAAACCTACGAACAGTACCGCAAGCCAACACTGGTTGACATGGTTGGAAGCAAGGCAGTCAGCCTGGAGGAAGCCAGGTACAACGTGCTCGCGCGTTTTATTGAAGCGCTTGAAGATATGCGCGTGCAAGCCGACAAGCTCGGCCTCAGCGGTTTCGCTCAACTCGCCGAGCCGGCAGCAGGCGAAAAAACGGAAGCCACTGGTTTGCTGCAAACGCTGCTCACACGCCTCGAAGAGCTTGGTCAGCGCGGTGCTGACCAAGCCTAAAGTTGCTTAACGGTATAGCCTTTGCCGCGTAACTGCTGAACAAGGCCCTCTTTACCAACCAGGTGTAGTGTGCCGACCAGCACGAATTCAATGTCTTTTGAATCGAGCAGTGACGGCAATTTCGCCATCCAATTGCGATTTCTGTTTACGATCAAGGTGTCATGTACTCTGGGAAATTCCTTTTTTAAGTCTGATAGTGCCGCAGTTTCCATCGCTTTCAAGTTGCCTGTGCGCCAAGCCTGTTTTAAATCGCCAAAATAGCTGGGTAATCTCTCTAAATCGCGCAGGGTATAGTCGATCATCTTGTCATCGTCACCGCCCGACATATTCGCGATAAATGAAATTTGTTCCTCGGGTGTTTCCAGCGCACTCGTGCGTTTGCCATCAGAGACGGCGCGATTGTTCATTACCGTTTCCACCCCCCATTGAGGCTGCAAGCCCATACGCTGGTATTCCATCACGACAAGCACCAAGCCAGTGCCCGTTGCAGAAAAAGGCGAAAATTGTTCGGCGGGAATACCGCGGCTTAGCATAAAGGTTGCCAAACGCGCGTAAGTTTGCTCGCTCAACGTGTCCTGCAAACGCTGTCCGGGCGGCAGCATCATCGCCGTCATCATTTGTGCTTGAAATGCAGGTGACTGCGCCGCTTCAATGTCAGTTTCAAACCATATATGTTGCGTGTCGGCATAGGCTTTATCAAACTCGTCCGGCAGAGGGTGATCTTGCTCGGAGAGCAGGTGTACCGTGCCGCCCAGATAAAAATAATTGCCGTTGTCACCGCTCACTTTCCAAACAGAGGATTCTGCCCGCAACTGCGTGCTTGCAAAAATAACCAGGAAAGTTGCCACTAAGGTAAAACAAAATCGAATTTTCATATTCGCTCCGTCGATGTTTTTTGGGTAGCGCGCCTTTTTGTGGGTATTTTGGCGCTTTTTGACATTGTTGGCTTTCGCGCAATCATTATCCTAGCAGCTTCCAATGGACTGGAACAAAAAGGAATTCACAAATGGAAGACATTACCCTCGCTTATCTTGAAGCACCGGCGACAAGCCCGGTGACCACTCACGAAGATTTTCATCACTGGAAACTCACTGTCGAAGCCGCATGTTGGCTGCACTCCAATATTTGGGAACGTGCTATAGATGTAGAGTTTTGTATTGAATATTTCGATGCGATGAAAAAACATCGCGTCACGATCGATCGCTGTCGGATTCAACAGCTGTCCGATGGTTTGATGACGGGGCGCTTTACTTTCAAGGGCTTTGGTCCTCTGCGAAATGCGCGGCTTGTTTTAAAAACCACGTGCGGCGCGGACTTGCTTGATGCTCAGGATATTACATTTAACGTCGTGAGTTCGGGATTATCGCGGGCAAATCAATATCGGTTGGTGGCTTAATGTAGCGATCTTGATAGAAAAAAATAATTTGTCGGGTGCGTTCGTTACGTTAGACCCGCGCAAAGCCTTTGCGCAGGTCTAACTTAAATCCCGTTAAATTTAACTTTTTATCATTACCTTCAAATTTACTAATGGCACTTACTTGAATGATCTAGCTAGTGTGAGCTCGACCCTGAGGAAAGATGTTTTTACATCGTCGTCTCATGAGTTAATGGGGTCGCTATGAACTTAGGTAAGAGAAATTTGTAAGTCGTGATTAACGCCTGGTATGGCACACGCGAGTTTTGCGATGGAGAGTAGGCATCGGTGGACGCATAAGTTCATCCATGAAGCTCTGCACTGACATCCTCGGCAATTGCTCCTGCATTGCTCTACTCTCCGCCATCCTTGGCGGGGATGTCGGTGAAGCCACCTCAACCTACTCCCCATCACAAAACGTTTTTGGGGCACCTTTATTGGAGTGGTTTTTCGTTGTGGGAAATTAAATTTGATGTCGTAGCGCAATAAGACTCGCTGTCACTGCAACATTCAATGATTCGACGTTATTGCGCATCGGAATCCGCACATTATGTGTACAAAGTTGATGAATGTTCCTCGACAACCCCTCGCTCTCATTACCCAGCACAAAAATGGTGTTGCCAGTAGTTTCGAAAGATGACAATTGACGTGTTGCCTGCACATCCAAGCCGACAATTGCGCAGCTGTTATTTTTTGCATCCACCAGCGCTTCGTGTAATGAGTCACAGCGAAATATAGACGCCTTAAAAAGTGTGCCTGCGCTCGCTTTAATGACCAGGCCATCAAGCTTGGCGCATCCCGACCGGGGCAAAATTAATCCGCGGGTATTGGATGCGCATACTGAGCGAATAATCATGCCCAGGTTTTGCGGGTTGGTAATGTTGTCGAGTGCGATAAATTCGCCAGGCGAATGATTGAGCACTTCAGTAGCAGCAAATTCGCGAAAACCCGCTGGCTTAATATCAAGCGCGACACCCTGGTCCTGTTTAGCGTTTTTGGAGATACGTGAGAGCTCGCGCTTGTCGTGGTAAACAATCTCGGCGCCGCGCTTTTGTGCGATAGCGATAATATTATCGAGGATATCTGCGTTTTTATTGCTTTTAGCCAGGTGCAGGCGAACTGGTTCGGCTTCGTCCACCATCAACGCTTCGTAAACAGGTAAGCGGCCGAAAACAGTGAGTAGTTGCTTAAAGAAATTTTTCCGGGCGAGATAGCGTTCAGAGTCGGAAGTGGTCATTGTTTAATCATTGTCACAGGATCGCAGCCATTATGCGCCAGAGCCGCATTTGTGCAAAGCTTGGCAATGTGTTCGAGATTGAGAAATCTCCCCCAGTGACGCGGACTTAGATCACTATTGAGTTTCGTGGGTAAGGGCTTTTTATGCTAGTATTGTCCGCTTTATGTCCTCGCTCAGGCCACTTTCTTGGGCGATTTCAGTTTCCACAAAAACAATAAGGACAATCCTGGTTCCTATGGGTGATATCGCGAAAGAAATCCTTCCTATTACGATTGAAGACGAGCTAAAGCAGAGCTACCTCGATTACGCTATGAGCGTTATTGTCGGGCGCGCGCTGCCGGACGTGCGCGATGGCCTCAAGCCTGTGCACCGACGCGTACTATTCGCGATGGGCGAGCTAAAAAACGATTACAACAAGGCGTTTAAAAAATCGGCTCGTGTGGTCGGTGATGTGATCGGTAAATACCATCCCCACGGCGATAGTGCTGTGTACGACACCATTGTGCGGATGGCTCAGCCTTTTTCACTGCGCTACATGTTGGTGGACGGCCAGGGGAATTTTGGTTCCATTGATGGCGACAGTGCTGCGGCGATGCGTTACACCGAAATTCGTATGTCGAAAATCTCACACGAATTGCTCGCGGATCTCGATAAAGAAACTGTCGATTTTGTGCCCAACTACGATGGCACCGAGCAGATTCCTGACGTCTTACCAACCCGAGTGCCCAATCTTCTGGTCAATGGCTCTTCGGGCATTGCCGTGGGTATGGCGACAAATATCCCACCGCATAATTTGCGTGAAGTGGTTAAAGGCTGCATCAAGCTGATTGACGAACCCTCAACGTCGATTGAAGAGCTGATAGAAATAATACCCGGCCCGGATTTTCCAACGGCAGCGATCATTAACGGTCGTGCCGGCATACTCCGCGCCTATCGCACCGGTCGTGGTCGCATCTATGTTCGCGCGAAAGCGGAAGTTGTGGTCAATGAAAAAAATAACCGCGAATCCATCATTATTCATGAGATTCCCTACCAGCTGAATAAGGCGCGTTTGGTCGAGCGCATTGCCGAGCTTGTTAAAGAAAAGAAAGTTGAGGGCATTACCGAAATTCGGGACGAATCGGATAAAGATGGC
This sequence comes from Cellvibrionaceae bacterium, assembly GCA_028281575.1. GTDB lineage: Bacteria > Pseudomonadota > Gammaproteobacteria > Pseudomonadales > Cellvibrionaceae > Agaribacterium. The sequence continues at coordinate 88,576 of JANQJP010000031.1, forward strand.
TTGCGCGTAGTGATTGAAATTCGACGCGGCGATTCGGGTGAAGTGGTATTGAATAATCTCTACGCACAAACCCAGCTGCAAAGTGTGTTCGGCATTAATATTGTCGCGCTGGTTGAAGGACAACCGCGCGTACTTAACCTCAAAGAGTTGCTCCAACACTTTATCAAACACCGCAGAGAAGTGGTGACGCGCAGAACCGTATACCTCTTGCGCAAAGCGCGTGAGCGCGGTCATGTGTTGGAAGGGCTCGCTGTTGCGATTGCGAATATCGATGAGGTAATCGAATTAATTAAAAATTCTTCGTCACCCGCGGATGCGAAGGATGCACTGTTGGGCAGAGCCTGGTCGCCCGGCCTTATTGGCCAGTACTTGGAGCGTGCAGGCGCAAATGCGTGTCGTCCCGACGAATTAGCACCGGAATTCGGTATGCGCGATGGCCAATACTACTTATCGCCCGCGCAGGTTCAGGCGATACTGGATTTGCGTCTGCACCGTCTTACCGGGATGGAGCACGATAAGCTGATCGCGGAGTACGAGGAGCGCTTGCAGCAAATCGTCGAGTACCTGGAAATTCTTAATAATGCAGCGCGCTTAATGGAAGTGATTCGCGAAGAACTCGATGACATTCAGAAAGAGTACGGCGATGAACGCCGCACTGATATTCAGGAATCCCAGCTGGATTTAACCGAGGAAGACCTGATCACGGAAGAGGATAGGGTGGTCACCATTTCTCATGGCGGTTACGCGAAAAGCCAGCCGCTTGACGCCTACCAGGCGCAAAAACGTGGCGGCATGGGCAAGTCTGCAACAGCGGTGAAAGATGAAGACTTTGTCGAGCACCTGGTGATTGCAAACACGCATGACTACATTTTGTGTTTTACCAATGTCGGCAAAGTGTATTGGTTAAAAACCTACCAGATTCCGGTATCCGGCCGCCAAAGCCGCGGCCGTCCAATAGTCAATATGCTGCCGTTTGAAGAGGGTGAGCGCATTACTTCAATTCTGCCGGTCAAAGAATTCGATGAAGACCACTTTATCGTGATGGCGACGTCCAACGGTACGGTTAAGAAAACGGCATTGGTCGATTACTCGCGGCCGCGCTCTGTCGGTTTGCGCGCGATTAATCTCGACGAGGGTGACCACCTTGTTGGCACCGCAATTACCGATGGTAGCAAAGATATTTTGCTACTGTCTTCAGATGGTAAAGCCGCACGTTTTGATGAAAACCAGGCGCGTGCGATGGGCCGTGTTTCGCGTGGTGTTCGCGGTATTAAATTGAAAGAAAACCAAAACGTTGTCGGAATGATTATTCCTGCCGAGGGTGGACGTGTACTTACTGTAAGTGAAAACGGTTATGGTAAGCGTACAGACGTTACCGAATTCCCAGCCAAAGGGCGCGGCTCGCAAGGCGTTATCGCTATGCAGACTACGGAGCGCAACGGGTCTCTGGTAAGTGCGGTGCAAGTATTTGATAACGAAGAGATTATGCTTATCTCCGATCAGGGCACATTGGTACGCACACGTGTTGATGAGATTTCCGTGTTGGGTCGCAATACTCAGGGTGTACGCTTAATTCGTGTGAAAGAAGGTGAACATATTGTCGGTGTCGAGCGCATTCAGGAAGGCTATGAAGACGATATCGAAGCCAGTGACGGAGATTGATGGCGAGTATGAGCGATAAGCAAACGTCCGCCGAAGAACAGGCGCTGGCAAAACTGCGTGAGCGCATTGATGGCATCGATGAAAAAATCGGTGCACTGATTTCTGAGCGCGCGCGTTGTGCGCTCGAGGTCGCCAAGGTCAAAAAAGATAGCGCCGACGGAGATGCGGCTGGGCCCAAATTTTATCGTCCTGAGCGTGAGGCCCAAGTGCTCCGCAAAGCCATGGATCGAAATCAGGGGCCCCTGGCAGATGAAGAATACGCGCGCCTGTTTCGTGAAATTATGTCGGCCTGCCTCGCGCTTGAAGAACCGATTCACGTCGCTTATCTCGGTCCCGAGGGCACCTTTACTCAGCAGGCGGCGATTAAACATTTTGGCCATTCTGCCAAAGTTGTATCCATGCCCGCTATTGATGACGTATTTCGTGAAGTCGCCTCGGGTGCTGCCCACTATGGTGTTGTGCCGGTGGAAAACTCCACTGAGGGCGTTGTCACCCACACGTTGGATAATTTCCTCGAGAGTGGCGTGACCATTTGCGGTGAGGTCGTTTTGCGGATTCATCACCATTTGCTGGTCTCTGATGTGACGCATGTCGATGGCATTACACGTATTTACTCCCATGCCCAGTCGTTATCGCAATGTCGCAAGTGGCTGGACGCGAACTATCCGAACGCCGAGCGCATTGCTGTAAGCAGTAACTCAGAAGCGGCCAAGCGAATTAAAGGCGAGTGGCATGCTGCGGCAATTGCAGGAGAGATGGCGGCTGAACTCTATGGTTTGGGCAGTCTGACCAAAAATATCGAAGACATGCCGGATAATTCGACGCGTTTTTTGATTATTGGCGCTCAAGCGGTGGGTGTAAGTGGTGATGATAAAACATCGATTATCGCTTCCACGACCAATAAGCCGGGAGCTTTACACGATTTACTCGAGCCCTTCCATAGAAACGGTATTGACCTCACCCGCGTCGAGACGCGACCTTCGCGTTCAGGTACCTGGAACTACGTGTTTTTTATTGATTTTGCTGGCCACCGGAGTGAAGCACTTGTCAAAAAAACACTCGACGAAATTGCCGAGCGCGTATCTGATTTAAAAATTCTTGGCTCCTATCCCCGTGGTGTCCTCTAGCGCAACCCGACAGCTGGTGGTGATCGGGCTCGGCCTTATCGGTGCGAGTCTGGCTGCGGCGGCAAAAAAATATCGCGCGTGTGAACGCGTGATAGGTGTTGCCAGGCGCGAGGAAGTCTGCGCGCGTGCGCTTGAACTCGGCATTGTCGACGAAGCTACCTGCAATATGGACGATTTGCGCAATAAGCTGGGGGAGGGCGACGTCGTCTTTGTGTCAGTACCGACGCTCGCTATGCGGAACATACTCCGTCAGCTGAAAGACTGCGTGCCCGACGGTGTCACTATTACGGATGGTGCGAGTGTCAAAGGCAGTGTGCGCGATGATGTGCAGCACGTATGGGGATATCTGCCCGAATTTGTTGTGCCCGGCCACCCTATTGCCGGCTCCGAAAAAAGTGGCGTCGATGCATACAACCCGGAGCTTTATGCTGATCATCGTGTCATTCTCACACCCTTTGCTGAGTCTGGCAGAGCGCACATTGCGCGAGTTACTGCGCTTTGGTCAAGCGTAAAGGCGGACGTCGTCAATATGGATATTGCACTGCATGACGAGGTGCTCGCAACCACGAGCCATCTGCCGCATGCCATTGCGTACTCGCTGGTTGATACCCTTGCTCACGATAGTCAAAATGAAAACATTTTTCGCTACGCTGCTGGTGGTTTTCGCGACTTTACCCGCATAGCCTCGAGCGACGCGACGATGTGGCGCGACATCATGCTGGCCAATAAACAGGATGTGTTGAGCGCAATTGATTTATTTTTAAATAATATGAGCCGCTTGCGCGCGCTTATTGAAAAGGAAGATGCGACGGCGTTGACCGGCGTATTTACCCGGGCGAAAGCAGCGCGCGATCGCTTTACCTTAATGTTATCTCACCAAGCTTATAGTAGTCATTCCATGCAAAATTCCGAACCCAAGAACCTTAGCTACAGTGTAAAACCCGGCGGCAAGGCCCAGGGCAAAATCCGCGTGCCGGGCGATAAATCGATTTCTCACCGATCCATTATGTTGGGCTCCCTGGCCGAAGGTATTACTGAGATTACTGGGTTTCTCGAGGGCGAAGATGCACTTGCGACTTTGCAGACTTTTCGTGACATGGGTGTTGTTATTGAAGGGCCTGATCACGGCAATGTGACTGTGCATGGTGTTGGCCTGCATGGACTCAAGGCGCCCGCCGGTGCCTTGTATGTTGGCAATTCAGGTACATCCATGCGCTTGCTGTCGGGCATTTTGAGCGGGCAGCAGTTTGATACTGAATTAACGGGTGACGAATCGCTGACCAAGCGACCTATGAATCGGGTTGCCAATCCGCTGCGGACGATGGGGGCAAACATAGAAACCGCAGAAAATGGCCGCCCACCGCTTAAAATTTCGGGCGCCAGCGCGCTTAGAGGGATGCATTACGATATGCCGATGGCGAGTGCTCAGGTGAAGTCCTGTTTGTTGCTCGCCGGGCTCTACGCCGAAGGTGAGACCAGTGTTAGCGAGCCTGCGCCGACACGCGACCACACCGAACGCATGCTCCAGGGTTTTGGTTATGTCGTGGAGCGCGAAGGCAATACCGCCAAGCTTAGCTCAGGCGGCAAACTGGTTGGTTGCAGCATTGATATCCCGGCCGATATTTCGTCAGCAGCGTTTTTCCTTGTTGCTGGTTCTATTTGCCCAGGGGCGGATATGACTTTGACGCATGTTGGGATTAACCCGACGCGCACCGGCGTCATCAATATTCTGCGCTTGATGGGCGCCAATATCACCTTGCTGAACGAGCGCGAGGTTGGTGGCGAACCGGTGGCGGATATTCGCGTACAGCACGCTCCGCTCAAAGGGATAAAAGTACCCGAAGACCAGGTGCCTCTCGCGATAGATGAATTTCCCGCGTTGCTTGTTGCTGCCGCCTGCGCGGACGGTGAAACCGTTGTTACCGGTGCTGAAGAGTTACGTGTAAAAGAGACGGATAGAATTCAAGCCATGGCAGATGGGCTTTCCGCTTTGGGTGTAGCGTGTTCGCCAACACCAGATGGGATTGTGGTCACGGGGGGCACTATCTCCGGTGGCGAGGTTGAAAGCTATGGCGACCATCGTATTGCGATGTCCTTTGCGATTGCGTCTCTGCGGGCGCAAGCGATCATTGAAATTCGAAATTGTGCCAATGTGGCGACATCGTTCCCTAACTTCCCGGAATTGGCGAGAGAGATTGGTATCCCGCTGGAAATTCGCGAAGAATAACCGTTTTTAGCTATGGGTCTCGAAACTAACCGAGAAACTCACGTAGACTAGGGCACCTCTGAATACTGCAGTATTCAGAGGTGCCCTATATCACATTAATGGATGCTTACTTGTGAAGTACTTATTTTGTCTATTGCTCGCACTAAGCTATGACACGTTTGCCGACGATACATCTTACAAGCGAGACTTCGGTTTGTATGTTGGTGCCGGTGGAGGTTCGGTTGACGTAGATGCGATAGACGCATTCAGCAAAGACGTCAGCTTTAAGGCGGGTGAGGTGTTGGGTGGTGTTTATTGGCGTTGGATCGGGCTCGAGGCACGTGCGGGTCAATCGCTGGAAGATGAAACCATTCAGATAGGACGCAACCCTAATACCGGTACCGCTATCGTTGCCAAAACGAGTATAGAATCATACAACGCTTATTATTTGCGCTTGCAGCTGGAAAACGATATCGCGCGTATTTATGCGCTCTACGGAACCAGTGATATCAGTACCACCTCTGTATTTGAAGATGGCAGCATTGTAGAGGGGAATTCATCGGGAGATTCCTACGGCCTTGGCGCAGGTGTTTATGTTAATCCGCGTATGAATTTTAATTTCGAAGTGAAATACCTGCTTAATTCAGAAAATGAATCTTTTTTGATGACCGGCTTTAATATCGATTTTAGGATATAACGATTTATCGCTTCCAGATATCGCACATCATGTGCGATATCTCTGACATTATAATTAGCAGATAGACCTATTTTTTTCCTTTCGTGCGTCTAAAATAGTCGCAGTTCCATGAAGGAACGCCCGCATTTTTGTGGTTTATTTAACAAAGGAAAGTACCATGAAGCTTCAACAATTTATTGCGTCTATTACTCAGCTCCCCACGCTTGCCAAACTTTTTTCTGCACTGAGCTTTGGTTTGATGTTAAGCCTTTCACCCGCGTCATATGCGGCTAAGGACAAGGCTCCCGCACCTATCGCAGTTGCCAAAATCAGCATCAATCAAGCAAGTGCCGAGCTGCTTGCCGAAATACTCAACGGTGTAGGTATCAAAAAGGCTGAAGCCATCGTTGCCTATCGAAAAGCGAATGGCAAATTTAAATCCATAGATGATCTTGCGTTAGTCAAAGGTATTGGGGAAAAGACTGTTCAAAAAAATCGCGCAAATCTTACCCTTTAAACCGAACTCACATATAAAGCCGCCGCTATGCACATCGGCGGCTTTAATTATTTTGCTGTGGAAAGCTTCACAGCTAATCATCCGCTCTCTAAAGTGTTAGAATTCGCGCACTGCATTCGGCTAAAAATGCCAGTGTTAACAGGCCCTAATACTTTGGAATACTGCTTTTGATAGACAACCCTCGAATTCTCGTCGCGCTCGACTTTGACGATTTAAACAGTTGCCTCGCTCTAGTTAATAAACTCGATCCTTCCCTCTGCCGGTTAAAAGTTGGTAAGGAGCTTTTTACCGCATACGGCCCGTCTGTTGTCGAGCGTCTTAGAGAAAAAGGCTTCGATATTTTTTTGGATCTCAAATTTCACGATATCCCCACGACGGTAGCGAAGGCACTTAAAGCAGTAAGTAATTTAGGCGTATGGATGGTGAATGTTCACGCGAGCGGCGGTGCGAGGATGCTGGATGCTGCATCCGAGGCTTTGGCGAATGCTGCCGAAAGGCCTTTGCTTATCGCGGTCACTGTGCTGACAAGTATGGAGAGTTCTGATTTGGCTGCCGTGGGTGTGGTTGATGAGGCACTTGTTCAAGCAAAACGTCTCGCGCGCCTGGCACACCAAAGTGGTCTGGATGGCGTGGTCTGTTCCGCGCATGAAGTGGAGACAATTAAGCAATCTTGTCATTCAGATTTTTTGTGCGTTACACCTGGAATTAGGCCCCTTTCCGCAGCGGTTGGGGATCAGCGTCGTGTGATGACACCATCTCAAGCTGTCTCTAAGGGCAGTGATTACCTGGTCATTGGCCGGCCGGTGACACAAGCCGATGATCCAAGGCTCGTACTCACGAATATCGCGAAAGAAATTGACGCTGTTGGGAGAGACCTTTGATTATCACTATCGACGGTCCCAGCGGCTCGGGCAAAGGTACGGTCAGCCGTCGTATCGCTGAAAAATTTGATTTAGCCTTGCTTGATAGTGGTGCTATTTATCGTTTGGCTGCGTTAGCGGCGCTTAAAAAACGCATTGCGCTCGATGCAGAACAAGCTCTGGCCGCGATGGCGGAGAAACTGGATATCGGGTTTGTTGTCGATGGCTCAATAACCCGGGTGATACTCGATGGAGTGGATGTCAGCCGAGAAATTCGGGATGAGGAAACAGGTATGGCCGCGTCGGCCATTGCACCGCTTCCCGCCCTGCGTGCAGCGCTGCTGGAAAGACAGCGCAGCTTTGCTAATACCCATGGGCTCGTCGCGGATGGCAGAGACATGGGTACGGTGGTTTTTCCCGATGCGCCGTTCAAGTTTTTCCTTACTGCCAGCGCCGAAGAGCGCGCCAGGCGTCGCATGCTTCAGCTGGCGGAAACCGGTGCCCCGGCAGATTACGACACAATTCTTGCCGATATTTGTGCCAGGGATGAACGCGATATACATCGGGCTGCGGCGCCGCTGCGCCCGGCTGAAGACGCAGTGAAGATTGACAGTACAGACCTCTCGATTGATGAGGTTGTCGACCTTATATGCAGTGCTGTTAATGCCAGTAAAAGGAGCCAATGACGGATGCTAAGTTCAACGTTCAGATGGGTTAAAAAAATCCTGATTATCGTGTGGCTAATTTCGATGGTTTTTATTGGCGCATGGTTCGCTTTTGATAATCCAAATAAAATCTCACCCATTCTGTTTGGCACTGCGTTGCCAAATCTGTCGTTGGGCGTGTATTTAGTTGGCACATTGATTATTGGCATTTTGCTTGGAGCGTCACTCAGTTTCCTGGGCGCCCAAGGCAGGGTTTTTCGGGTGACGCGCGAGCGTCGGGCTTTGAGTAAAGAGGTTCAAAGGCTCGAGGCAGACCGAGCGCAAAATACGGGTGACTAGTGCGTGAACGCGTTTTGGTGGTTCGCGAGTATTTTTGTGGCCTTAGCTTGCGGTTATCTACTGGCGCGTTTGCGGGACCCAGAGCTTTGGAAACTCATTCAACGTCAATTTAGCCGTCCACATGCAATGACCGACTGGTCTAATTTGCGTACCTATAATGCGCTTACCAGCTTGTTTAATGATCAGCCCGATGAAGCGCTCGACAGTTTCGTCGCGCACCTGCCGGTAAATAATGAAACGCTCGAAATGCACTTTGCGCTCGGCGCACTGCTGCGCCGACGTGGTGAGCTCGAGCGGGCGGTCAGAGTGCATCAGAATGTAGGGCAAAGTGGTGCTTTGACCGCTGACCAAGTGCACAGTGTCCAGCTCGAACTGGCGAGAGATTATCTGGAATCAGGTTTATATGATAGAGCAGAGGCCATACTGCAGCCACTTGTTGACCATCTCGGTGTGGCTCAAGTCACACGTGTACAAGCGATGCAACACTTGGTGGGTATTTATCAAGAATTTCAGGAGTGGCTCAAAGCGATCGATATCGCTGATCGTCTAACAAGCAAAAAGTTTGCCCAAGAAGCGGACCACTGGCGCTGTTTACAGGCGCACTTTGCCTGTGAGCTGGCGAGTCAAGCGCTGGCAAATCACGAATATGATATGGCGCGTCAAAAAATACGTTCCGCTTTGGATCGCGATCCCGATTGCGCACGCGCAAATATCTTAAATGCTGAGCTCGCCTTGATCGAGAATAATAGGGTTGCTGCGCGCACTGCGCTTAACACGGCGTTTGCACAAGACTCAGCGTTGATTGCAGAAATAATTGCGCCCCTTTCGCGTTGTTATTCGGACGGCGAGCAAGATAGTTATTTGCAGATGCTGTTGCGATGGCAAAATCAATTTCCATCCCTGTTTTTGCTTGTCCAAGTGCTTGATCTGATGCGTATTGCGAAAGACAATGCTCGCGCTTTGGATTATTGCCAGGAGCAACTCGCGCGCTTTCCAGCGCTGGCGACCGAAGCTGCTTTTCTTCAGCTGGCGATAAATGAGCGGGGTCGGGACACATGTGGCGAAATGTTGGCCTTAATTAAAAAAATGGTGATGGGCAAACTTGTGCAGCATTGCAGCTCTTGTGGTTATGAAGCGAGTAAAATGACCTGGCGTTGTCCGAGCTGTGGTGATTGGGCGACCATTCGGGTTGTCGAGCGCGGTTCAAAGTTACACCACATTTTGCGTTAAAAATGCGGTCTATAAGAACGGGATAAATAGGAACACAAAAACATGAGAGCCCTAGGTTTATTTTTCCTTCTTTTTGTTATCGCGCAAGTTGCCGATGCCTCTATTGCGGATATGTTTAAGGATGAGCAGGGGCGAACCAAGTGGCAGCATGTTGCAAACTTTTCGGGCTCGGTTCTCATTTTGCTGCTTACAATCACGCTCTCCGGTTTGCTCTATAGCCAATTTAAATTGCGTCAACGCAATCGCGAACTTCGGGATATCAAAAAAAATCTGGAGAAACTGGTGCAGCGGCGCACAGAGAATTTGAATCAGTCCAATCGGCTATTGCAGCAGAGCAATCAAGCCCTGGAAGACGAGATCGCAGAGCACAAGGGAACCTCGGCGTTATTATTGTCTTCACAAAATTATTTGCAGAGCATATTGGCGTCCATGCCATCCATGCTGATCGGCTTGAATGACAAGATGGAAATTACCCATTGGAATCAAACCGCCGAATCGATAACGGGGCGCGATTCTGCATCTGTCGCAGGCAAATACCTTTGGGATGCCTACCCGACGATTACTCTGGCACCCGATCAAGTCAAGCAAGTGCTTAATAGCCGGGAACCGCTTGCCATCAAGCACAGTCAGCGCGGCCAGTACTATTTTGATATCACGGTGTACCCCCTGGGCAATGAGCAAAGTGGTGTGGTCGTTGTGGTGGAAAACGTGACCCAGCGAAGTCTTGCCGAAAACATGCTTATTCAGCGAGACAAAATGGCGTCGATGGGCGAACTCGCCGCAACCATGGCTCACGACATCAATATACCGCTGCAGGGTATTTCAGAGGATGTAAAAAGCGTTGCCGAACAGATAAGTGCTCTGGAAGGAGTGCCTGAAGACGCACACGCGTTGCTGCAAGACGCGATTGATCGATGCGATCAAACGTCGTCTGTTGTCAACAACCTGCTTGAGTTTTCTGATAGCCAGGTGAGTGACACCGCACATGAAAAATCGCCCGCTTCGATTGTCCAGATAATTGATCACAGTGTCGAGCTGGCGAACGCCATGCTGTCTGAACCCAGCGGCCTCCGTTTTCGCGATATCGCCTTGCAAAAGTCTTATATGGAGAGTCCGCCAAATATTCATTGTTATATCGCGGAGCTACAACAGGTTTTTCTAAGTCTGTTCAGGCATGCGTGTAATGCGATGGCGAGAAAAGATGAGACTGGCGGTAATTACTCCCCGGAAATGACCATTGAGATTTCGGAAGCCTACGATGCGCTTTGGGTGAAGGTGCAGCATAACGGCATAGGCCTAAGTCCCGAAGAGCAGCAAGATATCTTTGAACCGATTGTGCAACATACGACCCCGACTAACCCAAAACCGCTGGTTGCTGAAAACCGGCTTTCGTTCTCATATTTTATTATCACCGAGCACCACGATGGTGAAATTGCCGTCACTTCTGATCCGGAGCTCGGTTCAACCTTCCACATCCAGTTTCATTTGAATAGCGCTTAAATTGGGCTTAATGGCGCTGGTGCAGCGTCATGTCGGAGGGCTTTACATCAGCGCCCAAGATCGTGAAAGGCCCACTGCGCGGAGTTTCGCTTGGCGTATAAATCAGAATAGCGCCCACATTACTGGCGTGATGCCGTCTTCAGATTCCCCTGTGTTTTTATTGACCACCGCTTGTAAAAAAGTATGTCGAGAAATTTAACGCACAGTCAAAACTCGCAGGTTTTGATTGGGTTTTGTGTGTCTTTATGAAAAAAATTTTCACCTTAACTTGTTGATAAATAAGGATAAATTTATTTTTGTTTGGATTTTTTTCCATTTTGGCACAGTGGCTGCATTACTACATGTGTAATTCAACGGGCCAAGCCCAAATATCATCACGTTTTTGAGGTTGTATACAGGATGAAAAAGTTTACTTCAGTGTTTTTAAAAGTTGCCGTCTTCTCAGCATTACTTGCTCAGCTGGCGTTTGCATCTGATTCTGAAGTCGCAAGCTCTTCTTTTGCAGAGCCGCTTTACCTCTCTCTATGTGGACTTATTTTGTTGACATTCGGCATGATGAAAGGCCGTAATGAAGAGAAAGATTCTTAAGCAGGCGATTTAGATTTAGATCTTAATTTGGGTGTACATGTACCAGCAAGTAAACCAAACAGTGCGATAACAATAAGAAACGCCCGAGACGAAAAAAGTCTAAATAAATAGTCTGTTCAGTCCTTCCAAAAAGCCCGCTTTTATAGCGGGCTTTTTTATTGTTAGTTCAAAACCCCCTCCTATGGAGGTGGTGATCGTTTAGTCGAGGCTATGCCTGAAGAGCGCCCATGCTAGATACTCAATCGTTTGTTACCAGCAAATGATTAGGAGTAAA
>JANQJP010000061.1 GCA_028281575.1 Cellvibrionaceae bacterium
TGCTTTTGTTGTCACAACAAAACTGGTGGGTGGTACAGGGGTCGAACCTGTGACCTACGGCTTGTAAGGCCGTCGCTCTCCCAACTGAGCTAACCACCCTCAGAAGGCGGGCAATTTTATACGGATTCCTGTTTAGGTCAACAACTTTCGAGCGCCATGCTTAAGTGTCATGCGGTCAGTGTCGCTTCGCGATTTGCTGAAGAATGTCACTATTCGGTGTTTCCGAGATTTTTAACGCAGACGGTACTGGTATAATGCTCCGACCACGTTAAATACACATATAAATCTTATGTTTAGAATCATAGTGTTATTCCTCGGCTTGATGGCGGTTGGTCTCAATGCGGATGAGTTGTTTCAGTTCGAGACCGATGAACAAAGAAAGCAATATATAAAGCTCACCGAAGAATTGCGGTGTCCCAAATGCCAAAATCAAAATCTTTCGGACTCAAACTCAGAAATTTCCGAAGTCATGCGTGATATTGTGGCTGAGCAAACCGTTGCCGGGAAATCTGAAGACCATATCAAAGCTATGATGGTTGATCGCTATGGCGATTTCGTTTTGTATGAACCTCCGGTTAATTCCGGAACGCTTATGCTTTGGTGGGCGCCACTTATTATGCTTGTGCTTGCTGGAACTGTGTTTCTGGCGATAATTCTCCGACGCAACAAGCAGTCAAACAGTGGTGCCGCTGATAACGAAGCAGCAGACGAATCGCAAAATATCTAAACGAGTATATTCATGGTTTTTTGGCAAGTATTTCTTCTTTTTAGTGTCTGTTCGGCCGCCTTTTTGTTGTGGCCTATGTTTCAGAGGTGGAAAGCGTATAAAAAGGCGCTCAGGCTAGATCAACGATCAGATTTGCGTGAAGCGGTGCACGCTGATCGTGAGCAGGAGCTGGAAAAAACACACGTACTTGGGGATATTGATGAGAGCGAATTAAAATCGCTCAAACGTGACCTTGCGGCCACCTCGGTTGTTGATTCAACGCATATTGCGTCGCATGCATCGCGCGCGATTACGCTTGGGAAACATAGCCGAACCTTGTTAATTGCAGTCAGCGTACTGTTACCACTTATTGCGTTTGGTCTGTATCACGCTTATGGCGCAAAACCCGACTGGGAAATCAGGTCTCTGGCGACAAGCCTGAGCAACGACCCTGAAAACGGTATCGAGGATCGTAAAAAGCTCATCGCCAAGATCCATAACCGTCTCAAGTCAACGCCGGAAAATGGCCATTTGTGGTATTTGCTTGGCTCCACGGCCACAGCAGTTGGCGACTATGAAGAAGCGGTTCGTGCTTATCGCGAACTTAATAAGCTTTTTCCAGATACACCTATGATTATTGGTGAGCTGGCCCAGGCCTTATTTCTGCGCGCGGGCAGCACTATGACGCCGGAGGTCAGAAAAAACACCCAATTGGCCTTAAGCCTAAATTCTGAATTGCCTACCGCACTTGGCTTGGCGGGAATAGACGCTTATCAGTCCGGCGATTATCCACAAGCCATTCAGTATTGGCAGCGCGCTGTTCGGAAGCTGGATCCAAACTCGCCTTCATCTCAGGTCCTCTCACAGGGAATAGCCCGGGCCCAAATCGCACAGAAGGCGACGTCGAGACCCACAAAGAATACTCAGGGTACGGATGTAAAAGATAATCTTTCTCTCAGTGTCAACGTTAGTCTGGGTGAGAATGTCGAAGGGGTAGAAGGCAATGAAACACTCTATGTGTACGCGCGCGCCTGGCAGGGCCCAAAAATGCCGCTTAGTACGCGAAAATTAAGTGCGGGATCTTTGCCAACAACGGTTCTGCTCGACAAAAGCACATCGATGGTCGAGGGGCTCGATATTACTTCGGCGTCACAGCTTGAAGTCATCGCACGTATATCTAAAACCGGTGATCCCTCACCTCAAAGCGGCGATTGGATGGCGAGCTACGGTCCTGTGATTCTCACTGAGGCCAGGCAAAAAGTGTCGTTAGAAATCTCCGAACTTGTACCTTGATGTTGATTGTGTGGTGAAAAATCTCCATTAGTGAAAATTCTGGCCAAGTGTGTAGAATCGGCCGATTATCAAAAAACGAGTGAAACATCCGGCGTTGATCAGTCTTCGCGCAAGCTGGCGGATAATCAGACAATTTATTCCGCACGCCATGTAAACCTTCTAGGAAATCCAAAGCTGTATGCGCTTAAAAACAATAAAACTCGCGGGATTTAAATCCTTTGTCGATCCAACTTCAGTAAATATGCCCAGTAATATGTGCGCCGTTGTCGGACCAAACGGTTGCGGCAAATCCAACATTATTGATGCTGTGCGCTGGGTGATGGGGGAGTCTTCTGCCAAGAATTTACGTGGCGAAGCGATGACCGATGTTATTTTTAATGGCTCGGGCTCGCGTAAACCCGTTGGGCAGGCCTCCATTGAGCTGGTGTTTGATAATAGTGATGGCACGATCACTGGTGAATATGCGGGATATTCAGAAGTATCCGTCAAGCGACGTGTCACCCGCGATGGTCAAAACCTATACTATCTCAATGCCAACCGCTGCCGTCGTCGCGACATAACCGATTTGTTTCTGGGCACCGGCCTGGGTCCACGCAGCTATGCGATTATTGAACAAGGCATGATTTCGCGCCTAATTGAAGCAAAGCCCGAAGATTTAAGAGTTTATATCGAAGAAGCTGCGGGCATATCCAAATATAAGGAGCGCCGTCGCGACACTGAAAATCGCATGCGCCGCACACATGAAAACCTCGAGCGCCTCACCGATTTGCGTGAGGAACTTGAGCGCCAACTGAGCCGCCTGGAAAGACAGGCGAAAGCTGCTGAAAAATACGCCGTATTCAAAGAGGAGGAGCGCTTATCCAATGCCAAGTTAAGCGCTATTCGCTATCAGGTGCTGAACGAGGGTGCGGCGAACTTAAAGCAAAGCATAAGCGAAGCCGAGCTTGCGGTCGAAGCTGCGGTGACACAGCGTGGCAAATTTGATTTGGCCATTGAAAAACATCGCACGGAGTTTTCAGAGCGGTCAGATGCATTTAACGATATTCAAGGCCAGTATTACTCGCATGGCGCGGATATCGCGCGCGTCGAGCAGTCCATCAAGCACGCGCAGGAGCGCGAACGTTCGCTACGCATTGATCTAGAGCAGGCCGAACGCGATCACCGAGAGGCCGAAGAGCACAGGGCACTGGATAGCGCCAAGATAGAAGGTTGGGAAGCTGAATTGTTGGAAATCTCTCCCGAGCTCGAGCTGCTCGAACAGACTTTGGAGACCTCGCGCGAGCGTCTGGCTGAGTCTGAAGATGCTATGCAGCAGTGGCAGCAAAACTGGGATCAATTCAATCAACGGGCTGCGGAGCCTAAACAGGCGGCTGAGGTTCAGCAAAGCCGTATTCAATATCTGGAACAAGTGCAGACCCGGCTTTTACAGCGCAAAGAAAAGATCAGTAACGATGTCGGGGATATTGATGTTGATAGCGAGTCCGAAGAAATCGCGATCAACGAGGAGACGCTCGCCGAAATTGAGCTGAGCGTAGATACGCAAAACACTTTGATCGCAGAGAAAAGTGAACAAATTAGCGAGCTTCGGGAAAAGCACGTTGTCGACTCAGCGAAATTGGATGAAGAACAAACGGCACTGCAGGAGCAAAAGGGTCGGCTAGCTTCTTTAGAGGCGCTGCAAAGCGCGGCGTTGGGTAGGGAAAATGAAAGCGCAGGCGATGCCTGGCTTGAAGCGCAAGGGGTTAATCCCGAGCAGCGTTTGGCGGATCAGCTTGAGGTTGAGCCGGGTTGGGAGCGCGCCGCAGAGCTCGTGCTAGGTGGCGCATTGCAAGCCGTTTGCACAGCTAAGCCGATCGCAGATTTTATTGGTGATCTCGTTGAGCTTGAATCAAATGTGCAAATTGTCAGTGAGGCAAGTGCTTCCGCTGCCGCGGATATACCGGGCAATCCGGGTGGCCTTCTCAGTGCAAAGATCAAATCTAAATTTAAGTTACCGCCCGTACTTTTTTCTGTACTTACAGCGGAAGATCTCACGCATGCCCAAGGTCTTTTACCTGGACTCGATTCTGCACAGAGTATTGTTACCAAAGACGGATATTGGCTCGCGGCCGATTGGTTAAGGGTTTCACAGCAATCCGATCTTGAAGCTGGTGTCATTGCGCGCCGCAAGGAAATTGAAGAGCTAAAACAGCGCATTGATCGCAGTCAGGAGTGCGTTAGCTCCATGGCGCAGGCATTGACCAATATCAATAACACGCTCAAGGATGCTGAGTCGCAACGCGAAGCGGCGAGAAAAGCGCAGGAAGAACGCCGGCGTGAAGCAAACGAACTGCGCAGTAAGCTCAATAACGAGAAAAACAAAATTGCGCAACTGCTGCAAAAAAAGGAGCGGGCGCAACAGGATATTCGTGAGATAGACCAGCAGATGCTGGCCGAGGCAGAGAACCTCGCTGAGGCGCGCGCGCTGCTTGAAGATGCGATTGCCGCGATGGAAAAGGATTCCGTTGAGCGCGAGGATTTATTGACCAATCGGGATGTACTGCGTGCCACGCTTGATGATGCCAGACAGAAAGCGCGTCATGCCCAAGATAAAAACCACGAGTTTGCAATGCGTCATCGCTCGATACAAACACAGCTCGAATCGATGCGCCAGGGCATTCAGCGACTCGCAGAACAAATATCGCGACTCGCAGAGCGGCGTGATCAACTTCGCGCAGCACTTGAAGACAATGTCAGCCCGGTCGAAGATCAACAAGTTGAACTGGAAGCTCTGCTTGAAAAACGCATGGCGGTGGAACAAAAGCTCGCAGCTGCACGCAAAACGGTCGAAGAAACCGAAACGGCCCTACGCGAGGCGGAGCAGTCCCGGGATAGGGTTGAAAAAGATCTAAGTGAACAGCGGTCTAAGCTTGAAGCGGCGCGTTTAGAGTTGCAGACATTGAATGTGAATGCGCAGAATATAAAACAACAACTTGTGGATGACGATCTAGAACTGGAGCGGGTGCTCGAGGAGTTGATACCCGAAGACAGCGAGGCGGCGTTGGAGGCTTCGCTTGAGCAACTTGCCAACCGTATCAGTCGCCTCGGTCCGATAAACCTCGCGGCGATAGATGAATATAAAGTGGAATCAGAGCGTAAACTCTATCTCGACGAACAAAATGACGATTTGTGTGAAGCGTTAGAAACACTTGAGGCGGCGATAAGAAAAATTGATAAAGAGACACGCACGCGATTTAAAGAAACATTCGACCAAGTTAACAGCGGACTTCAAGACCTTTTCCCCCGCCTTTTTGGCGGCGGTCACGCATACTTAGAGTTGACGGGCGAAGATATGCTGGATACAGGTATTGCCATTATGGCGCGCCCTCCAGGTAAAAAGAACAGCACTATCCATTTGCTTTCAGGCGGTGAAAAAGCACTTACTGCTATTGCATTGGTTTTTTCGATATTTCAATTAAACCCAGCGCCGTTTTGTATGCTGGACGAAGTTGATGCGCCGCTCGATGACGCGAACGTAGGACGTTATGTATCTATGGTTGAAGCGATGTCAGAAAAGGTTCAATTTATTTATATCACCCATAATAAGATTGCGATGGAAAAAGCACTGCATTTGATGGGCGTCACGATGCAGGAAGCGGGAGTTTCGCGTATGGTTACTGTAGATGTTGAAGAGGCCGCAGAGCTGGCTGCGGTTTAGCGTTTGGAGGAAAAGATAAGTGAGCGATTGGTTTTCCGCGCTAATCATTATTTTAATCGTGGTTTTTATTGTCGATGGTCTGCGTCGTGCGCGCAGGGCGCGTCAGGGAGAAATTCGGTTATCGGCAAATGCACGTAAAGCCGACGAACAACTGAATAAAGAAAAACAGGAAGAACTTGAGCGTTCAAGTGTTTTTCCGAGTGGTGGTGCCCGCCAGGCAAATCTAAAAACGGATCAGACCGAAGATAGCTCTGATTATTCCCCGCCTCAACAAGAAAGTTTAAATTTGGATGATCCCGTACCGATGCTTATGGAAAGTGTTGTGGGAGAAGAGACAGGTGCCAGCCAGGCAGACATTGAATTTGCCAGTGTTGGTGAAGAAAATGAACCTTCAATTGGTGCTTTGGATAAGCTAGACGAAATCCTTGAAGAAGACGTTGTTGCGGAAACTTTCACCGACGACCTGGTTGGCACTGAACAAAAAACAAATAAAACAGCTCTTTTTTCGCGACAAAAACCGAGCGTCCAGATAGAGACGCCTCAGCCAGAAGAACAAATAAAAGAAGATCCCGGTCCCAGTGAAATACTCATTATTAATGTGATGGCAAAAGCTGGCGAAGTTTTTTTAGGGCAAGCATTATTTGACGCTTTAATGGAGCAGAAGCTTCGTTTCGGTCAAATGGATATTTTCCACCGCCACCAAGATAACGATGGTGATGCGCCGGTTGTTTATAGCATCGCAAATATTATTGAACCTGGGAAATTTGATTTCGCCAAAATAAAAGATAGTCAAACGCCTGGCGTGACCATGTTCCTGACCCTGCCGACAAGTTGCGATGGCAAAGCAGCTTACGAGGATATGGTCACTACTGCTAAAAAACTTGCTCACGCGCTTGGTGGTGAATTAAAAGATGAAAACCGCAGTGCGTTGACAAACCAGACCATTGAACACGGCCGTCAGCGCGTAATGGAACTCGAGCGTCAAATCAAACTCAAAAAATCCTAATGGCCGTCAGCACGCAGATTGCAGAAGACTACCGTAAGCTAAAAGACGAGCTTATCTATCACGCCCATCGCTATTACGTATTGGATGCACCTGAGATATCAGACGCCGACTACGATAAGCGTTATCAGCATCTGCTGAGCATGGAGCAAAGCTACCCGGAGCTCGTAAGTGACGATTCACCGAGCCAGCGTGTAGGCGCCGAGCCGTTAGCGGAATTTACCAGTGTCGAACATCGATTGCCCATGCTCTCTCTGGACAACGCTTTCACGGAAGAAGATATTGTCGCTTTTGATAAACGTATTCGTGAACGTATAAATCACGAAGTGGACATTCAATTTTCTTGCGAACCTAAATATGACGGCATTGCTGTTAGCTTGATTTATCAGCAAGGCTTGTTGGTCCGGGGGGCGACTCGTGGTGACGGTAAGCGCGGTGAAGATATTACCCAAAACGTAAAGGCCGTACCCTCAGTCCCATTGCGCCTGCAAGGGAAACTTCTACCCGATACTGTGGAAATTCGTGGCGAAATTTATATGCCCCGCAGAGGTTTTGAGGATTACAATAAACGCGCGTTAGCGCGAGATGAAAAACCTCTGATTAATCCCCGCAACGCAGCGGCTGGCAGTTTGCGACAGCTCGATGCAAAAATTACTGCGAGTCGTCCTCTCGCAATGTGTGCTTATAGTATTGGTTATATCGATGGCGGCGAATTACCCAGACATCATTCAGAGGCATTAAAACTAATTCAGCAATGGGGTTTTCTTGTCAGCGACTATGCCGCTGTTGCTGTTGGTGCGCGAGCATGCAACGACTACTACGATAGACTTTCCAATGTGCGTGCAACGCTGCCCTTTGATATTGATGGCGTGGTTTTTAAAGTTGACGAGTTCGCCAAACAAGCGCGTTTGGGCTCTGTTGCGAAGGCACCACGCTGGGCGATTGCGAGAAAATTTCCTGCGCAAGAAGAAATTACGGTGTTAAAGGGTGTTGAATTTCAGGTTGGCAGGACCGGAACTATTACGCCTGTCGCACGTTTAGCGCCGGTATTTGTCGGCGGCGTGACTGTATCGAATGCGACGTTGCACAATCGTGAAGAAATTGACCGTCTCGATGTGCGTATTGGCGATAGCGTTGTTATTCGGCGCGCTGGAGATGTCATTCCACAAATTGCAGCGGTTGTACAATCCAAACGCCCGGCAAATGCTGAACCGATTCACTTCCCTTCGGCGTGCCCGGTATGTCAATCGCCGGTACTCTTTGTTGAAGATCAGGCGGCTATTCGCTGCTCAGCCGGTCTTTCCTGCCCGGCACAAATGAAAGAGTCGATAAAACATTTTGTTTCACGCAACGCGATGGATATTGAAGGTCTGGGTGATCGATTGGTGGAACTTTTTGTTGATCTGGGCTTTATAAAAACTATTGCTGATATTTATTTACTCAAAAAAGCAGAAATTGCTGAGCTTGAGGGCTTGGGGAATAAGTCAGCGCAAAATCTTATCGATGCGATCGAAAAGTCGAAATTATCTACATTGGAGCGTTTTTTATATAGTTTGGGCATCCGCGAGGTAGGGCAGGCGACATCGCTTAATCTTGCCCGCCATTTTGCAGATTTTAATTTAATTCGCAGCGCTGATGTTGAAGCGCTACAGGAAGTTCCCGATGTGGGCCCCGTTGTGGCCGAACACATACAACGTTTTTTTTCGAGTGAAAAAAATAATGCGGTTGTCGACGCGTTGTTGGCGCATGGAGTGACATGGCCGATACCAGAACAGCCCAGCCAAGAAGCCACACCTTTGGCTGATAGGGTTTGCGTGTTGACCGGCACTTTGGAGCAGCTGTCGCGCACAGAAGCGAAAGAGCGGTTGCAATCCTTGGGTGCAAAAGTGGTTGGCAGTGTATCTAAAAAAACCAATTTAGTGATCGCCGGGCCGGGGGCGGGCTCTAAACTAGATAAAGCAAATGAGTTAAATATCGAAATAATTGACGAGGCACAATTTATGACGATGTTGGGCCGCTATGATTGATTTTGCTGTTTTATTACGGTTTTTTCGTATGTGGCTAACGCTTAGTATCGCGCTGCTGTTAACGGCCTGTATGAGTTCGCCTCCTAAAAAAATTCATAATATTTGTCACATTTTTGATGAAAAAGATGGTTGGTACAAAGACGCAAAAAAGGCCTCCAAACGTTGGGATATTCCCATTCCTGTAAATATGGCCATTATGCGTCAAGAATCGAGTTTCGTGTCCAAAGCCAAGCCGCCGCGCAGAAAAATTTTATGGGTAATCCCCGGGCCGCGACTCAGCAATGCTTATGGCTACTCACAGGCAAAGAAGGAAACCTGGGATTGGTATAAAAAATCTTCGGGGCATCGCGGAGCAGATCGAGACGACTTTGATGATGCGATAGATTTTGTAGCGTGGTACAACCGCACCAGTGCCGATAAACTCGGCATCGCGCCGACGAATGTCTACGCACTTTATTTGGCATACCACGAAGGTCACGGTGGCTACAGGAACGAGAGTTATAAATCCAAAGCGTGGTTAAAACAGGTGGCTCAGAAAGTGAGCGCTAATGCTCAGCGCTATACTGCGCAGTTAGAAAAATGTGAAAAACGACTTAATAGTCGGTGGTGGTGGCCATTTTAATTGGAGGAGAGCATGGAGTCAGAATCGGTAGTTTATGGCTATATCAAGGATCTAAGAGGTGTGCGTTCTACCGTAGACCGTTGTCAAATTAATCGGACAGTTACGTTAGATCTGCCTGAAGTTGATGAATTTACCCATCTTAACCGCGAAATGTTTTCAAAACCTGTTGTCCAGCGTCAGGGCCAAAGTTTCGATACCTATGTTATTCCCTTTGGTGCCTGCTATCAGGGTGTAGAGCACGAGTGGAATAGCTGGATTCGTACATTCGAAAATTTACTGCGCAAGATGTATTGGGTCTCGGCGGTCGTTCACCTCGAAACGGAATTAAATGGTAGACATAGTTTTGTTTGGGAGCTGCCGAATGGTGAACATAATCCTGGCGATGAGATTCAGTCGGCTCAACTGGAATGGGTGCACGACCCAATATAAATCACGGTATATAGCTGCCTTGTTTTTTTGCGGTTTTGAAATAGGCGTATCTATAAAAATTGTGTTGTATAGCAAGGTGCGAGACATGGATTGGGTATTTGCACTAGAGACACGCCGTAAATACATCCCTGTAAGCTCTCCACCAGCCTCTCGACAACTGCTCCTGCGTTGTTCTAACATCCGCCATCCATGGCTAGTGCCTGCTTGGTGAAGGTCTCTAGTGCAAATACCCAATCCATGTCTCTCCGAGCTAACGGGACGACAATGATGACGGGGTTAGTTAGGTGGAAAAGTCACTTTGAAAATTACATTTAAATACAGCAAACGCCACAATCTTTATGTGACACTATTTGCCTGTGCAGTTTCCATCTGGTTAATGGTTACGCGATTCGGTTTGTCCCTGGAAAAACTGCTTTCTTTTCTTATTATTACCCTCGGTGGTTTATTGTTGTTGCTCGGTCTTGCGGCGCTCGTCAGTTTTGTTATTCGTTATTTAAGCGACAGGAAACAATAGTTTATGCGTGATACTTACGTGCCCAAGGCGTATCTCGAGCAGCTGTTAAAACAGGCAAAAGCTGCGGATTGTGATACTCGGCCAATTTTAGAACAAGTAAATTTGAGCCCGGAAAAAATCGCAGCCCAGCAAGACATTTCCTCGCGTAAATACGGTGAAATTTATCGGCTTGTAATGCGTGCGACACAAAACGAATGGTTCGGCATGTTTTCCGGCGGTCAGCGTGTTCCGCTAGGTGCATTTAGAATGATGGGCTTAATCGTGCTCCAATGTGCGAATTTACAACAGGCAATTTTTCGCGCGGGTGATTTTGCAGAAATTTGCCGGGGCATGAATTCGCGCTATTTTCTTGAACGCAACAACGAAAAAGCTGAGCTTACTCTCGCGCCGATCCGCTCGGTTTCCGCGCATCGCTTTAAACAGATGTTAAAGGAGGCGGAACCCGAGACAATAATGACGTCGCTGTTAACCTGGCATCGGTTTTCCGAGTGGCTTATCGACAAAGAAATCCCGCTCGAAAGTGTCAATCTCGCTTTTTCCGAACAAGCACTGCAGACGCCTCTTGTCCATATCAACCTGCGCAACGCCCGTTTTGACCAGACACATAACAGCGTGGTGTACGACGCACGCTTTCTCGAACACCCGATTGTTCAAAACCAGGATTCTCTGCTGACTTTTTTGCGTACGGCGCCGTATCACCTGGTGACTCAAGACCCAGCGCATACCAGTCCGGCAGACAAAGTGCGAAGCATCATAAACCGTGACGTCAGCGGTGCGATGCCTTCCGCTGAACAGGTGGCGTTTCAGTTAAACGTATCGGTGACAACATTGCGGCGCCAGTTGCAGCGTGAGGGCACCTCATTCCAACGCCTCAAGGATGAATGCCGTATGGAAGCTGCGTTTCATTACCTAAACTACGCTGAGCTTTCCAATAACGACATCGCCGAAAAGCTCGGTTTTGATGAGCCAAGCGCCTTTTTTAGATCCTTTAAAAAATGGACGGGCATGACTCCGGGCGAGTACCGTGCAAATCTTAAATAAACATTCATATATAAAATACATTAAGTAATGATTGTAGTTATTTGATTTTCAATGTTATTTATTCTTTCTATTTTTGTTGTAAAAGCCGCTTGTGGCCCGAATTTGTAAGACCTTCTGCCGCATTTGGTAATTGTTCTACACTCATTAAAAGGGAAAATAATCCGCTGTCACCGATGATCAGCGAACCAAATAAGAGGTAGGAAGCATGGCCGATTACAAAGCCCCCCTGCGAGATATTGAATTTTCACTGTTCGAATTACTTGATTACGAAGCTCACTATGAGCGTCTCGGTGTCGGTGAAGATGCTTCTCCCGACATCGTCAGAGCCATACTGGAAGAGAGTGCCAAGTTTTGTGAAAACGTGCTCGCGCCGCTAAATCAGGTGGGTGATCAGCAAGGGTGTACATGGAACGATGGCGAAGTTACCACACCAGAAGGCTTTAAGGAGGCCTACCAACAGTATGTTGAGGCCGGTTGGCCGTCGATGTCACATGCGGTGGAATACGGTGGCCAGGGCCTTCCCGAATCTCTGGGAACCGTTTTAAGTGAAATGGTCGGTACGGCGAATTGGTCGTGGGGCATGTATCCCGGTTTGTCCCACGGCGCTATGAAGACATTGGCGCTGCACGGCACAGACGAACAGCGTGCAGCGTATTTAAGCAAACTTATCGAGGGCAGTTGGACAGGCACCATGTGTCTCACTGAGCCTCACTGCGGCACTGATTTGGGCATGCTGCGCACTAAAGCTACGCCTAACGATGATGGTTCCTACCAAATCACCGGCACAAAAATATTCATTTCTGCCGGTGAGCACGATCTCAGTGACAACATCGTGCATATTGTCTTGGCGCGCCTTCCCGATGCGCCTGAAGGCACCAAAGGTATATCTCTGTTTATCGTGCCGAAGTTTCTGCCCGACGCAGACGGCGAGGCCGGGGAGCGCAACGCTCTGGCCTGTGGTTCACTCGAGCACAAAATGGGCATTCATGGCAACGCAACCTGCGTGATGAATTTCGACGGCGCTAAAGGTTTTTTAATTGGCCCACCCAATAAAGGCTTGAACTGTATGTTTACCTTTATGAACACGGCGCGTCTCGGCACAGCGCTACAAGGGCTCGCTCACGCGGAAATCGGTTATCAAAAGTCTTTGGAATACACCAAAGACCGCGTGCAGGGACGGGCACTTTCCGGTGCTAAAAATCCAGATGGCCCGGCTGACCCGGTTATCTGTCATCCCGATGTACGCCGTATGCTGCTTACACAAAAAGCATTTGCTGAAGGCGGTCGAATGCTCAGCTACTACATCGCCCGGCTGTTGGATGTGGAAGAGCTCAGCAGCGACGAAGAAGATAAGAAAGAAGCGGCTGATCTGTTGGCTCTGTTAACACCTATCGCCAAGGCTTTTTTGACCGAAACCGGTTTCGAATCGGCAAACCTTGGCCTGCAGTGTTTTGGTGGCCACGGTTATATCCAGGAATGGGGCATGGAACAAAACGTGCGTGACTCGCGGATATCGACCCTATATGAGGGCACTACGGGAATTCAGGCGCTCGATCTATTGGGGCGCAAAGTCCTGATGACGCAGGGTGAGCTGCTCAAGCGCTTTACCAAGAAGATTCATTTGTTTTGCAAAGAACATGCAGATAACGAAGACATGCAGGCGTATATCGAGCCGCTTAGTGGGCTGAATAAAGAATGGGGCGAACTGGCGATGCACGTTGGCATGGCTGCGATGGAAAACCCAGAGGAGGTCGGTGCAGCGAGTGTCGATTTCTTAATGTATTCGGGTTACATCACGCTTGCATATTTTTGGGCACAAGCGGCACTTGTAGCCTATAACAATAAAGATAGTGATGATGTTATCTATCGTTCGAAATTGAAAACTGCGCGCTTTTACTACCAACGCATTCTTCCACGTACACGGGCCTTGGTGGAAACAGCCAAATCTGGCGCGCAAAATTTGTTGGACCTTGAATTAGACGAGTTTTAGGCCTGTAACTGTGCAAAGGGCAAGGAGCGTTTTACGAGCGTCTGCTTTTAGGCGCTCGTAAAGCGCTCCGTTTTTTAGTTGGAGATCCGAAAAAATAATAATGCCAAGCGGAGTATCGGCATGGAAATACCACGCCACAGCAATGTTCTCGATCTGATTGAGCGGGCTTTTTCAAGCTATCCTCAGCATGCGGCGTATACGTGTTTGGGAAAAACACTCAGTTATGCTGAACTCGATGTCCGCAGTCGGGTATTTGCCAGCTTTCTTCGCAATGAATTAAAACTTCAAGCGGAAGACCGTGTCGCCATTCAGCTGCCCAATGTATTGCAGTTCCCGGTAGCACTATATGGTGCAATTCGCGCAGGTCTCATTGTTGTAAATATTAATCCGCTATACACGCCCCGAGAGATTAAACACCAACTTAACGATAGTGGCGCTAAAGCACTTATTGTGCTCGCCAATGTTGCTGCAAATGCCGCTGAGATTATTGAAGAAACATCAGTTGAACATGTCATTACCACTGAATTGGGTGATGAACACGGTGGTCTTAAAGGCGGTTTACTTAATTTCGTCGTCAAACATGTTAAGAAAATGGTGCCCGAATTCCATTTTCCAAAATCGTACGTTTACAAAAAGGTGATGCGACATCGTCCTGCGCCCTTCAATATCAGTGTTCCGCAATCGGAATCGTGTTTGATGTTGCAATATACCGGAGGGACTACGGGTGTATCGAAAGGCGCTATGCTCACGCACGGCAATCTCGCCAGCAATGTCTGGCAAATGATAAGTCATTTACCCGAGGCTTTTGAGGAAGGGGCTGAGACCTTCGTTGCGTGTCTGCCGCTGTATCATATTTACGCACTTAATTTGCATGGATTATCAGCCTTTTCAATGGGTTGTCACAATATCTTAATTCCAAATCCACGTGATTTGGGCTCTATTATTAAAGCGTTAAAAGGCGTGCGATTTACCGTATTTATTGGGATTAACACGCTGTTTCGTGCGCTGTGCCGCTTCGAACCCTTTAAGACCTTGGATTTTTCCGGACTCAACATTACTTCTGCCGGCGGCATGGCACTTACCGAGGACGCCGCCGCAGGTTGGGAGCAAATCACCGGCTGCAAGGTGTGTGAAGGCTATGGTCTGACGGAAACCTCGCCGGTGCTCACTGGCAATGCTTACAAGAATATTAAGCTTGGCACCATCGGCATACCGTTGCCCGAAACTGAAATCAAAATTTTTGACGAAGCGGGCAACCAAGTTCCAGACGGTGAGGTTGGTGAGCTCTGCGCCAAAGGCCCTCAGGTGATGAAAGGTTACTGGAACCGGCTAAAAGAGACAGAACAGGTGTTTATGGCCAATGGTTTCTTTAAAACCGGCGATATGGCAATGAAATGTGAGGACGACAATTACAAAATTGTCGATAGAAAGAAAGATTTGATTCTGGTTTCGGGCTTCAATGTCTACCCAAATGAAATTGAAGATGTACTTGGACAACACCCCAAAATTGTAGAGGCAGCAGCCGTTGGTATGCCAGACAAAGAAAGCGGCGAGGTTGTTAAAGTGTTTGTAGTGCCCGAAGTTGACGATATCTCCGCTGAAGAAGTCATTGAATATTGCCGGAAAAACCTCACCCGATACAAAGTCCCTAAAGCGGTAAGTTTCGAAAAGGAACTTCCCAAGTCAAATGTTGGTAAGATACTGCGACGAGAATTAAGAGATCGCTGACTTAAAGCGATCCTTCAATAATACTAATTCGATTATCTGACCATTGGGGACCATCATGGAAAACCTACCTTTTATTGTTGTCATTGTCTTTGCGATTGTCGTTGTAAGCGCTGCGTGGAAGAACGTACCGCAAGGCCAGGAATGGACGCTGGAGCGTTGGGGACGCTTTATCCGCGTACTCCGTCCAGGGGTGAATTTTATTATTCCTTTTGTCGATAAAATTGGCCGTAAGCAAATTGTGATGGAGCAGGTACTCGACGTACCGCCGCAAGAGGTCATCAGTGCTGATAACGCGATGGTGCAGACCGACGCAGTGTGTTTCTTTCAAATCATTGATACGGTAAAAGCGTCCTACGAAGTGAATGACCTCGTGCGCGCGATGCAAAACCTGGTTATGACAAATATTCGTGCAGTCCTCGGCTCAATGGAACTGGATATGATGCTGTCCAATCGCGACGTGATTAATAATTCCATTCTAGAGAAAGTTGATGACGCTACCGACCCGTGGGGCGTGAAAATAACGCGTATCGAGATCAAAGACATTACACCGCCGCGGGACTTGGTTGATTCAATGGCGGAACAAATGAAAGCTGAGCGTGAGAAGCGTGCCCAAGTCCTGCGTGCGGAGGGTGAACGTGAAGCGGCAATCAAAGTCGCCGAAGGTGAAAAGCAGGCGCAGGTCCTGAATGCGGAGGGTGAGCGTCAAGCAGCGTTTCTCGAGGCTGAGGCACGAGAACGTGAAGCGCAGGCCGAGGCAAAAGCGACCTACATGGTCAGCGAAGCGATTTCCAAAGGAAATCAACAGGCGATTAATTACTTTGTTGCGCAAAAATACGTCGAAGCGCTTGGACAAATCGCCGGCGCGGAAAACAGCAAAGTTGTGCTAATGCCGCTCGAAGCCTCAGACGTTATTGGATCGGTTGCCGGTATCAAAGAGCTGTTTGACAGCGCGAAGGGTTAATATGTTCGAAAATTTTACTCATGTGCCGGTGTGGCTTTGGGCTGCACTCGGTTTGCTGATGTTGACTGCCGAAATACTTGGCGCCGGTGGC
Source organism: Cellvibrionaceae bacterium (assembly GCA_028281575.1). Lineage (GTDB taxonomy): Bacteria > Pseudomonadota > Gammaproteobacteria > Pseudomonadales > Cellvibrionaceae > Agaribacterium. The sequence continues at coordinate 16,103 of JANQJP010000061.1, forward strand.
TTCTTGCTTGGCACTGGCGTCGCAGCGCTTGTACTAGCGGTGCTTGGTCTAGTCTTTGATGTGCATTGGCAGGTACAGGTGCCGTTATTTGCGTTTCTGTCTATAGCGTTTACCTATGTTTATATTCGCCATATGAAGCCCAATGCATCTCCTTCTGAAGACCCCCAGTTAAATAACCGCATGGCGCGCCTGGTTGGAAAGCAAAGCCCACTCGTCAAACCCGTGATAAACGGCGAAGGCCGAGTGCAAATTCACGATGCTTTTTGGGTGGTGCACTGTGAAGAGGACTTACCCGAAGGAGCTGAAGTGAAGGTGACCGGTTATGACGGTTCTACGCTTATTGTGGAACCGATACGGGCAACGCAAGAACAAGCCAACGAAGGCAATTAAAGCTAACAGGCCCTACAATTAAGAGTATAGTCACAGGAGCGCGATGCCTTCATGCCAACGAATGCACTTATACTATCGGGCGGCGGAGCACGAGCCGCCTATCAGGTGGGCGTGCTGCAGGCCGTTTCGGATATTCTCCCTCACTTAAAAAACCCTTTTCCTATTATTTGCGGAACTTCTGCGGGCGCCATCAATGCGGCGGCGCTAGCGGCGCATCCGGGGACTTTTCATCGTTCTGCCCACGACTTGGCGGATACGTGGCGCGGTTTGGAAATTGAGCAGATCTTTAAAACAGACTGGCCTTCACTGCTTCTCGGTGGGGCGAAGGTGCTCACATCATTTTTTACTGAGGGCTCACGCGGTGACAAGCCGCTGGCACTGCTGAATAACGATCCGCTTAAAGATACGCTGCTGAATGCGATTAACTTCAGAAATATTCAAAAGCGCATAGATAGAGGGCTGCTAGAGGCAGTGTCGATCACAGCGCTGGGCTATAGTTCGGGCGAATCAGTCAGCTTTTTTCAGGGGCAGCCGAGTTTACGCGGTTGGCGTCGCTATCGGCGCGTTGGAGCGCCTGCAAAAATAACCGTGGACCATCTGCTCGCTTCTTCGGCTATTCCCACCGTCTTCCCCACGGTGAAGCTGAGTAAAGAATATTTTGGCGATGGTGCGATGCGTCAAATGGCGCCGATAAGCTCAGCGCTGCATTTGGGTGCGAACCGCGTCTTTATTATCGGTGTCAGTGGCAACCGCGCGGTAGGTGAATGGGGTAGTGCAGGTAAGTTTGTGCCGCCAAAACACTCACCGTCACTCGCACAAATTCTCGGGCATATGTTTAACTCAGCGTTTATTGATTCACTTGAAGGGGATATCGAACACCTTGAGCGAATTAACGAATTATTGCGTCTGGTGCCGGAAGATCATGAACACAAGCCAGGCTATCTGCGCGAAGTCGATACGCTAATTATTTCCCCGACCAAGCGTCTGGATAAAATTGCCGGGCGTAAAGTAAGAAGTTTACCGAAACCCGTCCGGTTTTTTATGCGCAGTAGTGGCGCAACTGCAAAAGGCGGCGGTTCTTCCGCAGCGAGTTATTTGTTATTTACCCACGAATATTGTAACGAGTTGATGGAGCTTGGTTATCAAGATGCCATGTGGGAAAAAGAAAAAATAGAAAGGTTTTTTCAAACCGAGTGACAGTGCTATTCTTTGCCCCGCATACAATTTTAAAAACGTTGGGGGCATCATGAAAATTGCAAAGAGAGTTCTTCTTTCAGTTCTTGGGATTTATTTAATCGCGTTAGCAGCTGGATTTCTTCTACCAAAGGAAACCATTGTTAGCCGCAATATTGTTGTGGATGCTCCTCAAGCCCTGGTGTTTGAACTCGTGAGCAACCATAAAGATTTTGCCCGCTGGTCACCGTGGGCAAAAAAAGACCCAAGTATGAAAGTTGAACTTTCTGGCCCTGAGAAAGGTGTTGGCTCAAAGCAGAGTTGGTCAAGTAAACATCCTCAAGTGGGCACTGGCGAGTCGGTTTACACCGAATACGAACCTTATACACGCGCTCGCACACAAATGACCTTCGACCAGGGCGGTGGTGATGCTGTATTTAATGTTAAAGCGTTAAGCGATAACCAAACAGAAGTTGAGTGGCTGTTCGAAACAGCGCATAGCAATATCTTTGAGCGCTATATCGGCTATTTCTTGATCGACAATATGATTGGTGGCGAATATGAAGTTGGCTTAAACGATCTCAAAACCCTGGCAGAATCACTTCCCGCCGTGGTCACAGAGGAAGTGGAGTATGAACACGAGGGTACCAAACTTACCGGCTTTTTAGCCAAACCGATGGGTAAAGAGGACGCTCCCATAGTATTGGTCGTGCATGAATGGTGGGGACATAACGCTTATGCACGCAAGCGCGCGGCAATGTTGGCAGAGCTTGGTTATAACGCCTTTGCATTGGATATGTACGGCGACGGCAAGCTCGCAACACACCCCAAAGACGCGCAAGCCTTTATGATGGAAGTGGTGCAAAACACCGATGTGCTCGTTGGTCGCTTTGACGCCGCCACAGATTTCCTTACATCTCGAGCCGAATTTGAAGATACAGATATCGCCGCCATCGGCTATTGCTTTGGTGGTGCCGTTGTATTGAGCATGGCGCGCAGCGGCAAAGACCTTGAGGGTGTTGTCAGTTTTCACGGAGCACTTGGCGGCCTGGCTCCAATAGCAGAGGGAGCCTCCGTGCCCGCGCTTGTGTTGAACGGTGCAGACGACCCATTTATAACGGAAGAGCAGATTATCACATTTAAAAATGAGATGGATGAAGCTGATATTCCCTATACTTTTATTAATTACGAAGGCGCGAAACACTCGTTTACCTCCGAAAAATCGACTGAGGTGGGCAAACAATTTGAATTGCCACTGGAATATAACGCTGCAGCGGATGAAGCCTCCTGGGCAGAAATGCAGACGTTTTTAGCGTCTGTGTTTGAATAAGCAGGGGGTTACTTTTGGACGACGTGACGCTGGAGGGCTTGAAAGCTGCTTTTAAAATGGCGCCTTCAAGTGAACTCGCAAGGATAGTGGTATTGGCCTTGATTGATCGCGGTGATCATATTACCGCCGTGGAATATATCGAATATCTCGACTCTTCCATGTCCTTTGATGATTTTTCCACTATCGCACGTGTTTTGTTAGAACGGGAAGATAAGAATTTACTCAGTAGTTTTTTAAGAAAATTACAAAGTCCTGATATTGCTCGTTTGATTGAAGACTTGATTGCGAAGGGCAAACGCGAAGAAGCTCGTAATCTATATACATGCAGTGTTGCGATTGATGCTTCTTTCGAGAACGATCACCTGGAAAAAATTCTCGATGAAAAGCCGAGTAGGGAAAACAAACAGCCCAAGTTGCACGTGGTTGAAAAAGTTGATTTTAGGGAAGTGACAGATCTTACCCGCTACCTGGAAGCAAGCACGACCTTTGCTGATGTTGTCGGCTTAGACGACATTAAGAAGCAGATTAATAAAAAAATTATATTGCCTTTTCAGAAGCCCTCGCTGTTTCAACGCTTTAAGAAAAAAATTGGTGGTGGCGTATTGCTATTTGGCCCTCCGGGCTGTGGGAAAACCCTATTGGCGCGCGCTACTGCTGGGGAGTGCAATGCGTCTTTTTTTAATATCGAGATTTCCGATGTGCTCGATATGTACATTGGGGAATCGGAACAAAAACTCCATGCAATTTTTGAAAAAGCGCGAGGCTCAACCCCGAGTGTGTTGTTTTTTGACGAATTGGAGGCGCTTGCAGGAAAGCGAGAGCATACACGTAACAGCGCGACGAGTAACGTTGTAAGTCAGTTTTTAACCGAACTGGACGGCTTTTCGCAAAATAACAGTGGTGTATTGGTTTTGGCTTCGACCAATGTTCCCTGGTCGATTGATCCTGCATTTTTACGTCCCGGGCGATTTGACCGTATGTTTTTTGTTCCTCCGCCAGACAAAACAGCGCGTGCATCCATTTTGCAGCACCATATGCAGGGCCGGCCGAGTCAGAACAATATCGACTATTCCAATCTTGCGGCAAAATCAGGTGGGTACTCTGGAGCAGATCTTGCCAACCTCGTTGAGATGGCGGCAGATGAGGCGATTGATGATTCGATTGCTGGTAACGAAGAAGTTAAAATTGAGCAATCTCATTTTAATGTAGCGTTAAAAGAAAGCCGGCCTACAACAACTGAATGGTTGACGACCGCGCGTAATTACGCGCGTTATGCCAATGATGGTGGCCGTTACAACGATGTATTGGAGTTCCTCAAAAAACATGGCAAGTAGTCAGTCGGGCTATCAGATTATTGATGAACCTAAAACCAAAGCTTTCGAGCATCTAATTGTCAATCCCATTGTTGTTTTGCTTGTTGGTATTTTACTGCCGCTACTATGGATGCCACCTTTTTATGGGCGTATATGGATACCCTTGGTCTGGGTTGTTGTAAATAGCTATTTGTTGGGCAGTCCGACATTTAAAAGTGAAGCCTTAATTGCGATTATTGGCGGATTATTGTGTTTGGCAATGCCATTCGCCTTGGTTTTTGGTATGTATTTGTTCAGCTTGAAGGCTTATGTGAGCGCAAGCGTTCCCTATATTATTCTTATCAACCAAGCCATATTTTTTCTCACACTCTACCTTATCGTGCTCAAGCAAATGGTGCCTTACGAATTATATCAATATATAAAAACCAAGGCGCATAAATAATGGAGCCTTATAAACTTCAATTGGCCTGGGAACATCATGATCATGGTCGCCATGACTTCGCCATTGAGTTACTAAAAGAGTTGTTGGCCGAAGAACCCGATGGGGCGATTTATCATGGCTTGCTTTCGTCTTGTCTGGTTGGTAAAGCGAGAATTTATGCCGCTGAATATGAAATAAAACTTGCACTACAGTTAGATCCGTCTCAGGCTTTTTTCTTTTTCGTGCTCGCGCAAATTGAAGTTTTTAAAAACCGTCTGAAAAAAGCGCTTGAGTTTTGCGACGAGTCTCTCAAACTGGATCCAAATTTTGTAAGTGCTTATCTTCTCAAGAGTCGCATTTTTCAATTGCTCGATAAACGCAAAGACGCGCTTGAGCAGGTTCGCCGAGCGACACAACTCGATCCGGAAAACCCCGATGTTTTGGCAGGGCTTGGTGAATATTATTTAGCTACGGGCGATCTTAAAAACGCAGAACGTTGTGCGCGTCAATCCCTGAGTCTGGATGCTCAGGATGAGGATGCCAACTTGCTTATGGGCAAAACCAAACTCGCTCAGGGCGATGTGCAGGAAGCAGAGTATCATGCAAAATTTGTTATTTCGAGAAATCCCGATTCGGAAGCGGCGCTGCGTTTGTTTAGCGGTATTAAAATGCGAGGCAATTGGTTCCTTGGACTCTGGTGGCAGTTTAACAGTTGGGTAGTAACTCTAGGTAATTTAAAAAGTAGTGTTGTGCTAATCTCCGCATTTTTGTTATTTGGGTTATTCGCGCAAATACTAGAGGATCTAGACTTTTCGACCGCATCGGATATTGTTTCCTACACGTGGTTGTTACTTGTACTGTATTCTTGGGTGGGAATTCCTGCATACTATCGAGCGCTTAAAAAAGAGCTGGAGAAGTTTTCTTTCAACCCGGATTTCTAATTTATACCAATCAGGTATCTCGTAAATCTATCTTGGATTATCGGTGAAGGTAATTGAAGGTCAGATAAGTTTTAAAAAAGTATAAAATTGATGTTTTAATAATCATTTTGGGACAGGGATATGAGTAAGGCGAGCGGTGTTATCACAGAAGCGTTAGATCACAGTGACATCCAAGAGCTTTTCCCAGATATCTTTTTTGTGACAGGAAGCATCGGTGTGAAAATGCCTTTGCTAATGAAGTTCAGCCGTAACATGGTGATTATTCGTGAAAACGAAGAGCTTACACTTATTAATTCAGTACGCCTTGGTGAAGAAGGTTTAAAAAAGCTGGAGCAGTTGGGCGAAATAAAAAATATTATTCGTTTAGCTGCATTTCATGGTGTTGACGATCCTTTCTATCAAGAGCGCTTCAAGGCAACGGTATGGTCGGTTAACGCGCCTTATGTCAGAGGTTTTGACTACCCACCCAAAGAACAGGATATCTATTTTCATCCGGATATTGTTCTTGATCCTGAAACTAAACTGCCGGTAAGTGATGCGCAGTATGTCCAACTTCAGTCATCAAAACCCGCTGAAGGACTGCTCGTGCTCAAACGTTCTGATGGCATAATTGTGTCGGGTGATTGTTTACAAAATTGGGAAAAAACCGACCCCTATTTTAACGTCCTCGGCAAAACAATGATGAAGATGATGGGGTTTATCAAGCCGTGTAATATCGGCCCCGGGTGGTTAAAGGTAGCCAAGCCAGATGGCAGCGAAATAGGGCGTATTTTGGATCTGGAATTTCAGCATGTACTTCCGGCTCACGGTCAACCGGTGATAGATAATGCGAAGGAGCGATATAGACCGGTTATCACTAAGTTGGGATAGGGTCTCTGTGAAATATGTATGCTTTGATAACGTTTCAAAAATATATTCGATACCCTAAAGAATAGGTGCGACTTGTGTCGTCTTCATAATGGGTGCTTTCAACAGTGGAAACGATACTTCCATATTTTCCCAGATACTTGGATAACGATATTCTGGCTGCAGAATGATTCATCTCGCGAAAATGCGTGTTTTTCTTATGCTCAAGATCGATGATGTAGTTTGCAAACGCGAGGTTTTTTCTTATGGACAAGGCTGCCCCTGCGTCAGCTGTGAAATGTTCGTCTTGACGTTTGTGAATGTTTCCCTCGAAAAGGCCGAGAAAAGAAACTGTGTTTCCCAAAAACTTGGTAGTTACTCCTAAGTTACCCGATAGAACGGCAGTTAATTCTTCAGTTCTAACATCAGTATTTTTGCGTTCTATTCCAAGGCGAACTCCCCAGGATTTTCGTCTGAAAAGTGATGAGAAAGTAGGGCGTGAATTGATATCAATAAAGTCCAATTTATGAAGTTGCATATTATCGTTTTCTGTACCTCTTAAAACGATTTTAATATATTCAGCTGACATATCTTTGGGCTGTCCATATGAAGGATCGATAAAACTGTGACCGGCCAAGCGAAATTCTAGGTCGAACATGTTGGACGACTCATTAGTGACATATGAAAGAGATAGCCTTTGGCTTTCGTGGCTTAATAGAGGGTTTTCGGATGGGGTTTCATAACTTATCTTAACCGGAGGTAGCGCCGAAATTTCTTCGTTGAGCAAATGAATTCGCTGCCTCGCGGTATGTGGATTTATCCGCCGATCCTGAATAAGGTGGCTTAAATACCGGTGGGACAATTGAAGAATTTCTCCGCGCGTTGTTTTCTTTTCAATAACGTCAACCGCTCGAGCACTAACTTTATTTTTAGCGATATCCCGTATAAGTATCTGCTGGTCTTTTGGGTACTGTGAAATTGCTTGTGCGAGCTTTCTCTCTGCCGATGGCCAGTAGGTGACACTCTTAATAAGGCCGGCATTGTCTATTAGCTTTAAAGTGTCGAGAGGGATTGCCAAGTGCGAAAAACCTTCAACGGAAATGAGTTCCGGCTTTGCTATAGCGAGCACAGTCAGTACACGATAAGCACAATTTTCGTTTAGAAAATAGTAATTGAAAGAATCACCTTTAATTTCCCACAGGTGGTCGATGATAAATTCAATCTCGGAAGGTGAAAATGCCAGGGGATATTCCCATACATCTCTACCTTCATTTTCATTGTATCGACGAAGCCTCCGAAACATTGGTCGTTTTTCGATCAGCCCCGGAAAGCCGCCTGTGAGGCCATTCCAAATATATCTATAGGACTCATTAGCCGTAGAGGTATCAGCGGCATAATTTACAGATGATGACAGCAATCCTTTTTGGGAGGGCGTTGATCCTGAAAATGTAAGGAAAGTGTGACCCATTATCGACGCAGGGCTGGTGACATAGGGGGAAACGAGTGAAATGGATAATTGGCGTTTGCCGAAGCCGGATCGCCATTCTTCCAGTTTTGGACAGGTAAATTCCCCGAACTCTGAAAGCCCAAGCTGAGAGATTGTCCATGCTGTTCTTGCTGGAAATCTGCAAATAACATCTTCGTAATCACCTTCAAGAGCCTCAATCAGGGCAAGAAGTTCTTTGCGAGGATTCTGTTTACCATCTCTCGATAAAAAAAACGCTTCGTGATCCGCTTCTGACTCCCAGCCATTTCCCTTTCTTTTGTAATGAAGCAAGCGTAACCAGGTTTTGTGCTCGGAATACGTGTTTATAAATTCAGCTTTTTTGGCGGCCTGGGAGGGTATAGAGAAGAAGAGCAATACAAACAAGGCGATAGTTTGTATTGCGGAGGATGCGAACTTTTTTTTCATGAAGATGGAGCTGGCTAAAATAAATAATTGATCCCGCTAATTAATATAGACAAAAAGTAAATGTTCTTCTACGCTCAAGTGATCCAACGAAAACAATACGTTACAGGGATTTATATATGATATCTAGGTTTAAACTATTGGTCGCTTTACTTCTTTCTATTGTTGTGATAGCTGGCTGTGCGACTATTGCCGGTGGAGGCTCGACTCAAACGGTGAATTTGGACTCTAACCCTCAAGGGGCAGAGATTTTTTTGGGAACACTTAAAAATAGTGAAGTTGTTGATCTTGTTAACACCGGTTTAACCACGCCTAATAGCTTGGAAATTCCCCGTAAAAATGCCGTTGTTATACTAAAAAAGCCAGGCTATAAAGATACAAATGTTATTCTTGAAAAGTCTGTCAATGGATGGTTTTTTGGCAATATTATTATCGGAGGCTTTATTGGCAGTAGTATTGACTCCTCTACGGGTGCTGTTAGCAAATATGACCCCGATGCTATCTTTCTTGAACTAGTTGCTGAATAGTTTGAGTGCGATGAATGGTCGAGGTAGCAGTGTCTCGACCATTCGACTAAACATTTTCCTGATATTTTTCTTAGGTGCCTTATTTCAAAAAGCATTAAGCTCTGAGGTTGAGGCATGCCCATCTTTGGATATACAGAAAAGAGAAATACGCGAGTTTGTACTCTACAATTACAGACCCTTAGCTCTTGATGTACTTAATGATCAAGGGCAGTATTTAGAATCATTACTGGCTCTTGTAGATCCCAAAGAGCTGTTGTCCCGTCGACTGCTGATTAAAAAAATAAGAGATAATTTGCTCAAAGAGCAAAGCGTACCTGACTTTGCGCGTAGCGTAACCAATTACGTTAAATGTTACGATGTCAATAACAACCAATAGAAGTTCAAAATCATAGGTGTATCCGTTTTACTCGCACGTAATCAACTTCATACATACAACACGGTGATAAGACATACACAATAAAGCGGGGTATAATTTCAGGCTCACGTCTACCCATATGTTGGCTCATGCATTAGCTGTTCGCACGAATGGCGCTAGTGCCTTTAAGGACGGATTATGAAGTATGCCATGGTACTTATGGTGCCATTTTACAAAGTAAGTGAAGATGTGATTGCTTGCGAGAGCGCCTTCGCGATACATCTTAAGGAACTGTTAACGCGCATTTCGGATTGGGGGGATGAAATTTTGATTCACTCTCCTGCGATGACAGAGGCGGATTATCTAGCAAACAAACACCATCTCGCGCATATTACCTGCAGTGAAGAGCATATTTATTATGTTGAATCTGCGCCGACAGATATCTCACGTCTCGCTTTTTTCCTAAAGGCGCCTTTCACCATTTGGCCGAAAATTTGGAAGGTGGTTAAGTCGGCCAATGTTGTTCACTCAGCTGCGTCAAAAGACATTTTTAAGCTATTTACAATAATGTCTCTTATTTTTGCCGTGATTCAGGGAAAAAAGACCATCTTTGTGATGGATATTGATCATCGCAATTCTGCGCAAATGCTATATAAAACCGGAAAGTATTCGCTTAAGTCCTATTGGCTAAGCCGCTATATTTACAATCCGCTAATAAGCCTACAAATTCACTTTGCTGTTCAATACTGCGACTTGCTTATGCTAAAGAGTCGCGCGCTTGTCAGAGATTATGGCCGGGGGAAAAATAAGGTTAAAAATTTTTACGACACTGCGCATGACTCATCGTTTGTGCTCAGCGAGCAAGCGCTTGAGGATAAAATTAACGCCAGTAATGACAGTAAAAACACCATTCGATTAGTGTATTTTGGACGCTTGGTTGAATATAAGGGTATCGACGATATGATCGAAGCCACACGTATCGTGGCAGAAGCTTTAGCGCGTGAAGGTAAAGGGCGGACGGTCACGCTCGATATTATTGGTGCGGGCCATATGGAGGGGCGTCTTCGCGCGCTTGTAGCGCATCACAAGCTTGAAAATATTGTCACTTTTCTCGGGGCTGTGAATTATGGTCGAGAGTTGGCGGATCAATTAAAAACCTATGATTTCTTATTGGCCGCGCCCAAAAGCGAAGATACGCCGCGAAGCGTATTCGATGCGATGGCGTGTGCACTACCCATCATTGCTTACGATACATACTACTATGTGGATCTAGAAGACACCGGCACCGTGCAAACTGTCGCCTGGTTGTCGCCAGAAGCCATGGCTGACAGAGTTCTCGTGCTTGCCAATGACTGTTCAGCGGTTCATACAATGATGAGAAATGCGCGACATTTTGCTGTAAACAACACGCAATCTATCTGGATGGACCGGCGCTTACAGTGGACTAAAGAGTTTTTGGTCGAATAGCGGGCCTGGATAGACCCTTAATGCTTGTGTAAGACCACAGTTGTTTATCCAATTTAATAGGCTTTTCAAGTCTTATCCCCACCTTTGGCTATACTCTTCGGTACACATGTGTGCTTCCTATCGCCGGGTGCACACATCCATCCATCTCTTTTGTAGCAAGCACGATGAGATATGCGATTACGCTGATTTTTCTACTATTCGGGCTGGTGAATAGTGTTCTCGGCTTTGATGTTGAAGTGTTGCGAGCCAATGGTAAGCCTTTGGCTGGTGCGCTGGTTTCGCTGCATGGCGAAGGTATGGTGCTTCCAGAGTCTCAACATATTGAGCTCAACCAGCGGGAATTGCGTTTTGATCCACAAATAACCCTGGTGCCGCTGGGGTCTACTGTGGTCTTCACTAACGAAGACAAGGTGACGCATCATGTCTATTCGTTTTCGAAGCCCTGGCGCGAACAATTCCGTTTGAAGAAAGGCGAGATTCGCAATGCTGTAATGGGCACGGCGGGAGAGGTAGCGCTGGGATGTAATATTCACGATTGGATGCTGGCTTATATCTACGTGCTGGATACCTCGCTCTATGGTTTAACAGACGAAGATGGGCACATTCAGTTTTCTGCTATTCCCTCTCAAGCGCTGACGCTTAAGATTCGCCATCCACGTATTCGAGATGGGCGAGGGGCGGTGAGCCAGGTCTTAAGCACAGAGCTTCGTGAGGAAAATCGCGTAACAATAAAACTCAAGCGCAAATTGCTGCCTAAACGCGATCAAATCCCCACCGATGATGACGAGTACCTGTACTGATGTCACTTCGTCTAAGAATTTTTTTGCTGTTTTTGGTTTTAATCAGTGGTGCTCTAGGTTTTACCTTGTTTATCGTAAACAGCAATGTTCGTGACGCGGGAGATCAGCGCGTCTTTGACTCCCTGGCTGTGGGGCACAAGGTTTTTCAGGAGAAAATTGACAGCCAGCTCGACAACTTTGAGATTGCGGCGAAAATTTTGGGAAAAGAGGATGCACTTCGAGAGGCCATTCATGATGATAGCCTGTCTCTTAAGACGGCCCTGGGTAACTTTTTAAACCGTTTGAGACAAGACTATGACGCTGATCTCCTATGGCTATTGGAACTCGATGGCGCAATAACTGAGCAAGCGGGAGTGTCGACCACCAGCGGCGAGTTTCCCTATATGCAACTGTTGGATCGCGCCGAGTCACAAGATTGGTCGGGCCGCACGATTATCCCGCTGGACGGTCATATTTATGAGATCGCCATCGTCGGCTTATTTGTACCCATCAGTGCACCGTTGCCAGCGCACTGGATGATTATAGGTAAGGCACTCGATGATGAAGTTGCAAGCGAATTAGGGGAGTTAACAGAACTCGATATTCATATTTTCGGTGATGGCGATAGCGCAGCTTGGGTAAAATCTGCCGTTGACTCGCTCCCGTCAGCGTCGCTAGCAACAGCGCATGCCCAACCCGCGGGCACCGGCTTTCGTTTAGGCATAGATAATACTAATACCCTGGCGCTAAAAATTCGCCTGGAGAGTGAGGAGAGCCACCCCGTATATGCGCTGTTAATTAAATCTGATCAAGAAGTACAGGATCAAGTGCAGTCGCTGACAACACGCTTATTTTTTGTAGGGTTTGTCGCACTTTTAGTTTCTCTGGTTGGCGCGGCGTTTTTATCGAATAGTATCGCGCGCCCTTTAAATCTTTTAGTTAGTGTTGCGCAAAAAATCGGACGCGGTGAATATTCCACGAGCATTCCTGCAAATCTGGGGGGCGAACTTGGTACCTTATCAAAGGCCTTTAATACAATGCAGCAGGATATCGCAAAACGCCAGGAGGAAATACGATATATTGCTTATCACGATACGCTAACAAAGTTAGCTAATCGAAACTCATTTATCGATGATCTCGCCCAAGCCATTCAAAACGCTGATAATAAAAAACAAAGTTTCGCTGTATGCATCTTTGATTTTGACGGTTTTCAGGATATTAATAATACCTTGGGCCGCCACAATGGTGACCGTGTCTTAATTGCATTTTCCCAGCGTCTACTAAATAAATGTCATGACGGAATAAAAATCGCCAGACTAGGTGGTGACGAATTTGCATTAATGATACTCGACGTCTGCGCGATAGATAAGGAAATTGCCAATATTAAATCGCTTGTAAATATGCCGATAGAAATTGAACGGATCGCCTTGGAGATTCGTTTAAGCGTAGGTATATCGATTTATCCCGACCACGGCGAAACACCGAACTCGCTGTTACAAACAGCGGAAATTGCGATGTATATTGCAAAACGCGATGGCCAGGATATGGCCTATTACGAGAAACAACGCGACCATCACAGCACTCAACGCTTAACCCTTATTGCAGAATTACGCTCGGCTATCGAAGCAAATCAAATGGTTTTGCACTATCAGCCGAAGCTCGATTTGAAAAGGAATATTTTTACGCATGTCGAATGCCTTGTGCGTTGGATTCATCCGACATTTGGTTTTATTAATCCAGATGAATTTATCAGTTACGCCGAGCAAACAGGTGCAATTCGACAGTTGACACATTGGGTAGTGAATACTGCGCTCGATCAATGCCGTCGTTGGAAAGACGATGGTTTGGATATTAAAGTTGCCATCAATATTTCCGCAGTTGATTTAACACAAAAAGACTTTGCTGCTGGCGTTCTGGAAATGTTGGAGGAGAGAGAGCTATCGGCAGGCGATGTGGTGCTTGAAGTGACCGAAAGTGCGTTGATGAAAGATGTCGATCTGGCATTGTCTGCACTCGAAGCGTTACGTAATTGCGGCGTCGCGTTGTCGATTGACGACTATGGCACTGGTTATTCTTCGATGGCGCAACTTAAACGTTTGCCGGTAGATGAATTAAAAATTGATAAATCGTTTGTTATGAATTTGCACGACGATAGTGACGATTACGTTATTGTAAAAAGTACTATCGAATTGGGTCACAATATGGGCTTAAAACTTGTTGCGGAAGGCGTTGAAACGCAAGCGGCACTCGATTTGTTAACTGAGCTCAACTGCGACCTGGCCCAGGGTTATTATTTAAGTCGCCCCTTATCGCCCGATCACCTGGATCAATGGATAGCGGAGCATGTTGCTCAAATTAGTAAAATTTCTGAGTAGCCTGCTCGTTACTGTATTCTCTTTTTATACCTCATTTCTATATGCAGAAACGCGTATTTCGGGTTTATTAGATTTACGTGCTGTTGATAGTAATACGGATATATCCTGGATAGATGCAGGATTGGCGCCAACCCGCTTCGCAGCTGATGATGATGTGGCGTTGGGACAGGCGGTTATTGCTGCTCACTGGCAGATATCTAACGCACTGTCTCTCGATGGCGTTACGTCGCTGTATGACGATGCGGGCAATAGTATAGGCATTAACGAGCTATACATTAAGTATGCCCCTGCACCTAGAAATCCATGGCATATACAAGCGAAAGCAGGCAGTTTTTTTCCGGAAATATCTCTGGAAAATACAGGTGTCGGCTGGACTTCCCGGGTACCGCTCACTAATTCTGCAATTAATACCTGGATAGGTGAAGAAGTAAAGCTTTCCGGCGTACAGGTGTCACTGCAAAACCTGGGAAAAATGGCGGGACGCGAATGGGATTTTACGTCGAGTTTAAGTTTATTCGTGAATAATGACCCTACGGGAAGTATGCTGGCGTGGCGTGGTTGGGCTATGCACGACAGGCAACTTCGTTTGGGCGAAGAAATTGCGATAGCCGATTTGCCGACTATAGGGTCTGAAATGGGTTTTGAAAATCAATCGCCATATTATGACCCGTTTACAGAGGTGGATGACCGGCCCGGTTACGCGCTGTCCATGTCTATCAAAAAAACGAGAGGGCCGGGTTTAAAGTACTACCGTTATGATAACCGGGCGAATCCTGTATCCGTGAGAGATAGACAATATGGTTGGCATACCCGCTTCGATCATTTAAGTTTTTCGTATCCGTTGCGCACGTCTACGCGTGTAATTGCCCAATGGCTTAGCGGCAGTTCGTTGATGGGGTTTAAAACAGAAGAGCATGTAGATATACATTTTTCTGCGTGGTTTCTAAGTGTAACTGAAAAGTTTACTCACTTTCGCCTGAGCATTCGCTATGAGACTTTTAATGTGGAAGATCGTGACCGGACGCCAATGGATGACAATAGACAAAAGGGAGACGCGTGGACGCTTGGTTTGCGTTATGACGTCAACAAATCTTTTTCAGTTGCGGCAGAATATATTGCACTGAAAGAAAAAAACTATGCGCGAAAATATTTTAATCAACCCATAGATATTGGGTTTAGTCAATCGCAGCTGGCATTTCAGTGGCGATTTTAAACATATGTTTCTTGATAAGTATCTTTAACCTATCACTTCAATGACTTCCCAGCATGCGCCCATAGTATGGTAGTCGCATTTATTTCCGGCTGGGCTTTTTATGTCAGTATATTTTTGATTATCTTGCGTAAGAATGCGATACCAGCCACCATATTTATGGTCGACCATATGTTCCCAGACGTAAGCCCAGATTTTGTCATACCAAAGCCAATACTCATCACTTTTTGTTACTGAGGCCAGGCGAGCTGCCGCCGCGATGCTTTCTGCTTGAACCCAATAGTACTTATCGCCATCGCAAAATTTCCCTTCGGGTGTAATTGTGTAGACAAGGCCGCCGTGTTGTTCATCCCAGGATGTGGCCATGGTGCGCTTAAACAGCGATTCAGCCCGCTCTACCATCCAGGGTTCGGGGCGAAGTTTGTAGAGTGTCAGAAGTAATTTGCTCCACTCGGTTTGGTGTCCAGATTGAAACCCCCACGGGCGTTTTAAGTTCAATGGATCATCAATATTGCAGTCCCAATCTACGTCCAGCGAAGGCGTATAATGCTCCCAAATCAGCCCACCGGCTTTATCGGCCAGTTGCACTGTAACCGTTTGCGCAAGCTGATAGGCCCGATCGAGGAACCGTTGATCTTTTGTTGCCTGAAATGCGGCAAGCATCGCCTCACAGCAGTGCATATTGGCGTTTTGGCCGCGGTATAAACCGGTTTTACTCCAGTCGGGTGACGCATCGTCCGCATATACACCTTGGGTTGGCTGCCACAAACGTGTTTCCATTAAATCCCATGTCGCATAAATATCTGCTTCAGTACTTTCAATACCGATCGCGTAGCAATTGGCGTAGGCGAGCAATACAAATGCGAGACCATAGCAATAGTTAGTTTGGTCGCTAGCCTGGTTGTGAAGAAGCGCCCAGTGATAACCGCAGCGATTATTATCCCAATGCACGTCACGCAGGTAAGTCAGCCCACGTTCCACGTTACTTAAATACTGCGGGTTTTTAAAATAAAGATATGCTTTACAGTAGTTAAAAATAATACGCGTAGTGCTAACGATATGTTTTTCTTCTGATGAGAAAATAGACCCGTTATCATAAAAGTTTTGATGGTAACCACCGAATTTTTGGTCGATGATATTAGGGTTGTAAAACGCTAGTATCGACTCGATATGATTGAGCAAAAATTTGTGGCTTCTAAAGTTGGGTTGATCAGGGGGCACTGTGGTTGATCCCGTTAGATATACCTCGCGGCAAAGCCTAACAGCTGAAATATTGGCTATCAAGACATTCGTTGTAATTAAACTAGCGGGGTAGGTTATGAATTTAATCAATAAGGAAATAAGTTCTTTATAGTCGCTGCCTTAATAAGCGTTATCATTCAGCGCAGCTAAGTCATTATTTCCAAGTGGCACTTCAAGGGCATTTGTTTCAAATTTGGCGGGTTGTCCGATCATTTCATCATAAGCACTTTCTTGTTTTAATACCGTACGTCTAACATCCAGCCTGGAGAAAAGCGTTTGTAATTCGACTTTGTTAAATGATCGTAATGGTATCCTGTGCTTGTCGACTACGTAGTGTTCTTTGTTGTCGATAAGTACAGATACTTGGTACAGGCTTCGGTCGAGTGAGTGGATAATCACCTTATCGATCGAGCGTAATTTTTTAAGTTCAGCTACTCGCAGAGGCATATGCTCTTATACGATGGGCAATGGTATTGCGGATTAAAAAAACCGAGCAGGCGTTCGTTACCGACTCGGCTTTTTTATTTACTAGCTAATTTTATAACTTACAAATTATCGTCATCTGCGCAAGTAGCTACAGCGCTGTGATCACAACCGCCGGAGTCGATATACGATTGTGTTGAATACTCTGCATCCGGAAGTTTTTCCAGCAAAGCACCATCGGCGGCCAAAGTCTCGACGTAGTTGATAAAGCCTTGTGCATATTCAGTGAATGTATCGACGAAATTGCCAGTGTTAAAAACCGTGCCGAACGTGTCGTAGCCATCGCGGCCTGAAGCGATAAAGTCGTTAGTAACAACGGTATAGGTAGCAGAGGTATCAATTGCTGCCCAGGTACCTTCGAGACGAGAGTTAATTTCTACATTTGAAAAACGGCTGCCTTCCGCTTGTGACGCATCGATGTCGTAGCGCAAACCCGAGGCATATGGGTATGCACCAGTAGAACCGTTCTCAGCGATGGCGTTAGCAAGTGCTTCTTCCAACACATCGATAATTTGCTGACCAGTCATGTCTAAAGTTACGAGCGTGTTAGAAAATGGCAACAGCGTAAATGCGTCGGCGATAGTGTAGTCGCCAGCGGCTACATCAACTCGGACACCACCGCCATTTTGAATAGCGATGTCTGCAGTGGGCGTAACTGTTAAAAACGCTTTTGCAACGATATTGGAAATATCTGAACCGCGCAGGTAAGTGTCTGAAGCATCACAGATGGTGGAACGTCCCTGGCCTGGGATGCGCTCTAAACAGAGATCAACCGAGCTGCTGCCGATAACTGCTTGTTCAAGTACCGTAACTTGTTCATCAAAACCTGTAATTAAATTTGTGGTCGTCGCGTCTGGTTGGGTAAGTACGATTTCAGGATGACTTGTGAGCGCCTGAACAACTGTGAATGCGTCTGCAGAGTCTAATACGCGATCTTCGTCATCGTTGTATTCGTATACAAAGTTATCTGAAATCGGCATATACGGTTGACCGCCACAGGCTGTGACATTGCCATCTACGTCAAAACTTACATCCAATTTACCAAGTATGTGTGCATACTCCCAAGCTTGCACTACGCATACCGTGTTGCCATCCATGTCCGTGACTTGTGTTGGATAGTCAGCGCTTGGATTGAAACCGAGGTCTGAAAAAGTATTGTCGCCCAGAAGCGTGTGCGAATCACCGCCGACAATAACATCCACGCCACTTAAATTAGCTGCAAGTGTTAAATCGTTTGCGTATTGAAAATGCGTCATCAAAATAATTTTATTTACACCCATCCCGGTAAGGGTATCGATATTGGCCTGCGCTGTGGTTGTTTCGTCAAGGAATTGCGTGTCGTCGTCAGGGCTGGAAGATTCCTTGGTTTTGTTCGCGATATCGATACCGATAATGCCGACATATTCTCCGTCAATTTCTTTGATGACATACGGCTGGATATAACCTGTAGCAATCGCAGATGTTGCACCGGGAACAACGTTAGCCGCCAGAGCTGGGGTATGACAGGCTGTTGAATTTAATGCATCGAGGAAATTTGCAAGGCCTGCGTCACCATCGTCAAACTCGTGGTTGCCGAGCGCAAAGGCATCAAAGCAGATTTGATTCATCACGGCAGCGTCGGCAGTACCGTTAAACAAAGAATAATAGAGTGTACCCGTGATGGCATCGCCTGAGTGAAGCTTTAATACGTTGTCATACTGTCCAGTGAGCGTATCAAATAAGCTCACCATCATTGGGAAACCGCCGTAGGTGACTTCTACTTCAGCAATTGCGCCTGTTTCGGTAGAGGCATTGAGCGTAAGACCGGATACATCGAAATCAAAATCTTCTGCGGGTATATGCGAATGGTGGTCATTCATGTGCAGAATAGTTAAGTCAAGAGGTTTTGCCGTGGGTGCAGGTGTGCCAGCGGGGCCCTGTTCGCCTTGAGGCCCTTGCTCACCCTGAGGGCCTTGTTCACCATCTTCACCGTCGTCACCGCCACAGGCAATTAACATGCTGCTCAACAAGCCCGCCGTAACGAGCGCTTTCCAGCTATTCATAATTCACTCCAATACATTAATATTTGGCTTAAGTCAGAAGATGCTATGACGGAATTTTTACAGCTGGATGAAGCGTTTTTGTAGAAATTGTGAATAGTGTGCGACAAATAAAATAGAAATTAACCCTGGATGTCGTCATTGGAAAAGATAACCACGTGTTGTAAATCGACGCTGACACTTAAGGTGTCACCAATGGCAAAATCGACATGGCTGGGCGTAACGCACAGAATGTATTGATCGTCCGTGAGAGCGAGTTGATAGAGGTATTCTGCACCGCGGAATAATTTGTCTTTGATGCGTAATTTAAGCGGGCTCTCCGGGTTGAATACAAGGTCATCAGGACGCAGCAGTACACCGTAGTCGCGGCCTGTTTCCCAGCCATTGGCTTCGGTAATAATACCGAGCCCATTTTCCAGTTGCCCTTTGTCGTTTAGTCGTGCATTAACCACGTGGCCTTCGCCAATAAAGTTTGCGACAAAACGGTTTTTTGGTTTGTGATATAGCTGGTAGGGAGTATCCCATTGCAGGAGTTTGCCCGAATTCATAACACCAACTTTATCTGCTATAGCAAATGCTTCCTGTTGATCATGGGTAACAAATATCGCTGTAATATTATGGTCTTTAAGTAGCACCCGCACATCCTTGGCAAGTGCTTCGCGCAACGCGGTATCCAAGCTGGAAAAAGGCTCATCCAGAAGCAATATGTCAGGTTTTGGGGCGATCGCGCGTGCGAGCGCAATTCGCTGTTGTTGGCCACCGGAAAGTTCATGTGGGAATTTCCGTGCGTATTTTTCGAGTCCAACCATTGTGAGCATGGCGCTAATACGTTGTTTGCGTTCGTCCTTACTGAGTTTTCGTAAACCAAAACCGATATTATTTTCTACACTGAGATGCGGAAAGAGGGCAAAATCCTGGAACACCATGCCCACATGTCGGCGCTCAGGATTGAGTGTAAAACCTGGACGGCTAACAATCTGTCCCGCGAGCGCAATTTTTCCAGAGCTGATAGGTTCAAATCCCGCGATTGCGCGCTGTAAGGAGCTCTTGCCACATCCTGATGGGCCCAACAGGCATGCGATTTCACCTTTATTTAAATCCAGGCTCAGCCCGGAGACCGCAGTCAGCGCGCCGTATTTAAGCTCGGCATTATCAATTGAAAGTTGGTAAGACATGAACGTAAAAATGAGGGTTAACAGGCTCTAGGGTTTAGTTTGCTGATTCATTGCGCGTGATAATAACAGGACTGGCAGCAAACCGACGAGCACAATAGCCAGCGCTGAACTGGATGCGTCGATCAGTCGTTCATCTGAGGCCAGCTCATAGGCTCTTACAGCGAGCGTATTAAAATTAAATGGGCGCAGAATAAGCGTCGTGGGCAATTCTTTAAGCACATCGACGAAAACCAATAACAAAGCAGCAACCAGGCTTGTTTTTAACATGGGTAAATGAATTTTACAGAGTACTTTGTGTGGTCGCATCCCCAGGGTGCGGGCAGAATGGTCAATACTCGGATATATTTTTGCGTAACCCGACTCCAAGGTTTGCACAGAAACGGAAAAAAAACGCACGACATAAGCAAACACTGCCGCGATTAAGGTTCCGCTTAAAAGAAGCCCTGAAGAAACACTAAAATTTTTCACTAACCAACGATCGAGCCCATTGTCGAAGGCGGCGAAAGGTATTAGCACGCCGACGGCTATCACGGTTCCCGGAACCGCATAGCCCAGCGTCGCGGCGCGCAGCGCAAGGCTAGCCCATTTGCTTTTGTGCATGATTCGCTGAGCGAAGCAGACAAGCACAGCCAAAAATAAACACACAATTGACGCAATAGCAGCCAAACTAAAACTGTTAAACACTAATTTTGCAAAAGACCAGTCCAGCGCGGTTTGCCAGGTTTCAAGTGCCCAAGCCAGGAGTTGGGTGGCGGGCAAGATAAAACCAAAGCCAAGGGGGACGCAGCACCACAAAACCGCAAAAAAAGCGTTTGTGCCAGTTAACGGAATACGAGGCAGATGTGTTTTTTGCAGGGTCGTGTTGTGAAAACGCATATGTGAGCGCGAGTGTCGTTCAATGACTATCAGCGCAGCGACAAAAAAAAGCAGCATCGATGATAGTTGCGCCGCCGTATTTAAGTCTCCAAGGCCAAACCACGTTCGAAAAATACCTGTTGTAAAGGTGCTAATACCAAAATATTGCACGGTGCCATAGTCGGCCAGTGTTTCCATTAACGCTAACGTCATACCTGCGACAATCGCCGGCCGCGCAGCGGGAATAGCAACAAAAAAAAGTGTGCGCCAGGGGCCATTGCCGAGTGAACGACTGACTTCCAATAACGCGTGTGATTGATTTAAAAATGCAGCGCGTACAATTAAGTAGACGTAGGGGTAAAGCACCAGGGAAAGCATGCAAATTGCCCCGCCGATAGAGCGGATTTCTGGAAACCAATAATCCCCGTAGCGCCAAGCGAAGGTTTCACGTAAAAATGTTTGCAAAGGTCCAGCAAAATCGAGCATACCGGTGTAGGTATAGGCGATGATGTAGGCGGGCATTGCCATCGGTAGCAACAATGCCCATTCGAATAAGCGGCGACCGGGAAAACTGCACATTGTTGTAAGCCATGCAGCGCTTGTGCCGAGTACAAAAGTTCCCAGAGCTACGCCAAGCATAAGTATTAACGAGTTACTCAGGTAGTCAGGTAGAACGGTATTTGCGATATGCTGGAAATTATCTGAGAAGGGCTGGCCGAGACTGGCGATGATAATAAATAGCGGCAACCAAAGTATGATTGCCACCACCGTGATTACTGCAAGCCATCGGGCGTTATAGATTCGCCAGCTGAAAAGGCTTAGCTTTGCTCGTTGCGTTATTTCCAACCAGCGCGATCCATAGCTTTGACGGCTTCTGCGTTTAATTCACCTAATTTTTCGACCGCTAGAGTATCCGCCTTAAATTTACCCCAACTCGTGAGAGTGGCGCTGATATCAACACCTCCCACTACAGGATATTCATTGTTCGCTTCTGCATACCATTTTTGACTTTCTTCGGACGCTAAAAATTTAATTAGTGCAACTGCGTTTGCTTTGTTCGGCGCGGCTTTGGTAATGCCGACACCGCTAATGTTCATATGTGTACCGCGCCCAGCCTGATTTGGCCAAAACAGTTTTACTTGCTCCGCAGCTTTTGCTTCTTGCGCATTCGAAGAGTTTAACATCGCGCCCAGATAATAGGAGTTTACAACGGCAACGTCGCACAGTCCGGCAGCTACAGCTTTTATTTGATCCCGATCTCCGCCGCGTGGGTGTCTTGCAAAATTGTCAACAAAGCGTTTTAACCACGCATCCGTTGATTCAATACCGCTATGCGCAATAAAGCTTGCTATAAGAGATTGGTTATAAATATTTCCCGAAGAGCGGATGCAGATACGCGACTGCCAGTTGTCATCTGCAAGCGCCTCATAAGAACTGAGCTCGTTTTCTTTGACGCGCTCAGGCGAATAAATCAAAACGCGAGAACGTAGCGACAGCCCATACCAATAGCCGGCAGAATCACGGTAGCGGTCTGCGATGACGGCATTTATGTCAGGGATTTCAACAGCCTGTAAAACGCCTGCTTGCTGGGCGCGATGCAAACGACCGACATCTACGGTGATCAGCACGTCCGCCGGTGACTTTGCGCCCTCTGCCTCAAGACGGGTGAGAAGCGCGTCCCCCTTACTTGTTACCAAGTTAACGTTAATTCCGGTTTGTTCGGTAAAGCGATCGAACAAAGGTTTAATTAAGGCTTCCTTGCGCGCCGAATACACGTTGATTTCATCACTTGCAGGCATCGCGAGTTTGTTTAATTCGCCACGCACAGCTTCAACCTGTGTTTGTATCTGGCTCAAGGTCGCGGGATTCTCTGGTGGAATAGGGGCCTCGGGCCAGAGCGCCAAAAGCGCTTCCAGGGATGAGATTAGCGCGAGTGGCTGCGGTTTAATTGTCTTCGCCCGTTTTATCCCAACGACAGTAAAGCCATAGGCGTCTTGATATTCGCCAGCGTCGGTAACGAGGTCGTCGGTTACGCCTATCGCATATTCGTCGAGTACCGTTTCCATAAGGTAGTCAATAATTTCTAAGGTATCGCCTCCAGCCTGAGCAGCAACGGACGCCAGATTTTCTTCTGCGGCTAACAACTGTGTTTCAATTTCTGAGGCGGGAAGTCCCCGTTCCAACGCTGTGGAAACAGCTTCAAATAACGATGCATCGAAGCCGAGCGCGTCCAGGCCAACCCGTTCAGTTGCATGGGTTTCGGAAACAGGGTGGAGCAAGTGCTTGGCGCCCATCTCGGGTTTGCCGGCGCGATAGAGTGCGAGGCCGGCTTCCACGTGACCACTCATAAATGCCAGGCGCTTTGGCAAAGGCAGTGTTTCTAGCTTGTTATGAGCGGATTGTTCAATAGCAGGTACGGATGCGTCAGCGGCATCGTTCGGCGCATTTTTGTTATCACAGGCAGTCAATATGATTGACGTAACCAAGAGAGTGCAGAACAAACTATTGCGTTTGATGATAGTCATAAACTAGCCAGTTAATTTCAATTGGATTTTGTCGCGGATAAGTGTTTAACGCGGGGCTAAGCTACTATAAATGGTATGATACTGCAAATAATTCTCATTCTCTGTCGGGGCAATAAAGATGACGGCTTAAGGTTTTTATCAGCGAAAATGTGTATACGTTTTTCCACGTGGTGGGCAAACCAGTTTAAATAAATTTTTGAACGGCTATTGCACAAATTTTGCGCAATTTGTCGCGCCAAACCAAGCAGCTGCTAGACTTACATTAACCCCATAGTTATATCTCATCTGTCAAAAAAGGAGGTTGTCGACACGGTGTTTTAGTCAGGTGCTAGTTTGCTAAAAGACGAAGTACTCCATAAAACAAATCATGGATTACACAACTATATTTGGGCGGCAGCGATTATCTGCGTGCTTATATTGATCAACCATGTTGGCATGACGTGGCTGATCAGCGCTCAACAAAAACATATTGCGTTGAGCAAACTCGGCAGTCAGCAACGAATACTGTTTCAAGAAACCGGCCGCATGGCGCATGACATCATGACCTACCTCGGCCAAGACCAACCGCACTATTACCTGGTAGACCGACTTCAGCAAGACTTAAAGACGTCACTCAGCGAACTAGAAGAAACCCATAACGAAATTATCCGTCTTGCGGATCAAAATACGCTGCCTTTCTTCCCAAAAACCAATATTCGAAGCTATTACTTCGACGAACCCTACATGCTGAATGAACGTATGCATACATTTATCGCGCGCATAAGAATGTTGGCGAGCGAAGATTCAAGAATTTCTAAGCGTCGTTTTCAACGTTGGACTTCGGTAGATATCGCATTTGCAAAAGACGGTTTGCTTATTAAAGGTTTCGATGAGTTGATGCAGTACCTTTATAAAGAGTCGAGCGATCATGTCCAAATTCTTTTTTTTAGCCTTCAAGTGCTAAATGGACTGGTGATTTTTACCATCGCAATGGAAGTTTTATTTATCTTTAAACCACTGATAGCTAAACGAAATCGCTATTATAGGGAGCTGGTTGATTCCCGTCATGAATTTAGACAACTCGCCCATCACGATAGTCTGACCGGAATTGCCAACAGAGAGCACCTTAACTCATCGCTATATGGGTTTATTAAAAACTGCAAAGTTAAGAATGTTAGCTTTTTTATCGCATTAATCGACTTAGATGATTTTAAGTCAATAAATGACCGTCATGGGCACGAAGTAGGGGATGAAGTATTAAAAACGGTTGCTCAACGTCTAAAAAGTTTTTGTCGTGATGCAGATTTTGTCGCGCGTTTAGGCGGTGACGAGTTTACACTGATTCTAATGAACATCGATGACAAAGAAAAAATTAAATCTATTATGGAAAGGCTAATGTTGTCGATTAACAGCCCTATTAGCTATGAGCAAAAAAAACTTGTTGTTGGGGTGAGCATTGGTGGTGCATTTTTTTCAGATGATGCCAATCATCCTGATGAGTTGTTGCGTCTGGCGGATAAAGCCATGTATTCGTCAAAAAGCAAGGGAAAAAACTGTTTTACGATGCATTCAGATCAATCGGCATCAGAAATTAGGTTGGGTAACACAATTGATGCTGCGCTGACAAACAATGAATATGAGGTACATTACCAACCCAAGGTTGATATAAAAACTAAGAAACACTTGGGTTTTGAGGCACTTATTCGGTGGAACTACAAAGGTTCACGCATTATTTATCCAAACGACTTTATCCCTTATCTGGAAGCGAGCAACCAAATTGTGTCTATTACTGAATATGTATTTCGGCAGGTGCTCGATGATTATAAACGCTGGGTCAAGCTCGGCTATGAGCCAGGCAGAATTGCAATAAATATTCCTGAAGCGCTAATAATAGACAACATTGAAGATAGTGATTTTTGGCGAGACACCTTCAAAACTGAAGATATTAATTCCTGGTTAGACATCGAGATTACGGAAAATGTTTTTGTAAATCAAAATCAAGCTGCGATTATTCGTAATCTATCAGAAATACAGGCCAGAGGCGTAAAAATTTACCTGGATGATTTTGGCACAGGCTACGCTTCTCTAATTCATTTGCGCAATATGCCGGTAGACGGATTAAAAATAGACAAGAGCTTTGTTTCATACCTGCTCAGCGACCAAAAGTCAGATTCGATAATTCACTCTATGATAGAGCTCGGTACTAATCTCGATAAACTTGTCGTTGCTGAGGGTGTTGAGACCGAACGCCAGCTCGATGTCTTGAAAAAACTCAAATGTGAAATAGTGCAGGGTTTTTTAATCGCAAAACCTATGCCCACCAGCCAGGTCGAAAAATATCTTTCTGAGGTTATGAGCGATGACTCTGAGCTATTGGCGCGGGAGTACGGTCGGTGAAGGCTCTATTGTTTGTGTTGGTTTTTGCGTTGAGTTTGTTTTCTCGCGCCGACGGAGAGCGTTTCGAACTAATGCATATATGGAAAGAAGACAGCGAGCGCGGCGCCACACAAGTACTTAAACAAGCTTTTCTGAAAAAGCACGACGTAACCTGGGTTGAACGTGCAAGCCCAAGCTTTGAGCAGCTGCGGCGTTCAACCCTATTACGTTTACTACAAGGATATCCGCCCAATGCCGTTTTATGGTATCCGAGCGGTGAATTAGATCAACTTCAAGAGCAGCGAGTGCTAAATGATTACGATAACACCGCAAAAAAGATACAACTAGAAAAAAAGATACCGAAAGTCATTCTTCACACTATTTCACGCAATGGGCGCTATGTACTTTTGCCTACCAATATTCATATCGAAAACTGGCTTTGGTTTAATCGTCATATTTA
The DNA here is from genome assembly GCA_028281575.1 of Cellvibrionaceae bacterium. Taxonomy (GTDB): domain Bacteria; phylum Pseudomonadota; class Gammaproteobacteria; order Pseudomonadales; family Cellvibrionaceae; genus Agaribacterium. Next base: position 42,273 of record JANQJP010000061.1, read on the forward strand.
TGAAGAACTGAATCTCGACTATCCAAGGTCATGGAATGAACTGATCGCTCAAGTGAAAATAATCAGTGCGGCCGGCTATGAACCCATTGCCATGGGTAGGCAGATGTGGAGCAAACGAATTTTGTATGTGACGATTCTTGTTTCAATTGATAGAGAAGCATATCGGGACTTTATTTTTAGAGGTACTTTACAAGCTGTTGAGCATCCGAGTATCAAACGCGCATTTGAGATAATGGCGTCTTTACGGGAACAACGAAAAATGGAAAAAATTGCAAGCTCCTGGGCAGAAGCGACGGGCTTGGTTACGCAAAATAAAGCCGCACTGATATTTATGGGAGACTGGGTTAAAAATGAATTTAAGCTACGAGGTGCAGAACTTGGTGTCGATTACGATTGTCGTATCGCACCTAACAGTCAAAATAAACTGTTACTCGTTGTTGACGGATTTATTTTTCCAAAAACAACGGAAACGGAAACAGAAAATAGCAATTTACACAATCTTTTTAGCGAAGTTGCACTCGATGCTAACGTTCAACATGATTTTAGCCTTGAGAAAGGGTCTATTCCTGTAGTGAAAGGGGTGTCTTCTAAAAAATTTGATGCCTGTGGAAAACGCGCAATGGAATTGTACAATCGTGAGGAAAACTTGCTGCTTTCACCCACGTCGATAAACATCTTGGACCATAGCCGGGTGATTGAATCGGTAACAAATGAGTTTTGGAATACAGATATGCCGCCGGACCAGGCGGTAGAAAACCTGAAGCGAGAATTGGAGGCTGTGAACTCCTATCTTCATGCGGCTGATCAAAACTAAATTTAGTTTCTTAAGTCCGCGACCTCAGATGCCTTAAGAGTTAGTGGCCGCCACCAAATGAAAGCGCTCCGCTGCTATAGTCTGTGCCAAAACTTAGCGCCAGGTTAGCAACTTGATCGACAGCAGAAATTATTTGATCTTTGCTTAGCCCGGACATGGGGTGAACATATACCGAGTAGAGCACATCTTCGCTGACAGCATAACGTGCGTCCAATGCCAGGTGAAAATTTGAAACCATCATCGCGTGGAGTTGTGCTTCCTCGACTTCAGCATAGTCTTTTATCGGTGATATCACGCGCATACGGTTGTGAGTCACATCGGAGATTAAAAACATCGGTACATCTTTATATACGAACTTTATGAAACCGTCACCACCTTCGTGAGCAAGGGCAATTTCTTTGACTATCGCTTCCATGGAGGCTTGATTCATGGCTTCCTCACTTAAGCATTTAGTTGCGAGCAAAAAAAATGCGGAAAAAATAAATGATTTCAACATAATAGTCCCTGGAGGGTTATACGGCACGCAAAGTGCCTCCTGAGAAGAATTTATGCAAGCCTATCGGTATTCGGCATCAATAGCCATTATTTTAGATAGATATCTGGTTTTTGTTGGCGAATAATATTGCTTAACAACAAAAAACATAAAAAAAGGGTTACAATTTGTTACCTTAGCACTCAAGCGTATGGCGGATAGTGTTCCATAACGTAAGCGATTTGTTTTTCGCTGATCGAGATGTGAGTTGGATCACAGCTTTAAATTTAGATCGACTTCTAATGGTGAAATATATGTGTATAAAGAAGCTTTTTCTAGCGATTACTACAGCTGCGACATTAGTGCTGTCAGCGTGCTCGGTCACAGAACGCCAGCGCGCTGTTGAAGCGCAAACCGTTGAGACATACCGTACGTCTTACAGTGGTGAAAAACACAATATTGTGGTTGGTAAGTTTAGTAATCGTTCAACCTATATGCGCGGCTTGTTTAGCGATGGTTACGATAGGTTGGGCGAACAGGCAAAAACGGTGTTAAAAACCCATTTGCAGCAGACCAATCGCTTTTATTTGTTAGACAGAGCGAACATGCAGGAACTGGCGACGGAGGCTGGCTTTAGCGGCGAAGCCCAATCCATTGACGGCGCAAAATACGCGATTGTTGGGGGCGTGACCGAGTTTGGGCGCAGAAACTCAGGGGATAAGCAATTCTTTGGTATTTTCGGTTCGGGTAAAACGCAACTTGCTTATACAAAAGTGATGCTGAATGTCGTCGATGTGAAATCGACTAAAGTTATTTATTCTGCTGTGGGTGCTGGCGAGTTTACACTTTCCAGTCGTCAGGTAGCTGGCTTTGGCACCAGCGCAGGTTACGATGCCACTCTAAATGGCAAGGTGCTCGATTTAGCGATTCGCGAGGCTGTAAATAATTTGGTTGCCGGATTGGAAAATAACGAATGGAGCCTGGAATAATTTCCACAAATCATATGTCGGCAATGAAGATGCTTAAATGGGTACTCATTATTGTTGCGGGTGCGCCGATACTTCTCGGTTGTGCTTCGCAGCAAAATCGTTTTGTATGGGGGCATTACGAAGGGCTTGTATACAAAATGTACCACGCCCCGAGCAGCGCTACGCCGGATGTACAAATACGAAAGCTGGCCGAGGATATTCGTCGGGCTGAAGAAAAAAATAATATTGTGGCGCCGGGCGTGCATGCACACTTAGGGTATATGCACTATTTAAATAAAGATGTGGAACTTGCCGAACTTGCGTTTCGTAAGGAGATGCTTCTTTATCCTGAGTCAACAGTCTTTATGGAAAGGCTTCTCGCTGGCCTGCAACGCGAAAAAGATGAACAATGAATATACGTCGTTTATTAATAGTTGTTAGTTTAATCACGTTTCTTACATCCTGCGCGAGTGTTGAGCGAGACAATCGGGATGAAAACTTTATCCCAACCAACTTGCCGTTATCGATTTTGGTATTGCCGCCGCTGAATAATAGCAATGAGCCACTCGCTAGCTACTCTTATCTGTCCACCATTAGTGATCCATTAGTCGAAGCGGGTTACTACGTCTTTCCAGTTGCAGTAATCGATGTCTTTCTAAAGGAAAATGGTTTGCCCACACCAGCTGAAATGCATTCGATTTCGCTCGAAAAAATTGATGAAATTATTGGTGCCGACGCCGTGTTATATATCACGATTGAACGCTATGGTCAGGAGTATCAGGTTTTGCGTTCTTATGCGCAGGTGGAAGCCAAAGCGGCACTTGTAGATGTTGCCAGTGGAGAACGGCTATGGGAAGGACGGACAAAAGTGGTTGATTCATCCAACGACTCAAACAATAACTCGCTCGCGGGAATGCTATTTAATGCTTTGGCAGATCAGGTTATTAATTCGTCTAGTGATCGTTCGCACAAACTAAGCCGGTATGCAAATCGACAAATGCTTCTCGGTCCGCGCGGTTTACCTATTGGGCCGCTCTACGAAAAGCCTGAAATTACGGGCGAGCAATAATCCAAATTACAGCGAAAGTTACAGCCAACTTTGGAGTTACGTTATGCGACATAAATTACTTATGTTGTTTGCTTCACTGTTTTCGTTTTCAGCTTCACAAGGGGCAGAAGTCACTTCTGGTTCACTTACCACAATAAAGACGTTTAAATCCAAGTATATTGCGCCGCGCAGCGTGCATATTTGGTTGCCAAACCAGTATCAATCATTGATTAAAAAAGGCGCAAAACTCGATGTACTTTATATGCATGATGGCCAAATGCTGTTTGATGCTAAAACGACCTGGAATGAACAGGAATGGGGGGTTGATGAGGTTGCATCGAAATTAATTGACGAAGGTGCAGTCAGACCTTTTATTGTTGTGGGTATCGACAATGGCGGTCCATTGTTAAGGCGCGCTGAGTACTTTCCACAAAAGCCTTTTATGAGTTTAGATGATCGTAAACAAGCGCAGTTATACGAAGATCTCGATGGAGACGGTGAACTTTTATTTGGGGGAAATAAGGTTCAATCAGACGACTATCTTAAGTTCCTTGTCGAGGAACTTAAACCCTATATTGATGCACGATATTCTGTGAAGACATCTCCTGAGCACACATTCATAATGGGCTCGAGTATGGGTGGGTTGATATCGATGTACGCGATAAGCGAATATCCTGATACCTATAGTGCTGCCGCATGTATGTCTACGCATTGGCCAGGTGATCACGATAGGGGAGCCAGAACTATCCCCGAGGCTTTTTTCGCCTATATGCGTGAACATCTGGCATCGCCGAAAAAGCATCGGCTTTATTTTGATCACGGCACGGACACTTTAGATGCCTGGTATCCTCCGCTTGAGCGAGATGCGGAGAAACTTATTCACGAACTCGGTTACGACCACAGTAACTTCCAGATGCTGGAGTTTGACGGAGCCGATCATACCGAAAATGCATGGAAGGCGCGTCTTCATATACCGCTGCTTTTTTTGCTTGGAATTGAAGATAGTTCGCGTGTAGCAACAAAATGACCTGCCGTGCGACGCGATACTGTAGGTTATAGGTGTAATTGGTCGGCGTAAGCTTCAAATGTTTGTACAATAAATCGGCATCAATGTAATGAGAGATAACATGAAAAACAATTTTCTTCGTTATGTGGCTTTAATTTTACTGGCAGTTTTTTCCTTATCTTCATGTACGGTGGTAAGAGTTGTCGATGCAGCCGCCAGTACTACTGTAGGCGCAATTAAAACCACTGGTAAAGTTGTTGGAGCCGCCATTCCCGACGGCGACAAAGATAAAAAGGACGACTAGCGGGTATGCCGCTCGTTTGCTAAGCCATATTCGGTAATATGATGATACAGCCCAACCACCTTGGCCGTAACACTCAGGTATTCAGGGTGCCTGCCCGTTAGGGTTTCCAAGGCGTGCGCGTCAGAAAACACAGATTCTAAAAACGCCATATCGAGAATATCTAATAACTCACCGGTATCGACACGGTCTTTGAGCGCTAGAGCCCTGGGGAGATGGTATTTGCCAAGATGCTCAAAAATAACCTGAGCAATACCGAGTTCATTTTTATCTAGGAGGGTCATTTCGCAGCTCCGCCAATCGTTGCTACATTTATTATTAGTATAACGCGTACAACTATAGTGACACAGCGGCTGTGACATTGTTGTGATACTTTTTTTGTTGCGCTTACGTATATTTTTGCGATTGCCGGGTATTATTGGGAGCTAAGCAATGCGATATTCAAATTCCGGACTGAAAGAATCTGACGTCACTCCCGAGGCGCTCTATCATTCCCGCAGGCGTTTCTTAAAACAGACGATTGGTGGTGGTGCAGCGCTTTCATTAAGCGCTTATTTCCCTGCGCTGGCGTGGGCGAGCTTGCCGAAAAGCATTATATCTAAGTTCGATGGTATCGAACAGACCATGGCGGTTGACGAGAAATTGAATACCTTTGAAGAGATTACCAGTTACAACAATTTCTACGAACTCGGCACCTCGAAAGAAGACCCTAAGCGCAATGCAGGCGCGTTAAAGACTGACCCCTGGTCCGTATCGATTGAAGGCGAATGCAGCAAGCCAGGTACCTATACGCTTGAAGATATTTTAAAGCCGCATAGCTTTGAAGAACGTATTTACCGGTTTCGCTGTGTTGAAGCCTGGTCCATGGTGATTCCCTGGGTCGGTTTTCCGCTTGCGGAATTAATCAAGCGCTTTGAACCTACAGGAAAAGCTGAATACGTCGCGTTTGAAACACTATACGATAAAAACAACCCGTTACCCGGTCAACGCCGTCGTACCATACGCTGGCCCTATCGTGAGGGTTTGCGCATGGATGAGGCAATGCACCCGCTTACGTTTATGGCAACCGGGCTTTATGGCAAAAGCCTGCCAAATCAAAATGGTGCGCCAATAAGGCTGGTTGTGCCTTGGAAATATGGCTTTAAGAGCATTAAGTCCATCGTCAAAATCCGTTTCACCAGGGACCAGCCGGAAACCAGCTGGAATACGCTTGCCCCAGATGAATATGGCTTTTACTCCAATGTAAACCCGAAGGTTCGACACCCACGATGGAGCCAGGCGAGAGAGCGCAGAATAGGGGAGTTTTTAAAGCGTGAGACGTTAATGTTTAACGGGTACGAGCAAGAGGTCGCCCACTTATATAAAGATCTTGATTTAAGAAAGTACTATTAAGCCCCCGTTGTATTTAGGAAAGTTTTCTACTCAAATTTGGCACATTCACGTTTGTGCGTCGGAGATGTGTTCAAAAACCGTCAATTCATGCTCCGCCATAGATGGCGGATGTTAGAGCAACGCAGGAGCAGTTGCCGGCGACTGCATGGATGCAGGAGGTAGAATAACGCAGGAGCAGTTATCGAGATGAATGGGCGGAGCTACAGGGATGTATTCATGCGTTTTTTGAACACATCTCCCGAAGGCACACGGTTAGAGTTTTAAACAAAATAAGCCTCGCGTGTTAGAAGCCCCTCATAACTAGGATTCAAGAACCTTCTATTAATGGCACTCACAAATTTATTCCGTTTTACACCAAATCCCCGCGTGCTGCATATGGTGATTCGTCCGGCGGTGCACTTTTTGTGTATCTTACCAGCGCTGGTACTTGTCTTTGATACCTGGCGCGGTGAGCTGGGCGTGAACCCCATAGAAACCCTGACACATACGACGGGAGAGTGGGGGCTCCGTATGTTATTACTATCGCTGGCAATTTCGCCGCTAATAAAACTGTCGGGCAACGCCTGGTTAATTATTTTGCGCCGTCCGATAGGACTATACGTATTTTTCTATGCCTTCGTGCATTTTTTAATTTATTTGATTTTCGATCAATCGCTGCAATTTCAGTTGTTGCTAGAGGACGTTATTGAGCGGCCCTATATTACGGTCGGCTTCGCTGCTTTGGTTTTACTTATCCCGTTGGTTTTTACGTCAACAAAAGCGATGCGACGCAAGCTGGCTAAACACTGGGCACGGTTACACCGCTTGGTTTACCTCATCGGCTTGTTCGCTGTCGTTCACTTTATATGGCTTACGCGTGCGGATTTCAGAGAGCCATTGATTTATGCGGGGATTTTCGGGGCGCTAATGGCCTTTCGTTTAATTAAAAAAACTAGAAAAACCTAAATAAACAGTATCTTATTGGGTTTTTATAAAGTACTTTCTAATATTGCTTTAAATCTGTAACGCTTTTCATTCTCGGAAGCACGGCTATCACGCGTGCGATCAAACTAGCCTCCGTTTGTCATAATCTGCTATCGTGGCCTGGCACGACGGCGGGGAGGTCATCGGGCACCGTTCCTGTTATTTCCAAAAAATTATTTATTCAATTCTCAGCAGATGTCTGCCATTGGGGAAAATTATGAATATTTACCGGTTGTTTGTCGTGTGCGCGCTGCTTATGTCAACTATTGGGATTGCCTCTTGTGGTGAAGATAAAACTGAACAAACCACATCATCCGTTGTTCGTCCGGTTAAGTTCATCGAGGTTAAAGATACGGGAACACTAATGGTCAATCGCTTTCCTGCGGTGATAGATGCCGGAAGAATTTCGGATCTCAATTTCCAGGTAAGCGGGCTGATAAAAGAGCTTCCCGCGGTTGAAGCTAAAGAAGTAGAAAGTGGCGATCTGCTGGCCAAGTTAGATCAACGTGATTTTCGTAACATCCTTGCCTCGGCGCAGGCGCAATTCGATAGTGCAGATTCTGAATACAAGCGATCGCAAAAGCTTGCAAAAGATAAAGTCATTGCCGAAAACGTGCTCGAACAACGCAAATCACAGCGCGATATTTTAAAAGCGCAACTCGATTCCGCGCAAAAAGCGCTCGAAGATACGGTATTAACGGCACCCTTTAACGGTATCGTTGCCCGCGTTTTTGTTAATCCTCTACAAACTGTGAGTGCGGGCGAATATGTTATCAATCTAATTAATACCGATGTACTTGAGGCGACGGTGGATTTACCTGCGAGTTACATCGCGCAGATTCCGAAAAATGAAACACCGGAAAATACGCGACGCAAAGCGTTTGTTGTGCTTGATGCAGCGCCAAACCAAATGATTGAAGCGCAATTTAAAGAAGCGACGTTGCTCGCGGACACTGCCTCGCAGACCTACGCTGTAACATTTAGTTTTGTGCCGCCGCCGAACTTGACTATTTTACCCGGCATGAACGCGACCATGGAACTAAGAAGACACAACACCCACAACGGCAGTTTGCGCGTGGCCGTGCCGCTCGCAGCGATTCTGAGTGATGGAGCTGATACCTATGTGTGGGTTGTGGATAAAGAGACAATGCATGTAAATAAACAGTCTGTTGTTTTGGAAGAAGGGGTCGGAGAAACTGTCGTTGTCACCGGGGGCTTAGCACCGGGTCAGATGATTGTCGGTGCGGGAGCAACGTATTTATCTGAAGGAATGCAAGTGCGTGAGTGGAAGAACTAATGCTAACTCTCCCTGGTAGCTTGTTTAAAAATCTATGACATCAGCTTCGAGCCGTTAGCGCGTAAGGTCACGCTTTTAAAAACGCATGGATATGTCCCTATAGCTCCGTCGATTCATCTCGGCAACTGCTCCTGCGTTGCTCTAACACCCGCCATCCATGGCGGAGCATGAATCGACGGTTTTAAAAGCGTGACCTTACGCGCTAACTCACCACTGTGTTGGATTTGACTGTTTTCAACAGAACTTAGTCAATTTTAACGTTTTCTCCTACTGAGATTAAAACAATGAACATCGCAGAATTTACGATTAAAAACAGAGTGCTTAGCGTCATTGTTATTATGCTTTCGCTGGTTGGAGGGTGGAATGCGTATCAGACAATGGCGCGATTTGAGGATCCCGAATTTACAATTCGCCAGGCACTCGTTGTTACTCGTTACCCCGGTGCCAGTCCGATTGAGGTTGCGCAAGAGGTTACAGAGCCGCTAGAGAAAATTATCCAACAAATGCCCGAAGTCGAAACGATTGAATCTATTTCGGCTGCTGGCGTGTCAGAAATTACCGTGGAAATGAAATATGCGTTTTCACCATCTAAACGTGATCTGCAGTTACTGTGGGCAAAGTTAAGAAACAAGGTTGAAGACGCAGCTTCGTCATTACCACCGGGAGCCAACCCTTCGAGTGTTGTTGACGATTTTGGTGATGTCTTTGGACTTTTATATTTTGTCACGGGCGATGGGTATTCACCGTTCGAATTAAAACGCTATGCAAAATCTCTTCAGCGTTCACTCTTGCAAGTGGATGGCGTTGCCAATGTGACGTTATCGGGAGAACAAAAGGAGGCAATATATGTTGAGATTTCCCGCCAGACAACGTCGGCTTTGGGGCTTTCGATAGGAAATATCTATGACATTCTCGAACAACAAAATGCCGTTGTTGCCGCTGGCGACGTAAAAATTGGCGACCAGCGTTTAATCATTGACCCATCAGGTGCGATTAATTCGGTTGAAACGATCGAAAATTTATTGGTTTCCGCAGACGCAAAGGGCAAGCTGACCTATTTAAAAGATATCGCGCGCGTGTGGCGTGGTTATCAAACACCCGCAGAAAAAATATATCGCTTTAATGGTGAACCGGCAATTGCACTCGGTGTGGCTGGTGTCTTGGGCAGTAATATCGTTGAGATCGGTGCGGCGGTGGATGCAAAAATCACTGAATCAGAAAGCCTGCGACCTCTAGGCATTGAACTACATGAATATTATCATCAAGGTAAGGTTGTTGATGCGTCGGTCGGCGCGTTTGTTGTCAATGTCATTGCGGCGCTGGTTATTGTTGTTACGACGCTGTTCATTTTTATGGGCTTAAAGTCGGCCGTGGTTATCGGGTCAGTCTTATTACTCACTATTTTTGCAACGCTCGCAACAATGCAGGTCACGGATATTCCGATGCATCGTATCTCGCTCGGTGCGCTGATCATTGCGTTAGGCATGATGGTTGATAACGCCATCGTTGTCACGGAAGGTATTTTAATAGGCGTACAGCAGGGTATTAAAAAGCTGACTATCGCTAAACGCATTGTGAGTCGTACCGTTTGGCCACTATTAGGTGGAACCCTGGTTGGTATTATCGCGTTCGCACCAATCGGTTTTGCTCCGGGATCGACAGCGGAGTTCACTGGGCATCTTTTTTGGGTAATTTTAATTTCACTGATGTTTAGCTGGATTTTTGCTATTACGTTGACGCCATTATTTTGCTATTGGCTGTTTCAAGAGACTGACGTTAAAGCGCAAGATGGTGAAGTTAAAGAAAGTCGTTTTGCGGAAGGCTATAAGTCGTTTTTAAAAACGGCTTTACATCATCGTTTTACTGTTGTTGCAACGATTGTTGGCATTTTTGCGGTTTCAGTGTGGGCTTTTCAGTTTGTTAAAGCCGGGTTTTTCCCGGCATCGACAACGCCACAGATCGCTGTTGACTATTGGTTGCCACAGGGCACGGATATTAGCCGTACTGAAACGGATATTCATCAAATCGAAGATTTTGTCGCAGGTTTAGAAGGCGTGAATGCCGTTCAAGCATCGATTGGTGCAGGGGCACCGCGCTATATGCTTGTCTATGGTCCACAGTCGCAGAATTCGGCGTATGGGCAATTGCTTGTGCGCGTCGATGATTACAAAATGATTGATCAACTAATGCCGCAAATTCAAGCTTTTGTCGATCGACGTTTCCCCGATGCACAAGGTAAAGTTTGGCGCTTTATTCTCGGGCCCGGTGGTGGATCAAAAATTGAAGCCGCTTTTTCCGGTCCCGATCCCGTTGTGCTCCGCCAGCTGGCCGATCAGGCGAAGGCCATTATGCGCCAGGACGGCGGGGCACTTTCCATCCAGGACGATTGGCGTCAACAGGTCAGCGTTATTGAGCCGATTTATGCAGACAGTTCCGCCAGGCGCGCCGGCGTGTCCCGGGAAGATCTGGCAAATGCTTTGCAAGCGAATTTCTCGGGACGCGCAGTGGGTGTCTATCGTGAAGCCGATGAATTGGTGCCCATTATTTCACGCGCGCCGGAAAGTGAGCGGGTCGATGTTGAGGACATTAGCAATATTCAGGTATTGAGTTCTGTTACAGGTCAGTCGGTGCCGATAGGACAGGTGACCGATGGTTTTCGTACTATCTGGCGGGACGGCATGCTCAGGCGTGAAGACCGGTCGTGGATGATAAAAGCGCAGTGTGATCCACTGCCCGGAGAACTTCCATCGGAATTGTTAGCGCGCATTCGTGCACCGATTGAAGCGATTCCACTGCCGGATGGCTATGCCCTGGACTGGCACGGCGAGTATGGCGACTCAAAAGATTCGAATGACGATTTAGCCTCGACCATTCCCCTCGGGCTCCTGGCGATGGTGCTTACGGTATTTATCCTATTTGGTGCGGTGCGTCAGCCAATTGTCATATGGTTGGTTGTGCCGCTCTCGGTTATCGGGGTTGTGATAGGACTTCTGGTTACGGACCTTCCGATGGAGTTTATGGCGATTCTCGGACTGTTGTCGCTATCCGGTTTACTGATTAAAAACGCGATTGTTCTGGTTGATCAAACAGACTTGGAGATTAGGGAAGGTAAGGCCCGCTACGATGCGGTAATTGAGGCAGCCGCAAGCCGGGTAAGGCCGGTAATGATGGGCGCCCTGACAACGGTGTTGGGGGTTATTCCGTTATTTTTTGACGCTTTTTTCCAATCGATGTCAGTTGTGCTTATTTTTGGGTTGTCTTTTGCGACGATATTGACCTTGATTATCGTGCCAGTTCTATACGCTGTTTTCTTTAACGTTAAAGATCACGAGACAGCTTAGGGCCTGCGTACACGTCTTTTGCATAAGTCTCCGTTTTGGGCTATCTATTAGAGACAACCCTTAAGAGTTTCAGGTCCTTGGGCCTGTTAATGCTAATTGAATGGAAGAATACTTTCCCTCTGATCGACTGCTTTCACTCACCATAGGCTCTGTTGTCCAGATCACGCGAGAAGATGTCAATCAGAGCTTTTCCGTAAACCTGGTTGGTGTAGATAACGAGAAATTTATCATTACCACGCTTCCTGCGAAACAACAGCTTGAACAAGGCTACGACTACGACGCCTGTTTCGCGGAAGGTGCGATGTTCGAAATGAAAACAATTTACGATGGCCGGGTAGTTGCGTTTGAATCCTCGGTGATTGGCCGATACGAAGATCGCTTGCTTATTGGCTCTTTTCCCGAGATGGTAGAAACACGACGTTTACGCAGGGACATTCGATTTCCATGCACCATGGCCTGCGATATTCGTTTGGGAAAGAATGAGGCCTATGGGGCAATTACGGATATCAGCAACGGCGGTTGTCAGTTAAGTGTGAAAAAAAATCAAGAATACGGCTTTATTGAGGAGGCCCTGAATTCCCAGGAAAGTCTTGAGCTTGAAATATTTTTTCCTTTTTCAGAACACCCCGCCATACTTTCTGCCAAGGTAAAATCCTCCGTTTGTGAAATCGACGGTGCCTGCAAGGTCGGTTTAGCGTTTAATCAAGAATACGAGAGTGTTAGGCAATATCTGGAATCGCTTCAATTGGACAGCGTAGCGCCTTTCTTTTTCTAGGGCCTGTCTACACGAATTCGATACCACTGCCAGAGACCAGAATTTTCTTTAGTAAGGCGATAGAGCGTGATGTGGTTATTCCACATGAGCGACTATCAACGCAGCTAGAGGACATTCTGGCCTGGCCCTCGACAATTGCTCCTGCATTGTTCTAATACGCCACATCCATGTAGCTATTCGGGTTGTGGCTGCAAAAGCGCCGCTGTGCGTTGCCCACATGGATGTGGGTAAG
>JANQJP010000091.1 GCA_028281575.1 Cellvibrionaceae bacterium
AATGCCATGATTCGCGACGGTAATGCATGGCAAGGAGCTTAAATTTATTAGATTAAATACGGTGCTATAGACTTGACTTTGGACCACAGTCGCTTGTTACGTGTTTATCGAAGACGAACATGCCTAGATACCTTATTCTCCAATAACCTGATAAGAACGGGATCCATACGATCGTAATTATCAGGAATATCTAAACATATCAGCTTTTTATCTTTGAGAAGGTCTTTAAACTTTTTTGACACCTTATTCCGGTGAGACTTCTCCATTACAAATATTATATTCGCCCACTCAATCAAATCACCACTAACTGTGGTTTCAGCATCAGAATTTGTTCCACACCCAATAGCATTAATGTTTTTATATTTTGAAAACACCTCTTCGCCAGTTGGACTTCTTAATCTATTTTCACTACATACGAAGAGAAGATTCATTTGATTCCTTGTGACACGTAACATTTGAATACCCGTCTCCAAGACGCACGTCGCAGCGACAGGTATCTCTGACCAAAATCTGAACACTACTCCGTAACCCCCAGAGCGTCAATGCTTCAGCGGTGGGCAAAAAACGTTCGATTGAGAAAAGCGTCTCGCCGACGATATTTCCTGGAGTAATTCCTTCCTAACTAACTGATATTATTGAAAAAATTAAACTATTCAAAAATATCACCGTTTCGCGACGGATTATTTTCGTGGCTGAGTTCAAAAACGACATATCTAACCCCGTTCTACATTGCCGCTCTCAATTACTCGGGTATCATACAGGCGCAAGAAAACACTGTTATGCTGCGACGGATGTTTTTCTCAACACAGTTGGGCTTGGGGGCTTTACCGCTGTGTGTATTTCATATTCACTCGGGGAGTGAGCAATATGTTAACCAAAACGAAAACAATCATTATTGGGTTGGTGCTGCTGGTTGCGCTGGTGCTGTGTTTGCCAGCGATTATCGGCTATATCGTTCAGGGGACGGAGCAGGCTCAGGGCCAGACGGATCTGCGTTTTACTGAGATCGACACGGATTTTACCCATGCTTCGGATTTTGTTGCGGGACTGCCGTTTATGGGTTTGTCGACCATTGATGTCGATGGTGATGGCGTCGACGAGATATTTGCCGGGGGCGGTGTCGGTCAGCAGGATGCGTTATTGGTGTATCAGGATGGGGCGCTGGTTGCTTCGTCTCTCGGCAAGGGCCTTACGAAGGATAATGCCGATCCGACCTACGGGGCGGGCTCCATCGATATGGATAACGACGGTAGGGTTGATTTACTCGTTGCGCGCGATAGTGGTTTGTATCTGTATCTTAATAAGAGCGATGGTTTTGAAGGTGCCAAAATTGAATTTCCATTAGACGAGAAATCCATGCCTTTATCTGTGGCTTTTGGCGATATCAATAAAGACGGCGCGGTGGATTTATTTGTTTCCAACTATATTCGCCCTGAATATGTGGAGGGCGAAACCATTTTTAACCAGGTTTACGGTGGCATTAGCAATCTTTTGTTGAATAACGGCGATAACACCTTTACCGATATTACCCAAGTCTCTGGCGTCTATGAGCAGCACAATACCTTTACTGCGGTTTTTGCGGATTTGGATAATGATAGTTTTAGCGATTTAGTTATTGCGCAGGATACCGGTTTTGTACGCATCTATAAAAATAATGGTGATACTACTTTCGAGCGCATCGAGCTGCCGGTGACTTATAGCTATCCAATGGGTATTGCTGTGAGCGATTTTGATAACAACGGTTATCTCGATTTTTATTTTAGTAATGTCGGGAATACCTTACCGGACTTTTTAGTGCGCGGTGATTTAACTAAAGAGCAGGAATTAAATAAGGATTATATTCTGCTAAAAAACCTTGGTGATTTTAATTTTGAGGATGTCGCTTCTGAATTGAACGCAGCAGATTATGGCTTTGGTTGGGGCTTGATTTCATTTGATTTTAATAATGATACCCGAGCCGATTATCTTATTACGCAAAATTATATTCGGTTTCCCGGGGTTGAGCACCTGGAGCTTTATCCGGGCAACTTGTTGCAGCAATACGAAGGAAATCAGTTTAAACCTGTTGAGTCAGTTGCGAATATTGAAAATAAAAAGTTTGGTGTTACGACGCTTGCGACGGACTTTAATAACGACGGTTGGCCCGATGTTGTCATTGGCAATTTGGATGGCAAGTTACGCGCCTTTTTAAATAATGGCGGTAGTAACCATTGGTTAAAAGTGAATTTCCCGGATTCGGTGCATTCGCTCGGCGCGTTACTTACACTCACCATGGCAGATGGGACTCGTTACTACAACCAAATATATGCCAGTGAAGGACTCGGTTCAGACCAGGTATCAAGCGCATTTTTTGGTTTAGGTAATAACAGCGCAATTGCGAGTCTGGATATTCAGTTCCAAAATGGCGACACCGTGAATATTGCAGAGCCGGCCGCTAACAGTGTTATTTCGGTGGCAGATTATATTAAACCGGCCACTGAGTAAGGGCCTTGCTATGGACAAGCATTTAGATGCACATTTGCACAGCACACTATTTTGGACGGGTCTGGCGGGGCTCGCGGCTGCACTGTTTGTTGGCATCGGTGAATTTACCTTTCAGTTTTCACCAAAAGGGGGGTATGAAGAGCCGGGTTACACGTATTTTGCAGATGTTTCCTTTACGCGTTTGACGGCGGGGCATTTCTTTAGCACGCTCGCTGCGCCGCTCTACGTCCTGGGGTATTGGCATCTTGGGCAAATGTTTATTCATGGCGGCAGTAAGGTGCAGGGCTGGATTGTGACTTTTATCGGTGCCTATGCCTTTGTTGTCGGCAATGCCTGGTTGGGCGGGCGCATTTATTTGGCGCTTACAGCACATGAAATTGCGGAAACAAATTCAACGGAGACAGCGCAACAACTTACAGCTCTTCTCGCGAATTTTGGTGTACACAACGAGCCGTTGGTAAATGCACTGCGTTTGGCGATGCTTGTTGTGTCAATTTTGTGGGTGTGGCGCATAGCAATTGGGAAAACTTTGTTTCCGCGCTGGGTGGCGGTTTTTAGTCCGGCCTTATTGCTTGCGGTAATTTTTATCACATACTTCGCGGTGCCTAAGCTCGGTGTATGGCTGCTGCCGGCGGCAATGAATGTGGTGCACTTTATCGTTTTTGCGTTGTCATTATATTCGCTAAAACAACTAAAAGTGGGTGCCTAATGCAGGTTGTTAATATCACCTTGTTGTTGCGAGTGTTTGCTCTTGCGTTGATTTTCCTGGGGTTGTGGGGTGCGGCATCTATTTCGTATAACACGCTTACTGGTATTAAGCCCTGTCCAAGTGTTTTTGTTGTACCCATCTGTTATATCGTATTGGCTGCTTACGCAGCGATGTTTGTTTCGCAATTGAAGGGGCATAATAAGCGCTTGTTCTATTTGGGCTGGGCGCCGGTATTTTTGATAGCCTTGGTTGGTGTGGGTTTTGAGGTGGCTCGAGGGGATGTTTGCCCTAAGGGTGGCTCGGGTGTTCCGGCGTGTTATCTTTCGCTTGGACTAGCGACAATTATATTTTTTGCTGTTTGGGGACGGGTTAAGCTCGGTAAATTTTTGTAAAACGGTGCCAGAGTCGATATGGGATGGATGATTTAATCTGAGACACGTCGTGAATACGTCCTTGTAGACTTGGCACCAGCATCTCGACAACTGCTCCTGCGTTGTTCTAGCATCCGCCATCCATGGCGGAGCCTGCTGGTGCCAGTCTCAGACGGAAATATCCACCCCATATTTAGTTTGGTGCCATATAAAGTTAGCGGTATTACTTGGTGTTGTACTGTCGAGCAATAGAGGAGTATTTATGGAAGGCAAAAAGAATTTGGTGATTATTGGTGGTGGCTTTGCCGGGGCGACGTTGGCTAGGAATGTTGAAAAGAAGCTACCTGCTGATTGGGAAATTTATTTGCTTAGTAAAACCAATTTTATTACCTACAATCCGCTGTTGCCTGAGGTCGTGGGGGCTTCTGTGTTGCCGGGGCATGTGCAGGCGCCGATTCGTTTGATGATTAAGCGCACGCGTATTCGTATGGTAACGGTGGATCGTATCGACTTTGAAAATCAAAAAGTGATTTACCACAATAATGAACCCGGTGAGTTGCATTTTGATCATATTGTTTTTGCCTCGGGAGTTGGCGCGAATACGTCGATGATGGAGGGCTTGCAGGAGCATGCCTTGCCGCTTAAAACTGTCGGGGACGCTTTATATATCCGCAACAAAATTGTCGAACGCCTCGAGCAGGCGACGATTCACCCGGACCCTGAGCGGCGCAAGGCCTTAACGTCGTTTGTTGTGATCGGCGGTGGTTTTAGTGGGGTGGAAGTCGCTGGCGAGATGGAGGACTTTTTACAATCTGCGGAGCGTTATTACAAAAATGTGAAGCGCGAAGACTGCAAAATTATTTTGTTACACGGTACGGATTGTCTGTTGCCAGAGATTTCGCGCAGTCTTGGTAAAAAAACAGAAGAAATATTTCGTCGACGCGGTATCGATGTGCGCTTAAACACACGTGCGTCAAAAATCGAAGAGGGTAAGGTGATTTTGGCCGATGGCACTGAAGTTGAAGGCGCCACTATTATCTGCACGATTGGCACAAAACCGCACGCGTTTAGCCAAAACGATGCGCTGCCGCTAAATCGTGGAAAAATTGTGACGCAGGCGGATATGTCAGTTGAGGGTTTTGACAATGTTTGGGCGCTTGGTGATTGTGCTCTGGTGCCGAACATGCATGACGGAAAACTCTGTCCGCCGACGGCGCAATTTGCAGATAGGCAGGCGAAATTTCTGGCGAAAAATATTGTTGCGAAAGTCACTGGACAAGATACGAAACCGTTTGCGTATAAACCTGCGGGTATGTTGGCTTCCATCGGCCACAATAAAGCGGTGGCTGAAGTTTATGGTATTCGTGTTTCCGGTTTAATTGGTTTTATGATGTGGCGCGGTATTTATTTGCTGAAGGTGCCGACGTTTGCGCGCAAGGCGCGTTTATTTTTGGAGTGGAACTGGGCGATGTTTTTCCCGCCAGATATTGCGCATTTGGGCTTTAAGCGCACCGGTGAGGATTAAGTTATTTTTAGCGTCAACAAAAAAAGCCAGGCACCCGGGTGAGTGACTGGCTAGACGTTACGACTGACTTAAAATCTATAGCTTAGTACATGCTGTACCAAACGTTGGAATTTTTACGCAAGTTTCTAATGCCGGTTCAAAAGTCACCCAGCCTTCGAGCACCTCGTAGCCGTTAACGTTGGCGTTCATGTCACCGCGAATGCCATTGACGTCAAGCGTTAGCGATAAGGTGCCAACAAAGTCGGCGTCGAAGTAAGGCACGTCAACCAGCGGTGCTTTTGCTGCTTCAAGTGCGAGGTTCGCTGTTTCTTTCGCTGCAAATAACGCGACTATGCGTGGGTCTGCATCGATAGGAAGGGTATTGATTGTGTTTTCAACCGTCTTCAGCGTTAATTTCGCGCCTTCGAGTGTCAGCTTGGCAGCACTGAGAGAAACTTTAAGTGCACCGATAGTTACATGACGGCGGGCAATATCCGCACTTCTCCATGAACGCTCATAGGCATAGCGCGCGTAGCGGCTCGCTTTTTGATACCACTTGGCTTTTTTGTACCAACGGTGCCAGCTGCGGATTTGCGCTTTGCGGGAATTAATCGCGCGGTACTCGGCGGAAATTTTGCTGTTTAGGCTATTTACTGCAGCCTGGGCCACGCTTAGTGCTTTTTGCGCTTCTGCGAGTCTCGCTGTGTCGCGGTCGCGTTCGGATTGTACTGTCGCGCGCACTTTGACAATCTCATTTTGCAAGTGCTGCACATCGGCTTGAGCAGCTTCCAGCGTGTTGCGGGCGTCTCGAATAGCACCTGTGACGTCGCCTAGATCAAGCGCGATTTCACCGCTTCCCGTTAGCATTGGGCCGCGATCATCCACTTGACCCAGCATTTCTACGCGTGTTGCCGGCGTAACGAAGGCGCCATTGATAT
This sequence comes from Cellvibrionaceae bacterium, assembly GCA_028281575.1. GTDB lineage: Bacteria > Pseudomonadota > Gammaproteobacteria > Pseudomonadales > Cellvibrionaceae > Agaribacterium. The sequence goes on from JANQJP010000091.1 coordinate 6,007, forward strand.
ACATGCCGGTGCTATTGATTTCGACGGTGACATCTTCCAGCTCGACGCCGAAGACATTCATGTCGCCACTCAGGCGCAGCGTAATATCTTCGGGTGTTAACCATGACATGCTGGCAAGCACATTTACTTCTGCGCTAAGCGCGATGTCTGGATGAATTTGGCTCGCTGTTTTACCCGTTACAATAAAGCCGTGTGCATTGACGGTCATTTTGGCCGTGGTCATTTGCAGTGCATTTAAATCAACACCGATCCAGTCGCCAAGCGTGTCTGCACCCATGCCCATTTCACCTTCGATACTGACAAAGCTTTCGCCGAGGGCGCTGTCGATATAGCCCTGCACTTTGGCATTTGCCTCAGGCATGATTGGCAGATAGTCCTCGATAAAGCTTGCGTCCGGTTTGAGCAGGCCGCTGACATAAGCGAGTTGATCGGTATCGGTGAGCTTGGTAACGGCACTGGCATCGCCCAGCGGAATATCGAAGCTGATAAAGTCGGGCAGGCCCGGGAAGCTCCACTGTACGTCGCCGTTGCCGCCCATTGCAAAGCCGTGCTCACCGATGTAAGTGATCACTTCACCCTCAACATTAATGCCTGTGTGACCCATGGGTATTGTGCCGCCGAGAACGAGCTGGCCAGAGAAGGCACCGAGATCGGCAGGTGCGCCGTCGAGGTTGTCCGCTGTATAGGGAATCCAACCATTTACCGAGATGCCAAAGCTGCCGATGTTGGAACCACCGCCTTGTTCTTTGTCGTTGTCCTTTTTCTTGTCATCTTTCTCGTGGCGCTGTCCGTTTTTGGGGTCGAACTGCTTGCCGTCGAGAATCACCGGGTTTTCAGGGTCGCTGCCGTCCATCAGGTAGTTACCGTCTGCGTCTTGGGTGTAGATAACCAATTCGTCGGTGATAAGGTTCTCTTCGAATAGCTCGCCATTGTCCACTTGGGTGTAGCGAATCATGACGTTTCCATCATCGTCGACCAGCTCGTAGACGGTATAACCTTCGTCTTCGGTGCGCTGTATGCCGCTCAGGTCGATGCCTTCGGTTTCGTCATAGCTCCAGTAAATATAGGGGTCAGCGGGATCGAAAATCGCTGTCACGCTAAATGAACCCGGTACGGTGAACGACGCGTTGTTTAGTGCTTTAAGGCTCTCGCCGAAGTCGTAGCGCATGGCCAAACCGGCGTCGGCATGGAACACAAAATAAGGCACATTTTCTGGCCGCGTTGTGTCGCTTTCAGAAACACCGTCGTTAAGTGGAATGGGTTTACCCACAACAGCTTCGACGGTATCGCCTTGCATTAAGCCGACGGCTACACGTGGCAGGGTGTCGAAGGTCACTTTTTCCATGCCTGACATTTGGTCGAAGGGGACTAGTGCGGTGCCGTAGACTTCCGGGCTTGAGCCCAAATCGACAACAATGTCGGCATCAAGCATTGGCAAGCGCGCGGTGCCTGAGACGATGGTGACGGTGCCACCGAGGGCGTAGGATAGGTCGCCTTTATCGGTCATTTGGCCTACAGTAGTTTCCAGCGATAGGCTGGGTGCGATGTTTAATGCACAGGTGGCGTTTTCAGCTGTGCCGTCGCAGGTGACGCCTGGGGTAAAGCTGTGGGCGTGCGACGCGGAAAATAAGCCGACCGCAGCCGACAGTGTCAGTACTCGAGGAGTAAGGTGTAAAGTCTTCATGGTGTTGCTCCGGTTGTTTAAGGGTTTGGGACGAAATTGCTGTCCGTACCCTTAAAGCGACATTTGGGGTGGGCAACCCTCAAAAATTTTTACAGTTTTTTTTGAATGGTTTTATTGGTAATCAAAATTCCTTGTAAAACAGAGGGTTGCGTAGACCGCGTTAGGTAGTTTTCTTAATTTAGTGTTGATAAAGACAGCGTTATGTTTGGCAAAGCGGCTCTGTATCGAGCCCGAGCCTGGGGCCGGTGACTCAGTTAGAGACACGCTGTAAATACGTCCCTGTAGCTCTCCACCCGCATTCATGCGGGTGAAGGTCTCTAACTGAGTCACCGGCCCCCAGCTCTACGAGTTTGATTAACTATTACCTTACTTTGCAGAGGTACTAATGACGCCCGAGCGGTGGCAGCAGATACAAGGCATTTTTGAGCATGTGTGTGATAAAAGTCCTTCGCATCGGCGTGATTATTTGTCGATGGTCTGTGAGGAGGATGCTGAATTACGCACGGAGGTGGAGGAGTTGCTTGAGCATCATGATGCTGTTGAAGACACGGCTTGGTTGAGTGACCAGAGTAAACAAGCTAAGCAGTTTTTAATGGCTGGTGATGTGATACATGGTCATCGCATTGAACGCCTGCTTGGCCAAGGGGGCATGGGGGCAGTGTATTTGGCTGAAAAGTCTGGGCGCCAGTGCGCGCTGAAAATTTTGCCCGCCTGGCTATTAAGTGACGATGCGAAACGACGCTTTTCCTGCGAGGCTGGGGCGTTACAAAAAATCCGACACCCAAATATGTGCGCATTAATTGAGGTTTTTAATACAGATTCGGATGAGCCTGTTATTGCGCTTGAATATTCTGCGGGGCGTCCGCTCGCTGAATTATTAGGTGGTTCAGATGTGTTGCCGATGGATTTTGCTTTAAATGTGCTCAAACAGTTGGCGTCTGTGCTTGCATGTGCGCACGCGGAGAAGATTTGGCACCGGGATTTAAAACCTGAAAATATTTTAATTGAAAATGGAAGTATTGTTCGGTTAATCGATTTTGGCATTGCCAAGCATGCGGATACGAAGTTGACGCGCACGGGTATGTTGATTGGAACACCGAATTATATGGCACCTGAGCAATGGCAGGAACACGCAATGGGAGCAGCAGTGGATATTTGGGCGCTCGGTGTTTTATTTTTTCGTATGCTGTCGGGGAAACTTCCTTTTTCTGGTGATAACCCGTTTGAAAAAATGCGGAGTATTTTGGAAAAAGATTTAACTGTGGAGTTGGATGAACTTGCGAGAAAATATGGTCGTCCGGTTTCTGGTTTAATTGCGGATATGTTGGTGAAGGACTCTGGTGGTCGATTGGGAAGTTGCGAGGAATTATTTTTGAGGATAAATGATTTAGGTTGAATAATCGTGCAGGAGAATTCTGATATTTGTTTTGCGACACGCAGTAAATACTTCCTTGTATGCTCGGCGCCAGCTTCCCTGCTGGCGACGGTCGCAAAACAAATATCAGAATTCTCTTTCAGATTGCATGTAATCACTGATGAAAAAAATAATTGCACTGTTAGAATATTTAGAATTCTTTTACTTAAATATTGGTAAGTTTTGAGTTTGAAGTTGGAGCTAGTAGTTCAGAATCCTTCAATTCATGCTCCGCCATGGATGGCGGATGTTAGAATAACGCAGGAGCAGTTATCGACGACTGCATGGATGCAGGAGGTAGAATAACGCAGGAGCAGTTATCGACGACTGCATGGATGCAGGAGG
>JANQJP010000045.1 GCA_028281575.1 Cellvibrionaceae bacterium
TCCTGAACGGGAAATCTCAAAAGAAGCTGGAATGGTCAAGCTTCCACATGTCTCCATGAATGCTTGAGCATCATCACGCCACTCTGCGTCATCAAAATCTATAACGAGGAAATAACAGGTATCATTTTTGCAGAGAGGATAGACTCCTATGGTATGGCGACCGGCAAGATGATTATAAAGAACCTGATCTGTAAGAGGTAAAAGCTTTCGATGAAAACATTCACCACATTTCACCCTCGGTTTTTGACAAATTCCTCTCCTCCACTCATTGCCGCATGCAGGAGAATATCCCGACTTGCCTTTCGCAGATTCCCACCGTATCGGAAAAACGTCGTTACGTCCTCTGAACAGATCCCGAAACAGTTGTACCTTTTGCTGTAATGTTAATTGTTGAAGATACTCTTCCTTTGTTTCACAAGCATTTTCTGGTATCGGATCGCGCACATTAAAAGGGATGCCATGTTCTTCCAGCAAAGACTTGAGCCAGGTATTTTCTTTTTGCAATTGCCGCAATCCATCATGCAACTGTTCATAATCGCTTTTGTCTCCGCTGTTTTTCATGGCTTACCACTATTCCGTTTGATCTATAACAGTCCCCACAATAGTGAAAAGTACGGAGATAACGTCAAATGAAACAGTCGGTTCCTGATACTCTGCTCAACCCCTCAGCCGTTGCTCATAAACAATTGATGCTGTAGGTTGCTTATAATGAGCATTCGCTACCTTGATAATAGAGAGGAGACACGATGAAGTCCATCATATCGCATCTCACTGTATTTCATTATGTTAACCAAAATATTTTGACCAGAGTGAACTGAATTCGCGTCGCATATGCGTCGCAGAAATGATCACAAAAAAGAGGGAACATCTATAAACAACGATAAAAACGGGAGGATTTTGAGAAAGGAAACAGCGCAAATGCAGGAATAACAAGGGCCGCTAAGTCATTATATTTGTGGGTGATAGAGGAGTCGAACCTCTGACCTCTACCATGTAAAGGTAGCTATACATATTTATTTCCTTATTTATTATGCACTTACAGATTTTTTAAATTTGTCGCGTCGCAGATACGTCGCTGATTTTTAAAAAAAACGATAACCCAAGCAAAAAAATGACTTCCTTATTGAAGCTGGTTTTATCAAGTCCCCCCCCCTTTATTATTTATTGAAAGCATTTGCAAATAATCTTCGAAACACTCCCTTTTCATTATAGCATACTTTCATTTACTCTTTATTAGTTTTTAGTGGCGAATACTTAATTACCCTCGCTCCTTAATTCAAGGTGTGATCGTAATAGAGTATTTTGTTACATTTATAATTCGTAAGTAATAAATTCTTTTTTATTATAATGTCGCTATGATTTGGCGACAAATTCTAGCTATTTCTTTATTTCTTTCTGAAGGAGCAAGTCCATCTAAAGGCATAGCGGGATTATTGACAGCTTGATATGATTCAATTTCTGTTTCATGATATAAACAATGACTAATTGCCACCCAAAATATCCTCAACCCATTATTATAAGCTGCATTTAGCAAAGGAGGCAATTCATGCTCAGCAATAAAATCGGAAGCAAGAAAATCAGGGGTAACCAAAAGCATAGCAACTTGTGATTCTTTCAGTGCAAGAGCTATTTCATCTCTCCATTTATTTCCTACCATAATTTTTGTATCATCCCAAATTGAAATCTTTCCTCCGCGCTCCGATGGTTTTAGCATTTTTTTAAACTCCACCAACCATTCTTCATCTTTATGACTGTAACTAATAAATATTTGGTTTTGATCAGATATATACAATTCCGTGCTATCTTTTTTTTGACTATTCTCATTAATTTCACCTATTTCCATATTTCTTAATAAAGCATCGATAATCTGTCCTTGCTTCTGGAATACTACTTCAGAACGCAATTTACCATTTTTGTCCAGCTCGTTAATCAAATCAAGCTGTCTCAACAATAGTGATTGGTCAGAATTTTTCATTTAACTTATTAAAGCCCTCATAATCTCTTTATCGATGCAATAATTATCAACCAAAGAAATTGTAATTCTTAAAAAAAGGCAAAAGATTATAACCAAAACATAAAATTAATGATCTAGGAAAATCAAATATTTTTATAAATAAATTAAGCTCAAATATCAGTTTTTTAAGATATTCATATTGCCACGAATCATATCTGTACTAGGATGATTAATACCCAATTGTCTCTCTAATATTGATAAAGCTCGTTTAACCAAAGTTGTTGCCTCATCATATTTTCCTTGAGCTTGTAGAACCCCTCCCAAATTATTGAGACTTATCGCTACATCTGGATGCTCTGATTTAAGCCTTTGCTCTCTTATCCATAAGGCTCGACGTAGCAACGACTCAGCTTCGTTATATTTCCCTTGAGCTTTGAACAATCCTGCTAAATCGTTCAAACTGTTTGCCACATCTGGATGATCAACTCCTAATTGTTTTTCCCTTATCATCAAAGCACGCTCATATAGTGGGACGGCTTCTTTATATTTCCCTTGAGCTTGAAGTAATCCTGCCAAATTGTTCAAACTGTTTGCCACATCTGGATGATCAATTCCTAATTGTTTTTCCCTTATCATCAAAGCACGCTCATATAGTGGGGCAGATTCGCTATAGTTGCTTTGAGCTTGAAGCAATACAGCCAGATTATTTAGGACTGTTGCAACGTTTAGATTATCTGTTCCCAATGCTTGTTCAAAAATTTTGAGTGCACGGCGATACAATCCTTCGGCATCCTTTCTATTTCCTTGATCTTCTAACAAGCCTGCGAGATTATTCAGGCTACTGCCCACATAAGGGTGCTCTAAGCCAAGCTCGATTTCTCTGATCTGTAAAGAACGTATGTAAAATTTTTCTGCCTCAGTGTATCTTCCTTGAGCTTGAAGCAAGCTTCCCAGATTGTTCATACTTTGTGCAACTTCAAGATGATCTGAGCCAAGTTGCGTTTCGACTATTCGCAATGCTCGCCTATAAAGAGATTCCGCTTCGCTGTATTTTCCTTGGGCTTGAAGCAAGCATCCCAGATTGTTGAGATCAGTTGCTATCTGGGAATGTTTTATTCCCAATTTTTTTTCATCAGTCTCTAATACAAGTTTAAAAAGCGACTCAGCATCGCGGTACCTGCCTTGGAATTGAAAAAGAATACCTAAATTTGTAAGAACATCTAGCTTCTCTCGATTTATATTTTTTCCCCCGATTACCGGTCGACTTCTTAATCCTTCCAATTTGACAACTAATTGCTCTATATCACTCTGATAATTAGAATTATTAACATCGAAGTATGCAGCAATCATTTCAAGTGCTAACGGAAAATCACACAAAGAACTTGCTATTTTATTTGCAATTTGTGCATCTTTTTCCCCTGTTCGTTTATGTAAAAACTCGACTGATTCTGATCTTGACCAAGGTTTAATTTCATAAAACACGCCATCCCGTATCAAATCGGAAGAACGGGAAGTAATTATGATGTGTCCATCAGATGACTGAGGAAAATATTTGCAAATACTAGAATAGTCTCTTGCGTCATCAAATACCAACAACCATCTTTCCCGCTTTTCGAGACTTTTTAATACATCATTAATAGCAACATCTTGATTAAAGGCGTCTTTTTCTGGTAATTTGAGAGCCTCTTTTCCAGCAATAGCTGCATAATCTGAGGCTAGAGATGCAACATCTCCAGCACGAAGCCACCAAACCACATCATAACTCTCAGCATTTCGATAACAGTATTCAGCTACAATCTGCGACTTACCAACGCCACCCATCCCATATAGCAACAGTTTTTTTGATTTAGAACGTAAAGATGATCGCATAACATCCAAAATGTCATTCCTTCCAATGAAATATGGGTTTCTCTGTACCGGTACCCCCCAGACTTTTCGGATATTTTCTAAAGAAGCCCTTTTTGTGGAGCTCCAATTCCACATATTAACCTCGTCTCTGACCTCTGCGCACACATTCAGAACGTACTCGAGCTCTTGACTCGTCAATTCACTGTGTAAGGAGAAACGTACCTTTTGACGGTTTTTCGGCGTTACGGGAGAACCAAAAACAGATCCAAAAACATCTCGCCTCTCAATCGCATCCCGGAATGCTTCCGTGTCGGTTTCCATACCGCTTTCAATGGAGATGAGCTGCGACTGGCTCATAATATTGTATCCAATATCTCTAAGACCCTCGCGTAGAAATTTCGCATTTTCATGAAGCTGCCGTCTTCTCTCGTCGCTCTCAATGATCACTTTTAGAGTTGCTTGCAAAGCAGCTATCTCATGCGACATTAAAGCGGCACCAAATATTGACGGGAATGCGAGGTATGGAAAATACCTTGAAAAGCGATTTGAACAGAAAATGATTCCTGCGCGGCTTGCAAATGCATTTGAAAGACTTCCTGTTATGAAATCCACTCTGCCGTTTAGTCCCATTTCGTTCGCAAGTCCTGCTCCTTTATAACCGTGCGTCCCAAGAGAATCTGACTCATCCACTACCGAAGCGCAGCCATAACGCTTGGCAATCTCGATGATGTCTTCGAGTGGTGCAATTTCGCCGGTAGTGCTGAATAACGAGTCAAGAAGCACGATTCCGGGACCGTTTTCTTTGACCAGCCGTTCAAAATGGCCGGGATCATTGTGCCTAAATGGATAAGGGGTCGCTCCTGAAGACTTTATCCCTTCCCACAGCGACATATGCGAAAAAAAATCGATATAAACCGGTGTCATTTCGTCGGCAATAACCTGTATCAGTCCAACATTTGCCGCCCAACCGGACTGGCACAGTACAGCACTTTCAAAACCGGCAAACCTTGCTATTGACTTTTCGAACTGAGATTTTTCGCTTCCCTCATTCAGAAAAACGTCAGACATCACCAGATCCCTGCCAGCATTTTCAAGCCGCTCTATCTGTGCACGGGTAATCTCGGGATGATTCGATATATTCAGATAATCTTTACCCTGTAAAATTATAGCTCCTTTGCCAGGTACCGTGCGCCCTATAATCAATGATTTAGCACTTTTCTCCTGAACAAAGGTTTCTTCCTGACATTTACTGAGTTTCTTTTCAATAAAATCAGGCAGCAGGGTTGCTTGTTTACGAGAATCACCTGGCGTCTGACTCCTGTGTACAACATCTGATGGCATTATAGTAATCTGAGTAGAGTTTCATTCATACAGCTAAGTTAATGTAATATTAACGCAAACTTCACTAATAACAACAGATGGCTTAACAAAACAATAACCAACCACATGTCAGATTTAGAAATGTGGCCCCGAAAAAAATCCTCACCACCCAAGAACGAGCAAAAAGGGCAAGCATAAGAAAAGTAATACACTACCTCACTTTACCCCCAGAAGCTCTCAGAAAAATTATATAACGAGATTGTATACAGCCTATTTGTATAAAAATTTTTCTTCTTATTTTACTAATGATGTATCCCCCATTGCATTTTACGAAGTCCCAACTTGTGACCCCCATGAACCTTGACGACGCTGAAAAAATTTTGAGTGACGCTGTTACGTTGTATGCACAGGAGAATCCCGAAAAGAAAAAAGAAATTCTCGAAGCACTTACCCTGTTCCAAGAACTAACCGGAACAGCCCTGAACCTTGCCTCGGAAAGCAATAAATCCATAGAGGAATGTCTGGCATTGATGGCGCTTTGCAGAAAAGCTACTTCCCAGACTTTTTAAGTCTGCTGACCATCTGGTTCACTTCAAGCACGGCATTATTGAGTTCCATCAGCCTGCTTTGTATCTCCAGGATCTTGCTGGTGCACTGATCATAAAGTTCTTCCTTATCAACCTCCACCTGTTCTGCAGGTGGAATCTCCTCTCTACGCCCTGTCAAAATATAATCGACATCAATACCTACCGCTTCCAGCTTCTTCCTGAGGATGCTGCCAATCATGCTCCGTCCAGTCACATAAGGGGTCAGGTAGCTTCCGTCCTTGACATCGATTGCTTTGGCTAATGCTCTCTGTGTTCCGAATTGTTCTTTGATGATCTGCCTGAATCTTTCAGCCACTTCACCATAGTCGGTCTGGTTAGATGGCTCTTCATATTTTTCTATTTTTTCTTTTTGCATAAAGAAAAATTTATTTATTATTCTTTGAGGATGATGAAAATTTACAAGAAAATACAAAAACTCAACCTCTTAGACAGATATGGACCCCCAAGTATCATTCGACAACCTGCCCCAGGCCGTCAAGCTGCTGCACCAGAAACTCGAAGTTGTTGTATCAAAACTCGACAACATTGCATCACAAAACAGCAAGCAAACGGAACACACATTCATCGGAGTCGATGAAGCCGCAGCATTGCTCGGCATCAGCAAAGCATCAATCTATTCGAAAGTTTACCATAACGTTATCCCTTACTACAAGTCAGGTGGAAAGCTCTACTTCTCCAAGCAGGAATTGCTTCAGGAGATATTATCCCGCAGATACCCGAAGCAGGAGAAAACTCCTCCACCAAAACAGCGGGAATTCGAAACAAAGGCAACGGGCTCTTGATACCTGGCCTGTATATAAAGATAAGAAAACCAGCGTTCTTTCGGATCAAGTATAGAAAGATTTTTCTCAAGCCGTTCATCCCGTCTCACAATGCTTACTCTCAGGATCATGAAACCGGTTTTTCTAATCCATGAAATACGGCAACTGGATACCTCTCTCAAAAGCTCTTGTGAAAGAGCTGCCGACCAACCGGCCGTTTTCCAAGGTCGAAGCTGCTTACTCAATCCAGGTGGATTTTGACAACAATCATTGCGTGTCAGTTGCAGGGTATGCAAAAAGATGGGGGTGGAGCCGGAAAAAGGTGATGACTTTTTTACAAGACATTGGCGTCTGGATCGAGTACCCGGAAAGCACCGTACACAAGCAAAATCAAAAGGGACAGATCAGGGAACAGACCGGAAACAGAAACAGAACAGATCGGGAGCAGATCAACTTCATCAATAACAAGGAGATACGGTCGAACGAGAACAGATCAAGTACAGAACAGGGGCAGACCGGAAGCAGATCAGGGAACACTACTATAAAGACTACTAATACTAACACTGATATCGAAACGGTTAATCCAGGGTTTTCACAGGCATTCATCGAGGAACACTGGTCTCGATGGATGCGCCTCAGGAAAGGAGGAGCTTACAACAATGCAGAAGTCGAAAGCATCGCTCTTGAAGAACTGTATTCTTTATCGACAGGTGACGAGGTCATTGCGGCTAAAGGGCTAAAAACCGCCATTGCCGCACAGGCACAAAGCTTCCAATGGTGTTTCAGAGATATCGACAACTTTCAATCCCCCTCCCATGCCAGAACCAATAACCATCAAAACAGCGATCAGGAAAACAACGAGCAGTTTGGAGCTGACAATGTCAAATGGCTCGAACTTCATGCTCGAACGAGCAGTGAGTAAGCTTGGCCGAAATCTCATTGAAGC
>JANQJP010000067.1 GCA_028281575.1 Cellvibrionaceae bacterium
ATATTGTGATCATGTGTTTGGAGTCGATTCAAGCCGGGCAATGTTGGACTCAGCAGAGACACACGCGAAGGTCACATATATCCATGGGGAACTGGATTCACACATTCATCTTCCCGTCCGGAAGCTTGACATCGTCAGCTTTGCCGGTTCGCTATTCTATACGAAGTCAGATTCTCTCCGTAACGCCCTGACCAGGTTCTGTTCTCCCGGAGGAACAGTTGTTGTTTATGATTTTGAGGTTCTTCTGTATGAAGTGTTGATCACCCTGGGAGTGGATTGTCTCACGCACACAACTGATTATGACTATACAGTTAATCTCTCCGATTGGGAAGAATACATTCTTGAGATTGGTGACACAGAAAGACTCGCGCTAAATGCGTCTGAAAAACAGATCGCGCATTTGCTTTTGGCGGACTCGAATCACTACGATGCCCTTCAGGAGCGTTTTCCGGACGGCGATCTGTTCGAGTCAATAGTAACACATCTGGGAAACTGCCCTCAGAAGCCTGAAGTCTATACTGACATATATTTCACAAGATACCGGATGAAGGGTAACTGATATAGTATGTCCCTAAGTACAAGAAGATGTTTCGAGAGGTGGCAGATGCGGCTCATGCAATTTTTGGAGGTGTGCTGGCATGGGGGCGGCGGCTAGTGCCCGGCAAACGGCTTGTCGGTAACGGTTTATAACTTTATAGTTGATATTTATTAGTAATATTGCTTTATTTAAACCATAAAGTTATTTCTGGGTAAAAGAACCTTTATTTGTTCTCCGTATGTAATGGCAATCAATCAACAACGGGTTCGAGAATTCCTTCGTGATTTTACAACCAAGGCAAAGGTGTGGGATATTTTGTTTCGTGATGATCGCGGAAAGAATGCGCAGACTTTGCTCGACCTGGAGTTAAGACCAGTTGACAGGAAGAAAATTCTTCTGCAGTTGCAAGTTGAAGACTATTGTGATGGCCCTATAGAAGATCAGCTCAATAAAGGACCACAGATGTGGGTTTTTGGGAGAGAAGTGAAGACAAAAGACGTGTATATCAAAATTACCATGGGGGCGCCACACAGCAGCGTCATTTGCATTTCTTTTCATGTGGCAGAGTACAGGCTTGACTATCCATTCAAAAATCATTGACGTATGAAAAGCCCGATAACCGGTAATGATATGGTGCTCGTGAAAGAGCCCAGGACTATGGTGTTCAGGAAAAAAGAGTACACGGTTAACTATCATTACTATTTGTGCCCCGATAGCAATGAGCAGTTCACGTCCGAGCACCTTGACGAGATTAACCTGATGCAGGTGTATAACCAGTACCGGGTTGAGCACAAGCTTCCATTTCCTGAAGAAATAAGGGCATTACGTGAATCTTATGCGTTGTCAGCTACGAAAATGGCTGAGGTTCTGGGTTTCGGTGTCAATACGTACCGCAATTACGAGCAGGGTGAGGTGCCAAGTGAATCCAATGCAAGGTTAATCCAGGTTGCGCAGGATCCTGAAGAGTTTGAGAAAATCGTCTCCTTGAGTGGAGTGTTGAGTGGTTCGCAGCTGGAAAGGGTAAAGGGGAGAATTCACCATATGAAGGAGGAGCGTGCTAAAGAGCAATGTATTGATCTTGAAAGTTATCTCATGGGAGAGCTTCTTCCGGATGAATTTTCCGGTTATAAAAAACCGAGCCTTGAAAGGCTTGTTGAGGCTGTGGTGTTTTTTGCCCAGCGACTCAGTCCATGGAAAACCAAGCTTAATAAGCTCTTGTTTTACTCTGACTTTCTTCATTTCAAAGAGCATGGGGTGTCGCTGACGGGCTGTCGTTATTGTGCTATTCCACTGGGCCCTGTACCTGAAAATTATCAGAGTGTTTTTGATTATGCTGCAAGGAAAGGAATTGTCAAGGTTGAAGAGATATCATTTACTGATGGTGGAATAGGCGAGAAGTTTAGTATTGGTGAAGATCGTGAGTTTAACTCAGGCTTGTTTGAAGAGCGGGAACTGCAGATTATGGAACGCGTTTGTAAACAGTTTGAAGCGCTGAAAACACAGGAGATTATTGATATCAGCCACCATGAGCCAGCCTGGATTGACAATCAGTCAAAACATGCTCAAATAAGCTATCTCAAGTATGGTTTTGATTTGCGAGCGATATAGTCGGGGATTAAAATTCTCCATGAGTTATTTTGCAATAGGGGGATGTTGTTCCGTAACAACAAGAAAAAGTTTTTCTATTCATTGGATACAGAGGAAAAACGATCAAGGAGTTGAATCGGTCAAATGTCATTTGTGAGAAATGAAGCTGCCAGAAACATGAAGTACGAGTATGGATTTTACTGATTGAGAAAGGAAGGTAGATGGCTGTCACGAACATTGCTGTCAGTTTAAAACTATAGATTGAGAGGTGTCGGATTTATTTCTTTTTTATTGTGTTTACTTAACAACGTTGCCAATTGTTTATGAGCCTTGTCTATCCAATGATTTTATGGATATAAAAAGAATGTATTAATATCTTAAATAAGAACTTCAATATCGCTCTAAAGATACTTTGCAAAGTGGTAAAATTCTTTAGCTATAAATGGCAGTTTTTAATTTCTTAATAAGAACAAATAAGAATAATGTTTGCTTAAACGTAAATATTATTATTGCATTCTGTATCATTTGTTTGTCCGGGTGTGCCTCGTTCAAAGCGGAGATGTCTCCTAGTGCATATGAGCAATTTGAAAGTGCCTATAAGGAAGCCTTTAATTGTTTTGAGAACGGACTTTCAAGGGAAAGTGAAATATTTTGTCAACAAGCACTAGCCTTACTGGAGAGTGACGATGAGTCAATATTATCTAAAGGAGCTCATTTTAAGTACAGCATTGAATCTCGGTTACTCTATTTGCTTTGCTACAATAAATTAATGGCAGGCGATGAGGAGTATGTTTATCAAAAAACACGTTGGGCACTAAACAGTCTGAAAGGCGACGAACAGTATATCTATTTAAAAGACTGTTTCAGCATTATTCATGTCGTTAATACTGGTGATCTGTCACTTAGTAAGGAAATATTTCAAAAATGTGACTCCCTCTTGGATCGAGGAAATCTTAGAATGAACGTTCTTGAAAAACTCGTCGACAGAACCTTTGTAGATATTTTCTTGGTCTATCTCGACCTTAATTCAGGCAATATCAAGGCTGCGGAAAAACTTCAGAATAAACTTGAAAAGCTTTATGGTAACCTGTTTATGAAGGGATTGTTGCTAGGAGGAAAGGTTTTGGGGATTAATAAAAAAGAGCGTGCAATCCTTTTTTCTATAGCAGGTTATGGTTACGGTCAGCTGGGTCGATATCATGATTCAGCAGTTTTTTATAAAAGAGCGAGAAAAATATTGGACGGAGTAAAAAAACAAGAATTAAATTGGTTGAAGGGGGCTACAGATATATTGTATGCACATATAAGCCTTTTCCCATCAAATATGCTTGCAAATGCAAAAGAAAAAATTTCTCAAGGGATATCGAAACTAAAGCTTGACGATACATCCTCTTCGAGTATTTATGGTAGTAAACGGTTTAAAAATGACATATTTATTCCCTATGGCCAGGTCGTTTCTGCTAAATGCCTCTATTACGAAAAGAAGTATGATCAGTGCATTGAAATGGCAAATGCGGCGATTATCCAATCTAACAATGCTACGCCTAAATTTATCATACTCGACGCACTCTATTATACAGCATTGGCTCAAAAGAAAATTGGCGTTGTTGACAATAGCATTTTGGACTCCTTGGTTAAAGGTGTCGAACATAGATTAGATGGCTACAAAGGTTGGGACCTCTGGAAGTTACACTATGCCAAATCAGTCAATTTTGAATCTAAAAATCATATTGATGGTGCAATATCAAGTATACGTAAAGCCATTTCGATCATTGAGAAACTCCGGGAAAATAGATTCGACCTTATTTCACAGCAGTTGACCTTCATGGAAGACAAGAGCGCTCCTTATGATCGATTTATAGACCTTCTTCGCACTTATCGTCTTGACGATGAGCTGTCCAAGTACGAATTATTTTTAGCCATCGAGAAAATGAAAGTTAACTCTTATATCACAGGAGCCTCAAAAAAACGGAAAATTTCCAAGATCGGCCCTCGCAATATAGTTGATGTTCTCGGTTCAGATGAAGCCGTTATCCAGATGTACTATGGAGGCGGAGCTCTCATTTCAATGATGCTGGATCATCAAGAACTGAAGGTTTCTGTAATTCATGATAAGGTTGGAATCAGAAATACTGTCGATGTTTTGAGGCGTTCAATGGACGGGCATGATCTAAAGACATTCGACGAATGTAGCAACAATATCTACGAGGCTTTCCTAAAGCCATTTGAGGAGGACCTTGCTAGCATGAAGAAGGTATATATAATTGCATACGGCGATTTGAACTACGTCCCTTGGTATGCCCTTAAAGTTGATATTAAAGAAAGGGTTGCGGAGAGAGTGATCGACAAAATCTATTGCGTTTCTGTTCTCCCTTATGCATCGATTGTTTTGTCAAAAATGCAGCCAATAGATTATTCAAAACAAGTTTCTATTTTTTTAAATAAAATTGGAATACCTTTATATGACAATGTTGGATTGAAAATTGAAAAAAATCATAGAGTTCTAGATAAGCATAATAAAATACAGGAATATACCGGTGACGAATCAAACGTTGGACTGTTTCTAGAAAAGTTGCGTGCAGGAAATAATATTGTGTTTTTTGGTCATGGTTTTTTTGACAAATCTAGTCCTCTTGAATCGAGCATTATTTTTAATGATACAGGGCTTTCCTTGCTGGATATTCCTGATTATTCGATAAAAAGTGATTTTGTGGTGCTGGCGGGCTGTCAAACAGGTTTGGTTATGAGGTATTCTGAGATGAAACTTAAAGATCGATCCGATGTGTTTCGAAGTGAGAATGATATGGTGGGTTTGTACAAGGTATTCTTGAACAGGGGCGCTAAATCTCTTATTGTTACTTTGTCAAAGATTAATCCACATGAAACAAGAAAGTTTATCCGGCTTTTTTTAAGCCTATACTATTCGTCAGCTTATTCAGATTTTGATCAATTCTTTAAGCAGTTGCTGCTTATGTTCAAGAAAGATCGTTATTCAGTGTTTTATTGGGGGAGCTATAATTTTATAAGGGGAGGGTAAAAATGCACAGGAATTTTCTATCAATTCTGATTTTATTTTGGCTTTCTATTCCAAGCGGAGAGTCTGTTGCAGCCAGTACCGAAAGTATTAAAAGTATAAATATTGATGATTACATCATTATTCGACAGGAGCACCAACTTGCTAATAAATTAAGTAAGGTAGACCAGAAAGTATTCACTAATTCATCGAATTATGCATCATTTATATTTTTTCTTTTTCCGGATAGAAAGTGGATAAAAGAGCAAGGCGAGGAAGATCTAGTTTCATTGTTTTCAGAATTCTACGATTTTGGGGCGGTAATAGGATCAGATAATCTTGCTATAATGCTGATCGATAAAAATGGAGATATCGATACAATACGCTCTGCAAAGTATGCGCATATGCTTGGCAGGAACTCTGGAAAAGGACCTTATATAGTGTATGTCAAGCCGCGTAAATCCTATGCACTTGAACTTGCCAAAATTATGGAGAGCCGTCTGACATCGACAGGGTTAAAAATTGATGATCTCAATGAAATCAGTAATTCGGAGCTCTTTGATTATTTCGCAATTGATTTCGAAGAATTGGGAGCTGAATATGCAGAAAAACTGTTGCAATCCATGAAAATCTATTTGGCTTCTATTAATAGTAGGGATGAAAATCTTATACCGTTGTTAGAGGAAGAGATTAGGAAATATCAATTCGTGAAATTTACCCAGTGGACAACAGGGGCAACTGATGATGCTTTGGATTATATAAGTGCAAAGCTAAGTCGTTTTGTTCGAGATTGTGGTTTTGAAAGCCTTATCAAGGTTGGGGATTTGAACCCGAAAAAATAAGCCAACTGTCCAATAGAAAAATTTCGTTTGTGCATATGCATCATTAACTAGATTGTATAATATAATATTTTACCATGTGCCACCTCCCCTCGCGGGTTAGGGGACGGGACCGTTGTTCCGTAGCAATAATAAGTCGTTAAGAGCTTTTCTCTTGATTAGATAAAGACGAAAAACGATCAAGGAGTTGAATCGGTCAACTACCATCTATGAGAAATGAAGCTGCTAGAAAGATGGGGTACGAGTATGGTTTGTCACTGGCTGAGAAAGGAAGGCAGCTGGCTGTCAGTCACGAACAATACTGTCAGTTTAAAACTATGCAATGATTGGATCTGGCTTTATTGTGGTTACGGAACAACGCCTGTCTATATATGCCAACCATCTGACATATTTTCCACATGTTTTTCGTGAAAGATGGATTATTTTCTTGACTTTTACGACGACCGGTCGTATTGTATTTGTATGACAAAAAAGCAACGCATTCAGGATACCAGGGAAAAGATTCTCCAGCAGGGGGTCGATCTCCTCTCGGAATATGGATACCACGGGACAGGGCTGAAGATGA
>JANQJP010000083.1 GCA_028281575.1 Cellvibrionaceae bacterium
GTAGCCCTAGGGGAACCTGGGGCTGGATCACCTCCTTAAACGATAACACTCGCCAATCATAAGTGAACACACGTCTTGCTTTTCTTGCTACTGTTAAAATATCGCTGTAAGTGGAAAGCTTTTTAAAAGCCCGGCTGGGAAACTAGCCGGGCTTTTTTGTTTGTAATATCTTTTGAGTATTTTTGGCGGTCACGTCTTTGTATTTTCTTTGTTAAAAAGATAGGCTGTGCATCGCACGGTAGTTCACAAATATTTCTGTGCTTATGATTTTTAAAGGGATAAAAGTATTAAGTAATGGGTATGCAAGACTTATCATCCTCGCTTACGCAGGCGGCTAAATTGCGCGGTATAGAGCCTGATCGAGGTATATTTATTTCGTTGCTCGTATTAATTGTCTGGTTGCCTCTGCCATTGGCGAGCAATCGCCCATGGTCATCGAGTTTATTTGAGTTAGTAACTTTTTCGATGGGGCTTTGGTGTTTCTGGCTTTATTTTAGGGGTAGGCTCGAAATCAGCCCTGCTTTGCGCAATACCCGGTTGCCTTTGCTTTGCCTGTTAATTTTTTCGACAGTCATCTTTTTACAGATTCTCCCTCTTCCCGCAGCGCTGGTATCGGTGCTCAGGCCAGTAAACACGATGCTTGAGCAGGATGGGTTTCTCACAATATCTATAGACCCTTATGCCAGTTGGGTGCACCTTCGATTGTCGATAGCTTTTATAGTTTTTGCGGGTATCGTTTTGGCGATTGTTAACACAAGACAGCGTATTCGTCTGTTAAGTGTGGTCATCGTTGTAAGCGGTGTCTTTCAGGGTGTTTATGGCAGTTTAATGACGTTAAGCGGCGTGGAGTGGGGGTTTTTTGTTCCCAAGCAGGATTATTTGGGTTTTGCTACTGGTACGTTTAT
Organism: Cellvibrionaceae bacterium; assembly: GCA_028281575.1. Taxonomy (GTDB): domain Bacteria; phylum Pseudomonadota; class Gammaproteobacteria; order Pseudomonadales; family Cellvibrionaceae; genus Agaribacterium. The sequence continues at coordinate 906 of JANQJP010000083.1, forward strand.
AAACAGAAATCATTTGGCTAATTATCTGGTTATGTGCTTAGCAACCGGTACGGGTTTGCTATTGGCAGACCTTTATCAAAGCTCCGCGGAAAGTTGGCGAGAGCACGGCCGACGGGCTCTTCAAGCCTTATTGGGCAATAAGTTTCGTCTTCGAATTGGCTTGGCGTTGATGGTGATCGCGTTGGTTCTGACAAAGTCACGTATGGGGAATACCTCCTTCTTTATGAGCCTTTTAATTGCCGGGTTTTTGTGGCTTTTGTTTACCAGAAGAATCACAAAAGGCAGTTTGCTGCTGCTGGTAAGCTTAATCGTGATCGATACCCTGATAGTTGGTGCCTGGTTTGGCATAGAGGAGGTAAAAGAGCGGGTCGAAACGACAACTGTGGCGACTGAGACGCGAGTAGAGGTGAATCGTGATGTGATGCCGCTCATAAATGACTATTTATTGTTCGGGGCGGGTGCCGGAACTTTTTACAATGCTTTCACGATGTACCGCCAGGAAGATATCGTGATGACTTATGATCACGCGCATAATGATTACTTCCAGTTTTTGGCTGAGCACGGGGTTATTGGTTGTGCCCCTCTAATAGTGTTGGTGTTGGTTTCGTTGTTTAAGTCTTTTAGGGTGATGCTCACTCGCAAATCTTTGTTCTTTCAGGCCATGGCTTTTGCTCCTTTGATGGCCATTTTGGCAATGCTTATTCACAGTGTTGTTGAATTCAATTTACAGATACCCGCGAATGCCGTTTTATTTATTGTTTTGTTGGTGCTGCCGTGGGTCTTGAGATATGTTCCTTCTGGAAGGCGTCGGGGTTGACGTTGTCGCCCGTCTTTTGTGTGGAGTAAGGCACAAAAAAGCCCCCATGCAGGGGGCTTGGTCGGTATAGTCAATACCTGTAAGTACTAGTGTGGCGATGGTTTGTGGTACTTACAGTTTTGGTATTTAAGGTATCGTTTAAACTTTTTACGTTTATACGACCACCTATTTGACTTTTTCTTATACGTCCAGCTCTTGTAGTAGCTTTTCGCAAATTTTGCTTTGTAGTGTGAGCTCCACTTATAGCTCTTTCCGCCGGCCATTGCGTCAGACGCAGAGAACGACAGGATAAGAGCCAGCGCAGCAACTAGGCTAGTTAGCTTCTTCATTGGTGGTTTCAATCCTCCTAGGTTGATTAAATTCAGCTGTTTAGCGATGTATTTTACGCAATTTTCATGCCGAAAGTTGGTTTTTTTGTGTGGTGCTCTGTAAATTATTTGTCGGCTAGTCCGGTTGGTATGGATGCATGGAGAAGTGTAGTTTATGGTATGTGTTTTTAAGTCGTTTATTTGCTTTTGAAGCAAAATAATTAGCTTGGATGGGTATTATTGATGATTATGAGTTTGTTTGGGAAGGTGTATTACAAGCTTCTGCAGATCTGGTGGGATTTCACTGTTCCATTGAGGTTGAAGCTTTTGGGTGTGGAGCTGGAAAGTGGGGTCAAGTTTTATGGGATGCCTATCGTGAGTATGGTGCCCGGTTCCAAGATTAAGATCGCAAGTGGTGTCGTTATTTGCTCTGATAGCCGGTTTACGGCGTTAGGTGTAAACCATCCTGCAGTAATAAGGGCGTTGAATGCTGGCTCGGTGATCGAAATTGGGCAAAATACTGGAATTAGTGGGGGTGTTATTTGTTCGGCAGAATCCGTTGCTATCGGAAGTAATTGTTTGATTGGGGCTAATTGCACTATTTCCGATACAGATTTCCATCCTATAAAGCCGTTAGGTAGAAGGTACAATAATAACCCTGAAGATATTCGCAGTGCTTCGGTCCGTATCGATGATAATGTATTTCTGGGAACAGGTACTGTTGTTTTAAAAGGTGTGCATGTTGGCGATGACTCCGTTATTGGTGCGGCCTCTGTTGTGGTTAAGTCCGTACCGGATGGTCAAGTGTGGGCTGGTGCTCCGGCCCGTTTTATTGGTGGTGTAAGTGACTAATCCAGTTGGGTTGCCAGCTGGCCTCTAAACTTAAGCGCATTCACTCTTTCTATCTCCTCGGTAAGCAGTTTTTTCACGTCGGGTTTATTGCAAACGCAACGTTATGATCAACTGATTGGTATCAGCTTTATGCTTGTCGGTGTGCGTCGCTGTTTCTATAGTTCAATTCGGGTCGTTGAGTGTTGTGGCCCGTAATGGATTTGAATCGCGATGCAATACCACTCATAAAGGATATTCATGTTCTGAGTGGGTGTCGGAATTTTTTACAGTGCTTTTGCGATGTGCTGTCGGGAGGCGTGATGATTGGTGGTCACGCAATAATGCTTGCTACTGGTTCTTAGCTGAAATGGTATTGCTTGTATTGTTGGTGCTGTATGAGTCCAGGTACAAAAAAGCCCCTCTTTAGGGGCTTAGTGAGAGTTGTCAGTACTCATTATATTAGTGCGGTGACGGTTTATGGTACTTACAGTTTTGGTATTTGAGGTATCGCTTAAACTTTTTGCGTTTATACGACCATTTGTTTGATTTTTTCTTATATGTCCAGCTTTTGTAGTAACTTTTCGCAAATTTTGCTTTGTAGTGTGAGCTCCACTTATAGCTCTTTCCGCCGGCCAGTGCGTCAGATGCAGAGAACGACAGGGTAAGCGCTATAGCAACCGCTAGGCTAGTTAGTTTCTTCATGGGGGTCCAGTTCTGCGTTGAGGGGTTGTAATGTACTTTTTTATGAGCTGATTTTATTCCATTTATAATGCCTTAAGTAAAGACGTATTGTAAAGCCAGGTGGTGGGAAGGTTTAAAATTTCAGATGAGGTATGATTTTTGCTATGTGCTCAGATCTCTGTGTAGTAGTAGCTGTTGTTTTATGAATTTTTTCATTTTTAATAGAAGAGTCAAGGGTTTAGCTAGGTGCCGTTTAGTGGGTTCTGCAAAATAGAAAAGGAATTGAAATGAGGGCATCTGAGCGGGTAATTAGAAACACCGGGATATTGTATGCGCGGATGGCATTCACGATGTTTCTTTCTCTGTACACGATTCGGGTATTGTTGGCATCCCTTGGTGCAGAAGATTTTGGGGTCTATAGTCTCGTCGCGGGAATGATTGCCATGCTGGGTTTTTTGAATGCCAGTATGAGTGCATCAAGCCAGCGATTCATGTCATATGCGCATGGTGAAGCAGATGTTAATAAGCAACGTAAGATTTTTAACATTAGTTTGGTAATGCATATTGTCGTTGCTCTAATAATGGTTGCGGCGCTCGAGATACTTGGGGTGCTTCTATTCGAAAATGTTCTCAATATACCCTCTGACAGGGCTTCCGCAGCATTTGTAATGTATCACTTTGTCGTTTTGAGCGTATTTTTTACAATTCTGACTGTGCCTTACGAGGCGGTGATAACCGCTCGTGAAAACATGGTTTTGGTTGCTTTGCTGGGCGTGCTTGAGGCTATATTGAAACTCGCAATCGCATTGGTATTGACGGTTACGAGTTCAGATAAGCTCATACTCTACGGGGCTTTGATGGCGGCGCTGCCCTTGCTGCTTCTGCTAGTGAGAATTGTCTATTGTCACAAGTGCTACAATGAGTGCGTATTATTACCTGTTTCTCGATTTGATAAAGTCCTAGCTAAGGATATGGTGTCTTTTGGGGCTTGGTCTTTCCTCACCAGTTCTACCAGTATGATCGCAAATTATGGGCAAGGTATAGTTTTGAATATCTTCTTTGGGGTCAGGGCCAATGCGGCTCAAGGAGTTGCAAACCAGGTGAACGGTCAGCTCGGTGCGTTGTCGGTTACCATGCTGCGTGCGCTCAACCCTGTAATAGCCAAGAGTGAAGGTGCTGGAAATAGGAGGTCAATGCTCAAGGCTACGTCTATGGGTTCTAAACTCAGCTTTTTTTTGGTGATGTTGTTGGGGGTGCCCGCTGTAATAGAGATGGAATTCTTGCTTGGTATATGGTTGAAGGAAGTGCCAGAATACGCGGTGATCTTTTGCAGGTTGCTATTAATTAAACAGCTTTTAGAGCAGTTTTATATCACTATTGCTAAATCTATCGAGGCGGTAGGTGAAATAAAATTTTATTGTGTATCGCGCGCGATAATCAATTTGCTTCCGTTGGCAATTTCGTATCTGGTATTTCATGCAGGCTATGACGCGTATTATCTCTATATCGTATTTTTGGGGTACGCCGGTGTTAATCTAATTTGCTCGTTATTATTTGCCAGATATAAGTGTGGTCTTAATTTGCGAGAGTATTTTAGTGGTGTTTTTGTTCGCTGTTTGTTGATGTTGGCTATGTCTGCGTCTTTTGGTTTCGTCCTTTTGGTATATATGGAATCAGGTTATTTGAGATTGGTTGGTGTGTGTTTTCTCAGTGTTTTAGGTGCGTGTTTGTCTGTCTGGTTAGTAGGCTTGGTTCGTGAGGAAAGGCAACTGCTTAGCGAGCTTTTAGTGAAGGCCAGATCAACGCTTAAGCGTTCGCCTAGCTGACGCTGTAGTTTGATTAATGTACGCTCGTGCTGGAAGTATTATGAACGACTTTGAGATGCCTGACTTAATATCGTCTAAAGTAAACGCTTGCACAGTATGGGTTGAGAGGTTTAAGGCTTACTGTTCTGATCTTGCAGCTCATGTGAAGACAGAGGATAAATATTTAGTTCTTTTCATCGGTAGTTTGGAGCTGCTTTTAAGGGATTGTGGTAAATGGCTAGAAGGTGGATTGTGTAATTTGAAGCGTTGTTATCCTGCATTAATGAATAAGCACCGGGTGTGTCCCGTGCCTACGGATCGCTTGGGTAGATATCCGTCCGTTGAGGGCGGGTGCTATTGGTGAAGATTTGTAGGTACCTTCTCGTTTAGATTTTCTTTTGCTCTATATGGTTAGCCTATGAGGATTGGTATAGCGTCGCAGGTATCTATTGGCGACTTTATTGAATATTTGGACCCAGGTCAATTTATGCCTTCCGGTCTTGGGACTACAAACGTCAATCTCCTGGTGAGGGCGTTGCTCGATAGGGGGGAAGAGGTAGTCATCTACACTTTAGATACAGGCATAGAAAAGCCGGTGACCTTGCGTGGGGAAAAGCTGACTATTCACGTGGGAAGGTATCGAAATCGTTTTCGTCAGCGTGACTTTTTTCGTTATGAATCGAAACAAATTAAGCAGTTAATACTCAATGATCCGGCTGATTTAGTTCATGCGCATTGGACTTACGAATATGCTATGGGGGCTCTCTGGTCGAAGCTTCCATGTGTGATTACAGTAAGGGATTGGGCGCCCCTTGTGTTAAGGACTATTCCAACCAACTATAGGTTGGTTAGGTTGTTTATGAATAATTGGGTGTTCAGCAGGACAAAAAACTTTATATCGAATTCATTTTATATGCACGAAATGATAAAAAATAAATATGGTTATGGTACTCCAGTAATTCCAAACCCAATGAATCTGGAGTTATATAACGGTTCGATTGATTTAGGCCAGAACAACGATACACCAACCATAGTAAGCATCAATAATGGTTTCGATAAACGAAAAAATGTGCATCGGTTATTTGAGGCTTTCTTTGAAATAAAGAAAAGTATCCTGGATGCCAGGTTGGTTTTAATTGGGGGTGGCTACGAAAAGGATGGCAGTGCAGCCACTTGGGCAAGGTCTAACGGGCTGATTAGTGATGATATAGAGTTTATAGGACCTTTGGGTTATGGGGCTGCAATGAAGGTTTTATCGCAAGCTACGGTGATGATTCATCCTTCAATAGAAGAATCTTTTGGTAACACTCTTGTTGAGGCTATGTGCCTTGGTGTACCAGTAATAGCTGGAGAGAAGAGCGGTGCGGTGCCATGGGTTTTAAATTTTGGCGATGCTGGATTGTTAGTTGATATTAATAACGCAGAATCAATTGCCCGCAGTGCTACAGCTATATTGAACGATAAAAGTACGCGTGAGCATTACAGTAAGGCAGGTCGGTCTCATGTTTTTGAAACGTTTCATCCGGACAGGGTGGTCAAAGATCATGTGGAGGTTTACCAAAGAACTTTAGGTCTTAAACGGTGATTGAAGGTGTTTTTCAATCCCAGCTTAAATGAATTTCTGTGATGAAAAGGTTCAGCGTTTGGGCTTGATTTATTTTTGTTGTTTTGATATTTGGAGGTGAGTTTGTACTCGGTATTTATTTTTTGTTTGCCTCCAGTAAATGCAATGACTTGCTCAATCAAAAGGTTTAGATGACATGAAATTAGTTGTACGAAATCCCATTTATGTAACTACAGCTGCATGTATGGTTTTAATTTCGATTTCGTCTGTGTCTACGTATCTAGAACAATCGACAGGGCTTCCTTTTGGTAATGTTGTAATTTGGTTTCCTTTACATTTTTTAATTCTTTGTGCATTTTTGATAGCTTTATCAAGCTTTGTGAGTGTCGGCCAATTGCGTCTAATGTGGCCTTTGACGCTTCTTCTTATATATACGTTAGTTAATTCTTTTCGTGGTGCGTTTGTTGCTGAAACATATTGGGATTGGAAAATTCTTATAACGAATTGTATGGGTATTCTTTTGCCTGTAGCTGCTTATGCGGCAACTAATACTCAGCTTGCCTGGGGTATATTGAGGACTTATATCTTTTATGCATTGCCAATTTTTATCCCTTTGATATTTCTAGTTCATACAACTTCATATGGTTTCTATCTGTCTCTTTTAGGTTTGCTATTTGTTTTTACCCCGGTTATTCCTTTTTGGTGGCGTGTTACGCTTATCGGGTTCGCTGCTGTTGTGTTCCTCGCAGATTTTGGTGCGAGAAGCAGTATAATAAAATTTTGCGTTCCGCTAGCGTTGTGCTGCCTATATTACTTTAGACGCATCATCTCTATTCACATCTATTGGTTTGTACATAAAATTCTGTTTGTAATCCCTCTGGTTTTTCTGGCTTTGGGTGTTGGGGGGCAATTCAATATATTTAAAATGGATGAATATATACAAGGTGATTACACTGCTGTTAATCAGAACTCTTCAGGTGAGATCGTGGATGAAAATTACCTTGGAGATACGCGTACCTTTCTATATGAGGAGGTGCTCTATTCCGCGAGCCACTTTGATTCGTGGATGTTTGGTAGGAGTCCGGCAAGAGGTAATTTGAGTAGTCACTTTGGTGATGAGGATATGAACGGTCGAGGCGAAAGGGCTCGCAACGAAGTTGCGATCCTTAATATTGTTAACTGGCTGGGAGTGGTTGGGGTTGTTATGTTTGCGATCGTAATGTTCGTTGCTTCTGGCGGAGCTATTAACAGGTCAAATAACGATTTCATACGTATTTTAGGTATATACGTGGCGTTCCGTTGGTGCTTTTCCTGGATTGAGGATATAAATACTTTTAATTTGAATTACTTCACGCTATGGATTGCTGTTGGGTTTTGCTTTTCAAGTCGGTTTAGGTCGATGAGCAATGCAGAATTTGTTAGTTGGTTGAGTGAGGTTTTTCGCCTCCCAAAATTTGCTTTGAGGAATATTTAGATGAAGGAAGTTTGTAAAGCTGAGCCGCCGATAAAAGCTGCCGTGCTCATGACGTGTCACAACCGTAGAGAAAAAACGTTATGTTGTCTGGAGTCTCTTTTTGCTTGTCGGAATGAGGAGGTGTTTTTCGATGTGTATCTTGTGGATGATGGCTCCAACGACGGTACTTCAGCGGCGGTTAGAGAAAAATATAAGAGTGTAACTTTGATTGAGGGTGACGGAAGTTTGTTCTGGAATGGAGGGATGTCCTTAGCCTGGCGAAAGGCCTCTGAGGCTGGAGATTATAATCACTATATTTGGTTAAACGACGATGTTGTATTGTTTGAAAATGCCTTGAGCGAGCTTTTGCGCGGTGTTGAAACTTATCCTGATTCAATAATCTGTGGAGCCACGATTGATGGTATAGATCGAACTACCTCGTATGGTGCTTACACTGAGTCTGGGCAGCTTCTGGAGCCTAATGGGGGCTTTCAAGAGGTTGATAAAGGGGCGATTAACGGAAACATTGTACTTGTGTCTCGGTCTGTGTTCAAAAAAATTGGTATGCTCGATAGCTTTTTTACCCATGCACTTGGTGATTATGAGTACGCGCATCGAGCGCACAGGAATGGGGTTGGTATATATTTGGCGCCGAGCAGTCTCGGGGAATGTGATAAAGGCACGCGGTCACAGAAGTGGCTTGACGCTAAGGTTGGCTTAATATCTAGATTCCGACATCTTTACGCTCCGTTGGGAGACAATCCAAACGAGTACTTTTATTATGAAGCCCGTTATTTTGGTTTAAGGAAAGCGATTTATCATTATTTCGTTGCTCATGTCAGGGCGATGTTTCCAGGGGTGTTTCAGGCGGGTATTGCTATTTTAAGTAAGGGGGCACGCAATGGATAATGATGCAGCGGTTTTGCTATGGCTTAAAGGCAGAACAAAAAAAATCTACAATGCAGTAGCGCACCCACTGTATTTAAAAAAGATATCTATCGAAGAGACCAAAAAAAAACTTGAGAGCGCAGTGACTTCTGGCGCTCCATATCTAGTTTCTAGGTTAGGTGCTACGGAGTCTCTTCTGCTGCAACAGTGGCAGAAAAATGGTTCTTTTTCAGAGAGAGATCTTGAGCGAGGCAGAACACTTTCTGGAATTTTTAAAGAGAATCAAGATCACTTTTCTCGATTTTGTGAAATATATTCTGGTGCCATAAGTGCTGCAGATCTTATGGGGGTAATGTACTCGCGAGGAGAAGCCCAGTCACTTAAAAAGTACGCATCCTCAAATCTTGAAATTACTGAGCTTCGTAATTTGGAGCCGTATTACAGTTCTGATCCGTGGAGTAGTAGTTTGCAAGGAAAGAGAGTTCTTGTCGTGCACCCTTTCAAGAGCACAATTTTGAGTCAATACGAGAAGAGAAGTAAGTTGTTTACTACGCCATTGCTTCCTGATTTTGCCGATTTAACTGTCATCGCAGCTGTGCAATCTGCAGCGGGAGAGATGCCGGCGTTTGAAAGTTGGGAAGCTGCATTGCAGAGCATGCTGTCTGAAATTGATTCTCACGATTATGATGTTGCTCTTGTTGGAGCAGGAGCTTATGGGTTGCCTCTATCTGCTCACATTAAGAAAAAGGGAAAGGTGGCGATTCATTTGGGTGGGGCTCTGCAGCTTCTATTTGGCATAAAGGGCTCTAGGTGGGACTCGCATCCAGTTATATCAAAATTGTATAACGAGCATTGGGTAAGTGCACATTCGTCTGAAAGACCGAGCGGATATAAGCTTGTTGAAGGTGGCTCCTATTGGTAGTCGATTAAACAGGCTTATTGATACTGTGCCTATCGCTTCAGTTGTCGGCGTAGGGCTGAGTAATTATTTACAGCCAATTTTCAGTGTATAAGGTAGGTAATTGGAAAAGTTTTTTCGGCTTTGCAGCTTAAAGGTCAGGCTCTTAGCGGTGTTTAGTAAATTCTATTTTGTGAAGGAGTTTATATGTTGGCCCCAATATGTCTGTTTGTTTACAGTAGGGTCGAGGAAACGAAAAAAACGATCGACTTGCTCTCTAAGAATGCCTTGGCTTCAGAGAGTGATTTGCACATCTTTTCGGATGGAGCAAAATACGATGGCGCTCTGCTAAAGGTAAACGAGGTCAGAGACTATATTAAGACTGTTTCTGGTTTTAAATCTGTAACAATAAATGAATCTGAAGTTAACAGAGGGTTAGCAGCCTCAATTACGCAAGGTGTTACTCAAATTACAAAAAAGTATGGTAAAGCTATTGTTCTCGAGGATGATATTCTGACTTCAAAGGGTTTTCTCTCCTATATGAATAAAGCGCTCGACTTTTATCAGGATGATGATTCTGTGATGCAGATATCGAGTTTTATGTTTCCCATAGAGAGTGAAGGTTTGCCAGATACTTTTTTTCATCAGGCAAATAACTGCTGGGGTTGGGCGACGTGGGAGCGAGCTTGGCGCCACTATAATCATGATGCAGAGTGGTTGCTCAAACAACTGGAAAATAAGGGTATCAGCTGGGATACGTTTAATGCGATGCAGGGAAAGGAGTATCAGAAACAGCTATTGAAAAATATTAGTGGAGACCTGAATACTTGGGCGGTTAAATGGCATGCCATGATCAAGTTAAAAGATGGTAAGGTGCTGCACCCTAAATCAAGTTACGTCGCAAATATTGGGTTTTCAGGCGACGGTGAGAATTGTCCAAAAGGGCTTGTGGAAGGGCGAATAGATGACTCGCTGGATTTGGATGTGGTTGCGGCAAGTAAGTTAAGTGGTGAAGAGGCGCTTAGGCGGCTCGGGAATTACTGTAAAAAAAGATATTCGTTCTGGGGTAAATGTAAGAGAAGGTTACAAGGTTATTGGGTGAGTTATGTCCGAAGCTAACAGTGTATGTGTCATTGTGCCGGTTTATAGAAATCATATGCCGGAGCTTGAGGAAGTGTCATTTAAGAGGCTTCTGGAAGTGTTTCATTCTCGACAGATAATTTTGATATCTCCGCCAACGGTTGAGGCTTATGCGAAGGAGCTTGCTTTGCCTCACGACAATGTGTCTGTTGAGATACTTCCCCAGTCAGACTTTGGTTCTGCTGTCAGATATACCCGGCTTTTAATGAGCCCGGGTTTTTACAATCGTTTTGCCCGTTATGATTATTTGCTGATGTGTCAGCTGGATGTTTACGTATTTAAGGATGACTTAGACTATTGGATGGGCCGGGGAGAAGACTATTTTGGTGCACCGGTCTTTGAGGGTTATACAAAGCCCACTTTTGAATTAAAAAAACGGGGGAGCAATGGTGGGGTCAGTTTGCGAAAAACGCAATCCTGTCTTCGCGCCTTGTCAGAGATCAACTTCCGGTACAGCAAGTTGGTGAGCCTGTGGCGACTGGAGCGGGAATGGTCTTGGAAGCTCTTTCGATTGATTCGTGACGGACTGGTATTCAATTATAACTTTGGTCGCCTAAAACCCGTTATCAATGAAGATATGTTTTGGTCTGCCATCGTTCCGCAGCAGTTTGATTGGTTCTCGGCGTGCGAGCCTGAGGTGGCGATGTATTTTGCGTACGATACAAATCCAAAATTTCTATTTGAAAAATGTGGTTCGATCTACCCAATGGCAATTCACGCTTGGTGGACCTATGACAGGGATTTTGTTGAGTCAATGATAGAGCGTTTCGATTCAGCAGGCTGACTTGAGGAGCTGTTGAATTTTTAAACAGTTTTTGTGCCCATAATTAGCTCAATACTTGAGCTGATCTAAGTCTCCCAATGTTGTTCGGTGCACGGTGGCAAGCGTCAAAATGTGTTAGCATTGCGCTTTTGATGCTCCTGTTGAGAAATAGTTGCAGAGAAGATGATTCGACATTTTCTCAGTTTTTTTGTTGGAAGGTAAAGATGGCGTAAGTTTTGCTTTGCATCGCGGGTGTCCCAATTACGAAAAGGATAGGTTTTGCGCATGATGCCTGTGAGAGTAAACAGGATAGGTCATGCTGGAGTTGAATGAATGGTTTTACCTCAGACAAAAAATGTTCTGTTTATGCAGGTCGATGTAGAAACCCTTAGTACAGTGGTGGAGAGAATTTCAAACTTAGCCGCTAGCCGAAAGGGAGCTTACGTCTGTGTGTCTAACGTCCACATGTGCATGGAAGCGTTTGACTCACTTGAGTTTCGCAAAGTTGTGAATGGCGCAGATATAGTGCTTGCCGATGGCCGACCAATCGCGGTTGCCCAGAGGCTATTGGGTGCGAGTGGTGCGGCCCAGGTTCGCGGCCAGGATGTTATGGAATCACTGTGCGAGACAAGTGTCCGTTCTAAACTTCGTATAGGTCTCTACGGAGGCTCTTCACAATCGTTGCTCGGTGAAATCAAGCAATACATGGAGAAGCGGTACCCAGGTATTGACATTTCCTACTGCTATTCGCCTCCCTTTCGAAGCTTATCGCCCGAAGAAAACAGTCACGTTGTTCAGAGTATACACGACGCGCAAGTTGACATTCTGTTTGTGGCACTTGGTTGCCCTAAGCAAGAGCGATGGATGGCAGCGCAGCGCGACTCTTTAGACTGCGTAATGCTCGGTGTTGGTGCTGCTTTTGATTTTATTTCGGGTAACAAAAAGCACGCACCCCGCTGGATGCAGTATATTGGGATGGAATGGGTTTTCCGGTTAGCGACGGAACCCAGGAGGTTGGCGGGCAGATATTTCAAGCACAACCCAAGGTTTATTTACTATTTATTGCTTCAGTTGGTTCTGAAGAAACAATTTTAAGGAGTTAGAGGAAAGTATGTCGGTTTCAAAAGTTGCTCTCATCACTGGGGTTACAGGTCAAGATGGTTCGTACCTCGCAGAATTTTTATTAGAAAAAGGCTATGAGGTTCACGGTATTAAGCGCAGAGCGTCCTCTTTCAATACAGATAGGATTGACAGTATCTACCAAGATCCACATGTTGAGGACAATAAATTCCATCTCCATTATGGAGACTTAACCGATACTTCTAACCTGACGCGTATTCTACAGCAGGTGCAGCCAGATGAAGTTTACAATCTCGGTGCCCAGTCTCATGTTGCTGTATCGTTTGATTCGCCAGAATATACGGCCGATGTGGACGCTATAGGTACCTTACGGTTGCTCGAAGCCATTCGCTTTTTAGGGCTCAATGAAAAAACACGTTTTTACCAAGCCTCTACATCTGAACTCTATGGGCTTGTGCAGGAAATACCTCAAAAAGAGACCACGCCGTTTTACCCTCGTTCCCCTTATGCTGTAGCTAAGTTGTACGCGTATTGGATTACTGTGAATTATCGCGAATCTTACGGAATGTACGCTTGTAACGGTATTCTGTTTAATCACGAATCCCCCCGAAGAGGTGAGACTTTTGTTACCCGAAAGATCACACGAGGGCTGGCGAATATCGCTCAAGGCATCGAGAAATGCTTGTTTTTGGGTAATATGGATGCGCTGCGTGATTGGGGGCATGCAAGAGACTACGTACGTATGCAATGGATGATGTTGCAGCAAGAAGAGGCTGAAGATTTTGTGATCGCGACAGGGAAGCAAATTTCTGTGCGAAGCTTCGTGGAAATGACCGCCAAAGAACTTGGCATTACCCTCGAATTCGTCGGGTCGGGTGAAAATGAGGTAGCTAAGGTTGCATCCATTGAAGGGGACAAAGCTCCAGCGTTGTCAGTAGGTGATGAAATCGTAAGAGTGGACCCCCGGTACTTTAGACCGGCAGAGGTTGAAACGTTGCTTGGTGACCCTGCAATGGCAAAACGTAAATTGGGATGGGAGCCTGAAATCACTGTGGAGCAAATGTGCGCCGAAATGGTTTCCTCTGATCTTGATGCTGCCAAGCGACACGCCCTCCTTAAGCAACACGGGTTCGATGTTGCCGTTTCTGTAGAGCGTTAAATCTCACTTTCATCAGCTAAAGCATAAAGGTTTATCACAAAGTGTCGAATCAGAAGATTTTTGTTGCCGGCCATCGCGGTATGGTTGGATCTGCAATTGTTCGTCAATTGTCCGCTCTGGAGGGTGTTGAACTCTTATTGGCGCCCAGGAGTGAGTTGGACCTCACAAATCAGGCCGCAGTGTCGGATTTTTTTTCAACTCACGATATTGATCAAGTCTACTTGGCATCTGCAAAGGTTGGAGGTATTCACGCAAACAATACTTATCCTGCGGAGTTTATCTACGAAAATTTGATGATTGAAGCCAATGTTATTCATGCGGCGCATCAGGCAGATGTGAACCAATTATTGTTTCTTGGGTCTTCATGTATTTACCCTAAATTGGTCGAACAGCCCATGTCTGAAACGGCGCTTTTGACCGGTATTTTGGAAGCGACAAACGAGCCATATGCGATCGCTAAAATAGCGGGCATCAAATTATGTGAAAGTTACAATCGCCAATATCAGCGTGATTTTCGCAGTGTTATGCCCACGAACCTGTATGGTCAAAATGATAACTTTCACCCTGAGAACTCGCACGTGATTCCTGCGTTGATAAGACGTTTTCATGAGGCGAAGGTGCGAGGGGACGAAGAGGTTGTCGTATGGGGCAGTGGCGAGCCAATGCGCGAGTTTCTGCACGTAGATGACATGGCATCGGCATGCGTGCACGTAATGAACTTGGATATTGAAGTCTATCAGGCGAACACTGAACCCATGTTGTCACATATCAATGTTGGCACGGGAATTGATTGCACGATTCGCGAATTGGCTGAAACAGTAAAAGCTGTAGTCGGGTATGAGGGTGAGTTGCGGTTCGACGCATCAAAGCCAGATGGTACTCCCCGGAAGCTTATGAATGTCAGTCGCCTGAGAAGTTTAGGTTGGTCGGCCAGCACTGAGCTTAAAGAGGGTTTGACCCAAACTTACGCTTGGTTCAAAGACAACCAGGATAAATTTAGAGCTTAGCTCTAACTGGATTCGGATATTCATTGGATTGGGTGACGGTATTTTGAGGGCACACGGTAAAGAAAAAAATATGGCCACATTGAACTTGACGAGAATTTGGGGCTTGGGTGTCCTTGGGTTAACCCTGTTTGCTGAATCGGCATTCGCGGTCGATCCCGCTCCAATAAAACTGGGAGCTGCAGACCTGGTACCTCAGATAACTATCGATCACAGTCACACAGACAATTTGTTTTTTCAGCCCGATGACGAGGTGTCCTCTTCAATAACGAGATACCAGCCACAGTTGGGCTTGTCTTTTATCGGTAATAAGGCACATCTGGAGTTTAATGCCAAAGCGGAAGTCGGCCGCTACAGCGACTCTCCTGCAGATGATTATGAAGATTATGATTTTGGCTCAGCACTGGATTTAAAGTTGCACTCTCGTCATGCGCTCAAGCTATCGGCAAATTTGATCCAGGAACATGAGGACCGCGGAACAGCGTTCAGTGCCGGTAACTTAAATCCAGATTTGGAAGAGCCAGACACCTATGAGGATATGAATCTGGCCGCTAATTATCGATTTGGTGCACAATCTGCAAAAGGGCGTCTTATCCTCGCGGTATCAGATACCTCCCGAGAGTATACGTCTCGCCGTGATGTCACTGTGGAGCGAGATCGGGATTCACTTGATATGAGAGGCACATTTTTGTTGCGGATTGCTAATCGCACAGATGCCCTGTTTGAAGTTCGAGCGGTGAACACGGATTATGCTGTGGACCCCCTCGGAAGCGAGTTGGGATTGGGGTCACTTGACAGCGGTGATAGAACCTATTTTATTGGTTTGAACTGGGAAGCGACGGCTAAAACCGAGGGTAGCGTGAGAGTGGGCCAAACCCAAAAAGATTTCGATTCGCCAATGCGCGATGACTTTTCTGGTTTGAGCTGGGAGGTTAGTACGGTTTGGTCGCCAAAGAGTTATTCTAAGCTCACTTTTAGCACCTCCCGGCGCCCGATTGAAACAGATGGCTCTGGCAGTTTTATCGATGAGGAATCATGGCAGCTTGGTTGGCAACACGACTGGACGAGCCGTATTACCACCGAGATAGATTTTTCAAATGTTGATCGGGCTTATGAAGGAAGTGCTGATGCCCGTGAGGAAACTACTTCGCGGTCGAAAGCTTCTTTGGTTTACCAAGTTAGGCGCTGGCTCGATATGGGAATTAGCTTTGAGCAAATTCAAAAAACTTCTAACTTAGATTCATTTGAATTTGATAGTAATTTGCTCGGGTTGAACGCTACCTTGAGCCTTTAAAGTACTTGGGTGAGAAGACACCAGATGATCAATCTATATGTGATACGTATTTTTTTTAGTCTATGCTTTTTTATGGTGCCGTACGTGTTCGCGAGCGAGCAAGATGTTTATACGCTTGGCACGGGAGATACCATTCAAATACTGGTATACGGCGAAGATGATCTGAGTTTGGAGGCGCAACTTGGAGATTCTGGCGTGTTGAATTACCCCTTCCTGGGTGAGCTTAAGCTTTCAGGGATGTCTGTTTCCGAAGCGGAGCAGATGATTTCGCAGGGGTTGTTGGGCGATTACTTGATTGATCCCAAAGTAACCGTTTCAGTTGTTGAATATCGCCAGTTTTTTATTAATGGGGAGGTGGGGCGGCCCGGAGGTTTCGCGTTTCAGCCAGGTTTAACTGTTGCTAAGGCTGTGTCGCTCGCACAAGGTTTTACAGAGCGAGCAAATAAGAAAGCAATATATATATTGTCAGATAAAGACACGAGTTTCGAGAAGCGAAAGCGCGTGCGACTTACGACACCTGTTAGGCCGGGCGATATTATCACCGTAGAGCAAAGCTTTTTCTGAGTACAGACTTTATAAATAGGTAAAGATGCAGATGAATAACCAGATGCCTATACAGGCTGAAAATCGAGAGGCTGTGATCGATTTATCTTATTATTGGTCGGTTGTTTTTCGTCACAAATGGAATATAGCGGCATTTGTGTTTGTTGTAGCGCTAATTACCTTTCTTTTCACCTTTTCGATGGACAAAGTGTTCCGCTCTTCTGCAACCCTCCTAATTGAGAGTGAAGAAGCAAGGGTAGTCGGTATTGAAGGAGTGTACTCTTCCGGCAGAAGACGCGGTGAGGATTACTTCTTAACGCAGTTTGAGATACTGAAATCAAGGGAGTTAGCCGAGCGTGTAGTGGAAAACATGGAGTTGGTAACGCATCCTCAGTTCGATCCTCGTCAACAGGAGGAAGGTTTCAGCTTACGAAAAATGCTCTTTCCCACCGACGATGAAGAGGTATTGCCTCCCAGTGAGGAAGCGATATTCCAGTCAGTGGTTGATCGGGTAAGGGGTAGCACGAGTATCAGCCCTGTCAGAAAGACACATTTAGTCAGAGTGTCTTATGAATCTTCTAATCCTGAAGTAGCTGCAGCGCTCGCAAACGCATTTGCACAAGCATATATCGAGAGTCACCTTGATTCAAAAATGGGAGTTACGGTAGAAGCTGCTGGGTACTTGCGAGAGCGTTTGGAAGGCTTGCGTCAAACTTTACGCGAATCTGAACAGAAGCTGCAGGAGTATCGTGAAAGCGAGGGGCTAATCGATGTACAAGGTGTACAAACCCTCAAAGCAGATGAATTGGAGGAGTTGACGCGTCGATATGCAGACGCTTCGCAGAAACGTTCAGAAGCTGAAACGCTGTATCTCCAGGTGAAAGCTTTGGGAGATAACCCTTCCTACGAGGAGTTGGTATCAATCCCGTCGGTTCTGAGAAATCCGCTTGTGCAGAATTTGCGCGAGGATCAAAGCCTGGCTAACAGAAAAGTCGTGGAGTTAAGCAAGCGCTATGGTCCGAAGCACCCTAAAATGATTGCGGCTAAATCGGACGCTGCCCAAACGCTGTCTGAGCTCGAGTATCAAGCGAGGCGTGTGGCACAGGGGATCGAAACAGATTACCGGGGAGCGCAGCAAACAGAAAGAACCATTGAGTCGCAAATAAGTGGCGCAAAATCGCGTGCGCAAGGTGTGAATCGGAAGGAATTTAGATTGCGTGAACTAGAGCGTGAAGTGGAAGCGAACCGAGAGCTTTACGATATGTTTTTAGTCCGTGCGAAGGAAACCACTGAAGCTCAGGGCTTGAGTTCTGCTAATGCGCGTATTGTTGATAGAGCCATTCAGCCGAAGCACCCCATTAAACCTCAGAAAAAGCGTATTTTGATGATCGCCGTCGTGCTCAGTGGGTCAGTTGGCGTCATGCTCGCATTCTTGTTAGAGGCGCTTAACAACACGTTGCGCAGGCCCGAGGATGTTGAAGAAAAATTGGGTGTGCCTTTACTTGGTTATCTGCCCCTTGAGAGCAAAAATAAAAGTAAATTACCGTTTGAAGGGTTTAAGCTGGAAGAAAAAGGTGGGTTTTCCGAGGCGATTCGCACGGTCCGCACTTCTTTGATGCTGCAAAACATTGATAAGGCGAACAAGATTACATTAGTGACTTCTTCAGTACCTAGCGAGGGCAAATCGACAGTATCGTTGAATTTGGCACGAGTACTGGGGCAGGTGGAGCGCGTTTTGTTGATTGATGCCGATATGCGTCGCCCGACAATGACGAGAGTGATTGATTTACCAAAAGGAGCGGCTGGCTTGGCAGAACTGACAGCAGGCACGGCTGAACTTGCTAATGTTGTATTTAGGATGGATGATCATAAGGTAGATGTTATTCCTTCAGGGGTAATTCCATCTAACCCATTAGAGCTGCTTGAATCCAAGCGTTTTGAACGAGTGTTAGACAAACTAAGCGAACATTATGATCGGATCATCATCGATTGTGCGCCTATACACGCTGTGAGTGATGCGCTGGTTTTGTCAAAGAAGGCTGATGAGATGGTCTATGTTATTAAGGCTGATTCAACTGATTTTGGGCTAATAGAGAAAGGTCTTAGACGGCTCGAAGAGATTAAAGCGCCTCTGGTTGGCGTCATTCTTAACCAGGTTAATGTGGTAAAAGCTGGCCGTGATGGCGGTTATTATACTGCCT
Source organism: Cellvibrionaceae bacterium (assembly GCA_028281575.1). GTDB lineage: Bacteria > Pseudomonadota > Gammaproteobacteria > Pseudomonadales > Cellvibrionaceae > Agaribacterium. Next base: position 19,335 of record JANQJP010000083.1, read on the forward strand.
ATTACGAAAATTACGGCTACTCCTCCGAGGAGGAGTTTAACGCACAAACTGCGTACCAAAAGGTTCGTGATGACGAACATAATTATCAACAGGCAAAGCCTTTAAAAGCGATTGACTCTTAGGTTACGAGTGAGACGATATTTTGCATGATTGATATTCACTGCCATTTACTCCCCGATATTGACGATGGTCCGGCCAGTATGGTTGAGGCCGTTGATCTCGCTCGGCAAGCGGTCGTTGGAGGTGTAACACATGCCATAGTTACGCCTCACATTCATCATGGCCGTTGGGAAAATACCAAAAAAGGTATTCGGTCAGTGGTTAACAAGTTTCGTATGGCGCTGGCGGCTGAAAATGTTCCATTAAGCATTGGTTATGCTGCAGAGGTTCGTATTGGCATTGAAATACTTACGATGCTGCCCAATCGGGAAATTCCATATCTGGGGCGCTGGGGTGAAGACAAGGTAATGCTTCTGGAAATGCCACACAATCGCATTTTACCAGGTACTGACAAAATAGTTTCCTGGCTGATGAAGCAGGGTGTTAGGCCTATGATTGCGCATCCAGAGCGCAACAAAGACGTAATGCGAAAAATCGAAAAACTAGCACCTCTGATCGATCTAGGGTGCTTGTTTCAGGTGACGGCAGGGTCTATCGCCGGTCAGTTTGGTGAGATGGCTCAGCTTCGTGCTCGTCAGCTATTGGAGATGGGGGTGGTCACTGTTTTGGCGTCAGATGCGCATCATATTAAACGGCGCCCTGCAAATTTAGGCTTAGGACGCGATGCAGCCGCAAAAATAATAGGTGAAGGCGAGGCCCGTAAGTTGGTTTATGACAACCCTCTCAGAATGGTCGGTGAGCAGTTCACTGTCGACTCGCTTACAGAAACTGAAGCCCTTATTTAAATCGTGACTACTAGTCGCTCGCGAACTTTTTTATCTCTTGTCTTTGCCTCCCTTTTATTTGTTTTGGCATTAAGTGCTCTCGGCGCTATGGTGGCCGATATTGTTTCATTTAGAGGGCTTTTACAGGAGCGGTTCTGGACGCGTGGTGAACCTATCGATGGACTGAAGCAGTGGTCGCGAACAGTATCCCAGGCTAAGCTGGCCTCCAAATTGGCTCCGGGTAATCCAGATTATCTCTTTTTTCAGGGGCGCCTCGCCAGCTGGCGACTTTTTGTTGATGATCAAGAAGACGTTAGTGAGGATTTGGTCCAGGGTTATTTTTCATTTCACGAGGCTTTAGCCGCTAGACCTTATTGGTCGGAGGGATGGTCAGAACTTGCATTTTTTAAAGCACAGATCGGTGAAGTTGATGAGGAATTTGAATTTGCCGTGTATATGTCTCGATTTACCGGACCTTACGAGCAAAGATCTATCTTGAATATTCTAAAAGCGAATTTTGGAGCTTGGGAACAGTTAAATACAGAAATGAAACAGGACTCTATACGCTTGTTCGATTTGGCTCTGGCATTAGATTATGAAAACAAAATGGCTAAACGAGCAGTAGATGCGGCGAAGGAACTCAACTTGTTTTCTGACCTGTGTTCAGATGAGAGCTTATCTGAACTCTCCAAAGCAATGTGTGGCATGCATGGCTATTCTGCTCTCTGATCGGTGAAATGGTGTAAAAAGCCGTCTAATTTGTCTCAAAAAAGCTCTTTACTGTGAGAAGTAAGTGATGTTGGCTAGCAGAGTTTGACCAACATCGCTCACTTTTATGGGTAAACGTCTACCTTGTCTTCCATCAAGCCAAACATGAACAGGGTACTTGGGAAGACAACGCCAGATCCACCATACGGGTTTCCGGAAGGGCCTGCAGTACCTGTTTTTCTAGAGCTATTTGGAAAGCCCTCACTATTTGGTCTTCTGTGCATATACCCGTCTTGGATGCGTTTGTCCTGCCAGAATTTGTTTCCCATAGGGGAAAACCACACCTCATTTACCCATTGGATATTCCGATCTTCTGAATACGAGTCAATTCTGTTGTTGGGGTGTGTTTGTGGGTACCGAGCCAGGCAGTCGGGGTCTTCACAAAAATGTTCGACTGTATAATCGATTTCGTCGAGATAATTTACGACCCCTGTTTTGATGCTTTTCATCGGCTCGTTAGATGAGGCAACTGTTGTCCAAAGTCCCTCCCGTGTCTCCAATTCATATAGCGACATATCGCCTGTTCGCGCAAAAGCTTCGGCAGTAAATACGATAGTTTGCAGATTTATTGCATTGTAGTGCTTTCCGGCTGAGGGGTATCCGTAGTTACCATTCCGGTTATATTCTCCGGGAGTACCATCAGGAAACATTCCAAACTTGATATATTCTTCGGTGTAAATTTTTGCGTGATTCTTTAATGTTGCATCGTCGGTAAGAATGGCAACGAAACTCACGAACCCCATTCGGGTCGACCTTCTATTGTTGTACCATTTCGCAAGGTTGGGGAGTCTATTTACGCTATTTCCGTTTTCATCTAAGTAAGCATGACCATCGGGAGAACCTGCGCCATCAAAGCTTTGAGCACTGCGCCGTTTTTCATCATAGTTCCTGTCCAGCCGCCCAGGGAAATTTAGAGCTAGCTCAGCATGAACTGAATTTGCGTGTTGATACGCAGTGTCTTTAAACCAATTTTCAACATCTGCTTTTTCTGAATCGGAGAAATAGTGCTTTGTAAAGTCGTACGCCATTGCTAAACGGAATACCCATTCAGCGTCCCACCAGCCATCTGAATCAGTGTCATAATATTGCTGCCGGTTCCAGGTAATACCTGAATTTCGCACTTGCCAAAGAATTTCAGTTTTTACTGTTTCCGCAATTTCTGCATCATTCTTTACCAGGCTGCAAAATGCAGCATCTTTTAGCGTTTGGTGAGTTTCATAATTTTCATACCCATTTTGACCGCTCTTCCTTGTAGTTCTGTCTCTGCTCGGATCGTTCATAAAGGTGTTGGCATGATCCACTATCCGATCCCACTCTCCTGGTGAGTTTGGTTCTACATCGCCGAAGGATTTAAACGGCCCATTTTCAGAGCGTTCTCTCCAGATCTCTACCTCTGCGTCTGTAAAAAATACTCCTTGTCTTACTCCGTCAACTGAAGGGGGTGTTGTCGAAGTTACGCCGCAGCTGAACATATCTTCTACGTCTTCTAGTACAGTACCGCCGTACGTTGCATTCTCGCATACGACAGATGTAATGCCATTGCCGCCTGCAGAACTATCGTATGACCAAAACTCTAAAAGTCCTACGGGGTTTAACGTGATGCCGTCAGCTATGGTTGATCCTGCAATTTGGCGTTGGTAGACGGCATAGGATGGTGTTGTCGATAAAAAGGATTCAACTATACATTGGTTAACATTGAGACTGGGCTCACCTACCAATACATCACCACAATTCAGAGAATCGTTCCCTGCATTATTTATGAGATGTTCCTGAAATTGTTCAATTGGTCCGTTTTGAGCCGGCTCTTCTGGGCTTGGATCAGCTGGTGTTTCGTCGTCTTCTGTCGGAGGTGGGGGCGTATCACTTTGGTCGCTATTCAAAATAATTTGAATTGTGTCAGTCTTTGAAGATAAACCCGACGCACCGTCACCAGAAAAGCCAGTAGCACTAATCGTGTAAGTGCCGGCGCTACCATCAAAGCCAGCGTTTTGGTCATTGACGGTCCAGATCGCGCCTTCTTCCACACGAGTCAAATTGTATTCTTCGGACTCAAGGCTCACTTGTACGCTACCGAACTGTGTTTCTGTTTCTGCTTCGAAATTAAAAAACGGTGGCAGCTCATCTAAATCTAAGATATCGCCATCTTCCAAAGTAAGGATGTCATTTTCGTCGGCATCGATTACTTTAAAAACAAATACAGGTGTCGAATTTTCACTATTGGGGTCAGGAGGAGGTGCGATGTCCTCTTCTGCTACAGGGTCTTCGGCAATGCCCTCTTCAATTGCAGGATCTTCGATAATAGTGATGGGTTCAGGTATAGATACCGTGTCCTCTTCTATTATTACCTCTACCTCTACCTCTACGATAGGAGCAGCTTCGTTACCATTTGCGGAAGCGGTGGTCTGAGCTTCGTTGGAAGTGCCGGTGGGGAGCAGGCTGCTTTGTCCTCCTCCGCCGGCACCTCCGCATGCTGCTACTGTTGTGGTGCAAAGAACGGCAAATGATCTGATCAAGTAATTCTCAAACTTCATATAGCTACACCAGCATTAATGCTTTAATTCGTTCGCTAACAATAGTCGAAGATTTTTACAGTTGATGTTATTGAATTCGCAAACTGGATATAAAGCTGCTTCGAGTGATTGAAAGTTGTGACGTCCGTCGCACAAAGAAAATAAATTTGCTCGGGAATCTTGTCGATATATATAGCGGCTGTGGTTAAAAACGTACCGCACCTATTTAAGGGCGAGCTCGCTGTTAATCAAGGGTCATATAAAAGCATTTCTTTGTTTGGTGTCCTTTATAAGCGTTCGGAGCTCGGCGAGCACATGGTCTGGAGTGATTTCTGTCATGCATTCGAATCTTTGTTGGCATATAGGTTTGCGCCTACATGGAGAGCAATATCGGTCCAAGTGCAAGACTTTGCTGTTTTCGTTTTCCGTATAAAGGTAGGGGCGACTTGGACCAAATATCGCGATAGAAGGCGTATCGGATGCCTGTGACATGTGCGTAAGTGCGTTGTCCACGCCAATAGCTAAAGAAGAGCGCTTAATAATTTCAGCTGCCTCTTGAAACCCCGTTGTACCTGCGAGATTTATGGCGCCGCACTTTCGAGCAAGATCCTTACCGCGGTCAGCCTCATGGCTAGCGCCGAGAATGAGGGTTTTGAATTGGTAGCGTCCGCGTACACGAAGCAATAATTGTTGCCAATACGCTTCCTTCCAATGCTTCTGTTCGCGTGTCGTAAAAGGGCAGATTACGGCAAAAGATTCGTTGGGCTGAATATGCTGAGCGAGTATATCCGCAGCACGTTGTTGCGCATCGTTACTGGTTTTGATGCCGATTTGCCACTTGCTGTCACTGTAACCGAGCTGGCTGACAAGGTAACGATACTCCGCGCCAATCTGGTCTCTATTGGCTATATTGCGTGATACCAACCTATGCATAAATATATAGGAGCCCTCACGAGAGCCAATGCCGATGCGCTCTTTGGCACCGCTTAACCAAGTGATCAAGCCGCTTTTAAATAGCCCCTGAATATCGTAGGCAATCTCAAAATGTTTATCTTTGAGTTCCTTGTGGGTACGTATGCAGAGCCTGATTAACTTTAACAAACGTTTCTTTTTCCAAAGTTCTTGCCAAAGGCGTTTGTCCCAGAGGTAGAGCTCATCTATGTTTGGGTTGTTGATAAGTAGATCTTTTGATTCTGGCTGTACGGCCCAAACCAGGTAAGCATTCGGGTTATATTTTTTTATCACGCCGGCCATGGGGGCTGCCAGAACAATATCTCCGGGAGAACTCAGTCGAACGATGAGAATGTTTTTCTTGAGTTGGCTTTTACGCATACCTTTCCGGTATCTCAGCTATCGGAACAAATCACTCAAATTCTAGCACGTGGCCCGGTCAGAATATGGAGGTTTTCGCAGCCAATATGCTGTTGTCCTGATCGAATGTTTGACTGAGTAAAATAATTGAGAAAACGCATAGAAATCAGTTGACTCGGGAGCTTTGGGGTGTATTATACGCGTCCTCGTTGAGGTCGAGCCTGATAGTTGTTTATATCGGCTGTCATAGGCGTATGTCCTTGGCGCGCACATTAAGTGCACTGGTCGAAGAAG
>JANQJP010000087.1 GCA_028281575.1 Cellvibrionaceae bacterium
ACTTCTGGCTTACAGCGATTTCTGCTGTTGGCGTTATGTTTCTTCGCCGCACCACCAGTGCGACTCAGAAACCTGCCTAAACAGCAGAAATCGCTGGAAGCCCCGAAGGGCGTGGCCAAGCGCACCCCGAGCGTCGTTGTTTCTCTTGCCAAGGGCTACGGCCATTACCGGCGAGAAACGCCTAGCTCGGAGCGCACTTGGTCTCACGCAGAAGCCGTTTGCCAGTAATCAGAGGTGCCCTAGCTCTAAGCCTAGTCGCGATTGGAGAAAGACGCCACGTGACACGACGTACAGCAGTGGTTGTTGTGAAACCGGGATTAATGCATACATTAAAGAGGGCGAATACCTACTGCCTCCTTTACCTTCTGTATCAGCGGTATACTCAGCTGGCGGGCTTTGGCAGCGCCTTCTTGTAATACCGCCTCTACAGCAGCTGTGTCCGCAAGTAAGGCATTGTAACGCTCCCTCGCTTCTCCGAGCTCAGCGTTTATCAGCTCAAAAAGTTGCTTTTTGGCCTCTCCCCAAGCGATACCAGATGCGAACTCCCGGCGCATATTCTCCGTTTGCTCTTCATCAGCAAAGGCCTGCCAAACCTGAAAAACGGTCGAATCGTCAGGGTCCTTCGGTTCTCCAGGCGCTAACAGGTTGGTTTTTATCTTATTGATATGCTTGCGCAGCTGCTTTTCGGGTAGAAAAAGCGGAATTGTGTTGCCGTAACTCTTGCTCATCTTGCGCCCATCCAGGCCCTTTAGCACCGCGACAGACGCATCAACCCGGGCCTCGGGAAGAGCAAAGGTCTCGCCATAGTGATGATTAAAACGCGCAGCGATGTCGCGGGCCATTTCTACGTGCTGAATCTGATCTTGTCCAACCGGGACCTGATGGGCATTGAACATCAAAATGTCGGCTGCCATTAACACGGGATAGCCAAAAAGCCCCATGGTAATACCGAAGTCCGGATCATTGCCTTCGTCCTGATTGGCTTGAACCGCTGCCTTGTACGCATGCGCCCGATTCATCAGGCCCTTGGCGGCAAAGCAATTCAATATCCAGTTTAATTCACTTATTTCAGGTACATCAGATTGACGATAGAAAACGGCCTTTGTCGTATCCAAACCCAGGGCCAACCATGTTGCCGCAATTTCTCGCGTCGATTGATGGACTTTTTCTGAATCTTGACACTTGATTAACGCATGTAAGTCAGCCAAAAAAAAGAAGGTTTCGTTTGTCTCACTGACGCTTGCAATTGCCGGCCTGATCGCTCCGACATAATTACCCAGATGCGGCGTTCCAGTCGTAGTGATACCAGTCAAAATACGTGTTTTGTTCATTGAGCGCTCTTGGGCAAGGTCAGCTGACGGACCGGCAATCATACTTATTGCCTATCAACTTGCAAGCCTGCGAACAACAGAGAAAATTGATGCCTGTACAGAGCTTTCATGACCGGCCACGCCAGTCTATCCAGCTGCAGCGTTTCCGGTTTCTTGTCGACCAGCGCGAGCAAAAGCGCAACTGCCGCGCGAGCCTCTGCCTCTATTTCGTCAGTACCTGCATCCATCGAAGACGCTGTGGATACATATCGCATTTGCGCCGGGCAATACTCGCGATAGGCCAGGCGATCCGGAACAATTGGCGTACAACCGAGACGCGCGGCCTCAAGCACCGCAAGCCCCTGAAAATCGTGCAGCGCAGTCGAAAGTACAAAATCAGATGAAGTCAAAATACCTAGATAGTCTTGCCGGTCTTCGACATAGCCCCAACGCCCCAGCCAATTTCTGCTCTGAAGCAAGGACTCAATATCGCAAAATACTGAAGGCACCTGTTTAAAGCGCTGGCCGATAATATGGCATGTTAACCGCAAGGAAGGTGGGATGTTTCTTATAAAATTGAAGAGGCGCTCCGGTCCTTTGTCATACTCCCATCGATGGTTCCATACAAGCGTATGGCCGCCATCGACACGAACGCGGTCGGGCTTTTGCTCTCTGTAGTTTTCAACATCTTGAGCAAATGGGACAGCCAATACATCTGACTTTTTTTCAATTAACGCTACGATACTTTTGGGAGCGTAATCGGGCACGGCTGAAATAAGCGCTTTTAAACCAGCAAAAAAGCTCGCCATATTGTAATGACTATTAAAACAAACACGAGTTGCCGCTAGAGCACTCATCAGATTTACCATCGCCGGCTCAATCGACGAACGCGCATTGTTTGTTGTCGGGTAGCTAAACTGGTTTTCGTGAAAATAAACTAACGTTGGCAGCGACGATATGGCGGGACAAAGCCCCCTCAGTGTGGCCAGATCCACCATCGACGTTGCAATTACTGCGTCGTAATCTGCATCAGCCTGGTCAATTTCCCTCGCGAAATGCAAGGCATTCCCACGGATTCGCCAGGCGAAATAACGCGCTGGCATAACAAGCACAGTCCATTCAAATTCTGGAAAAGCCTGCACCAGACTCTCACGCCATTGGCGATGACTCTGAGCGTCATAGGCCGACAGCAAAAGCAGGTGCAAAGTTAGGGGGCCTGCTCTTCTACGCTCGTCTTCTCACGCAGAATTAACGCATCAAAGCCCGCCTGGCATAGTAGATGAGCAGCTATCTTCGACCTGCTGCCAGCGTCTCCAGTCACTATGTAGGCATTATGATTGGCCAGCTCGGACATCGCTGAGCGCAATCTGGCCAAAGGCAAGTTAATGCTGCCTTTGACGTGATACGCGCGGTACTCAAGCGGCATTTTGACATCGATAAGTTTGTAGGGCTTATCGAGTTTCTCAAGATCTTGCTCTTCAATATATTCGAGCACAGGTTCGGTTAATAGTGCCTGGAAATCGTCGCCGTTTAAACGTTTCAGTTCGCCTTTTTCAAGCATCGTAATCGTGGCATTTCGCAACGTGGCGCCGAGCAAAGCTTCTTCACCGAAATACTGCCCAGGCCCAACCTCCACATCCACGCTGTTAAGTCGGTTGGAAATACGCGCGCGCCCTCGCGCAATGACGTAAAAGTAGTCACCTTTTTCGCCCTCCTTGATAATAATATCGCCCTGACGCACATACATATCCGTAAATCGCGAAAAAAGATCTTGCACATGGGTCAATGGAACCCGAGAAAACAGCGGCGATTTAAGTAGTGCAGACATCCAATCATTTGAGCTCTCTTCCTCAACTTCCATCACATCAAATTGGCCCGTTGCCGCGGGGTCAAAGAAACGCGCGTTTTTTTCGCTCATCTCCGCTTCAAACGCCGCTTCCGCCGATTCAGACCAGGCTGTCAACCGATCTAAGGTTTCGGCATCGATATAAAATGCACGCACTGAGGCACTTTTAACAACGCAGGAACAACGGGTCGGGCTATCGGCATTGAGCATGGACTTGGCGTGCTGACTACCGCCCTTGATCGCCTGCACCTGATACTGACTGTCGATCAAATCTACGTGGCCATCGATCAGGAAGTAGCGTGCGGTAATCGCCTTGCCTCGTTTAAACAACATGTCGCCTTTGTGAAACTCTTCAAACGCCAGATGTTCGAGCGCTTCATGAAGATATTCATCTTGGAGGCCATCGAAAGGGATGAATTTCTTTAATACTTCTATGTCCATCGGGACCAAAACCTTGATCAATTCAATAGCCAACGCAGGCGATAGCTATGCTCAGTGTCAAAAATCTATTTATAACGCACCAGGAGAAATGAAATGCCCACGGAGGCACCGGTATTCGCCGATTGTGTCGAGCGGGGATTATACGATGCTAAACAGAGAGTTAAACAATTATTGCGGGGATCGCGCAGATCTTGATCGAGAAACCGGTCACACTTGGAAGATCATGACGTAAGAACGCAGCGATTGACGAAGCTCAAGCAACATTTAATCGTCAGTTTCCATCAATGGAAAAACCATGGCTGCGGAAAAACCCCGGGAAACCATGAAGCGCAGGCGCCGGGCTTTTTCCTTTGCATCTGCAATTGCAACGCCTTTATATTTTTGCTGATAAGTTTGTTGTGCCCGCTGCACCCAAAACTCACTTTCACGATCGAGCGCCCTATCAATAAAATCGCTCGATACGTGCTTTTGGCGCAAATCCTGGCGAATTTTAGCCGGCCCTTTTCCCTGGTCAATCCGATAGCGGACAAAACTTTCGCAAAAGCGCTCATCGCTTTGCAAACCTTGATCCGCCAGATGATCTAAAACTTCCTCGACCAGAGCACTGTCGCTGGAACGACTGAGGCGTTCACACAACTCGCCTCGCGAGTGGTCTCTGCGCACCAAAAGGGCGAGCGCTGCATTGGTCAGCCGATTGCGCTCCCCCTCTTCCCGCGGCTTGGTATCAAGCATCTTGTTCGGCTTCTTCCTTTTCGGGAGCATCAATGCTGAGAAGTTCCGTTTTTATTTTTTGTTCCAACAAGGTGGCAATCTCAAGGTTGTCACGCAAATATTGAATCGCGTTTGCCTTGCCCTGACCTATTTTATCGCCACCGTAGCTGTACCAGGCACCCGCTTTTTCGACATAACCGAGTTTGACGCCGTAATCGATAATTTCACCAAATCGGTTAATTCCCTGGCCGTAAAGAATTTGAAATTCCGTTTGCTTAAATGGTGGGGCGACTTTATTTTTTACAACTTTTACGCGCGTTTCTGATCCGACAACCTCATCACCATCTTTTACCGCACCAATGCGCCGAATATCCAAACGTACGGAAGAGTAAAATTTCAATGCATTACCACCGGTAGTGGTTTCAGGGTTACCAAACATCACGCCTATTTTCATTCGAATTTGGTTGATAAATATCGCGAGGCAATTGGCATTTTTGATATTGCCGGTAATTTTACGTAACGCCTGAGACATTAATCGCGCCTGCAGACCAACGTGATGATCGCCCATCTCGCCTTCGATTTCCGCTTTGGGTGTAAGCGCAGCGACAGAATCCACAACCAGCACATCGACCGCACCAGAGCGCACTAGCATGTCAGCAACTTCCAATGCCTGCTCGCCTGTATCTGGCTGAGAAATAATCAAGTCATCTACATTAACGCCCAATTTCTCAGCATATATCGGATCTAACGCGTGCTCAGCATCAACAAAGGCACAGGTGCCTCCAGCTTTTTGTGCCTCTGCGATAACCTGCAATGTCAGCGTCGTTTTACCAGATGATTCGGGGCCGTATATTTCCACAATACGCCCTTTAGGCAGCCCACCTATACCGAGCGCGATATCCAAGCCGAGCGAACCGGTAGAGATACTTGGAATGGCAACCTGTTCCCTGTCGCCCAGGCGCATGACGGTGCCCTTGCCAAACTGTCGATCAATCTGAGCTAATGCCGCTGCCAACGCCTTTTCTTTATTTGTATCCATTTAATTTTGCCTCGTATCTGGAATTACTTTCTATGTGTACAGAATATCGGGAAGCTTACGCCATAAATACTGTATATGCAAACATATATATGTATTTATACAGTATTCAATCGCTGTTTGAGGTATGACTCGCCTAGCGTCAAAGCTTCGCGGACAGCGGCGGCACGCACAGCGCGACGGTCGCCGGAAAAATGCACTTTTTTTGTATAAATGTCACCCATAAAGCCGCAGGCAAACCATACCGTACCCACTGGCTTGTCCGCAGACCCGCCCCCGGGGCCGGCAATACCACTTACTGCGAGAGCGAGATCAGCGTTTGATGCCAGGAGTGCACCAGTAGCCATAGCTTCGACTACCTCTGAGCTCACAGCTCCGCAGGATTGTAGCAACTGCACGTCCACCGCCAAGAGCTGGGATTTAGCATCGTTGCTGTAGGTAACATAGCCCTGCTGAAACCACGCTGAACTTCCGGCAATGTCAGTGATAGCACTTGCAATACCGCCACCAGTGCATGACTCCGCCGTCACAGCCATCAAATTGTGCTGTTCCAGAAGGCGGCCAAGAGTTTCTGCACGGACATATAGTGATTCGATCATAAAAGGCAAACTATTGGATCTCCATTGAGAATGCAAATCTGATCCTAACCAAAACCATTTGCCATTATTCAGACGTGCCCTAGAATGTCCGCTGAAGATCAATATGAGAATAACTATGGGCAAGCTGATTGTGAAAATGTTAGTTTTACTGGCTATCGTTGTCGGAATGTCCAATTACGCGCTGTATTTGATGACGGGACAGTCACCATTTGCAGGCGATGGTCCAGATTTGTCCATCGGACTGCCTTCTGCAAGTTCCGTTCTACCTGCAGGAAAAGAACAGGCCTATAAATGGAGGGATAAGGACGGCGTTGTGCACTATTCATCGGAACCTCCCCCAGACTCTGAAAGCGCGGAACTCCTGCAAGTCGACCCCAACACCAATCTCGTTCAAGGATTACGGCCTTCAGAATCGCAAGAGGCTGAAACAGCCGAAACTACCCCTCAAGCTGCACTGCCGCAAGGTACCGTTTATAACCCTGAAAACATCCGCAAACTTATCGATGATGCAAAAAAAGTTCAGGAAACGCTGAACGAACGCAACGCCGAACTCGAAAAGTACTAGCCCCAATATGACAAGTGAATCGCAACATACGCCGATGATGCGTCAGTATTTGAGCATCAAAGCGGAGCACCCAAACGAACTCGTGTTCTATCGAATGGGTGATTTTTACGAGTTGTTTTTCGACGACGCCAAGCGAGCTGCATCTCTGCTCGATGTGACACTCACAGCGCGTGGCAAAAGCAATGGCAACCCCATCCCAATGTGCGGTGTCCCCTATCACGCGGCCGAGAGCTATCTGGCGAAACTCGTGCGATTGGGAGAATCCGTCGCCATCTGCGAACAAATAGGCGACCCGGCTGAAAGCAAAGGCCCGGTTGAGCGCAAAGTTATGCGCGTTATCACGCCGGGCACAGTAAGCGATGAAGCGCTGCTCGACGAAGGCAGAGACAACCTTCTGGTCGCCGCCCATGAAGTCCAAGGCCACTTTGGTGTCGCGAGCCTGGACATCTCCAGTGGAAAATTTTGCGTTTTCGACCTCGATGCTCTCGATGCCCTAAAAGATCACCTCGCGCGCCTCAAACCCGCAGAGCTTCTCTTTCCCGAAACGATTGGCGAGGCCAGACCCTGGCTCGAATTGCTCCAGGGTGCGCGCAGCCAGCCACCGTGGAACTTCGACATGGATTCGGCCATGCGCCAGTTGACCGCGCATTTCGGCACCCGCGACCTGCGCGGATTTGGCTGTGAGAATGATATGGTGGCGCTGGGCGCAGCGGGTTGTTTACTGGCTTACGCGCAGGACACACAGAGGTCTGAGCTTTCACATATCACCGCCTTGCGTGCAGAAAACCCCGACGAGAATGTCCAGCTCGACGCGGCAACACGCAAAAACCTGGAGATCGATACCAATATTCATGGCACGGAAGAGAACACCTTATTTGAACTGATGAACACCAGTTCGACGGCAATGGGAGGGCGTCTTCTGCGCCGCTGGTTAAACAGCCCGCTGCGCGATCTGGACGAATTGCGCGCGCGCCAGGAAGCCTTGGACAGTTTGAAAGCCGACGGCCTCGTCAGTGAGCTGCGAGCGACGCTGAACGACGTTGGCGATCTCGAGCGCATACTCGGCCGGGTTGCATTGCGCTCGGCGCGGCCAAGAGATCTCAGCCGTCTCGGCATGTCGCTGTCACTTTACCCAAGCCTGCAAAAACATCTGCATAACAGCAAGACCCAAAAACTCGGGGAGCTGTCAAATGCGATTGCCGAATTCCCAAGCGTCGTTGACCTGTTGTCACGCGCATTGGTGGAAAATCCGCCCGTAGTGATACGCGATGGCGGCGTTATTGCGGACGGCTACGACGCCGAGCTTGATGAACTGAGGGCTATTAGCGATAACGCTGGCGATTTCCTGGTCAAACTGGAGCAGCAAGAAAAAGCACGTACCGGGCTATCGACACTCAAAGTCGGCTATAACCGCGTGCACGGCTATTACATTGAAATCAGCAAAGGCCAGGCAGCTCAGGCGCCGACAGAATATATTCGCCGCCAAACGCTAAAAAACGCTGAACGTTTTATCACGCCAGAGTTAAAAACCTTCGAAGACAAAGCGTTGTCATCGAAAAGCCGGGCCCTGAGCAGGGAAAAAGCGCTTTACGATGCCCTGATCGACAAGCTCCAAGATGACTTACACGCACTGCAGCGATCATCAGACGGCGTCGCCTGCCTGGACGTTTTGTGCACGCTGACCGAGCGCGCGATTGCACTCAACTTTCATTGTCCCGAACTCGCCAATGACGGCGGCATACAGATTATCGCCGGCAGGCACCCGGTCGTTGAGCAGGTCCTCGATACACCCTTTGTTCCCAATGATCTCGAGTTGAACAATACCCAGAGAATGTTGGTGATTACCGGCCCGAATATGGGCGGTAAATCAACCTATATGCGCCAGGCCGCAGTCATCGTACTGCTGGCGCAAATCGGCAGTTTTGTGCCGGCAAACAGCGCCAAAATCGCGCTGACAGACAGAATTTTTACCCGTATTGGGTCTTCTGACGATCTGGCTGGAGGCCGATCGACATTTATGGTGGAAATGACCGAGACGGCCAATATTCTGAACAACGCCACCCCGAACAGCCTGGTCCTGATGGACGAAATCGGTCGCGGCACCAGCACCTACGACGGCCTATCTCTCGCGTGGGCCTGCGTTGAGAATATGTCGCAGGAAGTCAAAGCCTTCACCTTGTTTGCGACCCACTATTTTGAACTTACCAAGCTGGCAGATGCACTGCCAAATATCAGCAATGTGCACCTGGACGCAACAGAATACGGCGATGATATTATCTTTCTGCACAACATAAAAAGCGGCCCCGCGAGCAAGAGTTTTGGTTTGCAGGTGGCCAAACTTGCGGGACTCTCTCCGACACTGCTCAGCGCTGCGGCGGAGCAACTCGCAGTGCTCGAAAAAAACGGCAGTGCGGAACCAACCGTGACTCACACGCCAAATGCCTTCCAGGCCGATTTGTTTAGCACGACAGAGCCTTCGAAAGTGGAAACACAACTCGCAGATGCAGACCTCGACGAAATGAGCCCCAAACAGGCACTGGACTTTTTATACGAGCTAAAATCTCTAATGCCCTAGCGGTGGCCGTTTCAGTAGTTACAGTGCGGGATTTGCCTGCTAAAATGCGCGGCTAGACGAAATACGTGAGGTAAAAAGATGACGTTTGTTGTGGGCGAAAACTGCATTAAATGTAAACACACCGATTGTGTTGAAGTTTGCCCTGTAGACTGCTTTTACGAAGGCCCTAATTTTCTCGTCATTCATCCGGACGAGTGTATAGACTGCGCCCTGTGCGAACCTGAGTGCCCAGTCGACGCTATTTTTTCTGAAGATGAACTGCCAGACGACCAGGAAGCCTTCTTGGAACTCAACGCCGAACTCGCCGAAGTGTGGCCAAATATCACCGAGAAAAAAGACGCCCTTCCCGACCACGAAGAATGGGATGGCGTTGAAGGTAAACTCGCCCATTTAGAGCGTTAACCTCGCGCACAAAGCTTTTGTAGGCGTACAAAAAATCTACTCTTGAACGCAATGCCGCTCACTTAACCCCCTAAGTCCCTGGACACTGTCCCTGAAAAATGCTGGTCAGGCGGACGGGGACCATTGGGGTACCAGCACCATAATGGCGGAACAGCAGAATTCACTTGTGAGCTATTGCAATCACATACTTCTTTGAATCTTTGTCAAAAACAATATTATCTTTGTTTTTTTCGTACCATTGCTTCAGGTCTTGCTTCGTCCCCAACTGATAAGTGAATTGTTTTATCAGTGATTTTGCATCGTATATTGTATGCGGGACACGATAATTATCATCTATCGTTTCAAATAGAAAGTGAAATGCGGGAAGGTACCCCGTGGAGAGCGTGTCTTTAGTTAAATATCCAATTTGATAATTTTTACCTCTCGAACCTTCCCACGCCAATTGCAAGGCATTAGTAAGTTCTATACCGGGTAAATTCTTGATGACACCATAGGTAGTATGTGCATTCCATCCGCGAGTCATGTAGCTTATCAAGATAGGATAGTGTTCCGGATTTTTTAAACTTGCGATACATTTAATTGTTTCGCTCGGGAGGTAACCAGAACTGGCCGAAATCATATCACTTAATATATGCTCAGCCTCCTTGCACCACCCCTTTTTGAATACCACCTTTGATAACGCGTAGTTACTTTCCAGATTTTCCAAGATAAGGTTTCTATCTTTATCATCAACCAATATATTTATCGCCTCAATGCCATATTTTGTCCATTGTACTCCTGGTTTAGATGCCTGCAATATCAAGTCAACATTATCTCGGCCAACTTTAGTAAGCATGCCTACCTGAGGATCAGAATCGAGATAACTTTTCTGATTTCTTGACAATGTATAAATTATATTTATGTAATTTATAATCTCGCTTCTACTTGGATTTGGCGGTAGTTTAACGCGAAGCAACATATCCATGTCAGGCACTGATTTTTGCTTATCCGCGTGGACAGATATTTCGTAAAAATCATCTCCAAAAATAAATACGTCTCTATCCACACCCTGCTCATTTTTACAGGCTGCCGCCAGGATAGAAAACAGAACTAGCATATATACAAATTTCATTCAACAAACTTATCTATCAGATTAATATTCAGCGTATTTGCGAAGGCAAGCCCGCACTCTTTTCTGTGTCGTACTATTTACTTTAGCTTAATACTTTCAAGGATTTTTTTTCCTTCCTTCTGCATAAACTCCGCTTGACTGGGTGGGTAAGAAAAAGATACATGATAGGAAAATCCATCGTATCCAATAAATACTGTTTCTGTATGCCATTTTGTATGGTATCCATGAAACGTCAGCACATTATCAATCACAATGTGAAATGAATTATCTAAATGAAAATCTTTAACATCGATCGATATCAGTCTATCTATGTCTATACTTTGAAACTCTGAATACTGACTCTTTTCACGACTTAACTTTTCTCTCAATGCGGATATGTTAGTATTTTGTATTTTTACGATGTAGTTTTTAAACTCTGAAAATGTCAACGAGCCTAAAGGTATCCTTTTTACAGTAAACCCGTTACTCAATTTATTCGGCCCCAACGAATAGGTCTCCTTCGAAAATATATCAAAACCTTCAAAAGTAGAGGACTCGTCAATCTCCCAGCTAGAAGGGTATTCAAATGAGATAGGACCAAAACTGTGCTCAGCTGCATTGCAAAAACTGGCAACCAAGAAAAACAAAAAAAACACTCTGACCATGAAACACACTCCTAGTATTATTTAACACCGTGAACGATGACTGAAGCGTAAACACTTGTTTTTTGAATACTCACAAAAATAAACAAATACGAGAACAGAGATCCATCCCACTCACAATCATTGCTGGACAACCTTGTCATACATCACTAATTTTAAAATACACAAACAAAGCAAAAGAACATATAAACATCAACACAACCACGAGCATGAGTTTATCAACGACATTTTTAAGAAAGCCGTCATTTCTTAATTCTAAGCTTGCATAGTAATCATTAATATCAACGCCGCTTTCCACAATATGTGTTTCATCATTCAGAAATTTAACGGCATCGTCGTATTGATCTTCAAGAGGAGTCCAACAGGCAAACGAACGCGCCGGCATAACCAAACCAAAGTTTCTTGCAGAGTCTTCATTACCAATAAAAACCGGAATACCTACAGATTCTAATTTAATTTTAATTGCATCTAACTCGACCCTACTCGTAGTCTGGAACAGTAGTTTCATCGTTCCTCTATTACATATCCCCTCCGCATTTACTGTCCGTTAAAGTGGTTCAAGTCCATGATTGTTTTGCGGAAACCGTAAAATGGGCGACGCAGCGGAGGCTTAAGCGCCGCTAGGTGCTGCGCATTGAGCGGTTCGTTATACACTTTTGCTAAACGCCTGTAGTACCACCGCTAAGATGTCTACAACAATGAACCAAAAAGTGATGTATAAAGGGTTTGCCGCGACCTTGTTTTCAACATTTTTTTCTGCCATTGAGTCCAGCTGTTCAAGTTCGCTTTGCGAGAACTCATGACCGCAATAGTTACACCTTACAGCTGGTAGAAATACCAATCGAGTGCATTTGAGGCACCTCGCTTCGCGAGACCTTTTGTGCTCCTTTACCCGTTTGTAGAGATGATAATAATCCACTGAAATATGGCATATCAGGCTTTGTGTATAATATTATTATGTGTTTTTGATACGAGATATAACCCAAAGTAACACGTAAACTGAAACAAATACTGGTATAAACCAGCTTACCCCTACTAGCGACCAATCCTCCCAATCTATATATCCTTCACAACGAATTTCGCATTGCAAATTATGCTCCCAAGCAATGTACATCATTAATACGGCAGCGATAATTCCGCATACTATTGAGGCTAATAATTTGTACAAATTTGTAGTTCCTTTCTCTTTATCCCCACATCTAAAAAACAGATCAAAGTTGTTAGCTACGTATCTATTCGATTTTTACACATAAACGCCGCTATCACCGGCGAATTGTAGTTGATTGGATTTTTGTGCTATTCAAGCACAAAAACCAAGCGACGAAAATGGTCGGGTAGATTGCTTTGTTAGGGCTTATTAGCTAGGCTTGTACGGAATTGTCGTACATGTGGTGACTTTGATGGACACAGTAAGCGTAAACCAATTTAGAGACAAGCTAAAAACCTTTGTAGAACAAGTAGTTACAAACCACACCCCTATTAAGGTTACCCGTAGAGCCGGCGAAGCATTTGTGGTTATGAGTGCCGAGGACTGGGAAAGAGAACAAGAAACCCTATACGTACTACAGAACACCAGCTTGATGAAGCAAATTTCTGACTCGGTGGTGACACACGGAAAAGGCAGCGGTTACACTCCAACCAGCGAGGAATTGGATGAGGTCACTGGTATTTGAGGGGCGAACTTGGGAAACCTATGAAGAGCTTAGAGAAAGAGACAAAAAGCTACACAAAGCACTGTGCAAGTTGCTTAAACAAATACTTCGAGACGACCCAAGCCAAGGCCTAGGTAAACCGGAACAGCTGCGACACAATCTATCAGTTTTTTGGTCTAGGCGAATCTCACAGAAAGACAGATTGATCTATAAATTTGACGACGGTTCAATTTATATTTTTGCGATCGGTGGCCACTACGAAGACCACTAACGAGTGTTTAGCCCTAACGCCCAAAGCACCAGAAATGCGAGCGTTTTAATGGCCTGCTTTTCAAAGCCATTACTCCGGTATCCTTGAAGTTGAAGGTGAAAGTTATCGGAAACAAGCATCAATGAAAAGGAGGAAAAAAGCTGAAAGCTAACGTTAATTAACAGACGTCAACCGGCCAACATAATTGACGCTGACCGGACAAGGTAATTGACGTTCAATAGGCTGAACGTTGAAACTGACATTGCCGTGATGGATGGCCTGCATGATCAAATAAGAAAGCTAGAAAACCACATCATCAAGCATGCTAAAAGCTACGATCCCAGAATGTTATACCGGTTGAAAACCGTTCCCGGGATTGGTGACGTCTTAGCGTTAACTATTATGTACGAAGTATTATCCATCGAACGCTTCCCGACCGTACAGAAATTTTGTTCTTACTCTCGACTCGTAAAATGTGCCAGCGAATCAGCAGGGAAAAAGACGGGAGCATCGGGGTCAAAAATTGGCAACGCTCATTTGAAATGGGCCTTCTCCGAAGCAGCCATATTATTTATTCGCGGTAATCAGACAGCACAAAATTATCTCGCCAAACAAACCAAGAAATTTGGAAAAGGCAAAGCACTTTCAATATTGGCCCACAAACTTGGTCGTGCGGTTTATTTTATGATGAAACGAAACGACGTATTTGATATGAAATATTTTTTTAGAACGCATTAATCGTTTTAGGGTGGCGAGCTTAAGCTATTAACCCGGAATTCAAATATACCTGATATAATTTACGGATGAAATCAAAAATTGACACTCGCACATTATCTTTCGACAGCATTGAAGAAAAGCGCC
>JANQJP010000014.1 GCA_028281575.1 Cellvibrionaceae bacterium
GATAACTGCTCCTGCGTTATTCTACCTCCTGCATCCATGCAGTCGTCGATAACTGCTCCTGCGTTATTCTACCTCCTGCATCCATGCAGTCGTCGGCAACTGCTCCTGCGTTGCTCTAACACCCGCCATCCATGGCGGAGCATGAATTGACGGTTTTTGAACCTATCATCAGCACGCAAACGCGTATGTGCAAAAATTTAGAAGAGGGTATTTTCTAAATATGTAAAGGGTTAATTTAACTCTGGATTTGCGCGTTAAGCGCTGGAACTCTCGGCTATAGCGCCTTTGGCGATCCCCTCAAAAGCCTTTACTTTAAAATGTGAACCGCAATTCGCGTTGGCAAGTGTGGTCGCAATATGCCCGGCAATTAATTCCACTGTGGTTTCTGTTTGAAGCAGGTAGCATTGGGTCTTAGGTATCGAGAGTTCAAAGCGACCTTGTTGTGCATCGTAACTAAATAAATAATTAGAAGTGTTTTCGGGATCTGGTTTGCAGTCTTCTTCTGTTCCCAAATAAATGTCTTGCCATTTTTCTGCCCAATCCTGCATGAGGTCGAGCGCCATTTCTCCGTCTCGCCAAATTTCTATTCGCGACCTGTGACCGTGGGCAATACGTTGGCAATTGCCCAAGTGCTTTTTTAAGCCGTGTGTGTAGTGATAGTACGGATCATCGATGCGTTCAACAGAGAAGGAAAGCGAAAGCGTTTCGACGGAGTCAGGGAAAAGGCGCTTAAGTTTTGCTGCGCACCACTGCGCAACATCTTTGGTGTTGATACTCGCGACATCAATGAAGGTATGCGCTTCTGACGGGCCAGTGGTCGAGATGTTACCTGTTTTGCAGTGCCATTCGAGTCTGTCTGTATTACCCTTCTGTTCAAAACTCAATTGGGGTGATGTAGTAGGGACGAGCAGTTTGTGATCAATATGAGTATCCAGCCACGCCCGAATGGTTTTTTTGACTTGCCCGAAATCTACGACCATGCCTTGTTCATCGAGAGCGCCTATTAATTCGATGTTGGCCAACCAGGTTTCACCCACGACGCCGCGCTCGGCATCGAGATATGAAAAGTCTAAATTGGTAAGCTGGTCCACAAACAGTCGCATGATGAGATTCTTTCGTTAAAAAAACGGCATATATTAACGCCTAGGAAGAGGTTGAACGATGTTTAAACTCGTATTTTTTGTTCCCGAAACGCATTTGGAGGAAACGAAACAGGCTTTATTTGCCGCAGGTGCTGGTAAAATCGGCAACTATGATTGCTGTGCTTGGCAGACCTTGGGGCAGGGCCAGTTTAGACCGCTGGCTGGCAGCGACGCCTACTTGGGTGATGTTGATAAAGTAGAGGTGCTTTCTGAGTTTCGGGTAGAAATGGTTTGCGAAGCCAGCGTAATTGAGCAGGCTCTGAGCGCACTTAGGCGCGCTCATCCTTACGAAACCCCTGCGATTGATGTTATTCGACTGGAGAGCCTTGGTTTTGAATAGTGTGTCAAACGCTGCCCAATTTAGAAAACGGCAGAACCGTTGCCGTATCATCCAAAGCCAGTGGCTCGGGTGATGCAGGGGAACGGCCGCAAAGTGCTTCGTTCAATTTGTGCAGCGACTCGTACATCATTTTGGATATTTCGATGCACGCGCCCAGTGGATGCGCGTGGAGTTCGCGGCGACAATCAATTTGAAATTGCAGACCGCGTAGACGGCGGCGCATTTCGTGAGGCGCGCTTTCGATGATTGATTCAACACAGTTGCGCCGGATTGATTCCAGCTTTTCTGGGTTTTCTTGTGCTAGCGCAGACAAGTGCTCAAAGTCAGGTAGCTTAATCGTCATTTCATTACAACTCTAAACGGCCGGGTTAATTGTGTGTTTTTGTTCGTTTTTTGATCGTTATTGATGCTACAGCTTACTTGTCGCTATGTGTAGGATTAGATTTATACTAAATAGTTATAACCGCGTATCGTAAGCGTTGCAGGTTTGTTTTCTATTAGAAGTATTAGGCGCCATGTTGGTGGGTGTCGGATAAAGGTTCGGCGCTTTTAGAGCGCGCGTGGCACTAAAGAATGAGAACGCAACAATGCAAAGAAACTACTCTCTTCCCGAAGCAGCCGTTTTGCTAGTACTTTTACGTGAAGGTGGAGACGAGAAAATCCTTCTGACTCGCCGTGCGCAAAGCTTGCGTGAGCACAGTGGTGAGGTGGCTTTCCCCGGAGGAAAACAGGATGACGAGGATACGAGCCTTTATCGCACCGCGCTTAGAGAAGGCTTTGAAGAAGTGGGCATCGAAGAAACGATGGTTGTTTATCGATCCGAACTAGAGCCGCACCTGACGCGCAAAGGTGCGCTGGTTACACCATTTGTTGTCGATGTGAGGCAGGTGCCCACGCTGACACTATGTAGAGAGGAAATAGAATCCATCCGCTGGGTGCCTCTGTCTATTTTTACTCAGGACCAGCGCACGAAGACACACGTGTTTAAACATCTAAACCAAGAGTATTGGGCTCCAGTCTATGTCTACGAGGACTATACGATCTGGGGATTTACCGCGCGCGTGCTCGTGAGTTTTGTCAATAAGTTCTATGGAGGGCAGATTGGGCGCGCTCATGCGACTGCGCGCGAAGAATACTATTGAGCGTTTGGAGTTGACGGTTTTTCGAATACCAATGCTTTTTCAATACGGGTATCACTGACTTCGTCTATTTCGAAGCGATAGCGTCCAATTTCGAAGCTCACAATTGCATCGGGAATACTTTCCAGGAACTCTGTAATCAGGCCGTTAAGGGTTTTCGGACCATCGGTGGGCAATGCCCAGCCAAGCTCGCGGTTAATGTCGCGTATCGATTCGGAAGCGTCAATTTTAAACCAGCCTTCGCCAGCGGCTTTAATTGGGTCAAACTGGTCTTCAGCGACGTCAGTGCTGAAGTCGCCAACAATCTCCTCTAGCAGATCCACCAGTGTCACCATGCCCTGGATGTCGCCATATTCATCCACAACCAGTGCCATGCGCTTTTTTTCTTTTTGGAAATGATGCAGTTGTTTAGAAAGCGGTGTTGATTCGGGAATAAAGTAAGGTTTAGTCAGGTTTTTCTTCAGTGCCTGCAGGGTGAAAGTGTCGTCTTCATCCAAGCAGCGAGCGACGTTACGCATGTGCAGCATGCCGAGAACGTCGTTAATATCGCCTTTAAATACCGGCAAAATTGTATAGTCGGAATTGCGTATTGTCTCCAGTATTACATCAATACTGTCTTCGAGATTAATGCCCACTATCTCGTTGCGCGGCACAAGGATGTCTTCAACAGTCGATTTTTCCAGGTCGAGTACGTTGAGCAGCATGCCCTGGTGTTGATCGGGTATCAGTTCTCCCGCTTCGTCGACCACGGTCCGCAATTCTTCCGGGTGAAGATTATCGGTCAATTTTGCCTGGCTTGGGTCCATACCGAATAGGCGAGAAAGTGTATTTGAGATAACGTTTATGAATAATACGAACGGATAGAGAATGGTGAGTAGAGGACGTAGGAAAAAGCTAGCGGGGAACGCAATTTTTTCAGGGTAAACTGCCGCAATGGATTTAGGCGTAACTTCGGCGAATATCAATATAGTTAAAGTAAGAACAATAGGCAGCAGAACATAATGCGCGAGCTCCCAATCACCAAAAATTTTTGTGGTTATGGCTGTAGCGACAATTGTTGCGAAAATGTTAACCAAATTGTTGCCAATCAAAATAACGCCGATGAGTCTGTCGGGTCGTTCTAAAAGCTTGGATGCTCTTATCGCGCTCTTATGTTTTTTATTGACCAAATGTCTCAGGCGGTAACGATTAAGCGAAACCATTCCCGTTTCTGAGCTGGAAAAGAAACCTGAGAGAAGGATAAGTGCCAGCAGAATTCCAAATAGCACTTCGAGTGATAGGGCGTCCAAAAACGATACTACCTTGTGGCGATGAACAGATGATTTATCTTGTACTAATCCAGGCGCTCACGCAAGCTTGGCTAGTGTCAACAGGCCCTGGGGCCGATTGCTATTTAGCTTAGCAGAAACTCCAGCACAAATTTACTGCCGAAGTAAGCCAGCATAAGCATGACAAAGCCGGCTAATACACATCGAATCGCCAGCTTACCGCGCCAAGCTAATACGTGTCTGCCAATAAGTAACACTAGATATATTGCCCAGGACAAAAGTGAAAATGTTAATTTGTGCGACAATTTTTGTTCGAAAATATTCTCGATAAAAAAAATGCCAGTCCCGATGGACAGCGTTAACAAGACAAAGCCCGCTCGGACCAAATCGAATAGCAGACTTTCCATTGTTTGCAGTGGAGGGAATACCCCTATTACCGCTCGGGCATGGTGGGATTTAAGGCGGCTATATTGGTAGGATAGCAACAGCGCCTGCAAGGTGGCTATGGTCAGAAGACTGTATGCAACGATCGACAGCAATATATGTGTGACCATGGCACCACTCAGACTTTGGTTTTCAGCACTGCCCGAGCTTGCAAACACTTCGATTAAAAGTGCCAGCACCGACATTGGCATTAACAACAGGAAGAGGTTGTGCAGTGGGAGTCTAAGCGAGCTAATAAGCACAATGACGTTCATCGCGAGGAAAAGCACGGACGCAGACTGAAACAGGCCCAGGATCACGCCAGTTGATTGAAACACCGAACTGTAGCTGGCAAAGCTGTGGGCGATGAGCCCAGCAGTGAGCATGATATTGAGCAAATGGCCGGGATGCTCTTTGCGTCGCACCGAAGTAAGCAGGCTTATCCACGCGGCCGCATAGCAGGCGATGGCGACAAAAGAGCTCATATGATGGTTATCCTGTGGATCCGCGTAGGCAATGTGCCTGAGAAGGTTAAGGTTATGTGCTTAAGGTGGGTATGGCAAGTCTGTTACTCAAGTGTCTCTGGGTCGTTTTTTGCCCAAATAACTTATATACTGCGCGGCCTTTTTCGAGAACCCGTCGGCGCACTCGCTGTTAAAACGCAGGTAGCTCATGTTTGATAATTTATCTGATCGTCTAAATAAAGCACTCAAGAAAATCAGTGGTAAAGCACGTATCACGCACGACAATGTGCAGGATACTTTGCGTGAAGTCCGCAAGGCATTACTTGAGGCGGACGTTGCGCTGCCAGTGGTCAAAGAGTTTGTTAACCATGTGCGTAAGCGCGCCGTGGGACGTGAAGTTTCCAGTGCCCTGAATCCCGGTCAACAATTTCTCAAAATTGTTGAATCAGAGTTGATTGCGCTCATGGGAGAGGCCAACGAACACTTGGACTTATCCCAGCAGCCGCCGGCCGTCGTATTGATGGCTGGTTTGCAGGGCGCGGGTAAAACCACGACGGTCGCGAAACTCGCGCGTCATCTAAAAGAGAAGCAGAAAAAGAAAGTTATGGTAGTCAGCGCGGACGTTTATCGGCCCGCGGCGATCAAACAACTCGAGACGCTTGCCGGTGAAGTGGAATGTGCGTTTTTTCCTTCGACTGCAGAGCAAAAACCTGTTGATATTGCCAAGTCTGCACTCAGCCAGGCAAAAAAATTAGCGATAGACGTGCTTCTTGTCGACACAGCCGGCCGTCTGCATGTCGATGAAGCGCTTATGACTGAGATTCAGCAGCTTCATAAAGCGGTTGATCCTATTGAAACCCTATTTGTTATAGATGCGATGATTGGCCAAGACGCTGTAAACACAGCAAAGGCCTTTAACGACGCGTTGCCTCTTACGGGTGTTGTATTGACCAAGATTGATGGTGATGCCAGAGGCGGTGCAGCGCTGTCTGTGCGCCATGTGACGGGAAAACCGATCAAATTCTTGGGCGCTGGGGAGAAGACGGACGCGCTTGAACCCTTTCACCCAGACAGGATAGCCTCGCGAATTCTCGGCATGGGCGATGTATTAAGCCTTATCGAGCAAGCCGAAGAAAAAATAGACAAAGCCAAGGCTGAAAAGCTTGTTGCAAAAGTACAAAAGGGCAAGAAATTCGATTTAGAAGATTTGCGCGATCAGTTCCAACAGATGCAAAACATGGGCGGCATGAGCTCGATGTTGGAGAAGCTGCCCGGCATGGGGAATGTCGCGCAGATGGCGGAGCAGGCCGATGTCGGCAAGCAGTTTAGACAAATGGAAGCCATTATCAACAGTATGACGCCGGCCGAAAGGCGCAACCCCGATATCTTAAGTGGTTCGCGAAAACGCCGAATCACCGTGGGGTCCGGGACTCAAATTCAAGATCTGAATCGCCTGCTGAAGCAGCACAAGCAGATGGCAAAAATGATGAAGAAAATGAAAGGCGGTGGCATGGCCAAGATGATGCGCAACATGGGTGGCATGTTTCCTGGTGGCGGTGGTATGCCCCCCGGTGGGGGCGGTCTGCCACCTATGGGGGGAGGCTTCCCACAATAGCCAATTTTTAAAGCTATACACCTGTTGGACTTTCCATTAAAATACGCCGCCTTTCGCAGGGCGGTCTATTTTTGACCAGTACAAAATATTATGTGTAAACACGCCAGAAACTGATGCCAGGGCGTGGATAAAGAAATAATTTGGGAATTAAATACATGGTTACTATTAGATTGGCTCGCGGCGGTTCAAAGAAGCGCCCTTTCTATCACGTAAACGTCACTGACAGTCGCAATGCTCGCGATGGTCGTTATATTGAGCGTTTGGGCTTCTTTAACCCGATTGCGCGTGGCCAAGAAGAGCGAATCCGCATTGATGCAGAGCGTGTTGATTATTGGGTTTCTAAAGGTGCCCAGTGCTCTGATCGCGTGAAGAAGCTGTTACAAGAGGCCGTTGCCGCTTAAGTAGGGCTTCCTGTGGATGATACCGCAGAGCAGGGTTACGTCGGGCGTATTTCCGGCGTATTTGGTATCAAGGGCTGGGTAAAGGTCACCTCATATACCGAGCCTGAAGAGAATTTATTTGCCTATAGCCCGTGGATGGTAAGACATCGCAGTGAGTGGGTAGAGCTTGAGGTCGATCAGTACCAGCGCCATAGTAATGGCTGGATAGCACATCTAAAGGGTATTGACGATAGAAATGTGGCTGAGAGCTTTAAGTTAAAGCCTATTCAGGTTGACCAAAACCAATTTGCCGCGCTGCAAGAGGGTGATTTCTATTGGTATCAGCTTGTCGGGCTGCGCGTATATTGCCGACATACGAATGAAGACGAAAGCGCTATTCATGATGTTGGCGTCGTGCATTCGCTAATGGAAACCGGCGCAAATGACGTGTTGGTGGTCAAGCCGGACGAAGAAAGTATTGATGATAGGGAGCGGTTGATTCCCTATGTGCCCGATATGTATGTTGTATCTGTTGATCTGCGGGCAAAAAAGATGATCGTTGATTGGCATGTCGGCGACTGAGCAACACACTACTAAGACCCGGGTTGCGGTTATTACGCTGTTCCCGGATATGTTTTCAGCGTTGACTGGCAGTGGTGTAAGCCGCAGGGCGCATGAAAATGGTCTTGTTGAACTTAAGTTGATCAACCCGCGGGATTTTGCCGATAACGCTTATCAATCCGTGGACGATAGGCCTTACGGCGGCGGACCGGGTATGCTGATGCAGGCGGAGCCTCTGGCGCTTGCGGTAGATGCCGCGCTGGATTGGTTGCACTGCGAGCGCGATCAGGCGAGCGTAATCTACTTAAGCCCTCAAGGCAGGCAGTTAGATCAACGGGGTGTTGCCGAACTGCATAAGCGGAAGCATCTTGTGTTTGTATGCGGTCGATATGAGGGCGTTGATGAGCGTTTTATTGAGGCCTGTGTCGATGAGGAATGGTCGATAGGCGACTACGTTCTCAGTGGTGGTGAACTGCCAGCTATGGTGGTACTCGATGCGTTGATTCGGAAAATCCCCGGCGCATTGGGTGACGCGCAGTCGGCACAGCAGGACTCCTTTGAGGAGGGCTTGCTGGACTGTCCGCACTACACTCGGCCTGAAAAGGTTTTCGGGGAACGCGTGCCAGAGGTGCTGTTATCTGGAGACCACAAACGGATACGGCGCTGGCGCTTGCAACAGGCCTTGAAACGAACGTATGAACGTCGGCCAGAATTGTTGAACGGGCTCGATTTGAGTAAAGAGCAAGTCGAGTTATTAGAGATAGTTAAAAATACCCGAGGCGACCTGAGTTAATCAGTGTTTGCTTTACCCATATAAATAAGTAGCGCGCAAGATAGTGTGGCGCGGTTTGAACTAGGAGCTAGTCATGAGTTCTAAGAACTTGATAATACAGGCACTGGAAAAAGAACAGCTTAAGCAAGATGTTCCAGATTTCAGCACCGGCGATACTGTTGTTGTCCAAGTAAAGGTTAAAGAAGGCAACCGCGAACGTCTCCAGGCGTTTGAGGGCTTCGTTCTCTCCAAGCGTAATCGCGGTTTAAATTCAGCATTTACTGTCCGTAAGATTTCTCACGGTGTTGGTGTTGAGCGTACTTTCCAAACGCACAGTAAATTGATTGATAGCATTACGGTTAAGCGTCGTGGCGATGTGCGTCAGGCGAAAATATACTATATGCGTGAACTTCGCGGTAAAGCGGCACGTATCAAGGAAAAGCTCAACTAAATCTGCAGCAGGTTTTATACTAAAAGCGCTCAATTTGAGCGCTTTTTTTATGCTTACTGCATTTTGGAGAACTCTTGGCGTCACAGGGCATCGCAAACAATCAAGCTGTGGTTGATGCATATCTTGATTACCTTTGGGCGGAAAAAGGTTTGAGCGATAACACTTTGAGTTCTTATCGGCGCGATCTACAGGCGTTTACATTGTGGCTTGGCGAGCGAAACCTCAATATTGCTGACGCGGCGACAGAAGACATTCAAGCCTATCTCGCCAGTCGCTTACAAAAAAAAATAAGCGCTAGAAGTTCTGCACGGTTTTTATCGTGCCTGCGTGGGCTTTACCGCTACATGATCGGTAGAGCGATGCTTGCTACAAGTCCGACGGAACTTATTGACAACCCCAAACTTGGTCGGAGTTTACCCAAGTCGATTTCTGAGCATGATGTTGAACAACTTTTAGCAGCGCCCGAAGGTAAGGATACGCTGGTGTTGCGCGACAAAGCGATGCTTGAGCTGCTCTATGCGAGTGGTTTGCGTGTATCGGAATTGGTGTCGCTTTCTATGGATCAGATAAACTTGCGCCAAGGTGTCGTGCGGGTGACAGGGAAAGGTAATAAGGAACGTTTGGTTCCAATGGGCCAAGAGGCAGAGCAGGCGTTGCGAGTCTTTTTGTCGCAGGCGAGAACCGAGTTGCTCAAAGGGGCGCTTTCGGATGTTGTATTTCCGAGTTCACGCGGCTCTGTCATGACGCGACAGACCTTCTGGCATCGCATTAAGCACTGGGCGAATTGTGCTGGCATTTCCGCACAGTTGTCGCCACATACACTGCGTCATGCTTTTGCCACACATTTACTAAATCATGGGGCCGACTTGCGCGCTGTGCAGATGTTATTAGGTCACAGCAGTGTTTCGACAACGCAAATTTATACGCACATTGCCCAGGAGCGGCTCAAGAATTTGCATGCCCAACATCACCCGCGGGGCTAGCGTTGAATGGCACTTACTTAAGGACATTTTTTCCCGGTGCGGTGGAAGCCAGAGCGTGATGAGACACGACGTAAACCCGTCCATGGGGTCTCGGCGCCCGAATCCTTCGGGCGACGGCCTCATCACGCTCTGGCTTCCACCGCACCTAACAGTATATTTTGCCTTAGGTAAGTGCCATTTGGGGTAGCGTTATTTTGCGTGCATTAAACGAGTTATATGGCGGCGAGTGTTAAACTGATTATTAATTACTTAAATAGTTGAAGAGTCCATGTTATTGACGAGTCGTAAATTTTATTTGGTTGTTTTTCTGGTGTTGTGGGGCATTGCTGCGCAGGGTAATTCCAGTACAGGCAGCGTTAGCGCTGAAGCACCTATATTTAACGTAGTCTCATCAAATACTGCTGAAGAGCGTTTGAGACTTGGGCGCGTATTTCAATTTGTCAGCGGCGCAGCAGAACTTCAGGTTGCGGATCAAGACGCCTTAACGCAGTTGATCGATTACCTTAAATCCCGGAACTATGTGCGATTGCGTATTGAGGGCTATACCGATGCGAGGCCTTTTTCCGGCGGAAAGGCAGGGGTTTTGTCGAATAACTGGACGCTCTCGGCCGCTCGTGCTGGCGAAGTGGCGAAGTTGTTGGTGGACGGCGGTATCGATGCTGAGAAACTCGTTGCAGTGGGCATGGGCGCAAATCAGCCTGTGGCCACTAACCAAACCGCAGCAGGTCGCCGAGCCAACCGGCGGGTTGAGTTAGTATTGGAAAAAACAAACAATCAAAGCAGCGCAGAACAGCTCGGTCAGGCGGTCAAAACTGAACCGGCGGCGATTATAAGAAAGTTGAAACAAGCGCGTCCAGATCTTCAATTTAAGGGGATCAAAGCGACGGCAGTGCCTGAGCTTTATGAAGTCGAGCTCGGGCAGGGTAATGTCCTTTATGCCACAGCATCCGGCGGTCATTTTGTTGTTGGTGAAATTTATCAGGTTGGGCCGGACGGCATCGTCAATTTAACAGAACAAAAACGGGCACTCGCGCGCGCCGAACTGCTCAAGGATATTGACCAGAACGATTTGATTACCTTTGCTCCTGAAAAACCCGCCAAGTCTGAAATTTATGTGTTTACCGATGTCGATTGCGGCTACTGCCGCCTCTTGCATCGCGAGGTTGCGCGTTTGAATGAGCTTGGGGTCTCGGTTAACTATCTTGCTTATCCGCGTGGTGGTTTGGGTTCAGATGTATACAGGCGCATGGTTTCCGCCTGGTGTGCGGATGATCGCAAAGGCGCGATGACGGCGCTTAAAACGGGCAAAGGGATTCCATCCGCAGACTGCGAGGAAAGCCCGGTGCGTGCACAGTTCCAACTCGGCCACCAATTGGGGGTTCAGGGGACGCCAGCAATATTTTTGGCCGATGGGACGCTTATCCCAGGTTATCGCAAAGCTGATGAGTTAGCGGCGATTATCGGCGTCAAATAATCCATTCCTCGTAGTTTCGTTCACATTGACAGGGCGCAACTTGCTCAGTAAGGTTGCCCCCTCTTTTTTCTGGCCCCATCGCGAGGGCTTGGATTTCAGCTACTTTTGAGGGCCTGCGCTTGAAACGCATTAATATTGGTATATGCGGCTTGGGAACTGTTGGTGGCGGCACATTTAATGTGCTGACCCGCAATTTAGTAGACATTAATTCGCGCGCGCAGTGCGATATTCATATTGCGCATGTTGGCGCCCGTCGCGACAACCCAGCGTGCGATACCTCTGAAGTGCAGTTAAGCCGTGATATTTTTAACGTTGTCGCTGATCCCGAAGTGGATGTCGTCGTTGAATTAATTGGCGGCACGGACGTGGCCAGACAATTGGTGCTCAATGCCCTTGATAATGGCAAGCACGTTGTCACTGCAAATAAGGCGCTTATCGCCGAGCATGGCAGCGAGCTGTTCGAGCGCGCGGAAAACAACGGTGTGACGATTTCATATGAGGCGGCAGTTGCCGGTGGCATACCAATTATAAGCGCACTGCGAGAGGGGCTTGCCGCTAACAAAATCGAATGGTTAGCCGGCATTATCAACGGCACCACTAACTTTATTCTCACAGAGATGCGCGATAAAGGGCGAGAGTTTGCTGATGTCTTGGCCGAAGCTCAAGCGCTTGGCTACGCTGAAGCAGATCCGACTTTCGATGTCGAAGGTATTGATGCAGCGCATAAGCTGGTCATACTCGCGTCTCTGGCTTTTGGTATGCCATTGCAGTACAACAAAGTGAGCTGTGAAGGCATTAGTGACATAGAACCCGCAGATGTGGCCTATGCGTCGGAACTGGGTTATCGAATAAAACACCTGGGTATTGCCCGTTTCATCGAGGGGCAGGGGATTGAACTCAGAGTTCATCCAACGCTGATTCCTGCGTCCAGATTAATCGCTAACGTCGATGGTGTTATGAACGCTGTCGTAGTCAAAGGCGATGCCGTTGGCCCAACCTTGTTCTATGGCGCGGGCGCGGGCGCTGAACCCACGGCTTCGGCTGTTGTTGCCGATATTGTCAGAGTTGCACGGAATCTCGCAGGAGAGTCGACGTTGCAGGCAATGGTGCCGAGTTTGGGTTACGCGTCAGATGCACTCGAAGACTATTCCATACTGCCGATAGATGCCGCAGAAACGGCATTTTATTTGCGCATGTCGCTGGAAGATAAGCCTGGAGCACTTTCGCAAATTACGCAAATCCTTAGCGACGAAGGCATCAGTATTGAAGCGTTGATTCAAAAAGAGCCTCATGAAGGTGAGACGCGTGTTCAAGTGATACTTCTCACCAATCGCGTTATTGAAAATCAGATGATCGAAGCGATTAAAAAAATCGAAGAGCTTGAGTCGGTGTCGGGAAGTGTCATTCGTATTCGCGTTGAGACGCTCAAGTGATGTTGCCGTTTAGAGGTTAGAGAGTGAAATATATTAGTACGCGAGGGCTGGCGCCCGAGCTGGATTTTGAGGATGTTGTTTTAACCGGTATGGCGAGTGATGGTGGACTTTATGTGCCCACCGATATCCCTCATTTCGAGCGCGCCGACATTGCTTCGTGGGCTGGGCTCAGTTATCAAGAACTCGCGTTTAAGGTCATGTCCCCGTTTGTTGCCGGCAGTGTTTCGGATGATGATTTACGCAGTTTAATTGATCGTTCGTATGCGGGCTTTCGTCATTCTGCCATTGTACCTCTGGTTCAAACAGCACATAACGAATGGGTCCTGGAATTATTTCAAGGACCTACACTCGCGTTTAAAGATGTCGCGTTGCAGTTTTTGGGTAACTTGCTTGACCATATATTGAAAAAGCGTGGTCAGAAAGTTGTGATTATGGGCGCGACTTCAGGTGATACTGGTTCAGCGGCAATTGAAGGTTGTCGGCACTGTGACAATGTGGATATTTTTATTCTTCATCCCTATCAGCGAGTTTCAGAAGTGCAGCGCCGTCAAATGACGACGGTAATTGAAAAAAACGTACACAATATCGCACTCAAAGGAAATTTTGACGATTGCCAGAATTTAGTTAAAGCAAGTTTTGCCGATCAGAATTTTTTGCCGGAAGAACGCCAGCTTGTTGCAGTCAATTCGATAAACTGGGCGCGTATTATGGCCCAAATTGTTTATTATTTTTATGCAGCGTTGAGCCTTGGTGGTCCTCATCGACCAGTGTCTTTTTCGGTGCCGACGGGTAATTTCGGCGATATTTTTGCCGGCTACATTGCCAAATCTATGGGCTTGCCCATTGATCAGCTGGTCATTGCAACCAATAGCAATGATATTTTGCATCGTTGCCTGAGTGAAAACGATCACACCAAACACGAATTGCAACGCACCTTATCTCCGAGCATGGATATTATGGTGTCGAGTAATTTTGAGCGTATGTTGTTTGACCTCCACAGTCGCGATGGAAATAAAATCCGCCAGTTGATGGACGATTTTAAATCCGGTGGAATGACGTTGGATAATACTGCGTTGTCCAAAGCGCGGTCACTTTTTAGCAGTTATCGTTTGGATGATCAGGAGATGTTAGCGGTCATCGCAGATGTATTTGAGACAAGCGAGTATTTGTTAGATCCGCACACCGCTATTGGTGTGCAAGCTGCGCGCAAAACCCGGCGTTCACATGATATTCCGATGGTTTGTTTGGCGACGGCTCATCCGGCGAAGTTTCCTGAGGCTATTTTAAAATCCGGACAAGCCAAAGAACCCGCGTTACCACATCATATGTCAGATTTATTTGAGCGCGAAGAAGCATATTCCGTTCTCGAAAAAAATGATGCAGAAGTACAGCAATTTATTGTCGAAAATATTCGCGCTTAGGTTTTTTCTGCAGTTTTCAAATAGAGTAAATTAACCCGCGGTGCATTTAGTTTTAGAGCTTCGGTATGTGTGCCTTCGAATCGTTAGCATGGCGGTGACACCTTCAAAAAACGCATGAATACCTGTGAGCAGGTCCGGCCCAAAATCATAGATTTTGGTCGTTACGCGGAGCGAAGCAGCGCTTCGCTTGAATCCGCTCCACCCCTGTAGCTCCGCCAATTCATCCATGAATTGACGGTTTCTGAAGGTGTCACCGCCATGCTAACGCGAGTGTGCCAGCATTGAAGGAAAGCTCTCATAAGTATCACAGGTAGTAAACTAATATAGTACTTTGTGCTATTTATGCCTTCTCCGAAATAAATTTTTATTGCGCCGGATCATCGATAATGCACTTAAAGAAAAAAATAGTCCGCAGGCCGAACCATCTCGTTTTGGGTGACGCGGCCCAGAGTTCCGACCCCGGTATTTTGGTTTGCAAATTACTGGCATCACGAGATGCCAGTTTCTCCGGTGAATATGTGTTAAAAAACTTACATGATCCTTATGCGCTCGCCGGAGTAGAAATAGCCGCAGAACTACTTATTTCCGCGTTGCAAAAGCAAGAGCGCATTCTTATCGTCGGTGACTTCGACGCTGATGGTGCAACGAGCACTGCTTTGCTGATGAAAGGCTTGTGTCTTTTTGGCTTCGAAAATATTCGTTATCTCGTGCCCAACCGTTTTGAATATGGTTATGGCCTCACGCCAGAAATAGTGGCGCTTGCATCTGAATCCAAACCTCACCTAATTATTACGGTAGACAATGGTATTTCGAGTATCGATGGCGTCAACGAAGCGAAACGGCGAAATATTAAAGTGATCGTGACTGACCATCACCTACCGGGAAAGTTGCTTCCGGATGCTGACGCAATTGTAAACCCCAATCAACCGGGCTGCGCATTTCCGAGTAAAAATCTGGCGGGTGTCGGTGTGGCGTTTTATTTATTGATGGTGCTGCGTTCGGAATTAAGAAAGTTAGCGTGGTTTGCATCGAGAAGTATTGAGGAACCAAATATTGCGCAGTTTTTAGATCTTGTTGCTCTCGGCACTGTTGCCGATGTTGTGGCACTTGATGGGAACAACCGTATCTTGGTCGCTCAGGGTATCCAGCGAATTCGTGTTGGCAAGTGTTGCGCGGGTATTCAGGCGCTTTTAAAAGTGGCTAATCGCCTACCTGAACGCCTCGTTGCTGACGACTTCGGTTTCGCAGTTGGTCCGCGTTTAAACGCTGCGGGGCGCATTGACGATATGTCGATTGGGATTCAGTGCCTGCTCAGTGAACATTTTAATGAAGCGTTGACTATTGCCGGTGAATTAGATGACTTAAATCAGCAGCGCAAAGCGATTGAATCTTCCATGCAGGCTGAGGCCATCAAAGATTTGAGTAATATCGACAACGATACGAACGGCGTGTTGAGAAATGGTATCTGTCTGTTTCGCGAAGATTGGCACCAAGGTGTTGTCGGTATTATCGCGTCGCGAATTAAAGATCGTATGCACCGCCCAACTATCGCATTTTCGCGCGCGGGCGCAAGTGAATTAAAGGGCTCAGGTAGATCGATACCGGGCATTCACTTGCGCGATGTGCTTGATACTATCGCTACGCAGAAACCGGCGCTGCTAAAAAAATTCGGTGGGCACGCAATGGCAGCGGGTCTTTCACTGCAAGAGCATGCGTTTGAAGAATTTAGTCACGTTTTTGATGTTACCGTTGCCAATTTGCTCGAGGCCGATTTGCGCGAACCGATTGTTTACAGTGACGGAGAACTTAATGCGGTGAATATGACGCTCGCTCTCGCTCAGGCGATTCGCGATGCTGGACCTTGGGGGCAGTCCTTTCCTGAGCCAAACTTCGATGGGGTTTTTCGAATTATTAGCCAAAAGCGCGTGGGGACCAATCATCTAAAAATGTTGCTTTGTCCCAGTGAGTTTAATGATCTGCTGGTAGATGCGATTGCGTTTAACGTCTCAGAAGAGCAGTGGCCAGCCCCCGATCTTCGATCAATTCGTCTGGTCTACAAATTAGATGTTAACGAATTTAGAAATAAACAGTCGCTACAATTGATTGTCAATTATCTGGAGCCTTGCGCTGATCGTTGCTAGGCCCAGGCCACAGCGCGCACTCGTCGTTCGATATATACGTATTCAGTAGCGCCCGTTGCGGGGTGTTTTTTGTGACGAAAGTGATGATGGTCTTGCGTTGAACCCATGTATTCCCAGCTCACGCCCATGAAAGGGCACAGTGGATCGCCATTGTTTAGTGGGTAGTCCGCGAGATCCGACCACATGTTCAACCACTCTTCAGAGCTGCGATTAATAAATTCCATTACAAACCTGCGTCGTTGAATACTTTCAATGACTTAGTTTAGATTTGTTAAGTGTTATGTCAAGTTTTTGTCTTAACTGTATGATATTTAATAATATTTTATTTTGATAGTTGTTGGATGCGCTCTTCAGCGGCTTCTAACATCTGTCCCAGATCAGACGCGAGTTGGTCTTGTTGCGCGGCATCCAGGTCATGCATGTTTCGCAACAAAAGTACGATGTTCTCGGAGCCCAAAATTAGGCGCGAGCTACTCAGCATCGGGTAGTAATTTTGTGATTGATCTAGCAGGACATCTTCCAGTGAGGAGATATGTTCGAGGTTCGAATAGGTATAGATTTCGTCACCATGTAATCTAAGCGCGTAATTGAGCTCCAGGGCATCGAGCACGTCCTCTAAAGCTTCGGTCACATTCGCGGTAGATCGTGCGCGCAGACATCGCATAAGAAAGTGAGACATTTGCCGACCCGGGCGCTCAAATGCCTGGGTCGTACGACGCATCTTCTCAAGTCGAGTCAGGTTTAATGCAACTTTTGCACGAAGCACTTCAAGATCGACGGGCTTGTTTATATAGTCATCGGCGCCAGCTCGGTAGCCAGCGAGATGATCTTCCGGCTCAGTGAGGCAGGAAACAAAGAGAATTGGGGTATCTTCAAATTCTCGCCGAGTCCGGATCTCTCTGCAGGTATCGTAACCATTGATGCCAGGCATATCGACATCTAAAAGAATTAACTCGGGTTTGGTTTCAGAAAGTTTGGAAATGCCTTCAGCGCCTGACATCGCCTCAATAACAACGTAGTCAGGAGAGAGGATACGATTGATAAGTTTTTGATTGGTTGGACTATCGTCAATCGTCAAAATTTTTGCAGTTGCATCCATGACTTAAAGCTCCATCTTTTGGGCAAAGTTTAAATTGCCAAAATACATTTTTTTACCCTTATTTTATTGTTTTTTTTAGGGTTATTATTAGCACTAAAATTAATGTATGCGCTAGTGCGTATGTAATAGGATCTGCAATGTGGATCTTAGTAATTTATGCTTTAGGTGTACAGGCCACACGTCGGAATATAAAGCAGTATATTGAGATACATGTGTAATTTTCGCGTCAGCTAGAGATGTTGTAAAGCCTCATGTAAAATGCGCCGCTTTGTTTAACTTATAGACTGAAAATGGAAATTAATCCGCTACTCAATCGGCTCGATGATCTTGCTGAGCGCACTGGGGCGCTTAGGGGGTATCTTTGACTATGCCCACAAAAAAGAACGTCTCGTAGAAGTCGAATTGGAGCTCGCTCAACCAGATGTATGGAACGACCCCACTCGCGCCCAGGCGTTAGGGCGTGAAAGGTCCTCACTAGAAGCGGTTGTTGAAACAATAGACACGCTTGAACAAGGCATCGCTGATAGTCGCGATCTGATCGATATGGCGGTTGAGGAGAAGGACGAAGACAGCCTCAATGACGTCGCAGAAGAAATTTCTCAGCTTGATACGCACCTGGCTAAGTTGGAGTTTCGGCGCATGTTTTCGGGCGAAATGGACCCGAACAACGCTTATCTCGATATTCAGTCAGGTTCCGGTGGCACCGAAGCACAAGATTGGGCTGAAATGATTCTGCGCATGTATTTGCGTTGGGGAGAGGATAAGGGTTTTAAAACCACGCTTGAAGAAGCTTCCGCTGGAGACGTTGCCGGCATTAAGAGTGCGACGATTCGATTTGAAGGTGAATACGCCTTCGGTTGGCTGCGCACTGAAACCGGCGTGCACCGCTTGGTACGAAAATCACCTTTCGATTCAGGGAACAGGCGCCATACTTCGTTTGCTTCTGTATTTGCAGCGCCTGAAATTGACGACGATATTGACATCGAAATTAATAAAGCTGATGTGCGTGAAGATACCTATCGCGCGAGCGGCGCCGGTGGGCAGCACGTCAATAAAACAGATTCGGCAGTGCGCCTGACGCACCTTCCCAGCAATGTCGTGGTGCAATGTCAGAGCGAACGTTCCCAGCATGCGAATCGTGATCGTGCATGGAAAATGCTGAGAGCGAGGCTTTACGAGCAAGAAATGTTGAAGCGCAACGCAGAAAAACAAGCGCTCGAAGACTCAAAAGCCGATATCGGCTGGGGCAGTCAAATTCGCTCCTATGTGTTGGATGATCAACGAATTAAAGATTTGCGTACGAATGTGCAAACGAGTAACTGCCAGGCCGTGTTGGATGGTAAGCTCGACGAGTTTATTGAGGCAAGTTTAAAAGCGGGTTTTTAAGTGCTCGCAAAAGCACCGAGTTTACATTTTATTAAGTCATTGCTGTTCCTTTAGCACAGAGAGGCATGGATTGAGTGCTTATGCTCGAGACCTTCAAGCAGGTGCCCGCCATAGACGGCGGGTGTTAGAACAACGCAGGAGCAGTTGTCGGGATGCTGGCGCAGAGCCTACATGGGGATGCGGACTAAAGCGAAGCATTACTTCGCTCCGCGTAACGACCCTTATCTATGTTTTGGGCCGGGCCTGCTCGCAGGTATTTGCGGCGTGTCTCGAGCATAAGCACTCAATTCATGACTCGTGCCTTGTGTAAACGACATAGTCTTTTCAGAAGCATATGTTTTAGTAACATCACAAAAGAGTTAGATGGTTTAGCAATGTTATTAGATATTTTTAAGTTCCGGAATTGACACATATGAGTGATCAAAAAGAAGCACCAGCTGATGAAAATAAATTAATCGCTGAACGTCGTGATAAGCTAGCCAGGCTGCGCCGCGAAGCGGAAGAAAAACGTTGCTCAGCTTTTCCCAACGATTTTTCTCCGAAAAACAAAGCGCAAAACTTACAGGATGAGTTCGGTCAGGAATCGAAGGAAAACTTGGCCGACGCTGCGCGTGTTGTGAGCGTTGCGGGGCGTATTGTCCGTAACCGCGGTGCGTTTATGGAACTGCAAGATGGCTCTGGACGGGTTCAGTTGTACGTGACAAAAGAGGCCCGGCCTTTTGCAAAAAGCCTGGATCTCGGTGACATCGTAGGTGTGAAGGGTGAG
Organism: Cellvibrionaceae bacterium; assembly: GCA_028281575.1. Taxonomy (GTDB): domain Bacteria; phylum Pseudomonadota; class Gammaproteobacteria; order Pseudomonadales; family Cellvibrionaceae; genus Agaribacterium. The sequence continues at coordinate 19,259 of JANQJP010000014.1, forward strand.
CTGCATAAATCCGGAAAAGGCGACCTTTACGTCAGCTTGGATGAATATCAATTGCTGACTAAAGCACTTAGACCGCTGCCCGATAAACACCATGGGCTGGCAGATCAGGAAATGCGCTATCGACAGCGTTACGTGGACTTAATTACAAATCCGCAGGTGCGTGATACTTTTCGGCTGCGCTCGGAAATAGTGGCTTTTATTCGCGCCTATTTAAACAATCATGAATTCCTGGAAGTCGAAACGCCAATGCTGCAAGCTATTCCTGGAGGAGCGACAGCGCGTCCGTTTATTACGCATCACAATGCACTCGATATCGATATGTATTTGCGTATCGCTCCAGAACTATATCTGAAGCGGCTCGTCGTCGGTGGCTTTGAGCGCGTATACGAAATTAATAGAAATTTTCGCAACGAAGGCTTATCTACGCGGCACAACCCGGAATTTACGATGCTGGAATTCTATCAAGCTTATGCGGATTACAAAGACCTGATGGATCTTACAGAAGATATGTTGCGCCAGTTAACTGAACAGGTATTGGGGTCCACGATTGTGGAAAATACTCATGCCGACGATGTTATCGTCTATGATTTTTCAAAACCGTTTCAACGGCTCAGCGTTGTTGATGCTATTTTGCATTTTAATCCAGATATTTCCGCGGCCGATATTGGTAGCTTGGATAGTGCGCGAACAGTGGCTCAGCGTTTGTCTATTCCGTTAAAGGATGGTTGGGGTTTAGGAAAAATACAAATCGAAATATTTGAAAAAACCGTCGAGCACCGCCTTATTCAGCCGACATTTATTACTGAATATCCAACTGAAGTTTCGCCGCTGGCTCGGCGCAATGATCTGAATCCCGAGGTAACTGATCGCTTTGAGTTTTTTGTAGGTGGACGGGAAATTGCCAACGGTTTTTCTGAATTGAATGATGCCGAAGATCAAGCCGAACGTTTTCGTCAGCAGGTTGAAGAAAAACAAGCTGGCGATGATGAAGCCATGCATTATGATGCCGACTATATTCGTGCGCTTGAATACGGTTTACCGCCTACAGGTGGGGAGGGAATAGGTATTGATCGTTTGGTTATGTTGTTCAGCGACTCTGCCTCCATTCGAGACGTACTGTTATTTCCGGCGATGCGTCCAGAGTAGATCTAAGTTTCGGGTTGCCCAATGAATGCAAATAATAACGCTATCAAATTACATCCGAGTTGGCTTGAGCAAATAGGTACTGAGTTCGAAAAACCGTATATGCTCGAGTTGAAAAAATTTTTGGTCGCCGAAAAACACGCGGGCAAAATAATTTTTCCCGCGGGCAGCCTCATTTTTAATGCGTTGAATTCCACACCTTTTGAGAAAGTGAAAGTTGTTATTCTTGGTCAGGATCCGTATCACGGTCCAGGTCAAGCTCATGGTTTGTGTTTTTCTGTGCTTCCAGGTGTGGCGTTTCCGCCCTCTCTGCAAAATATTTTTAAAGAGCTTCAGCAGTCGTTAAATATTCCGTTTCCGCAACATGGTTGTTTGCAGGGTTGGGCTGAACAGGGAGTACTTTTGCTAAATGCAACGTTGACAGTTGAGCAGGCGCGTGCAGGCGCCCACCAAGGCCGAGGCTGGGAAGTTTTTACCGACGCGGTTATTCATGCGCTCAACGATAAGCGTGAGCATATTGTTTTTATTTTGTGGGGTAGTTACGCGCAGAAGAAGGGACATTTTATTGATGGTAATAGACATCGAGTTCTCAAGTCGCCGCATCCTTCACCGCTGTCCGCGCATCGGGGTTTTTTCGGCAATGGACACTTTGTCGAGGCTAATAATTATCTACAAAACAGGGGGCTGACCCCGATCGATTGGTCATATTTACCGCTGCCGAACTAGTGTCTCCAGGCCCTAAGTAAATAATTGCATCGCCGCTTCCATTTCTTCGCTCAGGTTTTCAGCTTCAGAAGCTTCGATTTCAGGGTCCAGGCCGAGACGGTTAAACGCCTTCACTTGCATGTAATCGATATCATTTACTTTGTTTGACCCCGACCAGGCTTGTAGCATTGCTACGGTGACGATATCTGCGTAGTCCGCTTTAGGCTTATCGGCGTTAAAATCGAGATAGTGCAACGGTACCTCACGCAGCTCGCTGGGGAATTCCCACTCTTGCAAAATCTTAACACCGATACGGGGGTGGACTTCTTTGATAACGGAATCCAAGGTGATACTGTCGTGCAGCAATGAAGGGTGATCTTCCGCGTAAGAGAGAATGGGAAGCACACCGATTTGGAAAACCAAACCTGCCAGCGCTGCCTGGTCGGGTTGTAGCTTTGTGTAATGCTTACACAGCACATGGCAAATCCCGGCGATTTCGCTGGATGATGACCAAACATCGCGCATACGCTTATCAACAATGTCTGAGGTTGCCTGGAACATTTGCTCCATCGCTAAACCTGTGGCGAGGTTGGCCGTGGATTCCATACCCAATCGCGAGAGTGCCATGTTAAGGTCCTCAATTTCGCGGGGTGCGCGAAACAAAGGACTGTTAGCAACTTTGATAATTCGGGCAGTAAGGGCGGTGTCATGGCTAATAACTTTACTTAAATCCATAATACCTGCATCGGGATCACGAGCGGCATCCTGAACTTTAAGCGCCATTTCCGGCATCGTTGGAAGAACAAGTTTGTCCTGGTCGATGAGGTCAATAATTTCGTGAGCAACTTTTTCCGCCACTGCTTGCATAGCGCGAGTTTCCTTTGGTGGAGTCATTCCGATTGTCGGGACTAAGCGTCCCACTCTGTCCACACTAAGGTATAGCATATGGGAGCTGGAGCCACTCGATTTTTGCTGAGGGCTTGCTGTCAGTTATGGCGTCGTTTGTCGCACTGGGACTGTCTGTAAGTGCTAATACCAGCGTTTCCCCGGTATTTTCTGATTTGACGCTAGTGAGCACATGGCCGAGTGCTCGATGTGATGTTGGGTCTATGATTTGGGTGCCGTATTTTGGTGTCAGCGCTTGGTTTAGTCGTCCCAGTTGCATGGTTTTTTTAAGTTTGCCTTTATAGTGCAGTCGTGCAATAACTTCCTGGCCGGTGTAGCAGCCTTTTTTAAAACTAATCGCGCCAGTTTTGTCGAAGTTCAATTCCTGTGGCAGATATTTCTCGACCATTTTTTCATCGATATCAATAAGGCCTCTGCGAAGATATTCGCGCCGCCAGGTGTTGATGTCCGATAGCGGCAAATTCGTCAAATAAGTGGAGATCTCGCTGAGTTGTGTAGTATCGAACCAGCACTCGACTAGCTTTGTGTCGATTTGGTTAAGTGCGATAAAAGCATGGCTGGTACTTATTTTTTTGAGCAGCGCTTCAATATGTTCGCCTAAAAAACCGACAGCGCGCCACTGAGTTTGGGGTTGCAGTTCCGCCTTGGAAAAAACCATATATTTATTAAGCTGTTTACTCGCTGTCTCGTAGACGGCGCGGTTGGCGCGCAGTACAAAACGCGTGTCACTTAATTGGGATACAACAAAACTGCTTAGCATGCGACCTTTGGGGTTGCAATGCGCGCAGTAATTGCCCGTTTTTTCTTCGAGGGCCTCTATGTCGCATGTGAGCTGGCCTTGTAAGAACGATGCCGCTTCAGGGCCCTCTACGGTAAATAGGCAGTAATCGTCCAATAAGACCATGCCTGGCGAGTCACCCGTTACCCGCTGTGTATTTTGTTCAAAAAGTGATTGCCAGTTTGTCATGGTCGAACCATATATTCCTGCTTTTACCTATTTGCGCATAGATTACATCGGGTTTGCCGCTTCTCCTATAGTTGAACCCAGCGTTATACTGGGGTTACCCTTGGCGCATTTAGTTTAACAGCTTCAGCATCTGTGCCCTCAAAGCATTCGCGTATTAACCGAAATTGAGAGGACATTTTAAATGCACCACAGATACTATTTGTATTAGTGTGAACAGGCCCTAGAGCCTACTAACAGGCTATAACAGGTTTTTATGGATTTGCATCGCTTACGTTGGGCCAGTCGCAGAGGCATGCTCGAACTTGATCTCGTTTTATCGCCGTTTGTCGAGAATGTCTACGCTTCCTTGGCTCAAGAGGACAAGATGCGGTTCGAAAAACTTCTCGAATGTGAGGATCAGGATTTGTTTCAATGGTTTTTGCGGAAAGGACAGCCCGATGACCTGGATTTACAAAAAATTGTTAAGATTGTTCTCGACAACACCGGTTTGCGCGAACATTAGCAGCGAAACATTTTTTATCCCTATCCGTGTTTCCCTTCCATATATTTACTTATCCGTTTTTGTTTACGGCGTAGCTTTAGTCGCAGTTTTTCACTTGTTTTGGGCGAATTGGTTAATTGTCCCTGCGCTGCTATTGCTTGCGTTTTTATTGTTTACACATTGCAACACGATAAAACGTCTCCGCAAGATACACAGTATAGGTTTTGACGGAGAATTCTATTTATGTTTAAAAAATGGTGAAAAATACTACGCGGATTTGCGTGGTGAAGTCGTACTGACTCGGCCTTTGCTCGCCTTTTATTTAAAAGCGAATCGAGGTGAGTCATTGGCGTGGCCAATAGTTGTGCACGGTGGATGTGTGAGTGAGCGGGATTTTAACCATCTGCGCCGTTTTTTTAACTTGTATTACCGTTAACTAGGGCCTGTCTACACGAATTCGATACCACTGCCAGAGACCAGAATTTTCTTTAGTAAGGCGATATGAGCGTGATGTGGTTATTCCACATGAGCGACTATCAACGCAGCTAGAGGACATTCTGGCCTGGCCCTCGAAATTGCTCCTGCATTGTTCTAATACGCCACATCCATGTAGCTATTCGGGTTGTGGCTGCAAAAGCGCCGCTGTGCGTTGCCCACATGGATGTGGGTAAG
>JANQJP010000037.1 GCA_028281575.1 Cellvibrionaceae bacterium
AACAACTTTGGTGGCCAGTGCCTAGCACCGTTGCATGTGGATATGCCGGGCGCTCGTTCAAATTGCATCGCAAAAATCGTGTTGTCGCCAGGCTTCATAAAACGATGCCACCGAAACGGTGTTGGCGGTTGAGGTATAAGCGATAAGGTAAACGCTCCCGTTCTCGTGAACGGGAGACGTTATTGTGCCGATTTGGATGGCGTAAGTTTGACCATGTCATTCAAGACACTGTCCAAACCGCCGTAAACAGAAATCTTATCGATTTTTGCGCTGATTCGTTCAAGTGCTTCCAGCTCCTTCAATCGCAGCAACACGGGGTTGTTTTCCATGACTTTGGCGGTGTTGTGCAGTGAGAACGCCCGTCGCTGTAGAAGTCGAAAACTATGCTCTTTTAAATCTAAGAGTGTTGCCACACTTTTCCTAACGTAATCGTAAAGTCATTTTTAGGTTCTGTTAAATCGTTCTTGCATCAATTTTGATTTGAAAAGATATATTGAAACCACAATATAGTTTGTGACTTCCAGGGCATAGCTAATATAGCGGTCTTCCCGCGTCATAAAATCAAATGTTTGAATAAAACACATGGTTGAAAGGCATGCGTAAATCACCAGTTTTACGTTAGGTGTATATGGCCATCTGGTGAAGTAGCCATAAAGAAAAACTGTTCCGGAAAGGGTTATGAGCAACCAGTGAATAAATTGTGTTCCTGCAGGGAAATTTGGATTTTGTAATGGAATAATAACAGTGATACCAAAAAGATATTCTGTAAATCCAGCTAGCCCCCATACTGTCATGCCAACAGAGCCTAGAATCAACAAATAGGAATAATATAGCGATATTTTCCTTATCATGGTGCGTCAACCTCGAAATTCGACCCGATAAATTCTTCAGATAATTTCCAAAGCTGATTGCCAACATCTTCGCGCTGAGAGTATTTTGTTCTTTTGGCAATCCCCGGGGGGCCTTTCATTTCAAAAAGGCCTGTTGGTCCGTAGTAATCACCACCAACTACGTCTTTATCCAGAGTGGCCTTTAGAATTGGTTTAGCGGCATTTTCTATCGAATGTAGAAAGAGAGGGGCAAATGTGTACCTAAGAATGAGCATTAAAAACGGTGGCATTTGTTCAAATAAACCGGAGTCGGTGCCGCCGGGGTGTGCTGAAACTGAAATAATTTTTTTACCAGACTGAGTGAGTTTTCTTTGGAGTTCGTCTGCGAAGATTAGGCACGCAAGCTTTGATTGCGCATAGGGCGTATCCCATTTGGTTTGCGCCTCACAATGTATATCGTCAAAAAATATTTCAGCATTTTTGTGAGCTACGCTGCTTAGCGAGACTATGCGCGAGTGTTTGGAATCTGGCATTAACTCAAGAAGTAGAGAGGTAAGTAAGAAGTGCCCAAGATGGTTGGTGGCAAACTGCATTTCAATACCGGCACTATTCTTCTTGGGTTTATTGAGTAGAATGCCGGCGTTATTGATCAATATATCCAGGTGTGAAAACTTTTCTTTAAACGCCTCAGCGAACGTTTTGATTGATTCGAAGTCGGATAAATCCATTGTCATAACGTCGAGCCTGGACGAAGGAAATTCTGTAAGAATTTGTTCCCTGGCGCTGTTCGCTTTTTCCAGATTACGGCAAGCCATGACGACGCGGAACCCGTTTTTTAACAAGCCTTTGGTTGTTTCATAACCAACGCCGCTATTGGCGCCAGTGACAATTGCAATTTTGTCATCTCTGTTCACGTTGAGCTCCCGTTTAAATGTCTTGAATCAAGCTGTGGGTTAAATTACACTTTCCAGTGTATTTTAAAGGTTTTGAGATATCAAGTTAAATTACACTAGTTGGTGTAAAATATTTTTAAGTTACTGAAATGGTTAGAAAAAAAAGAGATACTAGCGCGAAGCGAGAATCGATATTAGATTCCGCCGTAGATGCATTTATTGAGTTCGGTTTTGAAAAAACGAGCATGGATTTGATCGCCGACAGGGCGAATTCGTCAAAACGAACGGTATACAATCACTTCTCAAGTAAAGAGTCCTTAATCGAAGAAGCGTTTAATCGGTTTCTTAAAAGTGCTTTCGAAAGTAAAAGTATCGAATATGACCCCGAGAGGTCGCTCGAGGAACAGTTGGGTGAATTTGCAGAAGCAAAGATGCGACTAACAGAAGACCCGAGACAACTGGGATTGATGCGGGTGACCCTGAATGCCTTTGTGACGCATCCACAAATGGCGGAGAGGGCTGTCTTATTTTCTGATTCTCAGGAAGACGGATTGGTGACATGGCTAAAAAAGGCTGCGCAAGACGGGCGTTTGAACCTTAGCGATCCAGAGCTGGCAGCCGAATCTTTTTGGTCTTTGTTTTCCGGCACCTTCTTTTGGCCGCCAATTGTGCGTGGGCCTGTTAAAAAGCAAGTGGGTCAAAAGCTAAAGGCAGAGTATATTCAGCTTTTCCTGGCGAGATATGGAAAAGCGCGATAGGTTAACCGGTAGTTTTGGCGATCTCTTAGTTTTAGAAATGCATTCTTAAAGGCTTCTTATCATTGATGAATCATTACAAGCGCCACTCAGTTGCACTTCATACCTTCCTGGTTTCTATATGTTTTTTACATTCCGCTTGTCAACTTAAACCAAGTGCGTATGACCATTGTATTTTTGACGAGAGGGCGGGTTGGATTGAGTTTGATATCTCCAGCGATCGGCGAGCAGCTTTGTTGGCGCTTCCCTATGAAGATGCAACCGTGGATCAATCGATGTCGTTTAATGGCAGGGCTGTGAGAGAAGCGTGGTTTAAAAACCAAGAAGGCGACTTACAAATGTGTCGTTATGAAAATATCGCAGATCAGTGCGACAGTGATGCGTATTTGCTGTTATTTAACAACAATCAGGGAAAGTATCAGCCAGAGACGATCGAAACGGTCTTATGTTTGGTACATTATAGGAGAAGGTAGGCGTGTTAAATTGTAATGGAATCCGTTTTTCCGTTAGCGTCTTTTTTGATGTGCTGGTTTCTATGCTTAGAAGGTTTACTGCCAACGGTCAGGATTATTCCAGTATTGATGTGCGTACCTAAAAGCAGCTTTACCAAAACGTTCATATAACGACGATAGAACCAATAGTGTAAAACCGCCGATTGCGAGAGTGATCCAAACATTGATATCCACTCTTTGAATGCTGTTGTAGAGCATGGTTAAGACACATATCGCAGCCAAGGCCAGCCCCGATAATAAAATGCTTTTTCGATGTTGATAGATGCCCCATGCGAACAAGCAAAGGCTCATTGATAAAGCTACAATAGTATCGATGCTTCCGTTAGTGAAAATAAGTAAATTTGCTACTGACAAACTAATGAAAATAAGTGTTATAAATCGGTAAAAACCGAAGTCTTTACTTGAGAAGAGATTAATTCCTGTAATAAAAACTGCGCAGGGAAATAGTGCGTAGCTGCCTATATAAGATCTGTCGGTAAAAATTTCTGCGGTGGCGGCAATGCTTATCCAGGAAAAACAAGTAATAACCGCCCCTAAAAATAGTATAAAGTCACGCAGCTGCGAACGCGTCAAACAGACAAGTGAGCCGAAGGTGATAATGCTCCCTAGCATACCGGTTAAGGTTGCATAGCCGTGGGTGCTGTCGATATGGAAGCCAAGCCTGAAAAAGGCAATAACAAATGGAATTGCACAAACGATTCGAGCGAGGCTGCCTTCCATTGTCCTAATATGCAGATTGTTCTTCGCCAGTTCCCGCTCGGTAAATAAATGAGACATAGCAATGGCAACGACGACGAGATACCCAATTAGACTATCTCTATAGGTGATAAGCAGGAGAATGTTTGCGGTAAGAAAAAATAATATTGTCCATTTTGCTCTATTTCTTATTAGAAAAGAAAATGTGAATGCCGATATTGGCAGTGACAAAAGTAGCGTAATCAAACTATATATACCAACCGAAGTTGGAGAAACATCACCAAATTGAAATGCTGAATTTAATATTCCTGTCGCCGCCTGCATGGAATTGTTGAATATATTATGGCGCATGCCGCCAAGCTGTGCGAATTGAATTGGAATAATGGCAACCGCTATCACGAAGAATATACGCGCGCCTTTCACGTCACTTAGTAGAAATCGCGCAGTCAAGCCCCCTGCTGCAAGCACTGCCATTAATAAGAGGTATAGCCAATTGCGAATATGGATGTCGACAGATTCAAAACCTTGAAGTAGGTAGATCACACCAGAGAGTATGATGGCAAAGCTGCCCAGATAACGTAGAAGACTACCCACGTTCATCTGGATCAACCTATTGGAAATTGTCGCTTCTGGTAGGGGTGCTTTCATTTTATTTTTTTCCTGCTGAAATTATGATCCTGTTTTGTCTTCCTGAATTTGCTTAAGCATGTCTTCCAATTCTTTTTGTGCTTCTTGCTTATCAAATTTTTGCTCTAGATCAGAGGTCTTGGTTTTATCATTAATATAGCTGGCGCCCTGGTGCCGTTCTTTTTTTAATACTGAGGTCTCCCAGTGACTAAACAGGTCGTCGGCAGTTGCTTCCAGGTTTGAACTGATATCCTTGGTGAATGACTCTCTCGACGCCAACATAAGTTTTTTGTGTTTTAGATCATTTAACTTTGCGTCTATTTTTGTGATTTCGCTTTTAAGTTCCGTGAGCAACCTTTCTTTTTGCGCGATACGATCTCGCAGCTGTTCTCTCTGTTCTTGCGTTTGCTTTAGTAGAGCGACACATTCCAGCGCGACGGATTTTTCTGATGACTCTCTAGCGCGCTGCGTCCATGTTTCGCATTTTTTTGACAGCTCATCTTTTTTCAGGTTTAAGGTGTCGATTTGCTTTTCTAACAGATAACTTTCCTGAGTGAGCTTAGCGGCGGATTCGCTCACCTCGATAATAATTTGGTCAGCAATGGCTTCGTGGTTCACCATTTTGGTGATTAGCCCATCAATGCTAGCGTTAAGTGAAATGCATAGATTCCTGAGTCCCATCAGGCGCCCCCCAAGTGCGTTTTAAGAATTTGGGCGAAAAGTATACTCTGTGGCCAGTAGGATCAAATAGAGAGGGAAAAGTATCGAAATACGCAATTTGTGGTAGCGTGTACCGAGCCTTTGCGGTTTAACTGCCGAGTTGGCGCAGTAAAAAATGGTGCTTGAAATGTCCTCAATACTGTACCGAAATGCCCAAATAATAGGTCATGCCACTTATCGTGGTTATCGTCGGGCCTGTCGTTCGAATCACCGCTGCACAAATACTTCCTGTCGCAGTGAGGGCATGGATTCGATAATCGACGGATATTAGATGAGAGCGCAGAGGTGGTCAGTCAAATTCATCGAATCCAGATTCTTCCTCCTCGTTATCGAGGGCACCCTCCAGGGCACTTGCAGGCTCGTTGTTGCTTAGCTTATCCACGTCCACTGGGTCGATGCCAATATGGTAGGCGGCAAATCCCGGCAATACCACTTGGTTTACCGCCATGCCGATCACCCGCCCGTTTACCGGTGAGAGTATCAATGCATGGATATTGGTGATGGGGTCGGTGACTTTACCGAGTAGGTCGCCTTCGCGGACCCGGGCCCCAAGCTTGATTTCGCTAAACAAGATACCGCCTTGATCGGCGCGTACCCAGATAGAGCTGTAATAGGTCGGTTGTGGCGAGCCCCAAAAACTGATCGTATCGAGCATGCCGAGCTTGTCCAACAGTGTGTTGACGGCTTTCACTCCCTGATTTACATAGCTCTCGTCGAGTTCCATTGGCCCGCCAGCTTCCAGCGTAACCGCCGGAATGCCTATGTCTACCGCGGCTCTGCGCAGGGTGCCTGTGGCGCCTTCGCTGTGCAAAACGGCAATAGCGTCAAAAGCTTGCGTAAGCGCTAGCACTTGAGGGTTGTTCAAGTCTGCGCGCAACTGGGGGAGGTTCGTGCGGTAGAAAGAGCCGGTGTGCAGGTCGACCAATTTGTCGCAATGCATAACCAATTCGCGAAAAAATGAGTACGCGATTCTCGACGCCGAGCTGCCGTTGGGGTTCCCGGGGAAAAACCGGTTGAGGTCGCGGCGGTCGGTAAGATAACGAGAGCTGCGGCGAAAACCCTGCAGGTTCACAATGGGCACACCGATAACTGTGCCGGTGAGCTTGTCTACATCGATGTTGTACATAACCCGTCTGACAATTTCGATGCCGTTTAGCTCGTCACCGTGGACTGCAGCGGTTAAACAGAGCTTGGGCCCGGGCTTGGCGCCCCTGGCAATAAGCACGGGGGTCGGGGTGGCGATACCCTCGAAGCTTTGGTCTGGCGACCAGGCCAGGCGCGTTGTCGTGCCTCGCGGTATCTTTTTATTCAGCAGGACCAAAGGTGGTTCGGCCGCGGCGGGGGCGTCTGGTGGAATTTCCTGTTCTGAACTGGTTCCGGGAATTTCTTGTGCATGCTCCTCGGTTTGAGCTTGGCTTGGTGCTTCCGTTTGATCTGGAAGAATGGGTTGGCTGAGGTCAATATTCTCCGCGTTTGGTAACGACGCGGCGTTTTCTGCACTTGTTTCGGGCTGAACGGATTGTTCGGTAACTTCGTCTTCAGTGCTTTCAGTAGCGTATAGATAGGGTGGACTTAATAGTAGCGCTACTAAGCAAAGAAGCGTTTTGATAATCGGACGTTTTTGACGATTAAACAACATACAACAACACAATTCATTTCGTTTCGACGCTCCCAACGCGGTGGGCCTAATGCATTGAGTATAGCGCAATTAACGCTCAGTCGAATTTGGGTGGAATTTATAACAATATATTGTGTGGCAATGTGTACAGCATGTGTGGAGATAGTCCGCTCGGTACGATGTGAGTGGTAAAAACTACCAAAAATGTGCAGCGTTTGACGCAGGTTTTTACTTAACGTCGCAATTTTTTTAAATACGAACGCGCGGGCTTTTCAATCCAGATATAAGTTAAGTGCGAGAAAGCGAGTAAGCACGCCAGTGCAACTATGTGCAGCGAGAGTCCGTGAAAAAGGTTGGCCTCCCAAGGGTCCCAGTTCATGGTAGTGCCCGGCCAAAGGATAAAGAGGACTTCAAAAACGAGAGGGTGTGCGAGATAAATTGAATATGAAATATCGCCCATCCAATTGGCGACTTTGTTATCCAGAAGCCAGAGTTTTTCCCCCTGGTAATTTACGAGCAATATCATGAATAGACAAAATACCAGCACTACCATCAGATCACTGACCACGTCTTCATGGAAATGCAGGCTGAGGATTAGCAATAGAATTACAGCGAGTAATGGGTAAATATTGTCGCTAAATATCTCTGGTTTGGTTTTGTAGAAGTAGTGGTAAATGCCGATACCAAAAATGAATTCGGTAATACAGCGGATAAAACCGTAGTCGTAAGTGAGGTCTAAATTGCCTTGAATTTGATAAAGTAAAATTAAACCAATAGCAGACAAGATAATGACAAGGGCCGGACCTGTGCGGCCTCCTTTGGCAAATGTCCACGCGAGGTAGGGGAAAAATAAATAAGCTGCAAACTCAACACTGACCGACCAGGAAGCAAAATTCCAGCTCAGGTTGTCGTGTAAATTTAAAGATTGCAGCATAAGCAGAGAAGTGAAAAAGTTCTCCACTGTAAATCGTTGCGAGTCATGCCAGGTAAGGCCATGATAGTCGCTGCCTGCGTTGGTAAGTACGATGTAAAATATCAAATAGAACAATAGGGAACTTATATACAGCGGGTAAACCCGTGCAAAGCGCGCTATAAAAAAATCTTTGAGTTGTTTGTCCGCAACGCGTTCGGAAAAATATGTTGAGTAAACGTGATAAAGAATAAATCCGCTCAGAATAAAAAAGAAATCTACCCACATGTAGCTACGATGAATAAACAAGGTGTATTCACCTAGGCTGTTGCGCAGTTCAGGTGTCCAAAACGTCCAATGGAAAAGTGCAACAAAGATCGCGGCAACGCCACGCATTGGTGTTAAGAAACGAATATGCTGTGTTGCCATTTAAAATGTTTCTTTTTGTCCCGCCAGGCTTCTGAAGTCACGGATATATTGGTCAAATTTATTGCGCATTTTTTTCTTTTGCTTGGGTGTCTGGCTGTTAAAAAGATCGGCGAGCATGATAAACGTCGCCTGCTGGTTAATATCCAGTTGCGCCTGAAGTTCCGTGTCCCAATCGTCTGTTCGGTAAAACATAAGTTTGTGGAGCCTATTCTGCAGCTCGGGTTTATTGTCGCGATACTGCATGGCGTCGACAAAACCTGTCTCCCATTCCTCTTGTTGAGCGAGCATGAGTTCTTCGTAAGGGTGCAGGTTTGTTTCCCAGTCTAGCATACGTTTTTTCTGTGATTCGCTAAATCGTCCGAAAAACTGACCCATGTAACGCGTTACATCGCGAATGCGCCGCTTCTGAATTTTTTCATCCTCGTCATCAACGTAGTCCCTTTTATATTCGTCGCGCTCTTTTTTAAGGTTTTTTCGTACTTCATCAATTTGCGCATCCGTTAAACTGCTGGCAATATCGGTGAGCCCAGGCAGTAGTTGCTCGACCGATTTATCAATAAGCAGTTGTAGTTTATTACTTTCTTCATGCAGATAATCGGCGCTTACGTCGCCTTCGAGCAGAGTGAGCTTTATCGACTCGAGATAATCGGCATAGAGTGTGAGTTGAGTTTCACGGTGCCAGCGATGAAAGTCTTTGAATGTCGCGCTAGCTAAGTCTTTCTGTTCGCCTTTTAGCGTAACGTAGCGCCCGATTTGCCAGTTCATCAAATTGTCTAGAAACGAATATGTGACTTTTATCGAACAGCTGCCAAGCATCACTACTAGAGCTAATATCAATAAACATCGGGGTGCGTACTTCACCATATGCTGGGGCTAAATAATTAATTGTCAGAGGAACAAACGTTGGTTCGATAAGATATTAAAAGACCGATGCCGAGGAGGATGAAACAAAGTGTCATCATCGGTATTGAACCCACACGCGCATAGGGCGTGCTGCCGGTGCGTCGCTCGATATCGCCGCTAAGCGTCGTTGGTTCAAATTGCTCAGTCTTTACCAATACCTTCCCGCCGGGGTCGATAATGGCACTTACGCCGGTATTCGTTGCCCGGATCAAGTATTTTTGATTTTCCAGCGCGCGCATACGCGCCATTTCAAAATGTTGCAGCGGTCCAATGGAATCACCAAACCAGGCGTCGTTACTTATTGTCAACAGTAATTCTGCTGACGCCGCATGTCGCGCGACAAAATCTGGATAGACGATTTCGTAGCATATAAATGGCGAGACTTTAAATTGAGATCCATCGCTGCCCTTGGCAAGAAGTCCTTTTTCTTCTATGGGACCAACACGCAAAACAGAGTTGGGTAAGTCGAAGAAGTTAATCAGTCCGCGCAGTTGTTGTTCGAGTGGCACGTATTCGCCAAACGGCACAAGTTTTTGCTTGTGATAGACGCCGCTGCCGCTACCAAAGCCGATAATGCTGTTGTAAACATCTAATGATTCACGGTCATCGTAGAGTACGCCGCTAAAAATACTGGTATGTGTTGTTAATGCGCGTTGGTTGATCTCTTCGACAAAATATTCCACTTCATGTAGTACAGATGGAATTGCAGCTTCCGGCCATAGTTGGATATTTGCGTCCCAATGTTGAGAGGCTGCTTCATCGAGTTCTGCCATAATCTGTGGATGATAGTAGGGGTTCCATTTTTTCGGCAGTGAAATATTTGGTTGTAATACGGCGACTTTCTCATGCTTTCCTGTACTGCTGGTCCAATACATGTTGCTAAGCGCAATGGGTGCTAACCAACATATTGCAAGTATGATCGCGGCGCATAGAGGTGTGCCTCTAAACAATTTTTGAGTATGGGTACGGAAGAAGTATTGCTGTCCCAAAAGCCAGAGCGCTTGACCGCAAAAAACGCTGATAAAACTCAAACCCCAGATGCCGACTACCGGCGCCCAACTTGCGAGCGGCGTTTCCAGGTGGGCGTAACCGGAAAAAAGCCAAGGAAAACCGGTAAATGCCCAACTGCGCAGCCACTCGCCCAATACCCACAACGCGGGATATGAAAAAACAAAATTAAACGGTGAGGCGCGGAAAAAGTGCGCGTAGATTAAAAAGGGGAGGCCGCTGACTAACGCGAGAAAGCTGACAAACAGCGCTGTCATTGCCAATGCGAGTGGCATGCCGGTAAAACCAAAGTCGTGAATGCTCACATATACCCACGAAGCGCCACTGGCAAATGTGCCCAACCAAAAGAAAAATGCACACAAATAAGCCGCTTTGGTTGAGCGACTACTTAACAGCAAGGCTAAAAGTAGCGGTGCCAAAAATGCAAGCGGCCAGAAATTAAAAGGCGCTAGTGAAAACGTGATAAGTGATCCCGAAAGCAGCGCGATAACGTTGCCGCGCCAGTCTCGCGTCATCCTTAGAACAGTATTCATGATGAGTTTTGTCGGTTTTAGGCTAGGGCGAGTTTTCTGAAAGCCAGAGGTATCGCTGCAGTATTCATAGGTGCCCTAGTCGAGGTGATACACGCAATAAATGAATTTTTCGACTATCTGAATACAGGACCCGGAAAGAAAAATCACCGATACTCGTGGTTTCATTGCGGTCAGGAACATGTCCAAACGCCTGGGTAACAAGGCCCCCGATGGTGTCAAACTCTTCATCGCTAAAGCGTTGCTTGAAGTGTTTATTGAAATCTTCTATTGGGGTGAGTGCTTTGAGGATAAAATCGTTTTGGGCAACCTGACGAATAAAATCTTCGCCGTCATCATCGGTTTCGTCTTCAATGTCGCCGACAATTTCTTCCAATATATCTTCAATGGTCACTAAGCCTGAGATACCGCCGTATTCGTCGATAACCATTGCCATATGATAACGGTTTTCTCTGAACTCCTTTAATAAAATATTTAAGCGTTTACTCTCAGGAATAATATTTGCCGGTCGCAGGGCTTTTTCGATGTCGAAGCTTTCGATGCCTTTTAGTATCAGCGGTAGTAAGTCTTTGGCGAGCAGAATGCCGCGAATATCGTCGCTGGAATCGCCGATAACGGGGAAGCGACTGTGGCCGGATTCGACCACCTTGGGAAGAAAGGTCTCGGGCGCTTCGTCCGCTTGAATACACACCATTTGCGCTTTGGGAATCATAATTTCCCTGACCTGTTGACGGGCGACATCCATTGCGCCTTCTATGATGTGAAGGATTTCCTCATCGACAACTTCGTTTTTCGCCGCATGTTTGATGAGTTGCAGCAACTCTTGGCGCGTGCGCGGAGTATTGTCTTTTCCTGCGAAGAGGCGTTGAATCCAGGGACGGTCGTCGTTATCTAGCGCTATCTGCTCGCTACTCGGAGGCTCGTCGTTCATTTACTGTTCCTGAGGTATTGCTGTTCGTCATACGGTGGGGGAAAGCCCAAGTCAGTGACTATTCTGGTTTCGAGCGCTTCCATTTCGTTCGCGTCGTCTTCCTCTATATGATCATAGCCCAACAAGTGCAGAGTGCCGTGTACAACGATGTGCGCCCAGTGGGCGTCACGCGTTTTTTGTTGTGCTTTTGCTTCGTCAGTGACGATTTTGGCGCAAATGACCACATCGCCGAGTTGATTAAGGCCCAGATCAGCGGGCAAATCACAGGGGAACGCCAGCACATTTGTCGCTTGATTTTTGCCTCGATAGTTGTGGTTGAGCGCCTGCATTTCGTCGATATCGACGATGCGCAGTGCGAGCGCGGCGTCGGCTTGCTCTCGTGCCAGAGCAGCATTGCACCAAAGCTCCAGCTGATTTACGTGAGGTATCTCAGTGGCATCTGAGGCAATTTGTATTTCGATTTGGGACATCAGACTAGTCTGCGGAATCTTCTCGCGTTTCGGCGTGGTCGTAGGCTTCTACAATGCGCTGAACGATGGAGTGACGCACAACATCTTTCGAGCTGAAATGTGTAAACGAAATGCCCTCCACTTTTTCGAGCACGTCGAGCGCGTGTTTAAGGCCGGATTTTTGGCCGCGCGGCAGGTCGATTTGGGATGGATCGCCGGTAATCACTGCGGTGGAACCAAAGCCGAGCCGCGTGAGGAACATTTTCATTTGCTCGCGTGTTGTGTTTTGGCTTTCATCCAAAATAATAAATGAATTATTGAGGGTGCGGCCGCGCATATAGGCCAGCGGAGCGATCTCGATGACACTGCGCTCTATCAGCTTGCCCACCGTTTCAAAACCGAGCATTTCATAGAGGGCATCGTAGAGCGGGCGCAGATAGGGGTCGACTTTTTGACTGAGGTCACCTGGCAGGAATCCCAGCTTTTCCCCGGCTTCAACAGCTGGTCGGACCAACAGGATACGCTCGATGTCGTTGTTCAGTAGTGCTTCCACCGCACAGGCGACTGCGAGATAGGTTTTGCCCGTACCCGCGGGACCTGCACCGAAATTAATATCGTGACGGCGTACAGCAGAAACGTAGTTTTGCTGAGTGCCACCACGTGGTTTTATTGTGGCTTTTTTGGTGTGAATCACACTCGCCTGGCGAATCGCCGCGTCCACCTCAGATTCGCCAGCTATCGTGCTCATACCCGACTCCTGTAGCACGAGATGTACCTCGTCCGGGCTGAGGTCTTTGCCGTGCTCGGTGTGGCTGTATAGCTGCATAAGTACGCGCTCAGCGGCTGTTTTTTTGCTGGCACTGCCCAGTATTTGAAACACGTTGCCGCGATGGCGTATTTCTACATCCAGGCGTTTTTCTATCTGCTTGATGTGGCTGTTGAGTTGTCCGCATAAAAGCGCGAGCCGGCGCGAATCATTCGGTTCCAGCGCGAATGCGCTATCAGAAGTTGCAGTGTCCAAGAGAAGGGTGATTAACCTCTTTGCAGAATAAACGGGAGATAGACTACCCGATAAAAAGTGTACACGAAAGCCTGTATGGCGTTCATCGATAGGGCATCTTTATATATCTAATTCAGAGCTAATCAGAATGCCGCGCAGCGAGTTAGGAAGCGCTTGCTCGATAACGACATCGGCGAATTTACCGATAAGCTCGGGGCTGTCGCAGGAAAAATTAACGACGCGGTTATTCTCCGTTCGCCCGCTAAGCTGCCCCGGGTCTTTTTTGCTGTAGCCGGTTACGAGGACACGCTCTGTATTACCCACCATACGGCGGCTGATAGTCTGGGCTTGCTGAACGATCCGATCTTGCAAAATACGCAGGCGTTCTTTCTTGACGCTCATGGGTGTCGGGTCGGGAAGTTCGGCTGCTGGCGTGCCAGGACGGGGGCTGTAGATAAAGCTAAATGATGTGTCAAAGCCAACGTCGTGAATCAGCTTCATTGTCGCTTCAAAATCGGCGTCGGTTTCGCCGGGAAAGCCAACAATAAAGTCGGAAGACAGGCTTATATCCGGGCGGATTTTTCGTAATTTGCGCAGTTTGGACTTGTATTCGAGCGCCGTGTGGCCGCGTTTCATTGCCATGAGTATGCGATCGGAGCCACTTTGAACCGGCAAATGCAGATGGCTCACAAGCTCAGGTATTTCAGCGTAGGCCTGAATAAGGCTGTCTGAAAATTCCACCGGGTGTGAGGTGGTATAACGGATGCGATCAATGCCCTCTATTGAGGCAATTATTGCAATAAGTTCCGCGAGATCAACCTGGTCTCCGCTGGAACTTGCGCCTCGATAGGCGTTGACGTTTTGGCCGAGCAGGTTCACTTCGCGCACGCCCTGGCCGGCGAGGTGTTCGACTTCGTGAATCACATCAGCAACGGGGCGGCTGACTTCTTCTCCGCGCGTATAAGGTACAACGCAGAAAGTACAGTATTTTGAGCAGCCCTCCATAATTGAAACAAAAGCGCTTGCGCCATCCACTTCAGGTTCAGGAAGCCGGTCGAATTTTTCTATTTCAGGAAAGCTTATATCGACAACGACCGCGCCAGAGCGCTGTTTACTTTCCATCATCTCCGGTAAGCGATGCAGGGTTTGGGGGCCAAAAATAAGGTCTACGTGCGGTGCACGTTTGGCGATGGCCTCGCCCTCCTGGCTCGCAACGCAACCGCCAACGCCGATAACCAGGTTCGGGTTTTTCACTTTGAGGTGCTTCCAGCGGCCTAGTTGGTGGAAGAGCTTCTCCTGCGCTTTTTCCCGAATTGAGCAGGTGTTGACCAATAATACGTCCGCTTCCTCGGGATCTTCAGTGGTGACCATCGCGTGGGATTCGCCGAGCAAATCGCGCATGCGTGCGGAATCGTATTCATTCATCTGGCAACCATGGGTCTGAATGAACAGTTTTTTGGATTTTGGCGCTTGCGCTGTCTTGGCTTCAGCAGTTTCGGTCATGAAAATCGGGGTGGTCAAAAAACGAGCGCGAATTATAGCGATGTGATTTCCGCTTGCCCAGTGATTTCGACTGCTTAATCAGAGCTGCCCAAGTGGTCGGAATATCGTCCGCAGGCGTAATATTCTGATAACCTTGTTATTTAGGTATCCACCCCAATAAAGCTCTGCAGAAGCAGATGTCGAGAGTGTTTAAGAATTCATGAGCAATATTCCCACCTACAAGGTCGTTTTTTACAACCAGAATCAAGTGTATGAAGTCTATGTGCGCGCGATCTATCAAAGCGAGATGTATGGCTTTATTGAGGTCGAGGAGTTCGTTTTTGGCGAAAAAGCGCAAATCGTTGTCGACCCCGGCGAGGAAAAGCTTAAGTCGGAATTCACCGGGGTTAAACGATCCTATATCCCTCTGCACGCAATTATTCGTATCGACGAAGTGGAAAAGGAAGGCTTGGGCAAGGTGACCGAAGCTAAGCTCAGCGAAAAAGTGACGCCTTTTCCTGTTCCCGGTGTGGCTCCCAAGCCCAGTCAAGACTAGTCGCCAATGGCGCTGAGTCATAGCGTCCGCGGTGACGGCGCGCCATTAATCCTGCTTCACGGCCTATTCGGCACACGAGAAAACTTGGGCATGCTCGCCCGTCAGTTAGCTGACGACTTCACCGTGTATTCTGTCGATTTGCCCAATCACGGTAATTCTTTCCACGCCGACAAAATGAATCTCGGGCAAATGGCCGACGCTATCCAACATTGGATGGACGCTGTTGCGCTCAGCTCCGCGCATTTCTTTGGCCATTCACTCGGTGGCAAGGTCGCGATGGAACTGGCGTTAAAGAGTCCTCACTGTGTCGATAAACTTGTTGTGGCAGATATGGCGCCCGTCGAATACGCGCCGAGGCATGATGCGATATTTGCGGGCTTGCTTTCGCTCGATCCAGCGACGCTCACTTCGCGTGCGCAAGCAAATGCGCTGTTGGAAAAGCATGTGCCGGAGCCGGGCGTGAGGAGCTTCCTGCTGAAAAATCTGCGTAAAACAGATAGTGCAAATTTTCGTTGGCAAATGCACCTGGCAGGCATCCATGCGAGCTACCCGGCGCTGATAAAACAAAATCGACAGGCGAGGTTCGCTGGGCCGACACTGTTTTTAAAAGCTGAACATTCAGATTACATTGTTGCCGATTATCGCGGCGATATCTCCAGCCGTTTCCCACATGCGGAATTTAAGCAGGTTGGTAATACCGGGCACTGGCTG
Organism: Cellvibrionaceae bacterium; assembly: GCA_028281575.1. Taxonomy (GTDB): domain Bacteria; phylum Pseudomonadota; class Gammaproteobacteria; order Pseudomonadales; family Cellvibrionaceae; genus Agaribacterium. The sequence continues at coordinate 15,561 of JANQJP010000037.1, forward strand.
CATGCGGAGAAACCTGAACTTGTCGCAAAACTTGTCGCCAGGTTTCTCTTCAATTGACGCATCAATTGCTAAAGATCTCATAGCGAAACACGTTGGCGGAATTTGGGTCGGCAATCACCTTGATCCAGCTCTTATTGTTATTGCCAAAACTTTCGAGCCGGGTAAAACCTGCGGGCGGTCGCTTTTTGGCTAGACTGGGTTTATCTATACGAAAATAATGGCTGTCGCCATGTGCCAATACCACTGGTTTGCCAAAGGTCTCTGTTAATTTCTGTAGCTGTTTTACGAGCGGTGCGAAGGCTTTCTTGGTCGCTTTATCGACCTTGCCGTGTTCGAGGCCCGGATTCGCGTGAATTATCAGGAAGATTGCGGCTTCGTTATTTTGCGTCGCAAGGTCAAAGGTATAGGCTAGCCAATCCTGCGTTGCCGCTTCGCGTCGCTTCACTTCGTCATCGTGGGCGTCTGAGCGTTTTTTTTGCGACAGCGTTGAAAATTTGGCTTTACCATTCAGACTGCCAACAACATGCGCGGTCGCAAAACGGATATTGTTATAGGTCCAGGTGTAGTTCTCGATAAATTCGCTGTGTGCTTTGTGCAGGGTCGATTGTGTCGTGACGCCGAGTTGATCGCGCGTTGCTGCAGCGGTTTGATCCCGGAAAAAAAGTGCGCGAAGTTTTTCCAGTCTTTCAAGTGGGTCAAAGTTCCCAGTGGTGGGGCGATGACAATCCGTCCACTCGTTGTCTCCCGGGGTCAAAACGAAGGGTCGTTTTATTCTGTCGAATCTGGCTTTACGGTCTTCCAGCATCTCGTCTGTGCACGGAGAGCCGCCTGTTTTAATATCACCGACATGAATAACCCAGCTAAGCTGGTCGTCACTGTTAAGTTGTTGGACCAGTAAATCGTAATCTGGATCTTTTTCGCCGGGTTTCGTGCCATAGGGAAGGTCGCCAATTAACGCGAACTCAAAGATCTCGCTCGGCTTGCTGTCGGCAATGGCGGATGGACCGAAAATGATTGCCATCAGCAATACTAAATATGTGGGTTTGATAAAGCGAGTAACGTCATGCATATGCGGATCTCCATAAATTCTGCCAGGCAATTTTAGCGAAGCTCGTCACAAAGGCGAAGCGGATTTTCTAAAGGTTGATCCTAAAGGTAATTTGTTGCGTATAAATTGCAGTGTTAAAAAATATCAAAGTCCTTTGTATCTATATGCAGAAAAGTAGAATTTTTCTGCATTCCCTTGCTTATCCAAAAAATAATTTAAAAGTGTGGTGCATATAGAAAAGCTTTTCTTTCAATTTTGGTGCATTCACGTTTGCGTGCCGGTGACACATTCAAAAATCGTCAATTCATGCTCCGCCATGGATGGCGGGTGTTAGAGCAACGCAGGAGCAGTTGCCGAGGTGAATTGGTGGAGCTACAGGGGTGGAGCGGATTAAAGTGAAGCATTGCTTCGCTCCGCGTAACGATCCTTATCTATGATTTTGGGCCGGTCCTGCTTGCAGGTATTTATGCGTTTTTTGAATGTGTCACCGGCGCGCAAACGATTCGAGGGCACAAATATTGAATTTCTTTAGATAAATACACATAGATTAAAAAAATAAATAATAAAATAGTTAGATTCTGTTTTCTAATGTTTTTTATTCTAATTAATTTTTTTTAAAAATAATCTGGTTTTTTTAAGTGTGCGTAAACTGCAGCACAATAAAGTGAATTTAGGAGGCTAGGTTGTGAAACTATCTATTAAATATTTATTTATTTTCGTCTTAACGCTGGGGTTAGTTGCTTGCGGTGGTGATGACGATGATAACGATTCTTCTGATGATCCAAGCACGGTTTTTGAAATTGCTAATGAGTCTTCAACTTTTGATACTTTGGTCGCTGCGTTAGAAGCCACTGGTTTGGATCAAGTACTTAGTGACCCGGATGCCACATTTACCGTTTTTGCGCCGACAGATGCTGCTTTTGAGCTTCTTGGGCAGGATGCAATTAACGCGTTATTAGCTGATCCTGATACGCTTTCCGATATTCTTTTATACCACGTGATTTCCGGCTCTGCTGTAGATTCAAATATGGCAGTTATGAGTGCGGGCGGTACGATAGAAATGGCAAATGGTGATAACGCGGCGCTGTCTCTAAGTGGTACGGATTTATATATTAATCTTTCCGAAGTCGAAACGCCGGACATCGTTGCCGAAAATGGCGTCGTGCATATTATTGATGCGGTTATGATGCCGCCGAGCGATCCCGGTACTCCGACAACTAACATAGTAGAAACCGCAGTTGCAGATGGTAATTTTACAACCTTAGTTGCCGCGCTTCAGGCAGCGGGTTTGGATACAACACTCGCTGACGAAAGCACGCAATTTACAGTGTTTGCGCCAACCGACGCTGCGTTTGCGCTGATCGATCCTGAAGTGCTGGACCTCCTGCTCGCCGATACTGATGCGCTTACGGCAGTGTTGTTGCAACACGTTATTAGCGGTACGGCGGTAGATGCACTTACCGCTTATACGTTAAATGGTGGTATGGCTGAAACGGCAAGCGGCGCGATAATAGGTATTGATATTGTTGATGGTAGCCTGAGAGTTGGCGGTGCCAATGTTGTTATCAGCGATATTTATACAAGCAACGGTATTATTCATGTTGTCGATGCCGTCATTGTCGGTGATTTGGATTTACCCGTGCCGCCGATGTCTGTTGTGGAAGTGGCTCAGGAAGCGGGCTCGTTTACAACTTTAATTGCGGCGCTTGAAGCAACGGGGCTCGACGAAGTTCTGGATAACGACGATGGCAGTTTTACGGTATTTGCTCCGACAGATGACGCGTTTGCCGAATTGGGCCAGGACACGATTGATGCTTTGCTCGCAGATACGGACACCTTGAGTGATATTTTGCTTTATCACGTTATTTCCGGTTCGGAAGTTATGGCAAATGCTGCAATAAATATCGCTCAGTCTGATGATGCGTTCGTAGAAATGGCAAACACAGATAATGTCGGTTTGTCTCTAAGCGGCGATGACTTGCTGGTAAATCTATCGACAGTGACGACGCCGAATGTGATGGCTGATAATGGCGTTATTCATATTGTCGACAAGGTTCTGATTCCGCCGGCAGAGATGGGTACGCCCACAGACAATATTGTTGAGACAGCTGTCGCAGCAGGAAATTTTACAACACTGGTGACGGCGCTTCAGGCCGCCGGGCTTGATGCCACGCTCGCTAATGAAGCCGAGACGTTTACCGTATTTGCACCGACGGATGCGGCTTTTGCTTTAATTCCAGATGAAACACTCACAGCCTTGCTCGCAGATGTGCCAGCGCTGACGAATGTGCTGCTCCAGCACGTCATTAGCGGTTCAGCGGTTGACGCGGTAACCGCATTTACCCTCAATGGTACCTCTGTAGATACGGCGGCGATGGAGGATGTCACTATTGAGATTGTTGACGGAGTGCTCGAAGTTCAAGGTTCAGCCGTATCGACTTTTGATATCTATACGACCAACGGCGTGATCCATGTGATTGATGCGGTCATCACAGAAACGCTCGAATAAGCACCCAATCTTCTGGGAACTTGGGCAGCTTGGCTGCCTTTTTTTTATTTACTGTTTGTTGTCGCTAGTTTTCATGTGCTCTCTGATTCTCATCGCTTACTCGCTAAATTATCACATCTCGATAAATTACCTGTCGTAAATTTACCCATAAATAACTATATTTAATGCCGTAAAGGTAAAAATTACGGACGCTTTCAGTTGTTGTGTACAACGAGTAGCTGAAGACATATTTATTTCGAACCATTGTTTAGATGGAAAAGCGATATGGGGCAAATGAAATATAGAGCGCTCGCAAGTTTCATAGCGGCCGCGACGGCGATTTTAGCCTGGTGGTTATTAGGGAGTGGTTTTAAAAACTTACAGGAACTGCGGCAGTTAGAGCGCGTTCCTGAAAGCAAGGCGGGTACGGTGTTGGCCGGGGAAGTAAATCTTAATGCCCGTGCCTATCCTGTCGGTCAAACTTTATCCAGTCCTTATACCAGTACATCAAGTCTTTATTTTCTTTATTTGCATGAAGTCGAACGCAGAGATTCTGATGGCGATACATACTGGGATACCGTCAGTAGGGTTGAGCGCGCCGTTGATTTTTGGTTGGGCGACGAAACTGGTCGAATCAAGGTGCTCAGTAATAGCAGTCTATCGCAGATTAAGTGGTCTGTCGCAAAAAGTTTTCAAACCGTTGTTGGTGATAATCGCTATACCGAATGGCGCATTGAACCAAGCGACAGTGTCTATGTATTTGCTAAGGCCAAAGATGTTCGTGGTGATCTAAGTTTAACATTCTATGAGCCGGGTTTTTATACGCCTATTATTTCAAATTTTTCCCAAGGCAAGGCTCAAGCTTCTATGGGGTTTTCTACGCTGGTATTTCTGTGGTTTGGTTTGGCGTGCGTAGCACTTTGCGTATTTTCGATTATTGTTGTATTTAATCGCCATCGGCTTTTATTTTTTTTATCGGTATTAAGTCTGGTATTGCTGTTGGTGTTGGTTCAGTTTTCGTTCGAGATGATGCGGGAGGATATCCAGAACGGTATTACGCGTTACGAAAATCAAATTAAGGCGGTCGAAAATCAGACGCAGAATATACTCAACAAAAAAAATGAGTCTTTAGCGCACACTTCCCCTATTGAAAAATTTGTTAATGAAGGTGTCGCGATAACGCCGAGCGATATTGACAAAATTAAGGAATATCGTCTGACGTTGGCGTCCGGCTATCAGATGTTAAAAATACAAATGGAAGCCTCTCCCGAGCGCTGGTTGCTGCCGCTTTGGGGGATTAAAATACCCGAGAGGCCAACGGTAGTGGATGCGTCGTTATGGCCAGAGGCGAACGAGAGAACCGCGGCGTTCCCCGACACTCAAATTTCTCCTTTTACCTCTGTTTCTGCGATTGTTATTGGTGGTGTATTGTTTTTTGTCGCTACATTCCTTGGTTACCGTCAAGTAAGGTTTAAGCGACTTATCGAAAATATTCCGTCGATAAAGTCAAAAGGGATAAGCGTTGGTTTGTCGGAAACTGTCGGTACAGTTACACCTTTTGAAGAGGGGAAGGCACTTGTATCACCGGTAACTCAGAGTACCTGTTATTGGTACTACTATAAAGAGGAACATAAGGAGGGGTCGGGTAAAGATGCAAAGTGGGTGACCGTCGAGAAAAGAACGCGCTTTGGTTATTTCTATTGTGAAGACGACGAAGGACGGATTCTTGTCAATCCGAAGGGTGCGGAAGTTATTTCAAAACACAAAGTGGTCGAATGTCACGGTGATCGACGCTATACCGAAAATACATTGAGAGAAAATGATTCGCTTTACGCAATAGGTACAGCCGATATAAATAAAAATGCCAGCGATACATTGATCTTAGTTGATGGGGAAGATTCTGAGCCGTTTATATTGAGTAATTATACTGAAAGAGAAGTGATGCTAAAAAAAGCGCAGATTGGCATGGCGTTATTTTGCGGCGCGTTTAGTAGCATGCTTATCGCGGTATTAATGTTTTTGGGTGGAAAAGGGGGTTTTGCAGCAACAGATTTTTTAGCCGCATCGATGGCTGCCCCGGGTTATCTGATCTTGGTGATGTTGGTATTGCACTACAATGATCTGATTTACTTGCGTAAGCGCGCAGAAAGAAATGCCGCGAATGTTCAGGTGTCCTTAAAGAAACGCGCCAACCTTTTGAAAAGCCTGGTCAAAATTGCTAAACAATATTTTCAGCACGAAAAAGCACTTCAAGTGAGTTTAGCTCAGTCGAGAAAAGCATACGCCGAGATAAATGAGAGCTCCGAAATTAGCGCCTATCTCTCCCAGGAAAGGCATTTGCGCGAAACATTCTCCGCGTTGGTCGAAGATTATCCAGATCTAAAAGCGAATCAGTTAATATCCGATGTCAGCGAATCGATGGTCGTGTTGGAGAATGAAATATCCCTGCTTCGCAAGGGCTACAACAACGCTGTTGAGTTGTATAACACACGAATCTCAACGGTTCCTGACGTTGCATTTGCGTCCATGTTCGGTTTCCGCCCTAAGTCTTATATTACTTAGCCTGCTAACGTGTATTCTGTTGAGCTGTTAGTGAAAATGGGGTTAGCGTAAATATTTAGGGTCAATCAATTACGCTAACTCATCCGTCGCGACATGGTAGTCAGGATCTTCCAATACATTGACCTCACATAAATCGCCGGCTTTCTTCAGCAATTGCACACATTCAGGGCTCAAGTGCCGAATATGCAGTGTTTTGCCCAAAGCTTGATAGCGTTCAGCTAATGTATCGAGTGCCTCGATGCCGCTGTGGTCGCTAACGCGAGAACGTTGGAATTCAATAATCACGTCTTCGGGATCGTTTTCGGGGGTGAAAATTTCTTTGAAGTTTGCGACAGAGCCAAAAAATAAGGGGCCGCGCAATTCATAAATTTTACTGCCGTTTTCAGAGAACGATTTTTCGGCGTGTATGTGTTGCGCGTGTTTCCAGGCAAAGACAAGTGCCGAACAGATGACGCCGATCACAACCGCGATGGCCAGGTCGGCAATCACCGTAACGGCCGAGACAAGTACCAAAATAATGGCGTCGCTTATCGGAATTTTTCGGATAATTCGAAATGATGACCACTCGAAAGTGCCGAGTACAACCATAAACATAACGCCGACAAGTGCTGCGAGTGGAATTTTTTCAATAAGTGCAGCGCCAAATAAAATAAAGGCGAGTAAGACCAATGCCGCGGTAATGCCTGATAATCGTCCACGACCACCGGAATTAATATTAATCATACTTTGACCAATCATTGCGCAGCCGCCCATGCCACCAAAAAAACCGTTGGTTGTGTTAGCAATACCCTGGCCAATGCACTCGCGGTTACCGCGCCCGCGCGTACCGGTAATTTCGTCAATAAGTGTGAGTGTCAAAAGTGATTCGATAAGACCGACTGCGGCAAGAATGAATGCGGTTGGCAAAATAATTTTTAATGTTTCAAAGGTAAAGGGCACCATCGGTATGGAAAATGACGGAAGCTCGCCTTTTAGTGTGGCATTGGCCGCCTGTTCTGTTGGCAACATGTCTTTGACAAAATCAATCACTGTGCGTGCTTCCAGGCCCATCAAATGAACGGCCAGCGTCACGGTAACAATGGCTACCAAAGATGATGGCACCGCTTTTGTGAGCTTTGGCAGAAAATGAATGATGAGCATCGTAATGCAGATCAGTATTCCCATGGTGTAGAGCATTTCTCCGTGCATCCAAACGCGCTCGCCGAATGCATTTTTCACCATAAATTGGCCCATCTGGGCGAGGAAAATTACGATGGCCAGCCCGTTAACAAAACCCAGCATCACCGGGTGGGGGACCATGCGGATATATTTACCAAGCCGCAATACGCCCGCACCGATTTGAATAGCGCCCCCCAGGATAACGGCGGCAAATAGATACTCTGCGCCATGGGCGGCAACGAGCGAAACCATAACGACGGCTGTCGCTCCGGTTGCTCCCGAAATCATGCCTGGCCGACCGCCGATAATTGATGTGATCAAACCCATCATAAATGCAGCGTACAGACCGACCATGGGTTCGAGGCCTGCCACGAATGCAAAAGCAACGGCTTCGGGGACAAGCGCGAGCGCTACCGTTGTGCCTGAGAGTACTTCGTTTTTAACGTTGGATGGGGTTCGGTAAATGAGATTAAACATGTGACCTACGGCTAAATATGCGCACTGGGAACAGATAGTATGGCGTTGCTGATTCGCGCGAATTAAGCGCGCGGCGCGGTGTTCAGAGGCCGCGCATCTTAACAGAGGGCCAGCCTCGGTACAAATTACAATCAGGTGTCAGCAGTTGGGGGCTGGCTTTAGTAATGGGGCGGTGTCTGGTTACCCGCTTCAATATCGGCCGAATCTTCTTGCAGGTGCGTCACTTTTTCATTTAGATGTTGGAGCAGCACCTGGAACCTGGCCAATTCCATCTCTTGTTCAGCGATGCGCTTGTTTAATGATTGAAGCAAGTCTTCTTGAAATGCCAAACGCGTTTCAAGATCTGTTAGCTTGTCGGTTGTCGAGGTTTGTGTCATTACGGTTTACCCAAAAACTGGATCGCGGGTATTTTATCCTGTCGTTTGTTTATGTGTGAGAAAAATACTCTTTAGGTGCTTTTATCGTCGTCCAACTTGCTTTCTAAAGATCAGTCCCTAAACTGACGACTTTCCTTCATTTATATATTGCGCAGTGCTGCGTACAGACCAAAAGGCTCCCCCCGCATGAAAATCGAAGCAAATTCTGTTGTCTCTATTCATTACACGCTCACTGGTGAAGATGGTGAAGTCATCGACAGTTCTGCTGATGCAGAGCCTCTCGTCTATCTTGCTGGTGCGGGTAATATTATTCCCGGTTTGGATACGGCCTTGCTCAGTTTGCAAGTGGGAGATAAAAAACAAGTTACCGTTGCGCCTGAGGAAGGTTACGGTGTTCACGACGAAGAGCTGGTGCAAAAGCTGCCTCGCGACATGTTTGGCGGTGTCGAAAGTATTGAAGTGGGCATGAGTTTTCAAGCAAACGATGCCAGTGGGCAAGTGCGTTTTGTCGAAGTTGTGAAGGTGGAAGACGATGGTATTACCATTGATGGAAATCATGCACTGGCGGGTAAGGTGCTTAACTTTGATATTAGTATTGAAGATGTGCGCGAGGCTACCGAAAGTGAAATTGCGCAGGGACATGCGCATTAATTTTTAATGTAGTTTTTAAACTGTAGCGCATTTGGTTTAAAAGCTTGAATATCGTTGCCTTCGAGCCGTTTGCGCGCCGGTGATAAGTTCAAAAAACGCATAAATACATCCCTGTAGCTCCGCCAATTCATCCATGAATTGACGGTTTTTGAACTTATCACCGGCGCGCAAACGGGTATGTGCCAAGCTGGAAAGAAAAGCGTTGCTAAATACACTGCGGGCGTTAGAACAACGCAGGAGCAGCTGTCGGGATGTCGGTGCAGAGCTTCATGGATGAATTTATGCGTCCACCGATGCCTACTCCCGATCGTAAAAAGATTAGAATGCACTGATTTAGACATCCCCCACATTGGTTATCCCAAAGCCTTCTGTTATCAATACTACGCTTCTTCGATAGCTTGCTTAACCGAAGCGAGTTTTACACAGACAACAAAGACTTTCATCGCTGCATCTACTTGCTCAACCGTTGGTACTGTTGGCGCAATGCGGATATTGCTGTCGTTCGGGTCTTTGCGATAGGGAAAAGTTGCGCCTGCGGGTGTGAGTTTTACGCCGGCGTCAGCGGCGAGTTTTACCACCTCTTTTGCCAGGCCGGGTAACGTATCAAACGAAATAAAATAACCGCCCTGGGCGGATTCCCAACGGCCTAAATCGTTATCGCCAAAAGCTTCGTCCAGATGTTTTAACACGCTGGCAAAACGCGGTTTAATAATTTCCGCGTGTTTTGTCATATGCGCCTGCAGCGAGCCTTCTTTTTCAAAAAATCGGGTGTGGCGCAATTGATTTACTTTGTCCGGGCCGATGGTCATAAATGCGAGTGATTTTTTAAAGCCAGCCAGGTTTGTTTTGCTCGCCGCGAGAAAAGCGACGCCGCTGCCGGCAAAGGTAATTTTGGACGTGGATGCAAATTGCAAAACGCTGTTTTCGGTACCGGCGTTTTGGCAGTATTCCAGGATGTTGGCGAGTTGCGGTGCGTTTGGATTAAGCGTGTGTATCGCGTAAGCGTTGTCCCAAAAAACGCGAAAATTTTTGCTGGCGATGTTGCCGAGTTTCGCAATGCGGGCGACGACCTCGTCGCTATAAACAACGCCGGTTGGGTTGGAAAATCTGGGTACGCACCACATGCCCTTGATGCTCGCATCGGCACTGATCAGTTGTTCAACGGCGTCCATATCGGGGCCATCGGCGTTCATTGGCACGGTGATCATTTCTATGCCGAGGTGTTCGCAAACAGAATAGTGTCTGTCGTAGCCGGGCACTGGACAAAGAAATTTTACCTGTACTTCTTTGCTCCACGCGGAATCTGGACCTTCGAGGCCAAAATAATGCGCGATGCTCATTGCTTGATGCATAAGGGTCAGGCTGCTATTGCCGCCGGCGATAACATATTCTGCGGGCACGCCCATGAGCTCTGCGCCGAGCGCACGTGCTTCGGGCAGGCCGTCCAGGCCACCGTAGTTGCGCACATCGGTACCATTTGCAGCGCTAAAATTACCATTGAGAATACCGTCGAGTGCATTCGATAGACTCACTTGCTCGGCGGAGGGTTTGCCCCGGGTCAGGTCGAGGTTAAGTTGTTGTGCCTGAATCGCCGTGTATTCACTACTCAGCTCTTCGAGCCATTGTTGTAATTGTTCTCTGCTGGCAGCTTTAAGTTCCAAGGTATTTCTCCGCGCATCAAGGTAAGGACTGCCGGCGATTATAACTTGTTGACCGCAGAGTAAAACAGGGCTTTGTGAGATCGGTACCCGCTATTCTTCCAAAGCAAATGTCATGGTTATCTCGGCGCCACCAAGCGCTTGAGATTTTTGTATGGTCAATTGAGCGCCGTGCCATTCTGCAATGCGCGCGACAATAGCCAGGCCCATGCCGTGCCCTTTTTTCTCGCGCGCCTGGCTACCGCGCCAAAAGGGTTTTACCGCGTGCTCACGTTCGTTATCGGGAATGCCTTCACCGTCATCTTCAATAATCAACAAAAGTTTTTTCCTGTTGAGGTTTAAACTCACACGCACGTTGGATTCAGCGTGGCGAATGGCATTGCTGAGCACGTTGTTGATAAGCATGGCGAGGTAGCGTTTATCTCCCCAGATACGGCTCTTGCCCGCTTGGATGTTGTCGATAAAGTGGAGGTCAATGGCTATTTGGTCGTAGGCGTCGATTAATGATTCGACCAGTGTCGACAGGCTCAGGCTTTCAGTATTTAATTTTACCCGCGACTCGTCCAGGCGCGCGTATTGCAGCAGGGTTTCGATCAGCGATTCCATTTCTTCGAGGTCTTTGTTTATGCGTCCGGCGTACTTCGCTTTAAGCGCGTCGTTTTCAGTTTCGGTCAGCGCATCTAAACCAAATCTGAGCCGTGCTAACGGCGTTTTTAAGTCGTGAGATACCGCGCGGCTCAATAGTTTGTTATCGCCAATAAGGGATTGGATGCGATCCGCCATATTATTGAATTCGGATTCAATATCTTTTATGTATGAAAAACGATGGCTGCGCACGCGCGCATCCAGGTTGCCTTGACCAAATTTACTTGCGGTGTCGCGTAATTTTCCGAGATGGTGAATTAACGGCCAAATCCAAATTAAAATAATGGTTGTGACGCCGCCATAAAAACTTAAGGTTAAAATAAGTTCCAATCTATTTCGTTCGGGATTGGTATCTGTCGCCGGTAAACTGATTGAAAGAATGTCATTGCTGGAAGTCAATAAATAGTATGCAGCGGCACCGGAATCCGATTCAAGCACCAGCGGTTCTCCCGCTTCGAAGTCAGCCACAAGTTGTGGCGGTACTGGAAAAAGTTCGCGCGGTAGCAAAGACAAACGCAGGTTATTTTGTCGATTCCATTGCGCGAGCACGTTTGCTTTGTTTTCACTCGCATCAAAGGCGTTGGCAAGTGCGCGCGTAAATACCAGGTAAGCCTGGTATTCTTGCTTTGCACTTATCGGTGCTGAGGTATGAATATAAATTTGATTGATTATCCAGCCCAGACTAATTGTCGAAGCAATGACGACAACAATGAGCGATAGGCTTAGTTGGCGTACAAGTTTCACTGCCATGCATCTTCAGTAAAGAGGTAGCCTTTCCCCCATACGGTTTTTATTTTTTTTGGATGGTGCGGGTCGTCCTCGAGTTTTTTTCGGATTCGGGAAACGCGAATATCAATGCTGCGGTCGAAACCGTCGTATTCGATACCGCGCAGCTGACTGATTAAGTCAGTCCGGTTAACAACTTTTCCCGCATTGCTCGCAAGCAACCAAAGCACATCAAATTCGTTTGATGATATTTGAATTGTGCGGTCGTCGAGTATCACTGTTTTTGAACTCGCGTCGATTCGCAAGTTGCCAAAAATACGCGTCTGCTGTTGCTGGCTGTCGTTAGTGCGACGCAAAAGTGCTTTTATTCTTGCCAGCAGCACGCGCGGTTTGACGGGTTTATTTATATAGTCGTCGGCGCCGAGTTCCAGGCCGAGAATTTCATCGGATTCTTCACTGCATGCCGTCATCATTAAAATTGGACTGGGGTAAAATTTACGCACTTCCTTGCATACTTCGAAGCCGTCTTTTTCGGGCAGCATGATGTCCAAAAGTACCAGGTCCGGCATATCGGCTTCGATTAGCTCAATCGCTGTATCTCCTCGGTTCGCAACGGTCACTTCAAAGCCATGTTCATTTAAATAATCACAAATCCATTCTGATAAAGATGCATCGTCTTCCACAACCAGAATATGTTCAGATTCGTCGTTCACTAAAATAATCTCCAACCCGTTGTCACTTTCTTGGTGCGCTTATATACCCAGGCAACGGAAACTTCTGTCTCTGTCATGATATTTTCCGTATCCTCGTCGCGAATAAGAAAAACTTTATTTTGTTTTGATTCAAATTTATAGGTGTAACGATTCATGTCGTTACCCTGCCAACATATTAATGGGACATCCGTTTCTCGTTGATATAAACAATAGTGGCCACGTTCCGGTGTCGTCCAGCTAAATTGTAATTTTTGATAGCACTGCTGGCCTTCGTGCAGTGCGATACAACGATTTGGTTTAACCCGAAGAGCGTTGGTCTCGGGCTGATTTTCGGCCAGGCTTTGGTTTGTCGCGACAAGCGTTGAGATAATAAGTGGCGCCCAGAAACGTTTCATCCTTTGTTCTCGACCCCGGCCTAAAATACGTAATTAATGGCAACGACCGCGATGCTGAAATCATGATCGGAGACTAAGGGGCTATCCCGGATTTCATCCGGTAAATAGACATAGCCGGCGAAACCGCGCAACACCCAGTTTTCACTGAGCGGCCTGGCAACGCCGAACAGGGCGCTGTAGTTTAGGCTGGCGCCCGGCGCGTATCGGGGATGCCGCGAGGTTTGCTCCAGCTCGGTAATACCAAAGCGATATTGGTTGGTTTCTTCAGAAGAGTATTCCGCGCTTAATATTGTGTGAAAGTTCCAGTTGCGAATTTGCCAGCCGCGACCAAAACGAAGGGTACTGACGACGCCGTTGCCGTCGAAAATATCGGAGACTAGTCGGTATTGAAGCACGTAGTTCTCGAAATAGCGGGTGATACGCACGCCAGCGCCGATGTAAAAAGTATCTCTATCACGCAGTTTGGCATCGCGTGTCGCCTCGTCGTCATCAGCGCGGATATCTCCGTCGTCGCGATCGGAAAGTACGCCGTTGATGCTTGCGCCGAGCACATCTACCGTCCAGTGTTCATTGCTCCACAGGCTATAGCCCAAATTAAATCCGTCCTGCGTGCCTTGAGAAGCCTCGACAAAAAAATCTTTGTAACGATATTCGCCACCGACATCAATCGTTGCCGCAAAATCGTCGGAGTCAATCGAGATGTTTTCGAAGGGGTTATGTATATAGCCGCCGACGAAACCGATTTCCAGATAACCACCATCATTAGTGCTGCGGACGCCGCCGCTGCGGACGTCCGTAACGATATCCGCCGCGAAAACAGAGTGAATGACCGGGAACAAACATATAAGTGAAATACGGTAGATAAGTTTCATGGCGCGCGCACTTGGTTAGCTAGTTACGTATTCTACTCTCGAATCAAGTCCCAGTGCATGTAACAGAATGTTTCGTCGGAGAAAAGGCTAAACAAGAGGAACATTTTGAAACAATTGCTCACATATGGTTACAGCTAGCAAAGGGGAGCTATCACTAAAATGCTGCATAATTTAATCATGTGGACCAGGATTTAACCATGAAGTTCAAATTGGCAGCAGCTTATCTATTGATACCTTCTATTGCTTTGGCGGTAGACGATCAGAATGGTGTGCACTCGAATACCCAGGCGCAAGATGAAGAAGAGCTCGTGACAATTGGCTCACGCCGCTCGGGCGACTACACCATTATTACCGAAGATGCAGAAAAACTGGTGGAAACTGCGGGTGCCCTTGGCGACCCTTTGGGGGCGATTTTTGCACTTCCGGGTGTGATTTATTCTGACGGCCAGGAGCCAGCAGTTAGAGGGTCCAGCCCCAATGACAATATTTTCGTGGTCGACTTTTTGCCCGCGAGTTACATCTTTCACGAATTCGGTGTATCCGTATTTAGTGAATTTATTTTGCACGATTTTCAAATGTATTCGGCGGGTTTTGGTCCTGAATATACTGGCGCAACAGGCGCTGTTTTTGATGTAACTTTACGCGAACCCGAAAACAAACCCATCGAAACAACCTTGGATGTCTCAATGCTGCGCTCCGGTGTTTTTGTCGAGGGTGCTGTGACTGAAAATTCAGCGTTTTATCTCTCGGCACGCCGCAGTCTGATCGATCTGTTTATTCAAGAGGAAGATGAACCGGAAGACGGTATTCGCATTAAAGAAGCCCCCCGCGATACCGATTATCAATTTAAGTATGCGTGGAATATCGATGACAATCACCGCTTATCTTTTTCCGCCAACGGCGCCACCGACAAAGCAGAAGCGGAATTGACAGAGGAGGCCGATTTCGTCGCGAGTAATCCAGACTTTGCCGGAGATGCGCGCTTAGAAGATAAATATTCTGGGCAGAGTCTGTTGTGGGAATTTAACGGCGACGAAGGCACAGAATTTAAGTTGGGCTACGGGCGTATTGACGACGAATCCAATATTTATTGGGGCGATGACTACATTAATGAGGTGGGGTTAAAGCTCGACACGCTCAAGGGGCGCTACAGTATGCCGCTTGGTAATCAGTTTCGCGTGGCGGTTGGCGCGGAAATATCGGACTTTGAATGGGATTATTTTTTAGATCAGGTGCTGTTTATTTGTACCGAGTTTGATCCTGATTGTGATTTGCGTCGCGGGGACCGAATTCAGACCAGAAGCACATTTGAATTAACGGATACCTCTTATTATATCGACGGCACATGGATGCCAACGGATACCTTGACGTTTGATCTCGGGATGCAGTTTCAGAAAAACGACTTTACTGATGAAGAATTTATTCACCCACGTTTTGCCGCAGCGTGGAAAGTTGCTGACAAAACAACACTCACTGCCAAAGCCGGTTCCTACAATCGTTTCGCTGACCTGGAAACTGTTTTGCCCGAAACGGGGAACCCTCAATTAAATTCGCCACAGGCGGAGCACTTTACTTTCGGTGTTTTGCAGGAATTGGATGACGGTTGGAGTGTGAGTGTCGAGGCTTACCATAAAACGCTGACTAACCTTCCACTGGCACTGGGTGAGGATGATCCCGATCAAGAATTGCGTTACGCGAATGATACTGAAGGCGAAGCTAGCGGCGTAGATATTATGATAAATAAAAACCTGACAGATAAATGGTATGGATGGTTGGCTGTTAGCTACGCAAAAAGCGAGCGCACAAATCTTAGATCAAACCAGACGCGGGAGTACTTTTTGGATACGCCGCTGGTATTGAACTGGGTAATGAATTATCAATACAGCCAAAACTTTAATATCGGTTGGCGCTGGTCGGTGCGCAGTGGTGAAGCACATACGCCTATTGTAGGTGTACAGGAGAACCCGTTTTTCGACGATAGCGTGTTGCCTGTTTACGGGGAACCGTATTCGGATCGATTGCCGCTCTACAATAGGTTGGATGTGCGTATGAAGTGGGATCTCACGACTTTTGGCAAGGAGTCGGCAATTATTTTGGATATTATTAACGCATTAAATTACGACAATATCAGTGAACGTAATCTCGATTACGACAGGGTTGATGCTCCGGGAGATGATGTGGTGACCATTGATTCTAAAGAAATTGGCTTCCAGCCCGCGTTGACTTATCGGGTGACATTTTAATTGTTTTTCTGGTTTGTTGGGTTAGGCCTAAACGAAAGCTGTGCATAGACCTAACTCAAATCTATATTTTGAAATTACTTTCCGGCAGGAAAAAACTAAATCGAATTTAGTTGGACAGTAATGTTTTGACATTCTTCTCTGTTTTTTCTGAATTGGAAAAGTCAGTAATACGACCTTTTTCTTTACCGTTCTGATAGATAATAAGTGTCGGAAAGTCTTTTACGTTATTTTCTAAAAACGCCCGGTTGCTCGCATCAACTGAACTATCGATAACGACTTTGTACTTTTCAGTAAATTGCAATAATTCTTTTTTGCCTGTCCAAAGTCGATTGACAACGAGTTGCCAATTGGTGTCAGAAAATTTTTCTGCGGCGTTATTTAGTATGGATTGTGCTTTAGTGCAGTTTTCTGACATAAGTGGGCGCGTATCTTTTAGGTACCAATCACACCAGGTGGCTGTAAATAGTATTGCTGAACTACCTTTTTTTTCCGGTATGGGCAGACGGGGTAGCGATTCCTTTTTTTCGTTAACAGTTTTGAGTGAGAGTTCGCCTTTAGCGAGTACTGCCAACTTGTTATCTAGGTCATTTGAGACATCATGGCCTTTGTGCACGATTCGACCTTTACTGTCCAAAATGACGTGCATGGGCGTACCTTTTAGGTTAAAAGCTTGGGCAAAGTCGCCGTTTTTGTCTATTAATATTGGAAAGTCCAGGTCATATTGTTTAACGACATCCTCAATTTTATCAATGGAGTCATTGATCCAGACATTAACACCAATAACATGGATATCATTCCCTAAAGCTTCGTGGGTTTGCTGAAAATGTGGCATTTGCTGCATGCAGGTTTGACACCAGGTGGCCCAAATTTTGAAGTATATTGGTTTGTTTTTTTGGATTTCTGTAAGTGTAGTTTGTTTGCCGTCCAATGTTTCCAGCGGGATAAAAAAACCGCTGATTTGACTGGCGTTGCTATATTGGATAACTAAACTCATCAAGAGTATTGGTATTAGCGTGTGGATTTTTCGCATAGATATAACCTTTAGTTAGATAGCTTTATTTCAAATTGATTAAGAAAAAAACTCATTGAATATGGTTGTAAATCGAGGCAGGATGTAAGTCCAAAAAGTGTCATTAAAATATTTATTTCATATAAGTTTTTACTATCAATTCATAAAAATATCAAAATAAGTTCATAAATACGTCTGTTGGCTGTCAAGTTTGCTCTTTATTGTGTTGCGCTGGGTAAGTCTACCCAAAACCCACAAAGTAGGAGCATATTAATGTTCAAGTTAAACGCCTTTAATGGTTTTAAAAAGCGTGCAATTTATTCTACATTGACGCTGGTATCGTTTTTTACGAGCGTCTCTGTTAGTTCTGATGTATTTATTAGCGAGATTCATTATGACAACACCGGTTCTGATGTTGGTGAAGCCATAGAAATTAGCGGCGATCTCGCGACCAGTCTGGTTGGTTGGAACGTTGTTCTATACAACGGTGCAAATGGTTCTTCCTATAACACGATAGCGTTAGCGGATGTAACTGCAGATGTAAGCTGCGGTGCCTCTGGTGGCACTCTGGTGTTAAATTTTCCTTCTAATGGTATCCAAAATGGCGCACCGGACGGTATTGCCCTGGTCGACGCTGGTGGTTCAGTTGTCGAATTTCTCTCTTACGAAGGTACCTTGACCGCAGCGGATGGGCCAGCGGCGTCAATGACCAGTACAGATATTGGCGTTAGCGAAACGAGTTCAACTGCGCTTGGCGATTCTCTGCAGTTAGTCGATGGTGTTTGGACAGCTCCCGCAGCAAGTACTTTCGGTACTTGTACGACGGAAGTAAGTGGTAGCGTCGGCCCTGGACCCGGCCCTGCGCCAATGGTTTTCATCCACGATATCCAGGGCAATCCTGCCACGTATCAAACCAATAGTTTTGGTGAAACAGATGTGAGCCCGTTGGAGGGTCAGACAGTTGTGATTGAGGGTATCGTAATAGGTGACTTCCAAAATGGCGATGCCGATAGCGGCCGCGAATTGAATGGCTTCTTTGTTCAGGAAGAACGTTCAGACGAAGACGCGGACCCAACGTCTTCAGAGGGTATTTTTGTTTTCGACTCTACCTTTGGTGTTGACGTAAATGTCGGGGATTTGGTGCGGGTACAAGGGACTGTTGACCAGTTCTTCGGCGAAACGCAAATCGATACAGTGACTGAAGTAACGGTTATTAGCTCTGGTAATCTGGCGTTGGTAAGCGCCGCGAGCATATCCCTGTTTGCAGGCACGGACACGACGTTGAGCCAGGGTGGCCGCATTCAGCCGGACTTGGAATCTTATGAAGGTATGTTGGTCAACATTGTTGAGCAGCTAACCATTACAGAACAATTCCAGTTGGATCGTTTCAATGAAGTTACATTGGTGGCGGGTGAGCGTCCCTTCCAATTCACCCAAATTAATGTGCCAGATGTAACGGGTTTTGCCGCTGCACAGGAAGCTTTGGGTGTGCGCCGTATGACTTACGATGACGGACTGAGTGTTCAAACGACTGATATCAGTAATCTGGATGGTTTTGCCATTTATGACGAGACTTCTGCCAAGCGCATGGGTGACACAGTTGACAATTTGACGGGTGTGCTTGACTACAAATGGGCGGGTGCCTCTGCTTCTGGCGCTACTTGGCGTGTGCGCTCTCATATCGATGGCACTAATATTTTCACTTCGACTTTAGATGGCAACTCGCCTAATCCGCGTCCGCTCGTTCCTGAAGATGTAGGCGGCACATTAAAAGTGGCGTCGTTTAATGTGCTGAACTTCTTTACCACGCTCGACGAATCCGGTGTTGTGACGGCCATTGGTATGGACCCTCGCGGTGCGGATACGCCGGAAGAATTTGCTCGCCAGGTAGCTAAAACAGTCAACGCATTAGCACTTCTGGACGCAGATGTACTGGGTCTTGTTGAGATCGAAAACGAGTTTGATGCTGTTAATGATGGTTCAACGGCAATTGAAGTGTTGGTAAATGAATTGAATGCCGTTGTGGGCGCAGGCACTTATGACTACGTATACCCTGGTCAGCAATTCGTTGGTACCGACGCGATTTCTGTTGGCTTCATATATAAACCTGCTGTTGTTGAATTGGCGGAAGGTTCCAGCGTTGCGTTAATCGATGATGCCGTTGCTGCAACCTTGGATGTATTTTCCGGTCGCGATTTCGTTGCCAATCCAATTTTTAACGGACCGTCGACCAACCGTGTTTCCATGGCTGCGAGCTTTACCCATCTTGAGAGCGGCGACAGCTTCACGGTTGTCGCAAACCATTTTAAATCGAAAGGTCCGTCTGGCTTATCAGATACAGCTAGCCCCAATTTTGACCAAATGGATGGTGCCGGTTTCTGGAATCAACGCCGTCTGGATGGTGCGGTTGCCATTGCTGAGTGGTTACAAACGTTGCCGACGGGCCTGGATGACGAGGACATTATTATTTTGGGTGACTTAAACGCTTATGCGATGGAAGATCCCGTTCAATACTTGCTCGCTAACGGCTATAACAACGTTGAAGATGCAGGTGCCTATTCATTCGTGTTCGACGGTCAAATGGGTACGCTTGATTACGTGCTGCTTAGCGATGCATTGTATTCGAAATTGACGGGTGAAAGTGTTTGGCACATCAACGCCGATGAAGCTGATGCACTTGACTACAATCTTGATTTTGGTCGGCTGGATACATACTTTGATGTGACCACTGCCACGCGCAACTCTGACCACGACCCATTGTTTGTTGGTTTGAACCTGTTGCCAGAGCTAACGACAATTGTGGATGTCATATACGCGTTCAATGCCGGCGTAAAAGCGGGCGAAATCGATGGTACTGGCCGCCACGGCTTCAGGCGTTTTATCAATCGTTATACTTTTGGCAGCATACTTTACAAAGCTAAACATGCTGAAAGCAAAGGCAAAATAACACGTGCCTGCCGCCGCTTAAGACGCGCAGACAGATTTTCAGACGGAGCGCACAGAGATTTGATCGAAGGTCTTGGTGTTCCCGCTTTAAATGCCATGATTGAGCAGGCTGCTGCCGATTTGCGCTGCACGCACTAGTATTGTTGCTAAGTGCTCCAAGGCGGCCAAGGGCCGCCTTTTTTTTCAAACAATATTCTTGGCTAAATCAAAATTTTCTTTTTCCCAAACCTGTTCACAAAGATGCATGAAATAAGAGGCTGACCCACGCGTGGGGATCTGTTAGAGTTTCGGTGCTTGCATCTCCGCATATCTGGATAAGCACTAACATATTCTCAATATGCTTTGGTTAATATCATGCCTATACATTTAAAAAAAATAATAGCGGTATCTATTCTCGTCTTCCTGTTAGCTAGCTGTGCCAAGCCGCTTGACGACGACAAACTTCCTTATGTCGGCTTGTGGAAAAGTCATCAGACCTCCCTGTTAATTACTCAATCCGGGATGTTGGAGTATGAGACTAAAAAGGGCGCCGTTACTACTTCTGTTTCAATGCCGATTAAACATATTGATAACGCGGTGATTGAGGCAAGATTTTTATTTATGTCGTCATCGTTTCAATTAGATGGCGCTCCCAAGGACGAAGACGGGATGTTGATGTTGGTGGTCGATGGCGAGAAATTATATAAGACGGATGAGCTTGGCCGCCTGCCTCAGGCGACTGTTGTGCCGCCGTTGGATGAACTTAGAGTACTTGCCATGAAGGAACTCACTTTATTGGCCAAAGGCATCAATAACAACGATTTTTCTGAATACCTGGACAACTCTTCCCTAGTGTTTCAAAGCCAGTTTACAAATGAAAAACTGTTGGAAACCTATGGGGGCTTTATTGATCAGGAGATAAATATCGAGGAGTGGATGCAAGGTGAGTTTTTGCTTACGGCTGAACCCTCAGTAGATGAGAATGGTGTGTTGGAAATTGATGGTGCATTTCCCACTTCACCAAATTCGCTGAAGTTTTCGTTGAGTTTTGTCTACACTCATCCAAATTGGAAGAGTTTAGGCGGAAACATAAACATCAATAGCGAGTAACGGCTAATACTGGAAAAGAGATTCCTGGAATAATAAAAAGGAAAGTAATGTGAATGTTTCAAATATACTGATGAGTTTTTTGTTGGCAACAGGAATTGCAATTGCCGGTTATTTTATTGGGCAAACGATGTATAACGCCAAGGTCGCGTTAAACACCGCCGAAGCGAAAGGCCTGGCTGAGCGACGAGTAAGCGCAGATACTGCCAATTGGCATCTGACTTTTAGGGTCTCTGGAGAAACTCGTGATCAGATCGCCGATCTATATAGTCAATCTGAAGATATACAAAAGCAGATTGTAGACCTGCTCGTTGAAAACGGTCTTGAGACCGAGGAAATAAATATCGGGATTATTGACTATTCGTACCACGAGTTTAGGAACGAGAACCAGGAAGTTGTTGATGAGGTTCATATTCTTGTTGGGTCTATCGAAGTGGAAACGGAAAAAGTGGCTTTGATCTCCAAAGTTCGTTCCGTCGTCAACAGACTCATCGCTAAAGGGATAGATATTGAAAACCGGCAGCCGGCATATAGGTTTACACGGTTAAATGAAATAAAGCCGGAAATGCTGCGCGAAGCGACAACCAATGCGAGAGTCGCTGCGAATGAGTTCGCTGAAAATGCCGGTGTAAAGGTCGGTGGTATCAGAAGTGCCCGACAGGGTAGTTTTTTTGTTAGAGATGCCGGAGAAGATTATGGCGATACGAATAAAATTGAAAAAGATGTGAGAGTTGTCACCACAATTACATTTTATTTGACGGATTAGTGTCAATAGGCGCTATATTTTTTGGCTAAAAAACTTATTGGATAAAAATTGTTAATTGGAGTTTGGCTATGAGGCTGATTTTTTTAATTTTTACACTGTTGCCCGTTATTTCTTTTGCGGGTATCAAGGCTGTTACGGATTCGGGAGATATTGTCATATTAAATGATAATGGTACTTGGGTTTATGAATCAAAGGTTGCACTTAAGAAAGAAGAAATTAAGCGAAATAAAAACAAGTTTGAGAAAAATAGTCAAGCAGTCTTTGAGATTAAGAGTGAAAAAAACTCCAGTAGATTTTGGATAAATCCAGCCAGGTGGAATTTCGAAAAAGGCGATCCTGGCGGTGAAACTGAATATCAGTTTCGTCTAAAGGGAGAAGACCTATACGGCATGGCGATTACTGAGAAAGTACAGGTTGAGATGGAGAACCTTTTAGATCTCGCCGTGGAAAATGCTCGAACCGTGGCGCCTGATATACGCGTAATATCCAAAGAGTATCGACGAGTGAATGGCGTGACTCTGCTGCATATGAAGATGGAGGGTACTATCCAGTCGATAAATTTTATTTACTACGGTTACTACTATTCAGATGATACCGGGTCGACACAATATCTCGCTTACACTGCAAAAAATTTGGCTCCTGCTTACGAAAAAGATATTTATAAATTTTTAAATGGTTTCGCTTCAGAAATTTAATGTCTTGCCTCGGTAAGTGTCATTAACCCCAGCGTAGTGTGTTATTTAATATGGGCAGGTATTGTCGCCCTGCCCGTTCATGTTGTGTCCGTTATAGTTTTTGCAGCGTTAGAGCCCAATTACTCGCATTTGCATCAGTCGGTGAGTATGCTCGGAGCGTTTAGCGCAAGCAATACTTTCGCTATGAACCTTTTCGGTCTATTTTTGCCAGGCTTACTTGTAGTAGCATTTTCGTATGCGTGTCGCGAATATTTAAAACCATTTGGTGTGAGTGGGCTTTGGGTTGGCAATATGCTGTTTCTGTTTGGGCTAATGTTTGCGGGCTTGGCGCTGCCAATGGATATGGGACCGATTTGGGGGGCTGATTATACGGTTCACTATATATTGGCTTACAGCGCGGTCATGCCATTTCTATTTGCGACGTTGTTCACCATAGTGCTTTTGCCAAAGCTGGGTTTTCACAAAGGTCAGACACTTGCTTTGGTAATATTACCGATAATATTTGTGCTGACAAAACCGATGGCATTATTTCAGTTGCCGTCTGGCTTGGTACAAAGGATGTTACTTCTGAGTATTTTTACCTGGATAAGTATTTTGTCAGTGAGTATGCTCGGGGTAGTTAAGCGGCACTAGAAGGTTATTAAAAAAGCTCATAGCCTTAAGCCGTTAACACGTGGGGTAAAGCAAGTTAAATGCTGGCCGAGAATCTTTTGCTTAGGCTACAGGTGCTTCTTCAAACGACTCTTCTTGCGGTGCCGACGCGTAGTCTTTGGCAAATAGCATATATACGGCGGGAAGTACTATCAGTGTAAATATGGTGCCGATAAGCATGCCGAGAACAAGCACCAAACCGATTGAATTGCGCGCTTCAGCACCGGCTCCTGCGGCGAAAATCAGCGGCGTGTGGCCAGCGACTGTAGCCAGGCTAGTCATTAAAACGGGTCGCAGTCTAATTAACGCAGCGTCTTTAATCGCGGCGAGTTTAGCTTCTCCCTGCTGCTGTAGTTTATTTGCGAACTCGACAATTAATATTCCATTACGCACGATTAAGCCAATTAAGGTAACCAGGCCTACTTGCGAATATATATTCAGGGTACTGGTCCAGCCTTCTGTCCAGAAATTCCCCGAGGGTGCCTTGAGGTAGGTGAATACGAGCGCGCCAAACATGGCGAGTGGAACCGAGCCCAATAAAATAATAAGCGGATCTCTGAAGCTATTGAACTGCGCAGCAAGTACCAGAAAAATAATAATGACTGCAAACGAAATTGCCGGTAAAAATTTGTTGCCTTCCTTGCGAAGTTGACGCGATTCGCCGGTATAATTTATCGCGTAATTTTTAGGTAGTATTTCTTTCGCTTTTTGCTCCATAAATGCCAGTGCCTGATCGAGCGGCACGACAGGCATTCCACTTAGTTTTACGGCATTTAATTGCTGGAACCGATTGAGTGAGCGTGGAACAATGCTCTCGTCAATCGATGCCACTTCCGCCAGGCGAATAAGGTTGTCGTCAGGCCCGGTAAGATAGAGGTTGTTTAGATCCTCGGGAGTAAGGCGGGCTTTACGTTTCACTTGCGGAATGACTTTGTAGCTATAACCGTCCATGTTAAAGCGGTTAACGTAGTTACCGCCGAGCAACACGGCTAAATCCTGGGAAACGGATTCCAGACTCAAGCCGTAATCGGCCACTTTTTCTTTATCGATAAGTAGTTGCGCATTTGGTTGGTCTATTTTCATATCGACCAACGGAGGGAATGCGAATAATCCACTGTTCATCGCAGCAAACTGAAGCTCTTGTGCGAATTGGAAAATTTCCTCGGCGGGTGCTGTAGACAGCAGCACAAAGTCCATTGGAAAATTACTTCCGCCAGGTATCGCGGGTGGCGTGACGGGAATAATACGCAAGCCGGCAACGCTGTCTAATTTTTGCTGTACTTCTGGAAATATTTCAAACACGGTGCGATCACGCTCATCCCATGGGTCGACAACTACTCCCGAGAAACCGCCGCTAGGCCAGGTAAACTGGAAGGTGAAATCGGATTCCTCTACAGACTGAAATACGTCATTGACTTGTTTTGCGTAAAAAGCACTTTGATCAACTGTAGCATCTGATGGCGCTTCTACGATACCAAAAATAACACCCCTGTCTTCAATAGGCGCCAATTCCTTCGGAGAAAAAATATACATTGGCACAACTAGAAATGAGATAAGTATCCAGAATAGATAGACCGAAGATCGATGTTGCAGACTGACGTTGAGAAAGTGCGCATAAAAATCCCTAAAACGTTCAAATACTTTTTCAAGCGGTCCCGCCATGTGCTTGTGTGGTTTCAACAATTTTGCACCGAGCATTGGTGACAGGGTGAGCGCAACAACGGCGGAGACAACAATTGCTCCGGCTAAAGTGACGGCAAATTCTTTAAATAGCGCACCGGTAAGGCCGCCTTGAAATGCGATGGGAATATAGACAGATACAATGGTAACCGTCATTGATACAATTGGGCCAACCAATTCTCGAGCGGCAATAATCGCCGCTTTAAATGGGCTTTCTCCCGCTTCGATGTGGCGTTCGATATTTTCAACCATAATAATGGCGTCGTCGACGACCAGGCCGACACACAGCACGATCGCAAGCAGTGTGATAAGGTTTAACGTGAATCCAAATAATTGAATGATAAAAATAGCGCCGACCAACGATAGCGGAATTGCTACCAGTGGAATCAGTACTGAGCGGCTAAAGCCGAGGAAAAGAAAAATAACGATTGTAATAATCGTTAAGGTCTCGGCGAGCGTAAAGAGTACTTCGTCTATCGCTGCGGAAATGTATTCAGTTGAATCATAAGCGACGCGCGCATTTAATCCGGTGGGCAAGCTGTCTCGAATAGCGTCCATTTCCTCGACAACGGATTTTACAACTTCGAGCGAGTTCGCCGTTGGCAGCACCCAAATACCCATAAATGCGGAGGTGTCGCCTGAAAAATTAACGACGACACTGTAATCTTCTGCTCCAAGCGTGACGTCGGCAATATCGCCAAGCCGGATAGTGCCCTCGGGTGTACGGCGCACAATCAGGTTCGCGAAATCCTCCTGCGTTTTTAAATCTGTATTTGCACTGAGATTTATTTGTGTAAGTGCGCCCTTGGTTTGGCCCAGGGTTGACTGCACATTATTCGCCGCGAGTGCGTTGCGAACATCGGCTGGGCTTATATTTAACGCGGCCATATTTTCAGGTTTTAGCCAGATCCGCATCGCAAAAGTACGCCCACCTAAAATATCGGCCCGCCGCACACCCGCCAGCGCGCTCAGGCGGGGTTGAATCGCACGGGACAGATAATCTGTAATTTGACTTTGCGACAGCACTTCAGAGCTGAAACTGAGATAGGCCGCAGCTACTTGCTCATCGGGGGAGCTAATGGTAATTGCGGGAATTTCTGCCTCGGGTGGAAGATCGCCGCGCACCTGATTCACTTTGGCGTTAATTTCTGCCATCGCGCGTACGGGGTCATAATTTAATTTTAAGAAGACATTGATTGTGCTTGTGCTCAGGGAGCTTTGCGACTCAATATAATCAATGCCATCGGCGGCGGCGATGGCGCGCTCAAGCGGTGTCGTCACAAACCCTTGAACCAGTTCGGCACTCGCGCCGACATAGAAGGTCTGGATGGTAATGACCGCACTGTCGCTGCGTGGGTACTGGCGTGTTGTGAGATCAAAGGTCGCCTGTAGGCCCGCGAGCAATATTAGAAGGCTGACAACAATGGCGAGAACGGGGCGCTTAATAAAGATATCTGTAAAGTTCATGTGTCGTGTTCCTTAAGGCCTGTTCACACTAATTCGGTTATCATTGTTGTGGCACATAAGCCCTAGGGCCTGTTGACATTAATTTGATCGCCACTGCCGGAGACCAAAATTTCCTTCAGCTCGGCTTTGGCTTCCTGCGTCGCTCTAACGACTATATCCCTATAGTCGAAGGTGATATGAGCGTGATGTGGTTATTCCACATGAGCGAATATCAAAGCTACCGCTCCTGCTCTCGCCCTTGCCTATGTCCTATAGGCAACGCAGCTGGAGGAAATTTTGGTCCGGCCCTCGGCAACTGCTCCTGCGTTGCTCTAATAAGCTACATCCATGTAGCAATCGTCGTTTATTTGGAATAACCAAACTATTCTCCTCGCGCCTTGATTGGCGTATTTGCAGTCACAACAGTGGTGATCAAATTAGTGTCAACAGGCCCTAGCATCAAAAAACGATACCGTACTCGCGCAGTTTACGGACGATATGCGTGACAACCTGATCGACAGACATTTTACTCGTATCAATAGTAATTTCAGGATTTTCCGGCACTTCGTAGGGTGAATCGATACCGGTAAAATTGCTAATTTCTCCTGCGCGCGCTTTTTTGTACAACCCTTTGGGATCGCGTTGCTCACAAATCTCCACACCAGTATCAATATAGACCTCGATAAATTCGCCTGGCGCCATCATCTTCCGCACCATCTGCCGCTCACGGTGGAATGGCGAGATAAACGAGGTCAAAACGACCTGGCCGGCATCCACCATCAATTTTGCGACTTCACCTACCCGCCGAATGTTTTCAACGCGATCATTATCGCTAAAACCCAGGTCTGAGCAGAGTCCATGGCGAACATTATCGCCATCAAGTAAATAGGTGCTGTGCCCCATAGAGAACAACGCTTTTTCAAGTGCGTTTGCCGACGTCGATTTGCCCGAACCCGAAAGCCCGGTAAACCAGATAACCGCAGGTTTTTGCCCGTGACGCTTGGCCCGAGCCTGCTTGTTAACATCCATGTTGTGCCAAACAATATGCTCGTTGCCCAATGATTTGACGACCATGCCGGCACCAACGGTGACATTGGTTAAACGGTCAATAAAAATAAGATTACCCGTATGGCGTGAGCGGCTATATGGATCAATGGTCACGGCTTCTGTTAACTCAAGTTTGCAACGGGCGATGCCGTTTAGCGGAAGCGAATCGACCTTGGCTTGCTCCAGCGTGTTCACGTCCACCTGGTATTCAATTTCAGAAACCATGCCGGACACTTCTGCCGAGCCAATTTTGACATAGTAGTTTTTACCTAACTCCAGCGGCGTATCATGCATCCACACCACATCAATAAGCACAGCACTTGCGGGCTCAACATTATCATTGGCAGCAACGATCATATCGCCACGGCTGATATCGATTTCGTCATTTAGTGTTAACGTTACCGCATCTCCCGGGCGGGCAGCCGCAACATCGCCATCAAAGGTGACGATTTGTTTAATGGTTGATGTTTTATTTGATGGCAGCGCCTTGATTTCCTGACCCGGCTCAAAGACACCGGCAGCAACAGTTCCGCAAAAGCCACGAAAATCCAGGTTCGGACGATTGACATATTGCACTGGGAAACGCGATATTTCAGTATTCTCATCTTTATCTATTTCAACGTCTTCGAGAATATCGAGCAGAGGTTTGCCGCTGTACCAGGGTGACTTCTCGCTCAAGCTAGCCACATTGTCGCCCTCGAGAGCGGAAATAGGGATAAATTGCGTATCGGGCACATTTAGGTTCTTCGCAAATTCTTCATAGTCCGTTTTAATTTGCTCAAATTTTTCTTGTGAAAAATCGATTAAGTCCATTTTGTTTACGGCAATAACAAAATGCTTAATGCCCAATAACGAACAAATAAAGCTATGGCGGCGCGTTTGAGTTTGTACGCCGTATCGCGCATCAATTAGCAAAATGGCCAACGACGCTGTAGACCCACCTGTCGCCATATTGCGTGTGTACTGCTCATGCCCAGGCGTATCTGCAATAATGAATTTACGTTTTTCGGTTGAAAAATAACGATATGCGACGTCAATTGTAATACCCTGCTCTCGCTCGGACTGCAAACCATCCACTAACAGCGCCAAATCTATTTTTTCACCCGTTGTTCCATGGGTCTTACTGTCCTTGGAAATTGCCGCCAATTGATCTTCATAGATCATCTTTGTGTCGTGCAGCAGACGGCCGATGAGTGTGGACTTGCCATCGTCTACACTGCCACAGGTTATAAAACGCAACAGGTCTTTTTCTTCATGTTGTTTGAGGTACTGATGAATATCTTCTGCAATTAAATCTGATTTGTGTGACATAGCTTTTTGTCTCTTCTAAATTCGCTTTTTTAGCGTAGGTGCCGCAGCACGGGTGGCTGCAATTTTCCGCGAGGGAGCGGAGTTTACATCTAGTAAATGAGCATCCTGAGCGGGAAATTGCAGTCGCCAGGGCAAGTAAACTAGCTAAGAACCGAATTTTAGAAATAGCCCTCCCTCTTCTTCTTCTCCATCGAACCGCTTTGGTCGTGATCGATAGTGCGTCCCGAGCGCTCAGAAGTGGTCGTCAATAACATTTCCTGAATAATATCCGGCAGGGTCTGCGCCTTGGATTCAACGGCACCTGTAAGCGGGTAACAACCCAATGTACGAAAACGCACCCACTTCTCCATCGGCTTTTCGCCGGGTTCGAGCGGCATGCGATCATCATCGACCATAATCAAGGTGCCATCGCGCTCCACAACCGGCCGAGGCGCCGCATAATAAAGTGGCACAATTTTAATTTGCTCGAGGTAGATGTATTGCCA
This sequence comes from Cellvibrionaceae bacterium, assembly GCA_028281575.1. Lineage (GTDB taxonomy): Bacteria > Pseudomonadota > Gammaproteobacteria > Pseudomonadales > Cellvibrionaceae > Agaribacterium. Next base: position 44,696 of record JANQJP010000037.1, read on the forward strand.
AATATCCAATTCCGTCCAGTTGGACAGTGGGAAAACACGAATCGATTCCCCCTTGTTAACACGCGAGTTGTATATATTCCAGAGTTCTGGGCGTTGGTTCTTGGGGTCCCAGCGATGGTATTTGTCTCTAAAGGAATACACACGCTCTTTAGCGCGGCTCTTCTCCTCATCTCGACGCGCACCACCAAAGGCTGCGTCGAACTTATACTTATCCAACGCCTGCTTGAGCGCGACCGTTTTCATGATGTCCGTGTGCTTTGCACTTCCATGATCGAAAGGATTAATGCCCTGAGCCACGCCTTCTTGATTGGTATGAACCAACAGCTCCATACCGATCTCTTTCGCAAATGCATCGCGAAACTCAATCATTTCACGAAACTTCCAGGTCGTATCTATATGCAAAAGTGGAAAAGGCGGGACACCGGGCGCAAAAGCCTTGCGCGCCAAATGCAACATCACGGCTGAATCTTTACCAATCGAATACAGCATTACAGGATTATCAAATCCTGCGGCAACTTCGCGGATTATATGCATCGATTCCGCTTCTAACTGCTTGAGGTGGGTGCGATTTCTATCAAGATCATTCATTTACAGGCCTATAGGCAGAATTGCAAAAACGCGAGGAGTATAGACCACAAAAAAACATCGATAAATCAAATAATATTGAATATTAATATCGATAAAACAAGATTCATGTCAGACTACCCTGCAATTATGAAAAACCCAGATAGCCAATAGGATGAAGACAATGAAATTCTCCCTGAGAAATCTCGAGGTGTTTCTCGCTGTAGCCCGAACCCAGAGTAAGAGTGAAATCAGCCCCGGCTCTGGCCGCCTTTGCCATATCGCCATCTTGAGCGCATCACAGACCAAGTCAGCTTTCATTCGGCTGCTCATGCTCCAGCCAACCACTCTCCGTGAATACAGGTCAATCACCACCGCTAAATACAGCCAACTTCCCTTAGGGAAACGAAACTTTCGCCCCTCTACCATATCGTTTTCATTACCATCGCTTAGTGAAACAAATTCCGGTACTTCAGTCGCATGATTAAGCCCAACACTTAATTTTACATTTGCGGTGTCATCACGATATGCAGCCCAGGGAAAGAGATTGAGTGACAAATCGATTGCGCTGGCATCCATAGAATAAAGGGGGTTTTTAAATCGAAATTTGTGCTTTCCTGGCTGACGTTTTAACTGATGAAGTAGCTTGTAAAACAGCGATTCATAAAGCTCAGCAGGTTGCCGATCATTGAGCCGAGCAAGGGAGGGTTTTGTAATAGGTTTTGCGCCAACGTGGTAAAGCTTATGCTGCTGAGCTTCAAGATTAGACTGAATGTCACGTAAGCTCTGGCGACCTGACAGTTGGCTCATGAGCATACCGACAAACTGATCCCATCGGTTCGTGCTACGCAATTTTTGACCAGAATGATGAACAGCTGCCAACTTCTCAAAATCATGTCTTGAGATTGGATTTAGTAGTTGATGAAGTGCGGTGTTAGAATGTGACAAAGCCTGATTCCTTTGATTTAATTGAAGTTTCGCAACTCCCATTCTATCAATTGAATCTGGCTTTTTTATTTAGCTGTCACAATCTGTGGGACAGCAATGCCCGATACAGGATCTTTTTGGGGATTATGGAGGGTTAGTGCCTTGTGGCAGTTAAAAAAATGGGGAGACGCTAGTAAAATAGGCGGATTTATGACATTAATTATTGCTGAGGCAGGAGTTAGTCATAATGGCGATGAGAATCTGGCCTTAAGACTAGTGGATGCGGCACATGAAGCTGGTGCAGATATTGTAAAGTTTCAAACATTTAAAGCGAAAGACCTAGTCACTAAAACTGCAAAGCAGGCGTCGTATCAGATAGAAAACACAAGGAGGGAGGAATCGCAGTTCACTATGCTAAGCCGACTGGAGTTGTCCGACGAGGCACATCATCGTTTATTGGGGCGGTGTGACGATCTTGGAATTGAGTTTTTATCAACAGCTTTCGATCAACAAAGTTTGGAACTCTTGGTTTCAGATATTGGAGTAAAGCGCCTAAAAATCTCATCCAGTGAAATTACTAACGCTCCTTTGGTGCTCACACACGCGAAGACTGGTCTAGATATTATAGTTTCGACGGGAATGGCTACTTTGTCGGAGACTGAGGCCGTTTTGGGCGTTATTGCCTTCGGTTACCTAAATCCAGATGATGAACAACCGAGTATTGAGAAATTCGAATCGGCTTATGCTTCAGACAAAGGTCAGAGAATTCTACAGGGGAAAGTTACCCTTCTTCATTGTACAACTGAGTACCCCGCACCAGCGGAAGAAATAAATCTTAGGGCTATGAATGGTATTGGTACAACATTCGACTTACCGATAGGATATTCGGACCATAGTGAGGGCGTAGCCATACCAATAGCCGCTGTAGCTCTTGGTGCGACCGTGATTGAAAAACATTTTACTTTAGATAAAAGTATGGAGGGCCCGGATCATAAAGCATCTTTTTAAAGAGCCCCCTAACGCACAATGCGTCGAGGAGGTCGAGGCATTATTACCTTGGAGTGTAAAGCTCGGCTAGGGTGTGGTTCGATCTGCGCTTACATTCTAAGTTATGTTAGAAAAAACGCGTAGTTAATATGGTCGTAAATTGGATAATTATTAGTCGTATAATTTTATGAAGAAAAATATTGCTATTCTTGGTGGGTCGGGGTTTATAGGTACACGATTATGTGATCGCTTAAACAAGCGTGAAGATTTGGACTTTATAATATTAGATATCTATAAGAGTGAGAAATATCCCAAGAGGTGGAGATTCGCTGATGTTCGAGACTGCGCATCGCTTGTCGAAAATTTGGATAATGTTGATGTTGTAATTAATCTTGCGGCAGAACATAGAGACGATATTTCTCCGACGTCTAGATACTTTGAAACAAACGTAACTGGGCAGGAGAACTTATGCAAAGCTATGGATGAATGCTCTATAAAAACTCTAATATTTGCGTCATCTGTTGCTGTGTATGGTTTTGTTACTGAGGACACGGATGAAGAAGGAAAAATTAGTCCATTTCATGCATATGGAGAATCAAAGTATAAAGCGGAGTTAGTTGCACAGAATTGGCTGAGCGAGGACAAAAAACTATTTGTTGTTCGACCCACAGTCGTTTTTGGTGAAGGCAACAGAGGTAATGTATATAATCTTTTGAGGCAAATTGCTTTGGGTAGATTCTTAATGATAGGCCCTGGTAAAAATAAAAAATCTATGGCGTATGTTGAAAATGTGGCAGCTTTTATTGAGTATTTAGTAGATAGAGAAAATAAATTGCAGATTTTTAATTATGTGGATAAGCCAGATTTCGACATGAATACTTTAATCTCATTGGTCAACAAAGTACTAGGTCGCAGCCCTAGTAACTTTAGGCTTCCCTATGTTTTTGGTCTTTCTGTTGGCTATTTTTTTGACGTTATGTCTATTCTTGTACGAAGGAAATTTCCCATAAGCAGCTTGCGAATCAAAAAGTTCTGCGCGCAAACACAATTTAGATCAAACACGGACTATTTAGGGTTTGAAAAGCCTGTGACACTTGAAGAAGGTTTAACCCGAACGATTAAAAATGAATTCTAAAAACTATCGCTCTCTAGTTTCTATAATAATGCCGTCATACAATTCTTCTAAAACGATTGAGGTAAGCATTGATTCTGTTTTAGCTCAATCCTACTCTAATTGGGAGTTATTGATTACAGATGATAGCTCAAGTGACAACACTGTTGAGATAATCGAATCTTATAAAGACCCTCGAATAAGGCTATATCGCCATGATTCAAATCAAGGGACAGGTGCTGCGCGGAACAATTCTATTCGGATAGCAAAAGGCGAATATATAGCTTTTTTGGACTCTGACGATTTATGGCTTCCGGAAAAGCTAGCCAAACAAATATCGTTTATGCAAACTAACGGTTATAAGTTCACATATTCCCATTACCAAAAATTTGATTCGAAAGGTGAAAGAGGCATAGTTTACTCGCCACCAAGCGTTACATATGATCAGCTTATATACAGTAATGTAATTGGGTGCCTTACGGTCATTTACGATGTTAAATTACTTGGTAAGCACTATATGCCTGAAATAAGGAAAAGACAAGACATGGGGCTTTGGCTGAAACTACTAAAGATTTGTGGGAAAGCATATGCACTGGAGGAAGTTTTAGCTAAATACAAATCAGATTCCGGGATGACATCAAATAAACTGAGCATGCTTGCCTGGCAGTGGAAATTTTATAGAGATATTGCAGGACTCTCTAGGAGGAGGGCTTTATATGTATTTATGATTTACTGCATTTATGGCGTAAAAAAATTCGTTATTTAAATTACGTTTTCTTGTAGAAGCTGTCATACACTTTCTAGCTATTATATGTCATATCATTTTGTTTATGGTTTATGAAAGTGGCTTTTCTTTTGTTTGGGTGTGTTTTTCTGACTTCACTCTATCAAATTGAAAAGCCACTTTCTATTTGCTTCCAGCTAGGAAATAATGAGTCAAGCTAACGTCGGGTTGGTACTCACCATATATTGGAAACAATTTCTCTCATATCAGGCCTATTTTGCTCAATGCAGGAGCTGACATGAAAACACACCTTTGTTCTTCCCAAAGTATTGGCGGATTCACCGAAAGCTCGAACAAAGTGATATCGGATGGTAATTTATCCTCGAGAACCGCGTCGATAATATCCGGTGCCAGCGTTGTAAAGTTGATTATTCGACTAACGTAGCTGTTATCGATACCCTCTTTATCGGCAATTTCTCGTAACGACCCGACGTCGCCTGATTCTATCATTCGAAGCCAAACGTAGCCTCGTGCCAAAGCCAGTTGCAACAATGTGGCTTTGGTATCCCCGGGGCGCGAATCGCACGCAGACGGAACCGTCGGGCAAGGTAATGAGCTGCCTCCCACTGCGTCGTTTTAGATTGATGGGCACATTGATACCAAGCCCTCTCCCCTTGCTGCCTTCAACAATCGACGTTTTTCCTTCACGTGTCATTTCTATTTTTCGTCCACTTCCTTCAGTCATGCCGCCACCTCGTTTTCATCAAGTGGGTCGGTGATTTCTAGCACCAGTTTTTCAATTCCATTATTTCTGAGCCGAATATCTATACTGCTGGGCGTAACAATAACTTTTTTAATTAGCAGTTGCACGATACGGGTCTGCTCATTCGGAAAAAGTTGCTCCCAGACTTCGTCGATTTGGCTCAATGCAACAGTGACTTTAGCTTCGTCGATATTACACAGTTCCGACGCCTTTTGGCAAATTGGAGGCGATCGCAATATTGCTCTGAGTTGTTCAACTACCACCGCTTCAAGCTCAGCGGCTGGCAAGCGCGGCAGTCCAGATGCTCCAGCAAATTCTTTGGTGTCGCGTGCGCTGATGTAGTAGCGATAACGTTTGCCATTTTTCTTCTTGGTCGAACTCCAGGTAGTCAGTGCGCGACCGTCTTCACCAAAAACCATCCATTTTAACAGAAACGGAATTTTAGCACGGGTGTGGTTACCGCGGGTGCGCGAGTTTTTCGCTAAGATGGCGTGAACATCATCTTGCAGTTGATAAACTCCCCCAGTATGTGCATTACCAACCCGGCAGAATCCATTCCTGAATTTGCAGCACTGCGTAGCGCCAGGTTATTCATTCAAGACACCCGTACCCGAGGAAATTTTTATTGGGGATGAGAGCGTCGCGCTGAGTCCCGATCCTGATGGCTCTGGTTACCGGTATTTTTCCGCGGCCGTCGGCTGGGTCACGGTAAACGACGAGGAATTGCGGCGGTATCGCGCCAACGTGTTGCAGCTCTTATTGTTGATCCAACAACTGTTGGAGATGTCCTCGCGTGTTGGTCCAGCGTGTTTGTGCTCAGACTTAGTATGGGACTTGGGAGATAAGTGGTTCGGCAAAAAACGTCTCGCGGTGTTGTTTTTACGGCGAGCCCACCTAGCTTCGAGCATCGCAGAGTTAAAAGCCACCCTGTTAGATTTTCCACGCCGACGATCGGCCATTGTGTTGTGCGACACCTCGCCCAACCGCTATGGCCCGCTACTCCCTGGGGAGCCCTTATGTATTCCCATGGAAAGTTTGCTCAAGCCAAACCCGCAAGCCGTTGCCAAATTCGATATGGGGTACATCACGGAAATACTGGGCCACAAGCAACTAAACGTCGAAGAAAAATCTCCTGTATGGTGTAGCGATGACGGCAGTGAATTGCACGTCCATGGCGAGCGCTACGCGTTTACTGGCTTGACCCACAGGCTTGTCATCCGCCAGCTATACGAAGCCTGGTTAGAGGGCAACTCCGGATTACGCACAGCCACGGTGTTGGAAAATGCGGAATCCAAGTCCAAATCGCTCAGCCACGTGTTCCGTGGCTACCGGCAGGACTGAAAAAAAATCATCGGCTATGGGCAAGGCTGGTGTTGATTAATCGCTTATTAAAAAATCGTTCAGATAGCTTCTCATTCATTATCCCATTTTCCTAACCTCTCCCCTAAATCCCTCCTAACCCGCTTATGGCGGCTGTGGACGCAATTATGAATAAAGCCCTGATTACAGAATCGGTGATCCAGCACTGGCAGGAGAAAGCCGGTGATCACCCAACCATCATTTTTTGTTCCACCATTAATCACGCTACAGATGTAGCAGCGGCCTTTCATCAGGCCGACATCGCAACTGAAGTCGTCCACGGCGAGCTCTCCGAAACTGACCGCAAAGCGGCCCTGACGCGATACGAATCATCTTGAGCGCGCGTTGCGTGTGATTCCGATGGGGCGTAAAAATTATTTATTTTGCTGGAGTGAGTTAGGGGCGTAGCATTTGGGCATGTTACAAAGTTTAATGGTGACCTGTCGTTTGCAGGGCATCAATCCCTATACTTACTTAGTGGATGTGCTGCAACGTGTAAGTTTGCACCCGGCTTCGGCAGTGAACGAGTTAACGCCAAGGATCTGGAAAACAACATTTGGAGATGATTTTTTAACGTCGGATTTAGACAGTATGGGGTAGTCTGGACCCCAATTGATCGCTTACACTGCAAGTGCAAATCTGGGTCATCATGAACATCTTTCATTAGCCAATACAACAAGCCATATTCTGCACGCGTACCACTAAATACGGCAATTTTTTTACCGGCTCCAGCCTTAATCGAAATCCTCTTAGAATGCGCCACGATCAATTATGAAATTTGTGAGTTGAAAGCGTACAAAGTGGCGAGCTGGGCAAATTGACAAGTGAATGGGGTTGTGGGTTCTGCTCCGAAGGAGCAGGTCCGACAATCGCTTTCAGTAGCCAACAAGCATAGCACGCTAGTTAAATGTGTAAAAAATTAGTGCCCGGAATTATTTGACCAGAACATGCATCGTATACAGGGCACTTCTAATAAATCAGTCAACCCGGAACTAAAATTCCCAGGAATTGATAGCCCGTTGTTATCTTTTACATTTGAATACGGATACGTCTAGCCTTTCGGAAGCTAGAAATCGATATCGAAATAAGGAAAACGTAACCCAAATTAAATTAAATATTGAACGCTTTGCACCATATTTCAAGTCAATGCTGCTCTTTATAATACCTAATGACTGGGGCAAGTCATATACACTTTTCACCTCAGCGAAGCCTACAGTTTCCAACAATTTGGAAAGCGACCTTGTATTGAAGAAATGCAGATGCCGCGGAACATCACAACCTCGCCAATTCCGACCAAAAACGCAACGTCCGGCGGATTGAAAATTTGGTGTAGCGATATAGAAATAACATCCAGGCTTTAACCTCTGGTATATATTCTCTAAAAGAGCCACAGGATCCGGCACGTGCTCGATGACATGGCTCAATGTAATTGCATCAAATTTTTCGTCAACCGGCAGATCCTGAATTTCACTAACGGAGACGGTTAAACCACGAGATTTAGCTATTTCGACTGTTGCTGGATCAAAATCTAGACCTTCCACCTTGTACCCGCAATTAGCAGCACGAGCGAGAAAATCCCCGCTGCCACAGCCAACATCTAAAAGTCTAGGCGTATGGCCTGCAGATGGTGTCGCAAGGAAGCGAACAGCTCGATCAAGAAAAAACCTCGCCAAGGGAAAAAATTTATAGAGGGATTCAAAAAACCAGCCTTTTTTACTTCTCTCTCCCTTATAGTGACTTCTATAAAATTCTAAAAAAAACTTAAATTTATCATTTTCTCTTACCTCACCGCCCTGAATACCATCAGCACTCTGTGTGTAATACCCACGATAAGCCATATGCAAGCTATCTTCAACTAACACAGGGGAAAGGAAGGCATGCTTACAGGCGACACACTGTAAAATATTTCCAGTGTAATCAACAGCGGAAATGACGTTGTCTTCGACGGCAGAAACTACAACTTCATATTCGCAACAACCACACATTGGACAGCGCTCAACTACTTTCACTATATCCAGCCCTTGATCACTTTCATTCATCAACTTCTATAATTCCTATATTTAAATAAAGCTATTTCTCTAAAAGCCAACTTTTTAATAAAATTTAGGCAAATATAGACAATTGAAAAAAATTTTAAAAGCTTAAATTTAGGCTTATGAGGGAAAACAATAAAAAAACCGTTGCCCTTTGTTCGCGGCGAAAAATCAAAAAAATAGTCTTGAATCTTGCAACTATTTTTTACAAACGGCAGACTCAACTGATCCCTTCCGGAAAATTTCTTTAGAAGATCGAACCAAAAAACCATAGCTTGATCCAACGATTCCACCGGCATCCTACGAAGAATTATACTGTTGTCCGATAACCTGAGACTAGCCAAATCACATTGGCCTGAGTAATGCGCAAGCTCCTGCCTTAACGTAGCCTCATCTGCTTTGCCTTTGAGAATACAGCACTGCACTTCTTCAGGGACACTAGAAACATAAGGATGAGCAAACGAACCAATGAGAGCGCCGCTTGCATAGAACTCATCGACCAGTGGCGAAATATCAGCAACGATGGAAATATTTGAATCAATGTAAATTGTAATGTCGTACTCTCTGAGTACCTTTGGAATGATAACTTTCAGGTGCCTATTTCCAATGGATGCCCCAAGTTTATGGGGCTGAACCAATATCGTTTTATACGGAAATACATCAAGTTCCGGATTGTCTGTAAACAAATAGTAGTCACAATTATCAAGCACAATTTTTTCATCAAAGATGAAATCATAATCACCAAAAAGGCAACGGTAGATGCCAATTTTAGTAGCCCTATTCTCACACACCATTTAAAGTCCGGTTAACATATTTCAAATCTTCGTTGGAAAGCGCATTTCCAATATTCATAGTGCACAAACTGCGACAGCCCGAAAAGGTGGCATCAAAACTTAAAATCGATCCGTCTGGGCTCCATCTAGGATGCAAGTCACAGGACCAGTGCTGATAACGGGAGGGACTTTGATATGCTTTTGACGAAGGCACAATCGCTAAATCGTATCTAACTTCTCTCACAACATCATATATAACAAGCCCCTGGCACCTGCGGCGATCTGGATAAGTATCAGTAAGCATATATCGTCCATGCCTCTCAAACGACGGATGTCCATCACTGGAAAAGCAGTTTTGGCCCACGACAACCGAAGCTCCGGGTTCTCCAACTTTAAAAACCACATACTGATCGTCGTATTTCAGGACACGACAATAAGCAACCACATGATCTGAGTCCTTCCACCCGATATGAGAAACCATTTCTTGCGTTTCGAAAATATCTAAGACCGTTCCACAACGATCAATAACAACCAGTCTTGAAAACCTCCTATCCATATCTCCTTTGGGGTCAATCCATCGATGAAGAAACATAGCGCGAGATGAATCAGGAGATATTTGGGCATGCGTGACAAAATGTATTGCGCCTTCCATTGTCTCCGAGGGTTTGATTTCGGCCAATTCAGCTAAGCTGATCAGCAGTTCCTTGCTACACTTCTCAACATCGATAACATAAATTCCGGTATCAGGTGGCACATTCGGCATTGGACTTGATCGCTGCTGGTACCCCTTATACCCGTATCCTGGCATACACGCTTCAACTCTTGTATAAGAGTAACCAATTGCCCATCTGCCATCGGGACTGATACTGCTGATAGCATCAGGTAGAACCGTTTCGTTGCCGCTGCTAATATCAACAATTCTAGAAACGCATTGTCCTTCCAATAGGTCATTAAAAACCATTTCATTACTTTGGCCCCGCCATTGTAATCTGCAGCCCATATGCCAGTTCCATGCACTTGTCCTTGCTATTGGGTGAAACTTTAGAAAGTCATCACCGTCAAAATAACCAACTTCAAGAAAATCACTTTCCTCTGGCATACGAAGGTCAAAAGAGCTGCAGTTAGCAAGCAACTTTGTTCCCGACTGGGAGAAAGGAGTAACGTCGTGAAAACCAAAGAAATACCCCTTCCTCTCAACTATTGGATATGCGGCTTTCAGGGATGCTAACGGCAAAACATCGAATACGCTTTGATAAAGGTTTCTCAGTTTTTTCTTAACCGCAGGGTTTCCTCGTACAAGGTTGTAAACGATCCTCTCAATTTTATTCATTACTCATACACCTCAGCCAATATTTCAACAGATTAAGCCTCCTTGGAAGTTAAGGGTTGATCGACATTTCAAAACTTGAAGTTACTCAATATATAGGAAAGGGCTTTCAAGTTGGACTGCCTATAAAACGAGTTACCCATCGTAGAAGTCGACACATGTTCTGAATCAAAAATTAACAGCTCAGGAACATATTTAACCTTGAGTTGATTGTTTCGAGCGATCTCAGCAACATAAATCTCCTCTCCAAACAAAAAAACTGGGTATGCGAACTTAGACTCTATAGCTATGAAGCTCCTAGTAAATAAAATAAATGACCCGTGAGAAGCATATATCTCCCGATAAAACTTACTAGAACCGGGCTGCTTTGAATCAGGATTAGGCTTTAAGAACTGACGCAGCCTAAGTCGAAACGAATTAACCGACTTGAGAAGTCTATATCTAAATCGAGAACTAAAAAGAAATTTGTTGATCTTCAACTTAAAAGCTGAGGGTCTATGTACAATTTTAGGATTGCGGTCAGCATTCAGCTGAGCTGAAAATATTGAAGGTGCGTAAACACCAACGTTCAACTCAGGATTAATACCACTCAAGACACCAAAAAAACTTTTGCTGAGCCTTAAGTCTACATTCGAAATACAAACATAGTCATAGTCTGACAACGCTATGTTATATTTCCGTATCGCCGCTGAAACACTTGGGAAATAGCCAAGATTATCACTTGCTATATAGGTAACTGATAAACCTGACCTCTGTTTTTTCAATTTCTCAATGTATAAATGATTAAAAGGCGAGGAGTTATCAATAATATATAAATCCAAACTTACAAGAGTTTCAGCTTCTTTTATTGCGTCGACGATACTATCAAGAAATCGTTCAGCTTCGACATATGAATTATGACATACGGACAAAATGCAAACTTTCATCATAAAATATTTAGTAACCATTCACGCGGCATCGCACGAAAAAAAGCAGCCTTCTAAAAAGGCTGCTCGTGTCGTCCCAGCTTCTACATTAATTAAATCCGAGCGTCTCTTGTCGAGCCTCTTCTTTTACTTGATATTTAACATACTTACGTAATATTTCTTCGTCTATTCCAACGGTATCGACGCAATAAAATCTCGCCCAAAAGTGAATTTCCCCAGTAATACCGTTGTTTTAAACGAGGAAATTGTCGAAATATTTGATAAGCCGTCTTACCTATTACTGCGCCCATCAGTTTAGAAACCGATTCCTTCGGCGGTATAAATACCAGCAAATGAACAACGCCTGAATAGTTACAATATTTATTGCTAGAGAGAACCTATCAATTTATAGGGTCCTGCATCAGTCCAGTAAGGAACTAGATTGAAAAAACATATTAGAAAAACGGATATAAAAAGTCGATCAGATTTTCTAAAACAGATGATGATCTGACCCAATGCCACCACCATGAAAAACGAAGTCAATCGATGCAATCTTTCTGCCAGAACAGTGAAATCATTCAAGGTTATTAATATTGCCAGAGTAAATAACATAAATATCAAGACTTTATGGTATTCAGGGACTATTTTAAGCAACTGGTTACGAAGCAATATATAGGCGAAAGTGATTAACGAATACAGTACCAGCACTCCTCCTGGACTAGAGCTGCCTGCGAACATTGAGTCCTGATACATAAATAGTTTGGCCGCAATTGCCGTATCTGGCGGGAGACGATTCAGAAGGGATTCAACAACAACATGGCCTAAATTGACAAAACTAATTAAAAAAATTGCGCAAAAAATTGTTAGTGATACAAAAATATTTAATCTGACATTTCTCAAGAACCAAAGCGGAGCTACAACCAAGGCGCTCAAGTGAATTCCCGCCGCAATCAAGACCGGCACAATGAAATAAACTATCGACTTTCCACTCATCAAGGCCCAAAAAGCAAATAACAGAACCGTGCAAGCAAGGGTTGACCTTAATAGGTATGAATCAGGATAAAAAGTCAAAGAAATATAAAACAAAAAAGCAATTGAACAATATTTACTCCATCGCATTAAAAAGAGGAACTTTACAACTAAGGAAAAAAATATGATAAGAAATCTAAGATAATTAAAATCTTGAGTAAAGTGTTTAAAAATAAAGTTCAAAAACGAATATACTGGTTCGTATGGCGATTGAATGGCTTGAACCAAGAACCCTACGTTAGTGCTTAGCGTTTTATAAAACGCGACGTAAGGGAGATAGTCTGAAAGAATCAGCTGAGAAACAACTACAGAGGATAATATACACGCAATGGTATAACCTAACTTCCGTATTGTTGAATTAGCATTAGCACAAATAATCACAAAAAATGTGACCATATGGGAAATTAGTGCATATATAGGAAGATAGGTCATTAATAACCGTTTGTATAGATAGTTTGAGGGAGCGAAAGTACTACTCGATAGACTTCCAGGTTTCCACGTATTTACCCGCTACCTTTATATGGGAATGATTGGCTTCGACGAAGTTTCGACCATCAGCGCCAATATCAGCAATACGATGCCGGTTCTCCAATAATTCTTCAACTCGACGAATGATACTCTGCTTGTCCGGAGTGGCATTCATTACAGAAGAGCTATCAACCCCCAAGCTTTTCAGCCCCTCCGGTTCAGCACCACCAATCACAGCCTTACCCATTGCTAGTGCATACACGCCATTCATACCTAGCGAATACGAATTCACCTGATCGATAACTACATTGGTTCTTCGCATTAGCTCAAGATACTCGTCTAAAGGCAACTGACCGTCAATGATTAACTCCAGGTCACGAGGGTAACGGCTAGCCAATTCCTCATATGCAGCCTCAACATGTCTTGTGCCTTTAAGTCCGTATCGACTTAGCCCATGGAAAACTACTAACTTGTTCCCTACGACATTTTCCCTATACTCAATTTTGTCGACGTTGACTGGTAAAGGTATTGTGTTTAGACGTTTTTCGCACCCTTCATAACAGACTTCATAATCATACATTACAGGTATAACGCCATCTGACAAATCAGCTATCTTTCTATTGTAGGAATACGCACTCTTGTGCTGCATATAATAATTATCAGATTTAACGTCATACTTTAAAAAATCCTTAAAAGGGCTATACCTTAGTCTCTCAGGTCCATACCTCCAATAAAAAGCGTCACTACCAGCGGCGAGCATAAAAAAACTGCTATTGTGTTTACGTAAAATCGAGTAAAAAAACTGTTTTGGAAAAAGCTTTGCGTTTGGATAGAATGGGTTGACCGTTTGAATTACGTCATAACCTTGCAGCTTATTAAGCGCAAAAAATGGTTTCAGGTGCGACTCGATTTTTCCAAGAATCCCGGTAGACGTTTTATCAAGATTAATATCACCTCTAATCATTTTGTATCCATCCAACCCTGAAGCAATAACAACCTCGTGGCCCAGTTCCAGCAGACCCTCCTTAAGGTTTCTATGTAACCCGCTAAACTCGCCAAAAAGAAGTATCCGCATAACCTAGCTGTTCCGGTCTAGTGATAGATCGGAATAAAGTTTAACTCTATCCATTTTGTCAGGTCGGTGTAACACTGAAACACCCTCGCTGTGATTTAACCATGGTAAAGATACTGTGATAGTGAATCCTCAATATAACTAATAGCTCTCGCAACATCCCCTTTAGCATTACGCCACATGCCGATATTGGCCCTGCTGATCTCCGGTGAAAAAACTGTACCCGCCATGGTATGATTTATTTCTTCCACTCCAGCAAAAGAAAAAATATTTTTCTTATTTTCCCTGTAGTTAAGACAAACATCTTCAAACTTGAGAAACATCACCTTGGGATGACTTGCCACCCGAACTTGATCTACCCTTATCGATTTATAAAAGTGGACAAAAGCTCTAGCTTTAGCAAGAATATCAGTGGTCCTTGGAATATATCTGCCATAGGAATCCTTCGGATAATTCATGAAAACGTCCCTGGGATCACGATCAGTGATAATAACCTTGCAGTCTGAGAAGTATTTCGTGCCTTTGTCTATCAGCTCCGCCGAAAACGGAGGTATAGCGTTGTGCAGACCAACCAATGAACCTTCGGACTGCCCATTATATCTCTGTATACCTTCAACAATTTCACTAAGGTAGTCTTTTGCTAGATCTAAAAACTTTTCCCTACCTGGATAAGCTATAGTCGCTAGTTCACTCCCTTCTTTTGTTCGGATATCTCTAGTGAAAATCTTGTTTTCGACGCGAGCCCAAATTTGTGAAGTGTAGCTTTTTTTGAAATCGTTAAAATGCCACGACATCGGGTACTCGTAATCTGCAAGGCTACTTAAAAATTTTTTTGTTGCGGAGGTGAATGCTCCATCTGTAAAATAATCATAAGACATACCAGCTTTTCTAAAACGACCGGAAAGCCTAGCGAAGTTTTTTGTCAGCCAATAAAAATCCTTCATCGCCAGATCAATATTCTCCGGAGCATACGAGCCCAACAAAGTATCCTCAAGATCAAACAGACCATAGCGCTCTTTCAGCAGCCTGAACTCTGTTGGGAAAGTAAACGAAGGAGAAACCTCTCTGAACATGTCCCGGACTATGCTTCCTCCGGTGGAGTAATACCCTCCATAACAAACAACGCTAGTCATCTGTATCCTGCGTTTGGCACAGCTTGATGAGCATCTCTTCAAAAAGATCGATATCTACACTCCAGGCTTCTTGAATCTTGTCATTTTCTCGCTCGAACTCACAATCTCTGTTGCACAGGAAGGTCTCATACTTTAGACCAAACTCCATAGCCGTATAGTAAAAAAAGTCCGCTTTTTCTTTCTCTCCACAAAGCATCTCAACAATTGTACAACTCTCCGCAAAAACCATGTTTGCCAATGCGGCGCCGTGAGGTGCGACAATCAACTTAGCTTGCCTAAAAAAATTTACGCAATACTCAAAATCGTGCTTTCCTGGATCAAAAGTCTCTATGCCATACTTTTCAAATAATGTCTCTAGTTGACTTATGTTGCTAATAACTCGGGTTTCCATGTGCTGGCGGGTTAGAAATACCTTTTTCTCATCCGAAGAACCTTTGCGATTTCGAATATTTTTTTTCAGCAACGATACAAGTCCTCGACGCCCAACCGGATCTCTTTCGCCCAGCGAGCTTGCGGCGGATCGAAGAGTAGCAAAGTAGAAATTATCTATTCTCAAAAAATCTTGTGTTGCACGCATCACACTGGAATCAAGCACCCCACAAAGCTCAAGTGATTGGATTTGGAAAGACGTTAAGGTTTTATTAGTCAATATCGCCGTCTGACCATCACCACACTTTCTCAGAGCGGTTAATTGAGGCAGATTCTCCAATAGCCAGTGACAGAAATTTGGTTGATCCACGCCGTAGCCGTGACGAGGCACCATGTGGAATATTGAATTTTTCGTTGCTTTTCTAAATGGCATTAGTGCTGCCAAGTAAAGCTTAATAAATCGAGCTAGCCCCAGTTGGTTGATGGTGTGCCGCAACCTTTTTTCGAGAGCACTCTGAAATATTTCTCCAACGATAAGGCCTCGTCTGGTAACGGCAATGCCGTAAGGTCCGATCAAGGAGACATTCTGCATTTTATAGCAATAAAAAGGGGGCACACCAATCTGTTCAGGTTGGGAGCCAAGCCTCTTCACATTGGCTTTGGTAGCATGATGCTTTGGCTCAAACACGTACGAATTACGTATAAGTGTCTTTTCAACAAATGGCGCTCTGTTTATATCTTCCCTGGTTAGGACCAACTTCGCCAACACGAGTTTTCCCAACCTTTTCAGAACTCCGTACATAACTGTCAGTACTACAGCGACATCTGGTGAATTGCCTCAACCACTACTTTGGCCTGATCCAAACCAAGATGAGGCCCCATAGGTAGACTTACTACCTGATCCGCAAGTAGGGTTGCTAGCGGGTAGTCGGATTTCTGAAACCCCTCCCCTGAGTATGCTTCCTGTTGAAAAGGTGCAATCGGGTAATGAATAAGTGTTTCAATATTCTTTCGTGAGAGACTTTCTATAAATGACGCTCTATTCGTTACTCTCACAACAAAGAGGTGCCAAACTGGGGCAGCCCATGCTGGAACATGGGGTAATATTACCGCTCCTTCTTTCAATTCAGTTGCATAATATTTGGCTATTTTGCGCCTTCTTTCGGTCCATTCTTCAAGCACGGAAAGCTTTTCGCAAAGTATTGCCGCTTGTATAGGATCCAAACGACTATTAAACCCCTTACAGGTATTTACGTATTTAACCGTAGACCCATAGTTACGCAAAGCAATCAGCTGGTTTGCCAGCACAGGATCATTGGTAGTAATCGCACCAGCATCCCCCATTGCGCCCAGGTTTTTCCCGGGATAAAAACTCCAGGCTACAAGGTCACTATGTGCGCCTATCCGTCTGCCCTTATATTCAGCTCCGTGAGCCTGGGCAGCGTCCTCCAAAACATATAAGCCATATTTTTCTGCGAGCGCCAGGATTGCATCCATGTCCGCAGCTTGACCATACAGATGTACCGGCAAGATCACTTTTGTTTTCGCTGTTATCGCCGCCTCAATTTTATTTGCATCAATATTGTAGGTTCTCTCGTCTGGTTCAACAGGAACCGGTCTTGCACCGCAGTGACTGACAGCTAGCCAAGTAGCTATGTATGTATTTGAAGGGACAATTACTTCGTCACCTGGTCCAACACCTAAAGCATGAAGTGACAACTGGAGTGCTTCCAAGCCGTTGGCGACTCCGACGCAATATTTTGCACCACAAAATTTTGCCCACTGTTCTTCAAACCGCTCAACTTCTGCCCCTCCAATGTACCAACCACTTTCTAAAACTCGAGCGACAGCCTTATCTATCCTGGAACCAAGCTCCTGGTAGGGGGCAGAAAGATCCAGAAACTTAATACTCATTGACTAACTCCAGAAACTTAATACTCATTGACTAACTATAGAATCGACGTATGACGAAAAATTTCGATAGTAGTCAGACTCATCATATTCTCTGGAAGCCAGAACAAGACATCCAGCCCCCTGTGAAAAATTGTCCATTTCTCGCCACACATTGGGAGGGATATAGAGCGCACTTTCAGGACTCGACAACTGAACACGTTCGACTTCTTTTCCATTCTTAAGCGTCACCTGAAAACTACCCGCAATTGAAATGAGAAGTTGATGGCAGGCTTTCAGAGCGTGACCACCCCTCTCCATTCTATCTGGAACATCATTGATGTAGAACACTCGTTTGATGTCAAATGGCACTTATTTCATCCCTTCAACAACCGTCAAATTTCCGCGCGAATCATATATCTTTGGTAAACAAATCTTTCGACCAAGCTCTAATTGCATTTACATTTCCGGATTTAGCACTGAATTTAGTTAAATTTCCGACAACCCATATAGCTTATTAAATGTGTCACTTAATTAAAATTACCACTAAATTTACAAGTCCGCTTTAGGGATATTGTTGTCGTCAAGGCCTTCGATAGCTGCCATGCCCATCGCATGTATTGCCTCAAGGGAACTTCCTCCAATGTGCGGAGTGACCAAAAAGTTGGGGAGCTTCAACAGCTCTGTATCAGTGGGGGGTTCCTGGGCAAACACGTCAAAGGCGGCGGCAGCAATCTTATTGTCGACAAGTGCACTTCTCAACGCTTTCTCGTCAACCAGCCCACCTCTCGCGGTATTTATCAAGAATGCCCCGTTCTTCATTAGCTGTAGCTTTTCAACAGACAAAATATTAGAGGTAGATTGATCAAACGGAATATGAAGCGAAACTATGTCGGATCGTCGTAGCAGATCTTCCAGCGACACCGACTCAACTGAAAACTCTCTGAAGAACTCAGGATAGTCGCGTATGTCGTGTACCAAAACTTTGCAGCCAAACGGCTGAAGCAGCCGCACCAAGTCTTGTCCAACGTTACCACAACCAATAATCCCAAAGACCCGTCCCGAAAGCAGTCCTCCGCTAACTTGCTGCCAAACACCATCGAGGACCAGGCGGTGTGCCACCAGGACACCTCTCAGCAAAACTATTGAGAACGCAATAACCAGCTCAGCAACCGACCTTCGGTTAACTCCAGCGGTCCAACCCAATCGTTTACCATGACTACGCATGGCTTTCATATCGATCTTATCTAGACCAACGCCATATTTTGCTATTACATCCAGCTCTGGCAATTGTGCCAAGAGATTGCGATCGACCGTCTCCAAACCCACGATTGCCTTATTATGCCCACGCAAAAATTCGATAAGCTCGTCACCGAAGAACTGCCTCCCCGTTTCATTAAAAGAGACATGTTCATATCTACTGAGAAGTTCTTTTCGAAGTAGATCATTTTTCGAAAATGATCTGGAGCAGACGGCTACTTTGTCCAGTGCATTCATGCCTGCATCTCGCGTAAAAACTTCTCGCATTGATTACGAAACTCTAAATCATTATCCATTTTGACTTTTTGAACTTCGGCTTTCTCTCCAAGGGGCATTATTAGTACCAACTTATCAACTGTATTTTTTTTGTCTCTTTGCAAAGCTTCAATAAATCCATCAAGGGGAACATCTACATTTGCATAAGCTGAATAATTTGCCTTTAAAACTGGCTGCATTCGATCTCTATGCTCACTCGGAAGAAGTCCTCGCCAAGCCGCTATATTGTTAGCCATATCCATGCCTATAGTCACAGCAATTCCGTGAGGAACCGCAAAATCAGTTGCGGATTCAATTGCATGCCCAAAGCTATGGCCATAATTAAATATGTTTCTTATTCCCTTGTCGAACTCATCCAGTTCTATATATTTCTTTTTTATCTTCAACGCACGTTCGATATAGCGCGAAAGTACAGACATATCATTAGTGAAAAGGTCAAATTCAGTAGCAAGCAGATCGAAACTTTCGGGACCATCGATAATATGAACTTTTATTATCTCACCTATGCCAGACTGAATTTCCTTTCGCTCCAGACTAGTAAGAAACTCTGGGGAAATAACTATTTTCTTTGGTGGTTTAAAAGTACCTAAAATATTTTTAAAGGCGCCGAGGTTTATTGAGCTCTTCGATCCAATACATGAATCCGCCTGAGAAAGCAGGGTCGTCGGGACAAAATTCCAATCTACGCCTCGATATAGCACGGTCGAAATAAAACAAGCTATATCCTGAATCACACCACCACCGATTGCGACGATAGTACTTTGCCTACGTATTCCGTTCTTCAGCAGTGTCTCAATTAAAGGTGATACCCTGCTAATTTCCTTACTCCCCTCTTCTGCAATAACTTTTATCGTTTTTTCACAGGTCAATATTTGATCAAGCTCACTCCCATATAAATTAGCCAATTCTTGATCGACTATAAAGTGAACATCCCCAGGAAAGTGCCTAAATAACTGTCCAACACCAGAAAGGTCAAACTCCACTTTATAGATGCCGCTTTGAGACTGAATTTCTATCGAGTCATACACGGGTAAAGCCCCCATCAATAGCAATATTTTGCCCCGTCAGAAATGTATTCTCTTCGCTGGAAAGCCATGCAACCAAATGAGCGATCTCACTTACCTTACCCAACCGGCGAGCAGGAACTATGGAAGTCAAATACGCTATATCGGTGCTTGACAGCATTCTCCTAGTTAAATCTGTATCGAAAAAACCCGGTGAGATGCAATTTGCCATAATTCCGAATTCGCTGTATTCAGCCGAGAGGGCTACAGTTAACCCATCCAGTGCAAATTTGCTAGCCGAGTAAGACGCCCGGCCCTCTTTGCTAATCTTCCCAAATATAGAGGATACGTTTACGATCCTGCCCCAAGATTGGCACTTCATGTATTCAACTGAGGCCTGACACAATATGAATGGAGCTAGTAAATTTACCTGCTGAATTTTTTTAAAGACATTTAGATCAATTTCTGCAAATGGCGCATTAACATTAAATCCAGCGTTATTAATCAAAATATCAATGCCAATACTTTTTATCGCATCGGCACATAAGAAAATTTCATCTTCATTACTAAAATCCGAAATTACCCATTCGTCACAAATAATCTCCTTTTGAGTAGACTCATTGGATGTCTTTGTCCCTACAACAAATGCACCCTGATTCCGAAACGTAGTTGCTATAGATGCGCCTATACCTCGAGACGCACCTGTAATAAAAACTTTTTTCCCAGAAAATCGCATATTACCAATCTACGGCAAATAAAATATGGGTTGCTGGTCGAGTTACACTTCTCATTTTCAAACACACAGATCTGGTTAGACGACACTATACTCGGTTTTACCAATTATTAAGTCGCAGATACTTAACAACCATACATGATGAACGCTTTCAATAATATTATAAGCGCGAGAGTCGACCCAAAAATTTATATCACCGATTTTCTTAAGTGGGTTATTTTCGTTGAATCCAGTAAATGTAATTAAATTTAAACCACTCTCTTTTGAATACTTTGCAGCGTTCACAACGTTCGGCGAATTCCCACTACAGCTTATCAAGACAACAGTATCATTTTCTTCGCCATAGAACTCAATTGCTTTTTTAACCCAGTTCTCGTAGCCGTAGTCATTAGAGAAAGCGGTAATAAATGCCGACTCATTGAAGTTGACTGATCGTATTTTTGCCTGCTTGGTAAAGTCCAAAGATCCGTGGTTAGCGATTGAAGCGCTAGCACCGTTCCCTGCAAATATTAACTTTCCGCCGCTGCTTGCACCATCTGTTATCATTTGCTTAGCAGCAATAACATTGTCAGCTATACCTGATGTATTAAGTAGGCGAGCACATTCGATATAATAATCGGAAATAAAATTTCGTTCGCTCAAAAGATAGCTCCTATATAAGTATAATTAAGCCGTTACGCCCGGATCTTCTATATTAAATCGCTCTCTCCATTGCGAGTCAGCAAAGTAAATTTTATAAACCAATCTCATCGTTTCCAATGCTTCTGTTGAAGTTCCATTCTTTAGTTCCACATTTTGAACGATACTACTTGTGAATTCGTCAATTTCAGATTGCCACGATGGATCATTATTATACCTAATTAGCGTTTCCTTTGGGTCGCCACTATCCGTCTCATGATCACATTCCGCGATCAACAAAGTTTCCGCACCGTAACTTTTTGTACCTGTGAGTAGCCCACCTAAAATTACACTTCCGCGTTCGAAGTTTATATCCAGATTAAATCGATGCCGCCACTGTGTGGCGGATGAATTTAACATTCCAATGATGCCATCTTCGGTACGCATTATTGCGTAAGCGTTATCTTCTATGTCGTACTTCCAATAACTATTTGTCACAAAGCTATGCACTTCGGTAAACTCTCCTGCGAATAACCGCATGAGGTCCACCATATGGATTCCTTGGTCTAACAGTATTCCACCACCGGCTATTTCTCTTTTGCTTCGCCAATCATTTTGATTAAAACTTACGACCTTTGATTTCCCATACACACCACGCAAGTTAATAACTTTTCCAAGTTTCCCTGATCGAACAATTTCTAAAGCGTCTATTACAGATTCATGATATCTGTGATTAAACCCGTACATTAACTTTTGATTTGGATGAGAAGATTCCACATCTAATACACGCCTAATATCATCTAAGTTTCTTCCCGGCGGCTTTTCACAAAAAACATGCAGACCCTTCTGCAACCCTGCAATAGTCACCTCGGCTGCAATTTCATTTGTCATACAGACAATAAGCACATCTAAATTATCAGCTAGAAGATCTTTATAATGAGAAAAGTAGTTTACGCCATCATCAAAATTCCCCGCACCATCAAGACTTCTGTCACATACAGCAACCAGCTTCAAATTTGGGTTTCGATTAACGCATTGATGTCTCCGCTTACCTACAACGCCATACCCAGCGATACCAACTCTCAACCTGCTCATATCAGGCTTCCATAAAAAAAAGAATCAACAAGGGACACGACCATATACCCATGCATGGGAGCTAAGCTCGTTTTCTGCGAGAAATTTTTGAAAAGCATTCGCCCGACTTGAATCTCTCAATATATTTTTTAGAAATCTTTGCTCCTCCAGAATGCTTGGATTTTCTCGATATGCTTTTGAAACAATATCTACGTCAAGCTGACCGGGCGTAGTTACTGATACGTCCACTAACCCTGCTTGCTCAAACAGCAAGCGAAAGCCTTCCACCGATAGAAAATTTATATGGTGTGGTGGGAAAATTTGATTTGATCGATCCCATAGCAGTTGAAGATCGAACCCGTCGACAGACAGCGTGCTCAGAAACACGATGCCGCCAGGCCGTGTTAACCGCTTTAGGTGCTTAACGAATTCAAGGGGAGAAAAAACGTGTTCTAATACTTCAAAACAGACTACGAGGTCCGCGAATCCGTCAAATCCGGTAACATCTTCTACAATGGATTCGCAGGTTTCAAACCCCTTAGCTCGACATTCCGCTGCAAGCGAATTCGAAGGCTCAACCGCAATGAGGCTCCCTTCATCATGATGCGCACGCCATTCGTCTAAGAAGATACCAAACCCTGCACCAACGTCGATGATTCTTTTAACCTCAAGCCCTTGCTTTTTTACAATTGATGAAAGACGTTCTACCCGCGGTCGAAAAATTCTCTCCCGTCGAACCTCAGCTATCGCGGGGAAAAAAACGTTTGCCCAATAATTAGAGGATTCCGAATCCCGATAGAACGCTTCAAATGCAGATAGGGAAGCTCTTGGGCTCTGGTAGAGAGTCCCACAAGCCTTACATTGAACATACTGGAACCCTAGCTTCGAGAATGCCCGATTGGAGTCTTCGCCCCCGCATGCGACGCAAGGAATATCTTTGCGTTCTTCTCCTCCAAAGCAGTTTTCGGCATCCTTCTGGCTTAATTCAAGGTATTTTTTATATAAAGCCTCAGGGCGTATATCGCTCTCTTTCACTGTTCAATATACCTGTGGATCACCGGATCTGTTCTTAAGCATTGTTCCGCTTTCTTTAATTCTTCTTCTGTATCTACACCAATCATAAAATCATCAATGGGAAGCATCCGGATTGAGCCTCCACTTTCCAACACACGATTCATATCCACGGATTCGTATCTTTCTAATTCCGTCTCCTTCATAGCATTAAACCTGCTCAATGCTGACCGCCTAAAAGCAATGATTCCGGTTTGCATATACTTGGGCAGGTGCTCCCAACCTTTCCATGGTGAAGGAATAGGCTCTCTCGAGTAGTACATCGCATTACTATTACAGTCGGCAACAACCTTAACATTATTCCGGTCTAAAAATTCCGATTCGGTTTTTAATTGACTCATAATATTAACAATTTGAACACTCTCTTCTTCGAAATGCCTAAAGATTTCCGATATTCGTTCTGGAATAATTAGTGGTTCATCTCCTTGAACCATGACGACCACATCGAATGTCTGATTAAGGTTATTCTCTATAATATCAATGGCTTCAGCTGTTCTTGTTGAAGCCCGATCATGTGAGGTGGAGGTCATTACTGCATTACCACCAATGCTTTCCACATAATCGAATATTGCCTTGTCACAGGTAGCAACGTATACAGCTGAAAGACCTGTAGCGAGCTTTGTGCGGTGGTAACAGTGACCAACCATTGGCATACCCAGTAGCGGAGCTAAAGGCTTGCCGGGAAAGCGACTCGCTCCCAGTCTTGCCGGAATAATTCCTATAACTTTCATTGTCAAACTCCTTTCGTAACTGATGTACCAGTCCGCGCAACAACGTCTAGCATTCTGATATCTACGCTGTATGCAATAATTTTATAGCCCTCGGATATGGCACTCTCTAATCTTTCTAAATCAGGCTCCACAATATGGATTCCTGACGGCCGCCCTGCCCTTAGTCCGGCAGAAAGTATCGAGTTAAGAACATCCTTAAACTCTTCGCGGTGGAATTGCCCAGGGATTCCCATAGAACAAGAAAGATCATATGGGCCAATTATAAATCCATCTACACCATCCACTTCCAAAATTTCCTGTAAATTTTTTAGCGCATCAATATGCTCTATCTGGACAATCACAACAGGGCCGTTCTTCTGCCAATCAATATACTCGCTAAAATTCGTTCCATATCCTTGAGCCCGAGCTAGCCCAACGCCGCGCACCCCTTTAGGCGCATAACGAGTTGCTGCAACTGCATCCTCCGCATCTTTGGGAGAGTTAACCATGGGAACCACAACTCCCTGCGCTCCCGCATCCATTACCCGTTTAATTTGATTTTTATCATTAGAAGTCAAGCGAACAAGCGCTGAGACACCTGAAAGATCAATCACTCGAATCAGATCTCCCGCTTGATCAATTGAAATTACTGAATGCTCAAGGTCGACAACCAACCACTCAAAACCTGCGTTCGCTAATATCTCTGCTACACCAGAATTTCCAAGCGTGATCCAACTGCCTATTAGGGGGCGATTTTCTCCAAGGGCCGCCTTAAGATTTCTCTTTTGCAACTATCTTCCTCCAGTTAGTTAATCTACGCGATTTCCAGATGAAAGATCGGAAATAATCATTTGTAGATATTTACAGGTTTTGTGCCGAAACGAATCTTTCAAATCTTGTTCCTCGCTGATTTTTCAAATAATCATATGTACCTTGTTCGATTATTCGACCCTTACCAAAAACATAAATGTAATCAACATTTCGAATAGTAGAAAGCCGATGGGCAATAATGATTATGGTCAAGCTCCCCTTTAATTCATCGATACTTTTTTGAATAGCCAGCTCGGACTCCGAATCAAGAGCACTAGTCGCCTCATCCAAGATCAACACACTAGGATTCCGGAAAAGCTCACGAGCAATCACCAAGCGCTGCCGCTGCCCGCCAGATAATCGAATACCTCTATCACCCACAACAGTATCGAAGCCGTTCGGCAATGAATCAATAAAATCCTCCAAGTGCGCTCTGCGCGCAGCGGTCCGCACCCGAGTCATCAGTTCAGTACAATCTTCGGCGCCCATATAACCAAGACGGATATTGTTTGCAATACTATCGTCAAACACCACCGCATCCTGAGATACATATCCAATTTTCTCCCGCCAACTTGACAGCTCTACTTCGCTTGCATCGACCCCGTCTATCACCACTTTCCCTCGCTGCGGCTT
Source organism: Cellvibrionaceae bacterium (assembly GCA_028281575.1). Taxonomy (GTDB): domain Bacteria; phylum Pseudomonadota; class Gammaproteobacteria; order Pseudomonadales; family Cellvibrionaceae; genus Agaribacterium. Next base: position 70,319 of record JANQJP010000037.1, read on the forward strand.
GAGCATCAGAGTAACCATATCAACCATTGTCGATTTCCCTGCTCCCGACTCACCCACAAATGCAACTGAACTACGGACCGATATTTCGGCATTAACGCCACTAATAACATCGCCAAGATTAGGACCATAAGAGAATGAAACATCTATAAAACGGATTTGTTGGTCGAAGGTATCCAATATTTTCCGCCCATTATTCTCCCTGTTATTCTTCTGAACCTCGAATTCATCATGCACTATTTCCATACTTCCGATGAACTCCATTGTATTTTGCCAGTATCCTTGTACCTGAAGTACCGAGTTCATACCTCGGTAAAAAAGTGCAATAGAAACCAAAATAGGCGACAACGGCTCATCAAAAACTATCAACTGCAACATGACTATACCCATAATCATCAACACAGCTACAGGCTCCCTTACCGCTTGGGTAAAAGCGGCTGACACTCCGGTTCTAATTTCATAATCTGTAAGATTGGAGATCGCGCTGGTCAAACGTGCTTTCTGATTTTTCATCCTGTTAGTAGCAACTAAATACTTCAAAGCCTGCAAGGATTCAATTAGCAATTTAGAAAGATTCCCATTTTCAATAGCTGCACCACGCGATTGAATTCTGACGAAGGCACTAAGCCATCTAAATAAAAACAATAGTCCGACGCCTATAATCAATATTGCCACCCCAAATTTCCACGCAACCAAAAATGCCAAGATCAGGTATATTTGAGCACTTATAAGAAATGACACAAGTTGAGTGAAAGCGTGAAATGATTGTAGAGCACGGTTTGCCTGTTCGTTGATCACATTAATAAAATGGCCAGTATCACGACTTGCATAGTACGCAAAATCCATTTGGCTATAGGCGTCAAATAATCTGCCCTTGATTTTTTTAAGAAGCTGTCCTTTCAAATAAGCATTCCAACCAAGCGCCCCAAAAAGCATTATTCCCTTAAATGCAAAAGCCACCGTGATCAAAATCAAAATTGCAACGACAGAGCCCTGAAGATGGAAGAATGAAAGAAACTGATATAAATATTGTGATACACCACTATGGCTGACAGTGGCGCCTTGATTTGTGGTGCTAACGTCGATAATTTCTAGTAATGGCAACACCATTACTATTCCGAAGCCATCTGCAAGACCAGCGACAAGCGCTAGAAAAAAAACCACATATATTCGTCGCCCCAAATAAATTTGGAACAACGTAAAGTAGTGGGGCAAATCGGAAATAGGGTTTTTCAAATGATGTTTATTTATCAAACTGGCACGTTATTGTATTAGTAAACATCTTGTAACTTTCGTTTACCCAAAAATAAATGAACGATATCAAGGTGATGAAGCCAAAGCTGGGTGATTGTTCTTCTTTATGACGAAAAGCAGTTAACCAGCTTTTTCTTTCAACTTCAAGCGCCTTACCAAAAGAACTACGGATATCTCTCACCAACTCAACAAGGTTGTCTTCGCTAATATCAACAACATGCAGTTTTCTCGGGTTACGCCTAAAAACCTCTTTGGTGACTGTTTGACCTATCGAACCTGCGCCACCTAAAATCAAAAATCTAGACTCGCGAACCAAACCCCTTAGCAAGCCCGAGCTAGCACACAAATCCTCGCTAAAAAGCTGGTTTTCTCTGCCGATTAAAGACAAAACGCCGTTTATCATACTTACACTTGTTATTATTCCGAAACGGCTGCTTTATCGTAGGGGGAAAAGTAGAAGTACCGCATCAAGAGATAAATGATCGATAGTGCTCCTCCCAACATCACCCCTAAAACACATATTAACGCTCTTTTAGGTCTAGCCTTTAACTCAGGAACTATAGGCGCATCAATCGTTTTAAACACATATTGCTCCCTTACTGCTGCAAACATAACGGTTTTGTATTGCTCTTCAATTAGTTCGTAGAAAACGGTTTGTAGTTCAGCAATTGATGTCTTTTCTAGCTGATCACTTAAATATTGAATACTCTCGTTAGCCTCAGCAACGTCACGCGCCTTCATTTCTTTATTAATGTCGCCAACTATTTTATCCACCCATTCTTTGCCTAAATAGGGAGAATAAAACTCAATCCCAACCCGAACAAACGGAGGTGTTTCTTCTTGTTCTACAGAAAGTATTTGAATAAAGCGCTTATAAGCTTCTTGCATACTTGGCTTTCCATCACGCGTAGGGCCTGACTCTCGGGCCCATTTCTTTTCCTCAACATCGTATATATTTGGGTCAATTTTCAACTCATTTCTGCCTTGATCCCAACCATTTGCAGCCATTAGAGGCACCAACAAGTCATTTCTTTCTATAAACTTAGTAATAAATTCACGCGACTTTAATACTTCTATGGCCAGGCTAGTTTTATTGCTCCCCCCCCCTAAACTTACACCTGCCAAGCCAGCCAGACCACCAAATTGCCCAGCCAAACCGTTTAACCCTCCGCCAGAATTTTCTTCTGCTGGCGCCAACAACGTTTCGGATCTATAAATATTTGGCAACGATAATGAGTAAATAATTGAAGCGATAGAGAAAATAAATGTAATCGCAATAACAATCCACTTGCCTTGCCATACTACAATCCAAAGCCCGCGCAAATCTATCTCATCATCGTCTCTCTGCAACCCTCGGACATCTATAGGGAGCTGAATCGATTTATCTCGAGTAGAAATGTCTTCAAGCTTATTTTCAATTTGATCTAGGCGCGATGCGAGATCCTGATCGGGAATTTGATTTATTGACATAGGCAAAATTTATGGTTTACTGGGCAGCGATGATCCATCTGAAGCTTAGGTGTTTGGAAACAAGGATTTCTAGCCCAGCTCAGACTTAAGCGACTCAATCTCAGCCTTAAGTGATTCATACTCGTTAATCTTACGTTTCAAAAATCTGGCAGTTAGCGCTGTTTTTTCTGTAATTCCCTTTGGTGTAAGGAAGTAGGCATAAGCCATTTTATTATCGCTATTCCGGAAATTTTTTACTTTAACTAATCCTTTATCGACAAGAGCCCGAACGCAGTAGTTAACTCCCCCAAGACTAATGCCTAGCGCATCAGCAAGCTGGCGCTGGGACATTTCAGGGTTTTCCTGCAAAAGTCGTAGAACGCGAAAACGTGTATCTTCTTGTTTGTCGCCCACGGCGTCTGCCTCGATGTCTAAAAGTTTGTAAGGGGTTGAATGCACATTTTTACCCCACGGCCGATGCCATTTTGGATCGGCTGCTGCATAACGCACACAAGCTTAAGCTGGAAGGCGAGCGATGCGTAAACGACAAGCACAGACCAAAACAGCACACCCGCCTAACGATCGTCGGGCGGACGCCATGTGGATAACGCGTGGATGCCCTACGGACCGCGTGGACAAGGCGGGCAAAAATGCTGAGACATTTTTACCCCACCTTGACCACACTCATTCACCTGTTACCCACATTCTGCCACGCAAGGAAGGCGGCTCATCAAGCAAATAACAAGAATAATTTGACGGCACGCGAACACTTGTGGGTACAATCATCCGCCTGCATGAAGATGGGGTGCGGGGTGTTCACGTTAAACAAAATTTAGTGTTCACGCTCGTAAAAATACGCACTTGAATATTGAAAGGCTATGCTAAACGTTTCTTTAACCTACCATACCACGCTACCGCCAGGGCTTGCAATCAGCCCGCATAAGATATGATGATTCCAGAAAGAGTGTTTTACATGTGTATTGCTAGCCGTTCAAAGCTGAACGGAATATAGTTGTGTTTCGGGGATGATGCAAGGGTTATTTTATTTTATTTTCGGTGATTGGCACTCGTTTCTTTTTCTTCGTCGTTTTTACCCTTTTCCTGAATCGCCTCTTCCATACTGACGGTGTTGATGACCAGCTCGAAGTGGCTGAGGATCTCCGGCTCTTGGCGCTCGATATATCGTTTAACCGCCTCATTAATCCAGTAATTTGGTAAGGTAGCCCTTAGCGGCTGTGAGATTCAGCAGATCGGAGCCGTAGTTCTGCTCGGCACCTTGGTAGCGGGTCTGAACCTGACTCATCTCCCTCTCTAGCTTAACGATCTGCTCGATGGGAGCGGTCTTGTTGGCCTTCTCCGAGGGTTTAACATCGGTGCGTTGCTCGGGCGGCGTGGCCTTGAGCAGTGCCTCGGCATGGGCACGGGTGATGGTGTTGCTGGCAATCATCAGTTCGACGGCTTCCACCTGGCGGGCAGCTTTCATATTTCTCAGCACGCGGCTCAGGTCCGGCGTGAATTGCTTGTCTTTGAGCAGCTCAATGGCCTGGGGACAGATGCCCTCAAGTAAATTGATGCGCCGGTTGATGGAGCTGAGGTTAACGTTGAAGGCGCGTGCGAGTCGGTCTTTACTCACTCCGCGATCGATGGCGCGCCGAATCATATAGTGCTCTTGGATGGTGGAGAGCCGGTTGAGGCGATGGTTGTAGGTGTAGGTTTCGTCGTCTTTTGCCAGCAGGCACGGGGCTTCATGAAAACCCAGTTCTTTGAGCGCCAGCACACGGATATTGCCATCGAGTAATAGATACTCCGATTTCGCCGGGTCGGGATGAATAACAGAAAGGGGCTCGATAAGCCCAATTTCGTTGATGGAGGAGACAGCCTGCTTGTATTTGCGGGTGCTCATCACACCATCCGGCACTTTTTTGCTGGGCAACAATTGATCAAGTGGGATTTGATGGATCTCTAGATCAAAACCTAACAGAGGGTTCAAAGCATCTCTGACGTGTCTAGATGGGTCATCATCGTCGGGTTTGGGCGGCGGGTAGACGCCGGGGTACATGGGTTTAACATCGGTGGTTTGCATCATGCTGAGGCTCCTTCATTGGTGGTTTCTGTACTGGTTGTTTCTTGGGCAGTGTGATTCACTCCGCATATCCCTATGCCTCGCCTTTCAGGCAGCATTCGCTGTGCAAATCGGCAATCCTGCCGATTTGTCTGATCGGATAGGTACTTAGGTAGCGTGTCTAGTTCCTCGCCCCTGAGTAGATTGACAAAATTTTCGTCAGCAAACAGTTTTCTCAGGCCTTCCACCACCAGGAGTAGCTGTTGATGGGCGTGTTCAGCTTTGAGCACCATTTTGCGTTGGCGATCCACTTCCCTTTGATAAGTCCGCACCAAGCTGTAGCTTGTGGTTGGTGGTTTGATGCGTTCGGGGTGAGACGAGGTCGGCCCGTGCTCTTCGCGTTTTTCGATGAGGCGTTTTGCTTGCCCTTGAGCTGGCCTTTCTCGTAGGCCTCCTGCAGCATATCGCCTAGGTTTTCGTCGCCGCTTTTAGCACGTGCAATTTCCACCGCCGTGGTCAGCGGGATGCTGCCGAGTTGCGCGCCTTTGATAAGCCGCTCCTCGCCTTTGTCGAGCAAGAAGATGATGTCTCTGACGTATTTGGATGAGAGACCGGTCTTCTGGATGATGTTCTCTGCGTCATAGCCTCGTTTTCTTAGCACCTCGATGTCGGTCAGAATCTCCAGCGTGCGATGACCCCGGCGGGCGATATTTTCCGCCAAGCTCATAATAAAGGCGTCCTCATCGCTCACGTTGACCACCAGGACCGGGATATGAGATTTACCCAGTATACGGAAGGCGTTGAGACGCCCCTCGCCGCAAACCAATAGATACTTTGGCTGGCCATCTTCTCCACCACGCTCAGTGACGGTGATGGGTTTTTTGAGGCCAATCTGGCGGATGTTTTCCACAATCTCGTTAAACCCAAATCCCTAGATAGAGTCTCGACTCTATCTAGGGATTTGGGTGGTGCATTTTGAGCTTAATGGATGTAAAGATTCCCACCATCCAGGTCCGGCGTTTAACCGGCAAAGAGATTTTCAGGACAGTTTTATTTGAATGATTCACCCTCCAAGCCCCTAATGCAAAGCAATAGGATCTTAACGTACCGAGAGTCGATTTTTTATTGGATTGCAAGGCAAAAAAGCGAAACAAGCTCATGATATTGTAGGCAATCATGATGAAGCGGAATGATGCTTCGGTGGCCCAAAAACCTTGCAGACAAAACTGATCCAACCCAAAGTCTTGCTTCAACTCTTTGATTCGATTCTCACAATCTGCCCGAGAGTTATAAAGATTCCATATTTGATCCAAGGGAAGATCGAGATTAGTAACGTAGCAAGAAAATCGATACGCAGGATCATCAAAGAGGCGTTTTCCGCAGACCTTTGGCCTTAGCTCCACGGACTTACGAACAATAATATAGCGATGTGGTTGACCGCCTTCATGAGCAAAATGTATTTGGGCAACATCCACACCTGAACACACGCTCACCCAATCACTTACCCCATAAACACGTTGTTTAATATTGGGATAAAGGCATGTTGCGATAATGTAATTGATGCTTTCAGATGCCAAACAGTTGAGTATGCTTTGCGTGTAAAAACCGCTGTCTGCACGCAACAACCCTACTTTTTTATTAACCAAGGCATGGTGCAAGGTTTCCTGTAAAAAGGCTTCACAGTTACTGCTGTCAGCAGTATTGCCTGGACGCACCCAGGCATTGGCCACCATCCGGGTTTGAGAAATAAAAGCAATGAGTGGATGATGAGAATTGCGGCCACGCTTTAACGGATTGTAACCTTTGGCGCTACCTTCCTGAGAACCGGAACGAGTGATGACAGTGCTATCAAGATCGAGCGTGATATTAGGCAAATGAACTTGGTCCACCATCCAGCTATGCAATTCCGGGAAAACTTCGGTATTGCGTTTGTCGGAAAATTTATGGAAAAAACGGCTATAGGTACTTTGTGAAGGCATGCCCTCAAAGCCAAATATCGATTGCAGTACGGTATCGTAACGAAGCCAATCCGCATGAATGTAACGAGAGGCGCCCGCCCAAATACTCAACCAAAAACTTTCAACAATCTGGACAGGATCATAGGCACGATTTGATTGTCCTCGGGGCAAAGGTAAGTCACGTAATTTATCTCGAATACCGAAGGAATCGACAAACCGCTTCATCAACGTCATTCCGCCAAAAGGCGTTACTTTTTTATCCGAAAACTCAATCGGTAGATTAACCATTTGGGTGAGCCTCAACTAGCCAAATAGATGAAGTAGAATAACACCTTCAAGCTATTCGGTAATCTCTAATGCATAATCCGGGTTTAATTGCTAGTGAATTAGTGGGCCAATCAGATAAAAGATAACCAATCTGAGATCGAGCTAGTTCACAGGAACTTTGCGAAATTCGCGATTGCTTGTGCTGAGCCTAACTTGTTGTTGCATAAGATTGAGAAGTATGATCGACCGCTGTTCGCCATCGCGGCATTGGAAAATGGCTTGCAAGCCTCTAAACGGACCTTCGAGCAGTTCTACCGCATCATTTTCTTGTGGTAGGCGTGCATCACGTACAGCTTGCGACCGGCAACGATTGCGGATTTCGTCGATCAATTCGGGTGCCACTTTCGCAGGTAGGGATCCAAAGCGCACAAAGTCACTTACACCTCGCGTGCTTCGAACGCTATAGAAATTATCCGTGGCATCGTCGAGATGGATAAACATGTAACGCGGAAATAGAGGTTCGAGTGAACTGGACACCCGTCCGCTAGATAATTTCTCCGTTTGAATTTGAGGTAAGAAGCAGCAAAACCCTTGCGCTTGCAAATGTTCTACGGCGCGAAGCTCCTCCTTAGACTTAGTTATCAAAGCATACCAACTAGGCTGGCAATTAGGCATAACGGGAACTCTTTGGGTAGTGAGGTAAGGAAGAGTGAGAGCAAAGGATCTGATTCACACTCCAACCGTTCTCTAGAGTACCATACGGGAGGTTACTGCTTCCATCGACGCGAATGTATCCCGGTAGTATCCATTAAGCTATCTTTCAATGTTGGGCAACTTTGCAAGCTCTCATTACCCTCCCACTGCCCAACTCTGCTGTCTAAATGCCTTAATGAACCTGCTGGTAAGTTTTTGATTTTAAAGGAATTAATTTTTGAAAGTCACGGACTCCCTGTTCTGTAACCCGCTTGGGGCAGGGGCTGCGGGCAAAACCAAAAAAACAACTGTGACGAAATCGAGAGCGAAAGAGCCAAAGCACGAATCAAACCTATGTTCCCAAGCCGCGCGTCAATCTCACGCGCTTCCACGTGTCTTGGCGTCCAACAGCAAACACCGTGTTCAAGTGACGCCGTCCAAGCGCGGTAAGAAACCCGATCCGCCCGATACCGATTGGCAAGACAAGAGTCCGGCAGAGCGTCACCGCGCCATGACCTGGGTGTAGAGACTCAAGAGCGTCTTCAATATCGACATCGAGGTCTGCGAATACTGCGGGGGCTGGCCAAAGTGATTGCAAGCATCGAAGAAAGCTTGCCCCGCGAGCGAAGCGAGTGCTTTGGGTATCCGAAGGTGATTGAGCTGATCCTTAAGCACCTTAAACAGAAAGCAGCCAAGGCGGATGCCTCCAAGCAGCACGGGTTGCCACCAGAGCGGGCCCCTCCTCTGACTCCCAGCTTGTTCGACCCATCTCAGAGTCGTCTATTTGATTAACCACCACAAAGCCTACACTGCTAGCTTTCACAGCGGTCGGTGGAGCAAATTACATCCAGCGAACCACCAGCCAGAGATTTTACCGCTAAGCTGAACTAAATAAGAGCGATTTGGGCAGGTTCGACGGCGAAAATTGGGATTTGAACGGTAAACTGGTGAGGGGGTTTCGGGTATGATGCCTCACCAGAAGGGCGAAAAGGTGGTTTATACTTCCTATACTCCTCCTATGTTTGGCGGACTTATGGCAATACACAAAGGCGCCCCATAGGCATTATTAAAAGTACTGAAAAATTCTTAGGTAGCGAGCAAAATTAAATGGCGGAAGATTATTTTGTACATCAACTGGGTTGTTGTGAAAGTCGCACCATTGGCAAGGGAACAAAAATTTGGGCCTTTGCGCACGTCTTGCCGCAGGCGGTGATCGGTGAAGACTGTAATATTTGCGATCAGGTGTTTATTGAAAATGATGTTAGCATCGGTGACCGGGTTACCATTAAATGCGGCGTGCAAGTGTGGGACGGTATCGAAATTGGCAACGATGTTTTTATTGGTCCCAACGCCACCTTTACCAACGATTTATTCCCCCGCAGCAAACAGTATCCAGAAGAATTTAATAAAACCATTGTGCAAGACGGCGCCTCCATCGGTGCCAACGCCACCTTGTTAAGTGGTTTGACCATTGGGCGCAAAGCCATGGTGGGTGCCGGCGCCGTGGTGACCAAGTCGGTACCGAGCAATGCCATCGTCGCGGGCAATCCAGCAAGAATTATCGGTTATGTGGATACACCCAAAGCAGAGCAAGTGAGCCAAGTGGCAAGCCCGGAAGCACCAGCCGATGACTATGTAATCAACGTCGAGGGCGTGTCGCTGACCAAGTTGCCCATGATTCAAGATTTGCGCGGTTCCCTAAGTGTCGGTGAAATCAGCCGGCATATTCCCTTTCCTATAAAACGTTATTTCATCGTCTACGATGTTGCCAGCAAAGAAGTGCGCGGCGAACACGCACACAAGCAATGTCACCAGTTTTTAGTGTGTGTCAAAGGCTCGGTGTCTGTGGTGGTGGATGACGGCACGCAGCGCCAAGAATTCCTGCTCGACCGCCCGCAATTGGGCTTGCATATTCCGCCCATGGTGTGGGGCATTCAATATAAATATTCCGCCGATGCCGTTTTGATGGTGCTCGCTTCAGAAGTGTACGAGGCCGAAGACTATATTCGCGACTACCAAGAATTTTTAGATGCGAAAAACCTTTAGCGCTTTTGTCGCGGCGCATCGCGGGGAGATTATAAAATTTCTTCTTGGGGGGTGGCCTCAATACACTTGCCACCTATGCAATTTATTTGCTGCTCAATGTGTGGATCGCCTACCTCTACGCCTATTCCATTGCCTATGTGTCCGGCATAGTGCTTTCTTATTTTATCAACGCCAAATGGGTATTTAAGCAAAAAACCAACGTGCGTAATTTTGCGTTTTATCCCTTAGTTTACCTAACTACAGCAAAGCGATTGGCAACCAACACCGAATCGAATACAGAAAGGCGAATAAAGCCGGTAAAGAATTGCTCAAGGGGACGCACTATTTGGTCTTGAAAAATGCCGGTAAGCTAACGGCTACGCAGGCAGAAAAATTGCAAAAATTACTCGATGAAAACGCGAATTTGAATACGCTCTACGTTCTTAAAGAACAGCTGTAAGCGCTATGGAAGTCAGAGAGCTATGACCTTATGCAAGAGAATCTAGAGCAATGGTGTGTGATGGCGGAACAAACGAACATGATTTACCTCAAGAAGTTCGCCAAGTCGTTGAGAACACACCGGGACGGTATCTGTAACTTTGCCAAGCACCAACTCACCAGTGCCCAAATCGAAGCAGGAAACATCAGTATTGGCATGATCCGAAAACGGGCCAGAGGCATTCGAGACACGGACTACTTCAAACTCAGGCAATCTTCACTGCCAGATTATCAATCGATGTTCTACACAACCCTCTGATCTACCCTAAAGCGGAGAAGAGCCCTAGAAGATCAAAAAAATCTAATGGATTCAAAATCTTAAAGAAACCATTCCAAAAAAATGGGGAGACGCTAGATCATACGAGGCACCTTTTCGCAAATTGATCATGCCAACCTACGCTTGCTCCACCTAATAAACCTCCAAGACCGCCTCATAAGCACTTGATAAACCATTATAAACGCTACAGCGGATGCAAAAGAAAGTACTTCTGACACACCATGCTGAACAATAAATATTCCAAGGGCAACAAATACTATTTGCGCAATGATCATTAAATGAAGCGTTGTCTTCTTACAAAACCCAGCCCGAAGCAAAATGTGATGAATATGCGTACGATCTGGCGCCAATGGCGACCTGCCGCGCCGAATACGCCGATACATAATAGTAAACATATCCGTCATAGGCAAAAGCACCAGCCACAACGCAGTTATTGGAGCAAAAGCCCCCATAGGTTGCTGCGAGCCATGAATAACCAGCACGCCTACTGAAAGCCCAAGAAACATCGAACCCGAATCCCCCATAAACACTTTCTTTAAACGTTTATGGCCTGGATTACCCCAAATATTGAAAATAAGAAAAGCGCTTATTGCACCGACAAATGCCATGCTTAGCATCTGGAAAGTAGCGTTGCCATTCACACCAAAAAGAAAAACTAGCCCCGCAAAACATACCATTGTGATGGAGCCAACTAAACCATCCATACCGTCGAGCATATTGAATGCATTGATAACGCCCATCAACGAGAGCACTGTCAGCGGATAACCAAGCCAGCCCGGGTTCAGCTCGCCGATACCGAGGATGTCACCAAAACTGGAAATATGGACATCTAAACCGTAGACAAAAATGCCGCAAATAATCAGCTGGCCAACCAATCGAAACCGGGCACTGAGATCATATCGATCATCAACCATACCCATAAAAACAATAAGCCCGCCAGCAAGAAGAAATAGGCGTATAAAAATAGGTTGTTCTAGAAAAATTAAACTGGTGAGGGAAACGCTTGCGTATATGGCGACACCCCCGATAAGAGGAATAACACCTTGGTGTGTTTTTCTACCGCCGGGCTTATCAACCAACTCAGCCCAGTAGGCGAGAGGTTTGAGTAACTTTATTGCAACGAACGCTACAAAAAAAGAGAAGGCCAAAATTGCCAAGCCAGGTTCCATAGAACTACCCATTAGTTTGCTTCCCGAGTACTAAATGTAGCGCATTTTTTGAGTTGCGCCATTCTCATATCGACTGTCAAAATAAATTCATTTAACGTACAAAAATTAGGCGTTAAGCACGTCCGAATTTATCTTCAAAACGGACGATATCGTCCTCACCCAGGTAGCTACCACTTTGCACTTCAATGAGCTGCAAATTGATCTTGCCCGGGTTAGTGAGTCGATGTGTCTCACCCAGTGGTATGTAGATACTTTCATTTTCGGAAAGCAAATGTTCTTCTTCGCCGCGCTGCACAATCGCGGTGCCGCTTACAACAATCCAATGCTCTGCGCGATGGTGATGCATTTGCAGCGAGAGGCTTGCGCCGGGTTTCACTTCAATACACTTCACCTGAAAGCGTTCACCAAAGCCGATCGAATCGTAATTTCCCCAGGGACGGTACACCTTTCTATGGAAAGTACTTTCGCTGCGGCCCTGCGCCTTTAATTTATCTACTACTGCTTTAACGTCTTGGGAACGTTTTTTGTTGACAACGAGCAGGCTGTCATCGGTGTCGACAACAATAATATCTTCAAGGCCCACACCTGTTACCAGGCGATGCTCGCTATGGAACATGGAATTTTTACAATCTTCAAGAATTACGTCGCCGGTAATTACGTTCCCAGAAGCGTCTTTATCGAGAGATTCCCACAGAGACTCCCAACCGCCGAGATCACTCCAACCTGCGTCGAGTGGCACCATCCAGGCTTCATTCGTGCGTTCCATTACGGCGTAGTCAATGGAGATATCTTTACACTGCTCAAAGCTTTCGGCGGACAAGCGAATAAAGTCGAGGTCGAGCGCTGCACCAGCTAACGCCGACTCACTGTGTTCAACCAGTTCTGGCTCGAACTTTTTTAATTCCTCTAAATAAGTTTTTGCCGAAAACACAAACATGCCGCTATTCCAAAAGAACTCACCGCTATTCACATAGCCCTGTGCCGTCTCCAAGTCTGGCTTTTCAACAAACTTGAGAATTTCTGCACCCTCAGCCGAAGTGGAAGCGGCATTGATATAGCCATAACCGGTTTCAGGCTTGTTTGGCACGATACCGAAGGCAACCAACTTGCCACTCTCAGCCTTGGCAATGGCGAGATCAAGGGCAGCCGAAAAGGCTTCTGTGTCTTTTATCAGGTGATCCGCAGGAAGAACCGCCAATATGGCATTTTCATCTTCTTTTAGCGCCTGTAACGCCGCTACCGCAATCGCAGGGGCAGTGTTGCGACCGATAGGTTCGAGCACGATGGTGGGCTTACCTGCACTGAGTTCGGTCAATTGCTCGGCGACCATAAAGCGCTGCGCTTCATTACACACAACAATCGGCGCACCGAAATCAGACACCCGCAGTGCAGTGTGCTGCAACATGGTGCTTTCGCCATAGAGCGTATGCAGTTGTTTGGGGTAGGCTTTACGGGACTTGGGCCAGAGGCGGGTACCACTGCCACCGGATAGGATTATGGGTTTAACTAGAGACATACATCTTCCTGAACACTGCGATTTTACGGCGCACATTCTATACAAAGGCTGCGTAATATCTGTGTAATTTTGTTACGTTTTTGTGAAACTTATATTAAAAAAGTGCGTTTTATTGGTTGGTTACCAAGAATCCTGAATATTAAAGGAAGGTTCTAGGCAATTTTTTAGCCAATCACTACTAGAGATGAACCATTTTGCGGCATTACGTTTTCGTCAGCATAGCGTTGTTTACTCGATCCCTAAGCTCTTTGCCTGGTTTAAAGTGTGGAACGTATTTCCCTTCGAGCTTTACAGCTTCGCCGGTTTTAGGATTACGCCCCATTCGGGAAGAACGGTAGTGCAGCGAAAAACTACCAAAACCTCGAATTTCGATACGCTCGCCAGTCGCCAGCGCCTGCGACATTTCCTCTAAGATCAACTTCACCCCCAATTCAATATCCTTGGGAGACAACTGGTCTTGCTGGTCAGCGATTTTTTCGATGAGTTCGGACTTAGTCATCCACCCGGTTCCTCAAAGCGATAGCGACTTAAATACTAGTCTATGTTTTGCTGAAAATCAGAGATTTGGCAGCGCTTTATGAACTGGATGCTAGTTTATTACTGCAACTTGTTGTTATTCAAGGTTTTTTTGCCAAGCTTGTGACTTAAACAAAAAAAACGGCCCTTCGGCCGTTTTAATTTAGAATAAACAAGGTCTATCACTTCTGACTTTCAATCTGTGCCTTAATCAGGTCACCGAGTGTCGCAGGTTGTGAAGATTCTGCCGCTTTATTGCTGTGCTCTTTAATCGCAGCTTTTTCTTCGTCAGAATCCTTCGCTTTAACACTCAATAGAATCACGCGGTTTTTGCGATCAACACTGGTGATCTTCGCTTCAACTTCGTCACCCTCTTTCAACACATTGCGCGCATCTTCAACCTTGTCACGGCTGATTTCAGAAGCTTTCAACGTCGCTTCGACGTCATCTGCAAGTGTAATTACAGCTTCTTTAGCATCAACAGATTGCACGGTACCTTTGACAATAACGCCTTTATCGTTGGTGGACACATAGTTGCTGAACGGATCTTCGATCAATTGCTTCACACCCAGCGAGATGCGCTCGCGCTCAGGGTCAATTGCGAGGACAACCGTCTCAAGCTCGTCACCTTTCTTGTAATTGCGAACAGCTTCTTCACCGGTTTCGTTCCAGCTAATGTCAGAAAGGTGCACGAGGCCATCAATGCCGCCGTCGAGACCGATAAAGATACCAAAATCAGTGATCGACTTGATCTTACCGCTGATTTTGTCGCCCTTGCTGAATTGATTACTAAAGGCATCCCATGGGTTTTCGTGGCACTGCTTGATACCCAAAGAAATGCGGCGGCGCTCTTCGTCGATGTCAAGGATCATTACCTCAACTTCATCACCTAAATTAACCACTTTAGAAGGGTGAATGTTTTTGTTGGTCCAGTCCATTTCAGAGACGTGCACCAAACCTTCAACGCCCTCCTCTATCTCCGCGAAGCAGCCGTAATCAGTAAGGTTGGTAACCTTAGCCATGCACTTGGCACCTTCGGGATAACGCTCTTTAATCGCTGCCCATGGATCTTCACCCAACTGCTTCAAGCCAAGCGATACGCGGTTGCGATCGCGATCAAACTTGAGCACTTTAACGTCAATTTCGTCGCCAACATTAACAATTTCGCTCGGATGCTTGATACGCTTCCACGCCATATCGGTAATGTGCAACAAGCCGTCAACGCCGCCCAAATCAACAAAGGCACCGTAGTCGGTAAGGTTCTTAACAATACCTTTAACAGATTGACCTTCCTGCAAGTTAGCGAGCAATTCTTCGCGCTCAGCAGAATTTGCCTGCTCCATCACTGCGCGGCGACTAACAACGACGTTGTTGCGCTTGGCATCTAATTTAATCACTTTAAATTCAAGCTCTTTGCCTTCCAAATGCGTGGTCTCGCGTAGAGGACGCACATCGACAAGAGAGCCCGGTAAGAACGCGCGGATACCCGCGACATCGACGGTGAAACCGCCTTTAACTTTACCGTTGATCAAGCCCATCACCACTTCTTCGGCGTTATGTGCAGCTTCAAGAACTTTCCAGGCTTCGGCGCGCTTCGCTTTTTCACGAGAGAGGCGCGTTTCGCCAAAGCCGTCTTCAACGGTTTCGAGCGCTACTTGAACTTCATCGCCAATAGCGAGTTCAAGTTCACCCTTTTCATTCTTAAATTGTTCGGCGGGAATCACGCCTTCAGACTTGAGACCGGCGTGCACAGTCACCCAGTCATTATCGACATCAATAACAACACCGGTAACGATTGAACCGGGAATCATGTCGACGGTTTTTAAACTTTCTTCAAAGAGTTCAGCGAAACTTTCGCTCATCATGCAGGTACCTATATCTATTGCACCAATACGATCTGGCGACCGCTTGGCTGCCCGTGCTACCAGGTCACGGGGTTCGTTATGGTGGATGTGAACTGAACCTGATAATTTGCGCTCAAATCTACCCTTTAAAAAGCGGCGCGAGGGTAACAGATATCCACAGCTATCGCAACGTTTTGACCCATTTTCACTTGTTGACCTCCCCTTCGGGCTTACATACAATGCGCGTCCACCTAAAGGGGCCTTAGCTCAGCTGGGAGAGCGCAACACTGGCAGTGTTGAGGTCAGCGGTTCGATCCCGCTAGGCTCCACCAAAATATAAAACCCTCGCTCGCAAGAGCGGGGGTTTTTTGTTGGGGTGGAGTCTGGCAGGATCGTTCTTAGCCCCGGTTCACCAAGAATCGCTAGGAGCGATTCAGAGCGCCCGAACGGGCGACCCGAAGGGTGAGCGCCATGGATGGCGCGAATAATCCCGCTAGGCTCCACCAAACTTAAAATCCTCGTATGCCAGCAGCTGCGGGGATTTTTATCTTTCTGGTTTCCATAAACAGTTAGCCGAATCTGCATTTGTTTCGCTCTGACGAAATGTCCACTGCCACTCCTACGAAATTAGAAAGCTCTCCGGCAGCAGCGAGCGGTTCAGCGTTCGTCCGTTGCAATGTTAATGATTGAGTAGAATGGGAGCTAAGTTATCCAGTCGTTCTTTGGTTTGGCGCCACTTCGGGTCTTTGCGTGATAGGAGCTTATAAAACTGTTTGCTGTGATCATGATACTTCAGGTGGCACAACTCGTGACTAATTACATAATCGATACAAGTTTTTGGAGCTTTGATTAGATGGAGATTCAGACTGATAGTGCCCTTTGGTGAACAGCTTCCCCATTGCTTGTTCATGGTTCTTAATCTGAGTGGTGGGGCTTCTTTGACCCATTTATGGGTATCGGTTAAATGTTCAATACGCTGTTCAAATACAGCTCTAGCACGCTCCTTGTACCATGTATTGAGTAATTTTTTGACGTAATCGCGTGCACGGCTATGCGTTCTAACCCGCAGTTGTCCGTTTTTAAGTTTCACGGACTCATCGGCATTGTTGTCGAAGATAACCTTAAGGATATAGCGTCTACCCAAGTAATAATGGCATTCACCACTGACATATTCCCTCGGATAAACATGTAGGTTTTGCACGCGATAGTGATGAAGGTTGTTAACGATCCAGCGTGCGCGTTTTTGAACGGCAGCTTTGATTTGCTTAATGGGTGTTTTAGTCGGCGCATCGACATGGACCGTAGAATCAGGGAAAACATGGATAGCCACTTTGCCTGCTCGAGCCTCGTCAAACATCAGGCGAAAAGAGATGAGTTCGTCACCATAGGCGATACTATAGGTTTTCATCATGGTGCTTTTAACCTGGAGAGTTATCTGAACGGTCGCCAGAAATGCCAACCCGAGTGATATGGATGATGTGGTCGATAACTTCTTTGGCCTTGTCCATCCCGATTATTTTGAAAAGTCTAGGCAATAAGCCCTTGTTAATGGCGGCTTCAATATTGCTGGTATTGAGTGAATGCTCTGCAACAGCTTGGTCAACAATCCTATCAATAGCCAAAGCTTCCTCTGCGAGTTTATCGATTTCATCATTACCCAGGGATTTAAAGTAGTCTTCGCCCATAACCAGGTGGAAAGTACCGTAGTATGATCTCGCATGGGCATTCGTTTTAAGCTTCTCCGGAATATCCCCAATCTCTCTGTTATTGAGTTTTTCTTCAAAGGATTTAAACAGAGCATATTGCTTAATAGGGTGATCGAATAGTGCCTCAGCCTCTTCAATGGCTTCTTTAAGGAGTTCTGAAAATACCTTTTGTGCAAAGGGGTCGCCTTCCAGTTCCTGTTCAATGGTCTTTTTGACCCGAGTTTTAATAATGTCTGTTTCGTTGCGGGTTTTTTCTTCATTCCAATCTTCGGGTTTTGTATCCTGGCCAAGTTCACCAACTATATAGACGCCGCCAGGCTCTCTAATCTCATTACCGACCACGTGTTTATCGACCAGGCTACGAATTTGTTTTTCATAAGTACTGTAGTCAACAGTTTCCTGGGCATCTTTCTTGGCAACTTGTCTTAAGTTGGTAAAGAATTTCAAGTCGTCTTTATATGTTTGGATCAACTCCTCTGTGAAGCTACCGTCGTCAAAGAAGTTTCTTGAAGATAATGCGACTTTTAAACACAGGCCAAACTCAGTGAGAGCTGCATAGAAATCTTCACGGACTTTCTGTTTGGTGTCGTAGCTATGGCCTTCGGTATCTGCCGTGTAGGATGGAATCAATACTTGTCGGTACTGCTCAAGATCCTGACGATTTTTAACGCTAGAGAAAATACTCCACAGGTTGTCATGTAACATAGGGAGGCGTTTGTACTCAGTGCTGACTTCACTGTATAAACCTTCAATATCGTCAATGTCGTATCCGCTTTGAGTTCGATTCGCTAAGTTCTGGTATTGCTGAATAGAGGTGTCCAGCTCCTCTAAAATACCGCGGTAATCGATCAGCAAGCCATATTGCTTCTCTTCATGTAGACGGTTGACTCTGGCCACCGCTTGAATCAGGTTATGCTCTTTGAGTGGTTTATCAATATATAAGACGGTATTACGAGGCTCATCAAAGCCCGTGAGCAACTTGTCCACGACAATAAGAATATCCGGATCGCCATCGGAGCCGAAATGCTCCAGTACTTCACGTTCATATTCTTCTGCATTGTAGGTGTTTAGGCTGCCTTGGCCTACATTGTCTTTCCACCATTGCTGAATCTCGGGTAGGGTCTTTTCATCAACGTCTTTATGACCCTCTCGTGTATCTGGAGGGGAGATAATCACTGAGCTGCTAACAAGCCCTGTATCGTCGAGGTATTGTTTATAGCGAATGGCAGAGGACTTGCTGTCGGTGGCCAATTGTCCTTTTAGCCCCAAGCCAAGCTCTTTGATATTTTCTTTAAAGTGGGCGGCAATATCCCAGGCAATCAGTTCGATGCGAGCGTCAGATCTGTAGATAGCCCCTTTTTTGGCAAACTTTTTCTTTAAGTCGTTTTTTTGCCGATCGGTCAAGGATACTGTAATTTTCTCGAACCAACGGTCGATGGCTTTTGCATTGACATCCAGATCCGGCTGGCGCTCTTCATAGAGCAGGGGAGTAACGGTGCCATCTTCAACGGCTCGTTGCATGGTGTAGGCGTGCACAATCGGGCCAAATTTATTGGTGGTCTTATCGTCTTTTAATAATGGTGTGCCGGTGAAGGCGATATAGGCTGCATTGGGTAAGGCTTTGCGCATGCGTTCATGGTTTTCACCGCCTTGACTGCGATGCCCTTCATCAATGAGTACAATGAGGTTATCTGAAGGGTTATAACACTCTGAGTATTTAGAGGCGCTATTAAACTTATTGATAATCGAAAAAATAATACGCTCACTACCCTGGCCAATGCGTTTTGCCAGGTCTTTGCCGGATTTAGCTTTGGCTCGTTCACCTTCTTTTTTAGTAGCCAGCTCTGAGCCAAAGGCACCACCGGACATAAAAGTTTTACTGAGCTGCTTCTCCAAGTCGATTCGATCGGTAATAACAACAATACGGCAATCTTTAAGCGAAGGATGCATCAGCAGCGCTTTGCATAAATACACCATGGTAAATGACTTACCACTACCGGTGGTGTGCCAAATAACACCGCCTTCGCGCCCACCTTGGTCATTACGGGTGTTGATACGATTGATCAGCGCTTTGATACCAAAGGCTTGTTGGTAACGGGCGGCAATTTTCCCGACTTTTTTATCGAATAGGATATAAAAACGAATAAATTCAAGAAGGCGTTCTGGGGACAATAAGCTGATCAATAGGCGGTCTTGCTCGGTAACCAATTCTTCGTCTTCCCATAGGGAAGTGAAATAGGTTTTTATCTTTTTGGGTTTTTCGGCGAAGATCTCGTCAATCTGCTCGCCAGGCAGTACTTTATTCTTTACAGTTTGAAAATACTGTTCGCTCAACTCCTCTTCGCGCCATTTGGCCCAGAATTTTGCAGGGGTTTTAGTTGTACCATAACGGCCATCTGTAGTGCTGATGGCCAGCAGTAATTGCGCATAGGCAAAGAGAGAAGGGATTTCGTCGTTTTTTTGGTTGCGAATGTGTTGGCTAATGCCCTCGTCAACCATGGATTTATTGGGATTTCCGGAATCGGGGCGCTTTGCTTCGATAACAGCAAGCGGAAGGCCGTTCACGTAGCAAACCAGGTCTGGTCGTCGGGTGCTGGTGCCGTTGGTGTTCAGTACCTCCAGTTCTTCGGTAACTGTGAAGTCATTGTTGTTGATATTTTCCCAATCAACTATCGGAATGGTGGGAGCATGTTTTTTTCCATCGATAAATTCGGTAACGGTAGCACCCAATACTAATTTGTCATAAATGCGCTCATTGGCGACGAGTAAGCCTTCATTTAAGCCTGGGGAGGACAGTTCTCTAACAATTTGATCAATAGCATTATTAGATAGTGGGTGGTATTCACCCTTGTATTCGAACTGGCGTTTTTTTAAAGCGCTAATTAGTACGGACTTAAGAATAACACTACGGTTGCCACTGCGGGCTTCCAGGCATTGGTTTGCAGATCGAAACTTCCAGCCCATGGCCATAAGCGTTTTTAGTGCGGGGATATGGCTGCTGTACTGTTCCTGGAAATTTGGAGTTGTGTTTCTCTTGTCCATGTTGGTATTCCTAAACCTTTACTCGGCGTTTACCGGTTAGGAGTTGTTGCATTAGGGACTTTTTTTCTAATGTGAGGTACTCAGATTTTAACTGTAGGTGATTGGTTGTTTGATCGCAGGTATCAAGTAGTTCCGCTATAGCTATTTGTTCCGAATAGTCTGGGCAGTAAATTAGTAATCCTGATACATCAGATGAATTAATAGCTGGGTAGTTACTGCCGACTACTAAAGAATTTATCTGACCAGTAATATGTGCACTGAATAAGTAATGATATATGTAGTTTCCACACACGCCATCTCTAGGAGTTAGAACGGAAAATCCTGTCGATGCTATCATTTCATCATGTTTTTCTTCGATTTTGGCAAAATTTTGTAGATTCGGTCTAACAGTTGCTAGAAGGATGTCCCCGTTTTTTACAACTCGTCTAGCTCGAGAAGGTGAGTCTTTGAAGAGCATGGTCTCAAGGTTGTTTGATACTCTCCCCCCTTCTATATCTGATAAAGATATATATTGAAACGAAAAGTCGTTGGCCATTTTATTGCTTAAGCTTTTTCTATCTATTTCTGCTATTTCTGATAAATGGCAGCGTGTAAACTCATCTTTAAATCCTGGTAATCGTTTTTTTCCAGTTAGTAGTTGTTGCATCAAAGCTTTTTTCTGAAGCTTGCTGTTTTCAATCAATAACTCTGTTTTCTCAATTGCTTGATCCCAAGTCGATAGAATTTTAGCAATTTTTTTTTGCTCTTGGAGTGGAGGGGTTGCAATTTTAAGATTTTTAATGTCAGCGATATTTATCCGAGATACGGTCGAGCCTATTGAAAGTCTAAAAATGTAGAACTTGCTTTTCTCTGTAGCCAAAATAAGTGACAGAAATAACGGGTCGATTTTTTTCCGGTCTGGCCTCAGCAAAACCATTCGTTGCCCCATACAAACATTTTTGTCTTTAGGGACCAAACAACTTTCACCCGCTGGGGCTTCTCGAGTAAATAGCACATCTCCATATTCAGGGATTGCCCTTTGTGTCCATTCCTCGAACCCTGCTTTGGTCGTGTATTTCATGTCCTCCATGAGAAGCTGTCCATTTCGAACGTTGCTTGTCCTTACTACCAAGAAGTCCGATATTTCAACGTAGGGGGCAGTTTTGTGCTCACAGTCAACTACTGTGCAAAACTCTTGAACTGTCTTCGTTTCAAATGAGTCACAGACCACAACCCAGCTCCTCAAGATATTTGTCCATTTTCACTTCCAGTTCTGTAAGTTGAGCCTTGAGCTTTTCACGTTCAGTTCGCACAACCTCCAAGTCAATTTCTTCTTCCTCTTCAAAAGTATCGACATAGCGTGGAATGTTCAGGTTGTAGTCATTTTCCTTAATTTCATCTAGTGAGGCTAAATATGAATATTTGTCAGAGTTCTTTCTTTTTTTGTATGTTGTAACGATTTTCGTAATATGCTCTGGGGTAAGGTTGTTTTGATTTTTTCCGTCTTGGTATTCACGGCTGGCATCAATAAATAGAACGTTATTTTCTTTTTTATTTTTCTTAAACACCAGGATGGCTGCCGGAATACCTGTTCCGTAAAAGAGTTTTTCCGGTAATCCGATAACGGCATCTAATAAGTTTTCGTCGATCAGTTTTGTGCGAATCTTTCCTTCTGTTGAAGCTCTAAACAAAACTCCATGTGGAACCACGACACCCATTCTTCCCCCTTGCTTTTTACCAGAAGCGGGTTTCATGGTTTCGATCATATGCAGAATAAAAGCATAATCCCCTTTGGTTTTTGGCGGAATCCCTCGTTTAAAGCGTCCGTACTTATCATTTTCCGCCGACTCATGCCCCCACTTTTCTAATGAAAAGGGTGGGTTGGCAACCACAACATCAAACTGCTTTAACGTTTCATCCTCATTAAGCAGGCGCGGGTTACGCAGGGTATCCCCCCATTTGATGATATGGTTATCTTCACCATGAAGGAACATATTCATTTTGGCCAGCGCCCAGGTGCTGCCGATAGCTTCCTGGCCGTAGAGTCCGTATTTTTTGCTTCCTGCATTCACTTGGATTTGTTTGCCGCATTTCATCAACAGAGAAGCGGAGCCGCAAGCCGGGTCGCAGATTTCATCACCTTCTAGCGGTGCTACCAACTCGGCGACTAATTCAGAGACTTCAGCGGGGGTATAAAATTCTCCGGCTTTTTTACCGGCACCTGCGGCAAAGCGCTCAATAAGGTATTCATAGGCATCCCCAATAATATCTTTGTTGCCAACCCGGCTGGGTTTTAGATCTAATTCGTCCTTATTAAAGTCTTCCAGAATATGACGAAGAATATCATTCTTCTGCTTTTCATCGCCTAGCTTGTTGGAGTTAAAGGAAATATCCTGGAATACACCATGATCGCCGTCTCTTAATTTAGCTCCATTGCCATCTTCGATAGCATGTAATGCTTTATCGATGCGCTCTCCATTGCCGGGCTCATGTCGTTTCTCATAGAGGTTGTAGAAATTTGCATTCTTGGGTAATACAAACCGCTCATTCTTGAGCATTTCTTCAATTAGCTCTGGAGTATCACCATATTCTTTTTGGTATTCGTCATAGTGGTCTTGCCAGACATCACTGATGTACTTTAAGAACAGCATCGTAAGTACATAATCTTTGTAGATGCTTGGGTCCACTGTGCCTCGGAAAGTATCACAAGCTGACCAAAGCGCACGATTGATCTCTGCTTGATCAACGGCTCCTGGCTGGTTGGATGAGTCGACTTTTGAGTTCATTATTGTCTCTCCGACATACTTTTCTATTTGTTCGTTTAAGAGTGTTCGTTTAGGAGGGCTTTACACATGCCTTTGAGCATGTTTTCTCTATTCGTTAATAATTGTTTTGTTAGGTGCTGTTCTTGTTCCCATAATTTTTGTAATTCGATAATCTTTTTCTGCTTTTCCATGGGGGGGATGCTAAGCGTAAGCATGTCCAGGCTCTTTCTACTGAGTAGAGGAATGCTGGTCCCTTTACTTTCGCTGGTCAGATAGTGTTGTACCTCGGGCTGATTCATGGTCCAGCATAGAAACCCTGGTAAGACATCGTCTTTGGTCGTTTTGATAATGAGTAATTGGCTTGTGGCAATAACCTGTTGTGGTGAAGAGTCAGCCACTTTTTTCGCACCGGGAAAAATGGCGGCATTGTAGTGTTCTCCTCTGGCGGGTAGCACGATATCTCCTGGCTTAAGCATCGCACTATCGCCACCATTCCAATGAATAAGGGGTAGTTCGTGCGCAACCAGTTCAGTGCGGTTGGATTCTGCGAATTGTTTTCTGAGGTCTCTGATCTGCAATACACGCACATTGCCGTCGTCGGCTTCTTCAATTTTTCCTCGAAAGGTGTAGCCGGTTCGGACATCTGCAACTTTCTTGAGTATTGTGCGCATGTTTCTCTGCTTGGTGCTGGTCTTCTTTGTGTTATTCATGTTGTGCGCCCTGCCTTCCTTAGATGGGCGCATTCGGCTTACACCGTGGCGGCGTTCAAATATTGCTTAAGCCATTGAGTAACTTCTTCTTTACTGTCATGGTTTAAGTTGCGCCATGCGGCCTCACTCTGAAGGCGAGTGACTAACAGCCCGTCATCGTGGTCCATTGCCTGTGCCAGGTGATCTCGAATTTGCTTCGCGCTTTGCTGGCTGACAACGACCCAAGTAGATTCGAGTGGATGGCACCAATAGCCATAGTCTTTAATTCGCTCATAGAACGGTTCATAGTTTCGCTGTTTTCGCAGGTCATAATTGATCTGATATACTTTCATCGTTCATGTTTCCTCATAATCGTTCGGAACTTGAATGCCGCGGCAGGCTGCAACCTGCCGCATCTTCTCTCTTTAATTGAGAGCGCCCTTCAATTCTGCATTGAATCTCAGAACCTTCGTTTCTCGCTCTGGCATATCCACTCCGTCTAACAAGTTAATTGCTGAAGTAGAGTGTCTACTGTAAGCGATTGCTGCTTATGGTGTCTTCTTTCATGCTGGTTGTCAATCATTACTTGCAGTAGAGACTCTACTGTTGTATTTGATCAATCTTAAATAGAGTGTAAACTTCCAAAAAGTGGAAGACTTTGGAATTTTATGTGATTTCTGGGTGTGTATGCAGGATTGGGAAATAGACAGATGCAGACATTGACGAATCAGCTTGTAGAGCAGGGGTTTACCAATAGGGTGCTAACTGAGGCGCAGCTGAGCCGTATTGTGGAGGGCTCCAGGCAGCGGAGATATCACCTGGTAAGCCGAGCGGTAAAGGCGGGCGAGTTAGTTAGGTTGAGACAGGGTATCTACATTCTGGACGCTAAGATTAGGAAATATGGGTGCCACCCGTTCGCATTTGCTCAAGTATTAGTGCCGGGTAGCTATATCTCGCTTGAGACTGCATTGGCCTATCATGGGTGGATTCCGGAAGCTGTCTATGAGACGGCCAGTATTTTGCTTGGGAGAAAGTCCAGGGAGTATGAAAATGAGTTGCTTGGTAAGTTTTCCTTTCACCCCTTAGCTACTAATAAGGGGTACTTCTTAGAGCTGGTTGAAAGGGTCCAAATTAATCAGCAAGCCATGCTTGTTGCTAAGCCGCTTAGAGCTTTGATGGACTTGGTTTGCTACAAGAAAATGGAGTGGAAGGGCGTTGAGTGGATCGAGAAAGGGATGCGCATCGATCAGGAGTATTTAAGAAGAGTAACTGGCGCTGAGGTTAGGACGTTAAAGTTGGTGTATAAGCAAAAACGCGTGCAAGATTTTCTTAAAGAGCTGGAAAGAGAGTTGGGTCTGGAGCTAGGAGGCTAGCTTTTTTTAAAAATCAGAAGCAGGAAAGAAGCATGATTGATTTGATTCAGCAAAAGCTGGATGAATATGAGGCAACGAATCCGGTTGAAGAGGAGCAGGCCACCAAAGAGATTATTCAAGAGATTGCCTTGTATGCTTTATGGCGGGCTGATTTCTTTGAGGTTGCTGCATTTCAGGGGGGGACGAGTTTAAGGATTCTTCAGGGTTTACCCAGGTTTTCTGAAGATCTGGACTTTATGCTGAAAGAGCCCGATCCGGATTTTGATTGGCGTGGTTATTTAGATGCATTACTGGGGTGCTTTGAAGAGTTCGGTTTGAATTCAGAGGCTTTGCCAAAGGGGAGGATGGATAACCGAGTTAGGAAAGCGGTTATCAAAGATAACTCCGTCACCAATCAGCTGAATTTGTCATTTTATCGTGGGCATGAGAATCAAAAGCTTAAAATTAAGCTCGAGATTGATGTCGAGCCTCCTGCCGGTTCGGGGTATGCGTATACGTACTTGGATTTTCCTCTTGATTACGAGATCTGTCATCAAGATTTGAGTAGCAATTTTGCTCTGAAGATTCACGCTCTGCTTTGTCGAGGCTTTTTGAAGGGAAGGGACTGGTACGACTTTAATTGGTATGTAAAACAGAAGATCTCGCCAAACTTGCCGCATTTGAAAAATGCCTTGTACCAATATGGCCCTTGGCAGGGAGATGAAGGTTTATCGGTGGATCTAGAGTGGTTGCAAGGCGCGCTGAACGTGGAGATTGAGAGGATTAATTGGGAAGAGGCTGCTGCTGATGTGGAGAGGTTTTTAAGTGTTAGCGAGCAGAAGAGCTTGTCACTCTGGAGTGAGCGGTTTTTTAAGAAGCGTGTGAGCGAGCTGACGTAGGCTGACTGGCCTGGAGGCTTGGCAGCTCCTATCGCCTGCATCTATTCCTGGCTTTGGTGATGCTACACCGGAGCTTGGTGTACTCAGGGTGCCGATAAGTAATGGACATAAACTTACTATTGATATCCTTGGCGCGATTGCGGGGCTAAGTAAAGCTGAGATAGAAAAGTACGCTGTAACACTCGACATTATGGAAGTTTCAGTTGGGATGCTTAAAAGCCGTATCGCTAACGTTATTTCTCTAAGTCGCACTGACACCTACAGTATGAAGCAGCTTGATGCCTCAATTAAGATTCTTTACCACTTCATTAACACTCTACTTGATAGTGGATATCATTTTGCACGAAAGGAAGTGAGCGATATATTGCACATAGCTGAGCGCAGAGACGGGATAGCACTATATAAGCGACTCGACGTTGATATTCTTGAGTCTATACCTAAAAGACATAAAAGCTATCCAAATGAGTTTGTGAATAGACGTTTAGCGGCCTGTGTCGCTAGAATAGAGAAGAAGAGAGCATCAAAAATATAGTTATGAACTTAGACGATATCCGAAAAGAAAAGGAAGCCGAGCGCGAAGAGGTTACTCGCAAGATCGCTGCTGGGCAGTCGTTTGAAGAGCATGTTCGCGAAAAGTCAGCCTTTGATCTCGATGCTATTCGTAATTCTCGAATCGTTATACATTCGGATGGCGAGGATATCGTCATACGACCCAAGAAAGTCTAGAGTCTGCCTGACTTCTTTCCCGCTTAGTATATCTTGTTGGGGCGCTGCCCAAACCCCAAAGTATTTATATAACAATAATGTTCCTCAACTGAGGACGTTTTATTGTTTGATACAATGGTAGTCCGATTTTTAATCGGTCTCGGCGTGACAAATAATATTAAGGAAATAATTTAAGACGACTTGAAAAGGCTTTCTACTGGCAGTGTTGAGGTCAGCGGTTCGATCCCTGCGGCTCCACCAATACCAAAACAAAAAAGGCCGCACTATAAAAACACGGCCTTTTTTGTTGACGCGACCAGTGCACCTAGTTGAGCGCCGCGTATTCTTTTTCATAGCGCTTAAGCACTTTTTTCCCCGCACCGCCAAGCACCTCGATGGCATAACGTAAGCGCGCGCGGCTGAGATCGGAGCCCAACAACACCATAGCATCCATTACAGAAAAACTTGCCGTCGAACCTGAAATAGCAATAAAAACCGGTGCCAGGAAATCTTTGAGTTTGATATTTAAAGCACCCGCCAGTTCTTTCAACGCATTAAATATGTCATCGCGCTGCCAGTCGCGAAGTGCTTCGAGTTTCCACAGCACAAATTGAAGTACCTTTTTCTGATCTTCCAGCTCCAAATTGTTTTCAGCAAAATGATTTTCTGCAACAGGCAACATGCCAGATACCAAAAAGGACGCCGCTGGAGCGAAGTCACTCAATGTTTCCATGCGCGGTTTAATATGAGGAATCACTTCCATCAAATTATCCTGATTAAACGCCCAGCTAATTAGGCGGCTGGCGAGCTGTTCGTTGCTCAAGTCTTCGCGTATCCACATGCCGTTTAGCCAGCTTAATTTTTCAACATCAAAAATAGGTCCACCAAGAGAAACACGCTTCAGATCAAACGCCGCCTGCATCTGCGCGAGACTGAATTTCTCTTCGCCATTTGGCATGGACCAGCCCATGCGACCAAGATAATTTGTCACCGCCTCCGGCAGGTAGCCCATGCGTTTGTAGTACAGGATACTCGTTGGGTTTTTACGCTTACTCAGTTTGGATTTATCTGGGTTGCGTAACAACGGCAAGTGGCAAAACGTCGGTGCCTCCCAACCAAAGTATTGATAGAGCAACAAATGCTTGGGCGCAGAGTTTATCCACTCTTCGCCACGAATAACGTGAGTAATGCCCATAAGATGATCATCGACCACATTCGCCAGATGATAGGTCGGCATGCCATCTGACTTAAGCAAAATCTGCGCATCAACTAAGGCCCAATCGAGCGCCATAGTACCGCGAAGCATATCGTCAACTGCGCAAGTACCTTCGGCTTCCGGCACCATCATCCGCACAACGTAGGGCATGTTCTCCGCCTCGCGCCGAGTGCGCTCATCATCGTCGAGCATCAAATCAGAGGGTTTTAAGGCGCTGTGCACGCCAGACGCCTTTCTGGCACTGCGCAATGCATCCAGCTCATCCGCCGTGCGATAGCATTTAAATGCGTGTCCAGCGTCTAATAACTGCTGCACATACTGCCCATATATGTCTTTGCGCTCACTCTGGCGATAAGGACCTGCCTCTCCACCGACATCTGGTCCCTCGTCCCAATCCAGGCCCAGCCAGCGAAGCGAGTCGAGTATCGCCTGCTCTGAAGCCGGGGTTGAGCGCGACTGATCGGTGTCTTCAATCCGAAGCACAAACGCGCCGCCGTGCTGACGGGCAAAACAGAGATTAAAAAGTGCGATATACGCTGTACCGACGTGTGGATCGCCGGTGGGAGAAGGTGCTATGCGGGTGCGGACCGTCATCTGGATAATTGGCCTTTGTAATAAGAAAACAGCGGGGGATTATACGCCGCTTTTGTGTGGCATTCACGAGCTGCTTTTATACGTCGTCGACGCCAATGTTGCGATTTTTCCTCAGCAAATATGCTCATCGCCCAAAAATTAAACACCAAAATAAATGCTTCTCAGAGTCCGCTCTCTATAAACACTTACTGTCTACTTGCCACAAACCGCAAAAACACGAACAATTACCCAAAAATCACGAGCCTGTTACCGCCCATCAACTCAAACCGGATAGTATCCATGCATGAAAATAAAGCGCTTCAGGCGCTACTTAGCCGACGCTCTGTATTAGCGAACAATATGATTGAACCCGGACCATCTGCAGAGGAGGTATCAACCATTCTGCGCGCCGCTCATCGCGTGCCCGATCACGGCAAAATAGGCCCCTGGCGCTTTATCATATTTAAAGGCGACGCACGCGCAGCTTTCAGCAATGTGCTTAAAGCGCGAACACAAGAAATAGATCCAGGTGCGAGTGAAAAACTGCTTAAGTTTGAAGCTGAACGTTTCTTGCGCGCTCCGCTGGTTATCGCCGTCATATCTAGCCCAATCGAACACAAGGTTCCCGCGTGGGAACAAGTACTCTCTGCCGGTGCCGCTTGTCAAAACATGCTGTTGGCATCTCAGGCGCTGGGCTATTCGGCACAGTGGCTTACTGAATGGTATGCCTATGATGAAAAAATCAGGTCACACTTAAAACTAAACGATAGCGAAAAAGTCGCTGGTTTTATTTATATAGGCACAGCCGCAGAAAAACCCAAGGAGCGCGCAAGACCAGATTTAAGTGAACGCGTATCTTATTGGGAAGCTTATTAGAATGCTTGACTCAACAAATCACTCTCAATATTCAACCAAAGTGATTTGTCTTCCACAGGTGTTTCCGATGTCATATTTGGATTCTCCAGATGAAATATTTTTCTCTTCTTTAGGTTCGATCGCTTAAGCGCATCCTTAATCATTGGATGATTAAAAAACAACTCGTCAAAACTGCCATCTTCAATGGCATTTCTAAAACCTGTTTGTATTGTTTTCCCAAGAGATTCATTTTCCTTGGTGACAAAAAAATACATCGCAAACGGATAAATTAACAAAATGTTTTGCTCAACAGTTAAGTTAAGCTCTGGCCTTGCTGCCACCTCGCTCCATAGCTCATGCACCGCCCTCGGAAAATAATCAAACCGCCCCCCTTCCAGCATATAAAAGAGGCTTTCGTATTTTACTGGCGCGACTATATTCATATCCGCGTGTTCCAACACTAACGTATCCCCCCAAAAACGACCTTGACCCAACGGAATTTTTTGCAATTCTGCAAGCGTATTCACTTGATCAAATAAAAATTGATCGCCTTCACGAATAATAAATATACGATGCCCCAGCAAACCCTTTAAGATAGGTATGCGAATTGGATAAAAGTTTTCCTCATATTGTACTTGTGTACCTGCCCAGATAACCGAGAAAATGCCATCGTTCAACAAGCTGAACAAGCGAGCTTCGTTGACAACTTCGTGATACGGTTCGTAAGTATAATCTGCGTCGCTATCAGACTTGGCGATAGCCAACTTTAGTATGTCTTGAACAAGCTTTTCTTTTGGATTACCTACCTGCGCATGAACAATATGAATTTTTTCTGAAAATGCGTGATTTGTTAAAAGAAGAGAACATAGAATTATTGCGGAAATAATTCTTAAATAAAAATATCTAATAGACATGACAAGCCCCACAAAAAGATAACGATTTCCGGCGCGACCACTCAAGATCGAAACCAGACTCAAAAGGTAACATTTGTTATCGCGCTATATCTTTTTAGCGGAGGCGTTTTGTTAAAGCTTAGCGTTAATCTATTATAGGTTCGCCAACTGCCAAATTATAAATTCAGAACTTATTTCTATACCTTATTAATTTATCCTAGGCGCAAACATATATTTATCAAGTTTCGAATATCTATCCATGTGAAACTTATCTCAAAATTTAATTTTTATTAATAAATATAAATCTTATTTATTTTTCACGAATGCAAATTTTGCACAAAATGCAAAATTTGCAAAGACTCCTAAAAAAACTCACACATTTTCACAGCGCGTGCTTATGAGATTTGTTAAAAAACAGCGATAAATATCACTTCACCATGAAGAAAGTAAATACGGAAAGGTTCAGATAGTAAGATGAACATTGGTAAGCGGTGAAGTAACTACACGGTATTAAGTGTTTAGCGTTTCTGCTAGCTTCCAAGGTAGCAGTTTTTCCACATCCTCAACCGAGTCGGCATTAGGGAGTTCTTTAAAAACGTGTTTTAAATAGTCATAGGGGTTGAGCTCATTGGCTTTCGCGGTCTGAATAAGGCTGTACAAGTTTGCACTCGCTTTAGCA
>JANQJP010000088.1 GCA_028281575.1 Cellvibrionaceae bacterium
CGTCGTTGTTTCTCTTGCCAAGGGCTACGGCCATTGCCTGCATGGACGCAGGTAAGCGCCGTGAGCAGGACGCGGAAGGCTTACCGGCGAGAAACGCCTGGCTCGGAGCACGCTTGGTCTCACGCAGAAGCCGTTTGCCATTCATCAGAGGTGCCTTAATTGTCATTGCTCGCCGTAAACGGTAGCGTATTAATTAAATTGTCCAGGAACGTACCCGATGTATTGAGCGAGGCAAGGATGCGCTCCATGGCAATAAACTGTTGAATCATTCTTTCTTCAAAAGCTTCTATGCGCCTATCAAGTGTCTCTTGATCTTCATCTAAAGATTCCAGTGAATCATTTAAGGTTTCACTGCGTGTCGCAATGGGACCATCAGCAGCCAATAAATTATCAATAAGCTGTTCGAGCTCACCAGCAAAACCTCGCGAAAAGTTTAACGTCGCCGACGTTGCTGACTCACCGATAATCACCGCCAAACCTTCGCCCGGTTGGCCCAACGCCGGCAACAGCACATTACTCGAACCAAACCCTGCGACACCATCAAAGGTTCCCGCAGCCGTCGCACCCGAAGTGCCCGTCGCCACCGTTAGACCAAGATCCGTGGAACTGTCTGTACTCGCCGCTGTAATCGATACGACAGAAGACGCACCATATTGATTGGAGGTGATATCGAAAGCGCCTGTGCCTGAATTATAGGAAACAGTGACTGAAGCAGCGGCTGAATCCAAATTAGTGTCTGCATTAATCAGTGATTGAATTGCCGCCGCCAACGCCGACTCGCTGTCGTAAGTCGCAGTGGGGATTGTCAGCGAGTCTGAAGTCGTGCCATTCACGCTCACCGTAAAAGTGTAAGTCTTACCCGTCGTATCCAACGGAAAGCTCACACCACTTAGCGCGCTGCCGTTATAAAAACCTTTGGCTGGGTTTGTTGTGACAACTAAGGCGTATTCACCTGCCGTGGTATTGTCGTTAAAACTGTTAATCGTGATGTCATCGGCTGATGAATTTGTCTGCGGTGCGAACAGCGCCTGAACCGCCTCGAAGTTATCTTCAAACGCAGTGGTAAAGTCATCCTCATCAATACTTAACGTACCATCGAGCTCGGTTCGGATACCGACATTTGTTAGCGAGGTAAACGTGGCATCCGAAGCTAAACCGGGAATCGCTGTGGCAATTAAACTTCGAATTTGACTTAACATCGATTTCGCCAAACCATCATTTGCCAGCGATCCCACTTGGGTCTCGGTATCGCCATCTTCGTTTTCGACTTCTGTCACACCAAAAATCGGATCGACGGTTTCGAGAAAGAGGTTGTAGGCATCGACAAAATTACGAATATTTGTCTCGGCAAAGTCTTTGTCATCGGTGACGGTCACCGTCACGGTTTCGCCGCTGGAGGTCACACTTAGCACATCGAGCGTGAGACCATCAACAAGGTCGCTAATCTGATTACTGGAACGCGATACCGACAGGCCGTTTAAGGTTAATAAGGCGTCCTGACCACCCTGAGTTTCCAGTGATTCAAACCCGGTTTTACCTGTATTAAATGCGAAGCGCGATAAATCAGAGTCGTCAGTATTTGTCGGTGAACCACCCGACTCTGAGGCCACAATTTCGAGCTGATTTTGCTCACCCGAAGTGGCCAATAAGGTTAAATGGTAATCAGTGCCATCGAAGACAACACTCGCTGAAACACCAAAATCTGCATCGTTAATCGCGTCGCGCAAACCGTTCAACGTATTGTTGCTGCTGTCTACGGTGATGGTCTTCGAGTCTTGACTCGTATCCTGGGTGAACGCACCGTTGATTACGCCACCGCTGTCACGCGCCCAGGCGCCAAAATTAAAGGTCAATGTGCCTTCGCCCACCGCGTCAGTCGGGTCGGAAAAGCCCGTAAACGCCAGCGTGTGGGACTTGGCAATCTGACTCACTTCAAAAGCGTAGGTGCCCGGCAGCACGTCAGTATCGAGCTCTGTTGGCACTAGCGCCGTGCTCTCGGTAAAGGATGCCGATTTACTAAATAGACCCTCAGGATCAGTGAGCGTTTTTGCGGCGTCCTGTAAGGTTGCTAACGCGCTGGACAACAAACCAAAATCCGAGATGCGCGTTTCCGCAAGTTCGCGTTTACTGTCAATTCGCGCCTGCGGTGCAGCGCGTTCAATCTCGGTTAACTGCGTGACCAGATTATTAGTATCAATACCGGAGCCAGCACCAAGCGACTGAATAATATTGTTATCAATCATGCTGAAACTCTCCGCAAATTAAAAAATACCTGTTCGGCGATATCCCTAAACAAATATCTCACCCTAATACTCATTATCGACCCAGATCCCATGAGGTATAGGAATCTTTTGTTTAGGGACGCACTTTTTTTATATCAATCTCGTCAGCAAAACGACAAGAAGACGCCTGACTTTCACCAGGCGCCTTCCAGCGGTTTGAAGCAACCAGGCTTAGCCTAGTGCATTCACCAAATGGAACTCTCCGTCTTCCTTCAACCTTCGTGCCAATTCCAAAAAGATATCCTCTGGAATTTGACGGACCACATCACCCGAATCGCTATCTACAACACGAATAATCGTGCGTTCTAGGTCTTCGTCCACTGTAAACTGCAGGTCTCGTTGAATTGACTGAACGTAGTCATTCACTTCAGATACTGCATTTTGCAAGCTTTCTTGTGTTTCCTGAGACGCTTGTGGCTTCTCATTCGCTGCCGGATTTACAGTTTGATCAGGCAATTCTTTGCCGCTCGCACGCGGTGCCGCTTCCGCAGCTGCCCCCTTTGATGAAGCAGAGCTAAGCTGTGCTCTCGCACTCGCCGCTTGTGTTAAATTAACTTCATTCATGGGTTACCTCTCACGTGTTAAGAAGTTGGCGACTGAAATCGCCAACTTCCTACTTCTCTTTGATCACTGTCGATCATCATCGTTCAGCGACTTACTGGAGAAGCGAGAGCACCTGCTGAGGTCGAGCGTTGGCCTGCGCTAGCATCGCCTGAGAGGCTTGCTGCAGAACCTGAGCTCTACTTAGCTGGGCTGTTTCCGCCGCAAAATCAGCGTCTACGACTCGTGATCGCGCTGCCGACGTGTTTTCAGACACGTTGGACAGGTTGGATACAGTAAAGTCGAGCCGGTTATTGATCGCACCTAGCTCCGAGCGCGTGGTGTTGATTTGCTCAAGTGCGGCGTCGATGGTGTCGATAGCACTTTGTGCTCCCGATGCCGTTGAGATATTCACACCGGCGATCGAACCAGCGCCCACGGCTGCGTTTTGCTCAGAAAGACCTGTAATTGCAAGAACGTTCGCATCAGTGGCGTTTTCGCCATACTTAATGGAGATGGCGTCACCAGTGGTAGAGCGCAGTGCAACTGTGTCGTTACTACCAGAACCAGCCTCAAAGGCAATAACACCCGTCTCTGTGCTAAGCTTGTTGATTTCCTCAATGACCTCAGTGATCGTGTTAGCGGTGTTAGTACCTGCTTCGATAGCACCAATCTCAACACCGTTGACGATCAAGTCACCTGCATTGATGTCATTAGAGGCGTTGGCCGTAAGGTTAGCAGCAAGCAAGTTGCCGTCATCGTCATTGAAGTTAAGGCCAAGTGCGTCTTGAGAAGCCGCAGTACCGCTGGTCAATGCTTCAATTTTTACACCGCTACCGTCTGCACTGGTATCGGTAAATACAAGACCAAAGTTAGTTGCCGTACCGTCGTTAGTAACAAAGCCAGATGCCTGGTCAGCATTAGTGGTGTTACCTGTAACAGTAATTGATACAACGTTTTCCTGGCTCAAAACCAACTTACCAGAATCATTGAGTGTCGCTGAAACAGAAGTTTCGCTGTTAATCTTATTGACTAACTCATCAAGGCTAGAGGTGTCTGTTAACACATAGGATTGCGCGTTGCCGTCGCCGTCAGTTACCGCAATCGTCACTGTATCAGTGCCTGCGACCAGTGCACCGGTACCAACACCTGAAGCCTCAGCGGAAACAAGTGCTGATACTTCTGCGCCTTTACCGTCCAGGTCTGAATTAATAGACGCGAGCGCTTCGTTAAGTGTGGTCGACGTGGTCAACGTAGAAATTGTTACATCGTTAACACTGATGTCTGAACCGTCGATAGCAAGTAGGTTGGTTGTACCGTTAGTGAGCGCCTCACCAATCAAGTCGCCACCTGAACCACCAAGGCTGGAAGAACTAAAGCCCTGAACGCTAAACGCGATTGTTTGGTTTGCTTCAGAACCGACCTGCAGCGACACATCACCCAAAGAACCATCTAGAATGTTCTGGCCATTGAAAGATGTTGTATCAGCGATACGGTCAACTTCCGCTTTCAGCTGTTGTACCTCAGCGTTTAGCGTGGCACGGTCAGTATCAGAGTAGATACCGTTAGCCGACTGGATAGCCAGCTCACGCATACGCTGCAAGATGTTAGTGGTTTCGTCCAAAGCACCTTCAGCCGTTTGAATCAGAGAGATACCATCGTTCGCGTTACGAACAGCTTGATCCAAACCACGAATCTGAGATGTTTGACGGTTAGAAATCGCAAGACCCGCCGCGTCATCCGCCGCAGAGTTAATGCGCCTACCTGAAGCCAACCGCTCGCTTGCTTTGTCTAGCTCCATACCAGACTGAAGCAACTGACGCTGAGCATTCAGTGAAGAGATATTACTGTTAACTACTAAAGGCATAATAAGCCTCCCAAAGTTTTGTTTATGAATGCCAGTCAACGTCGACCAGCTGATCAGTTTTCAGGAAAGAGACTGAGCCTCTTACATCCTTGTATTGCTGTATCGGCGTACATTCAGCAAACTTTAAGAGAAATTCACCTTTTTTAAGACTTTCGAATGAGTTTCACGCATAATGCCATACATTCTATTTTTTTCCTTATAAAACAAAGACATATAAAAAAAATGGACATTCTCGCAACGTATAAACCCGTCAAAAGTGGCTGGAAGCCTGGAAAAAAGCGCTACTTTTTATTCAAAATTCGTACTTTTATATGATGACGGCTTAAAAACGGGGTTTTTATAAAAATAAAGTCTTTAGCTGGGGGCTATTTACCCAGTTTTAGCAACATTTGAAGCCAGTAATGTAGCTAGAGGCATAGAAACCAATGTCATTTAAGACCGCTATGTTCTCGCCTGAGGGTGTTTTTTCCATTCCATGGGCCATCCTTGGCCCATCCCGCGCTCGTCCATGACGCTAGTCATTCCAAAAACACCCTCAGGCGACATAGCTCAGTGCCATTAGCTAACCTCTCATTAAGTCAAAGATATTGGTATCCATATTGCTAAAACCCTAGATCCCGATGTAGTGCGACAAACTTCCGTCGCACGGGACAGCAGCTAGAATAAATGCAACCGTTCAAAATATGAGACCAGGTTATGTCCGAAGCTTTGCAACAGCTCATTCGCCAAGCAGAGGCGCAAAAGATTCAAATGGAGATGAATCTTTTGTACAACAAAAATCTAAATGTATTCGAACAGCGACTGCCCGCGATACACAAACTTGCCAGCAAGCACACGCCGGCTAATTTTGTACTGCGCCTGGATACGAACGGCAAACTAAATCTATTCGATCAGCAGCAGCGCCAGTTTTTGTATAACGATAACCCGGAAGAGCTTTGCCAAAAGCAAGTCGCCCACTTCCAGAAAACGAGTACGGTGCGTAAGTTTCGCGTATCAAAAAATAAGGAATACAACGAGCGCCACCTTCATATCAAACACCTCAACCAATTGATTGATGCATATGAGGAAAATCAGGCTCCGCGTATTGAAGGCACCCCCGAATTCCTATCAACACTTATCGTAAGTGGGGTTGGTCTTGGCTATCACTTGCTCGAATTAATCGAAAACTTCGATATTCATAACATCGTCATCTATGAAAACTGCATCGATTCGTTTCATGCGTCACTTCATGTCATCGACTGGCAAAGAATCCTCGATTACTTTGGCGATGAAAACCGCTCGATATCTTTATGCATAGGCGTTAAACCACGCCTCGCACTCGCCCAAATCGAAAGTACGGTACACAAGCTAGGCATACACTCCCAGGTATTTACTTTCGTTTACCGGCACTCGATGCGTAAAGCTGAACTAGAGTTTATCGAAACTTATCAAAAAGAATTGCGCAGTTTTATAGGCGGCTTGGGCTATTACGATGATGAACAAATCGGTTTAGCCCATGCGTACCACAACCTAAAATCAGATAGCGCTGTTTTCATCAGCAAAAGAACGCATGTAAGAAAGCCGCGACTGCTGCTAATAGGTAACGGCCCATCACTGGATTTTCATCAGGAATATATTGAAAGAAACCGTGATAACGCGATTATTATGTCATGCGGGTCAGCCCTCGGTTCTTTGCTACGCATAGGGATCAAGCCCGATTTTCATGTGGAAATGGAACGATGCGTTCTCGTCAACGACTTTATTAAACATGGCATTGAGGAGAGCGCTTTAGAAGATATCACGCTCTTATGTTTACACAGTGTAGCCCCCGAAACGATAAAAACATTTTCCAAGAGCTGCTATGCGATAAAACCCAATGATGCAGGCGGCCCGCTGGTTTTTAATTATTACCAACCTCAACGTGCAAATGAACTGATCTATTCAAACCCAACTGTCGCAAACTGCGGCCTGGCGTTCGCGGTATCTATGGGATTTATCGATATTCATCTTATCGGAGTAGATTTAGGTGTACCCGAAAGCGGCGAGCATCATTCGCAGCACAGCGTTTATCGCGATATGGAAAAGCATGCAGAAAAAGAAAAACGAGAAATATCTTTCTTTAACGAAGACAGCGCTATCTTGAACGAAGGTAACTTCGGTGGCCAGATAAAAGCATCACCGGTACTCAACATGTCCCGGATTGCAATGGAACGCTATCTAAGCCTCGTAAAACCCGCCTTCCCTCAACTCAAGTGTATTAATTCTAACAAAGGTGCGCTTATATCTGGCGTAGAGTCAAAACCGTTGGAAGATGTTCAAGACTGTGAGGCTTACGACAAGCTAAAGGAAATTAAGGAGATCAAATCAGACCACTTTTATTACAAAACACATGAAACAGATGAAGCAACAACTAAACTGCAACACCTTAAGTATTTTTACTCGACGCATGAAAAGCTTAAGCTTTCCGAGGACATTCATGATGATAAAGCACTGTGCATAGAAATGCATCGGGCTTACAGTATTGCAGCTAAAGAAAAAGACCCTACGACACACTTCCTTTTACGGGGAACGATAAATAGTTTTTTTGGATCAATTGTCGAAAACACTTTGTATTGCACAGATAAAGAAGATTTTGAGAAAAATTTGAAAATCGGAATAAAACACTATAACGATCTAATCGATAAAATTTATCAGCGTATGCATGAAGAGCCATTTAAGCTGGATGAAACCTTCAGTCCAATTCTTCGAGATATGAAAAAGGTCAATAAATAGTGACACTTCTCTGATCATTATGCAATCAAACCTCAGACTATAACAATATTTTTCTTAGAGCCTCCACCACCGTATTAATTTGCTCATCACTTATATGGTGAAACATAGGCAACGAAATTGCCTCGGAATAGTACTTTTCGGCATTTGGAAAGTCTTCCGAGCACCCCTCTGCTCTATAATAAGGCTGCTTATACAAAGGAATATAATGCAGATTCACACCAATATTATTTTGGCGAAGTTGTTCGAACACTTCTCGATGAGACAGGGAAATTTCGGCAAGTTTTAAGCGAATAATATAAAGATGAAAAGCACTATAACTCGCGCTTGATCGCCTTGGGACCACAACTGGAAGCGACCTCAACTGTTGGTCATATTTCGACGCTACCATATGACGTTTTTTCACAAAGTCATTTATACGCTTTAACTGACTCACCCCCAAAGCAGCCTGTATATCTGTCATACGATAATTAAAACCGAGAGCAACTTGTTGATAATACCAGGCACCGTGCGGCACTTCAGTCATGTCTTCAGCATCCCGAGTGACACCATGGCTGCGATATAAACACATTTTTTTCGCTAGACCGGCATTGTTAGTAGTGGCAACTCCGCCTTCAGCTGTCGTTACGATTTTTACCGGGTGAAAACTGAATACCGTGATATCAGAATAGCGGCAGCTACCGATAGATTGATTCAGATAACGACCACCGATAGCGTGTGAAGCATCCTCAATAATCGAAAAACCATAGCGTTGGGACAAACGGTGAATACTTTGCATATCACACGCTTGTCCAGCCATATGCACAGCAACCAAAATTTTAGGCAAACGTCCTTCTCTTTCAGCAACAGCTAATTTCTGCTCGAGCGCCATTGGACAAAGGTTGTAGGATTCAAGGTCTATATCGACAAAATCAACTCTAGCGCCACAATAAAAGCCGCAATTCGCAGAAGCGACAAAGGTAATTGGTGACGTCCATAGCCAATCACCTTTGCCTAAACCAAGAACTAGACAGGCAATATGTAATGCGGAAGTTGCACTATTTACTGCAATCGCGTGCTCCGCCGAAACATAATCTGCAATCGCTTTTTCAAATAAAGGTACTTGAGGTCCCTGAGTCAGGAAATCAGACTTAAGCACCTCCACAACAGTATCGATGTCCTCTTGGATAATTTCCTGTTTTCCATAAGGAATCATAATCACTGCACCTTGGGATAACTTTGAACCTAAAGATTTAGACAAGCATAACAAGCTTTAGAGTTCCGCAAACTGATCGTATTCTCTAATTTGTTCAACGCTCAAGAAGTTCGGGTTGTTGCCGGAATGGTACTCATATCCCATGGGTACACGTTCACCTCGCTCACCGAGGGCATTTTCGTCAAAACAGGTGTTCCGATTAAAAAATTTAATGGTCGGCGCCAGTACATAGTGGTCGCCAAATTCAAGTGTTCTATGTGCGTCATCAGCGGGACACATAATTTCGTGGAGTTTCTCTCCTGGGCGAATTCCGATAATCTTGGTATTCAAGTCTGGGGCATACGCCTTAGCTAAATCCATAATATTCACCGATGGAATTTTAGGGACAAAGATCTCTCCACCTTGCATACGTTGAAAATTAATGAGTACAAAATCTACCGCCTGTTGTAGGGTAATCCAAAAGCGCGTCATCTCCTGATGGGTAATTGGCAGATGTTCTGCACCTTCCGCGACTAACTTCTTGAAGAACGGCACTACCGATCCACGCGAGCCGAGTACATTGCCATAGCGCACACAGGCAAAACGTGTTTTACCTGTACCAACAACGTTATTGGCAGCCACAAACAATTTGTCCGAGGCTAACTTAGTCGCGCCATAGAGATTTATCGGGTTTGCCGCTTTGTCCGTAGAAAGCGCAATAACCTTTTCGACCTCGTTCTCAATAGCTGCCTCAATCACGTTTTGGCTACCATTAATATTGGTCTTGATACATTCCATCGGATTGTATTCCGCGGCGGGAACCTGTTTGATCGCCGCGGCATGCACAACGTAGTCAACACCCTTCATCGCCTGCATCAACCGTTTTGAATCGCGCACATCGCCTAGAAAATAACGCATACAGCGCGCATTAAACTGCTGCTGCATTTCAAATTGCTTTAACTCGTCGCGAGAGAAAATAATCAAACGATGCGGTTTAAATCGCTCGAGAACAGTTTTAGTAAATTTCTTTCCAAACGACCCTGTGCCACCAGTAATTAAGATCGACTTGTTATTGAACATTTGCTGTCTCCGGCCTTAGTGTGCGCCAGTTTTTTGATTAACGCGTTTATTACTAAGCGTAGAGCAAAAAAAGTACCACTCGGCAATTTACGACAAAAAGGCAGGTAGATCGGGCGTTTGAACCAGATTTGATTAAAAAGTGACAGTTTATTGACGGGTTCAAGGCTATGAACTAAATAAATAGAGTTGGAAGCCGATATATAGCTGTGAGAAACGGCGAAACGGTTGCGGCCCAGAACTTGCTATATGCCTGATACATACTTATTTCGTCAGATTTTTATCCGACTTACAGAGCGTTTAACGCTGTTTATCGATTGCTATTGAAGCTATGAAAACAAAGTTTATTGCAGAAATTTCCAGCAATCACCACCAAGATATCGGCCGCTGTTTCAAGTTTATCGAGACCGCAGCGCGTATAGGCTGTGATGCCGTAAAATTTCAACTATTTAAAATCGACGAGCTGTTCGCTCCAGAAATTTTGGCACACAGTGAAACCCACCGAAAGCGCCGCCAGTGGGAGTTACCACGCAGCTTTTTACCCGACCTCAAAAATTGTTGTGACAACAACCGCATTGAATTTTCCTGTACACCATTTTACTTACAGGCGGTGGAAGAACTCACGCCCTACGTGGACTTTTTCAAGATTGCCTCCTACGAGTTGCTATGGAGCGACTTACTCAAAACTTGTGCAAGAACACGTTTGCCCGTGATTCTTTCCACGGGTATGGCGTCTATCGCCGAAATAGATGAAGCCGTGCACACACTAAAAGGCGAAGGTAGCAAGGATATTACCTTACTTCACTGCGTTTCAGCGTATCCAACGCCGGTGGAGGAATGCAATCTATCAGTACTCGCATCTTTTAGAGACAGATACGGCGTTAAAGTTGGTTGGTCGGACCACTCCGTCTCACCTGCCGTTATTAATCGCGCAGTACACAAGTGGCAGGCCGACGCGATTGAATTTCATTTGGACCTCGATAAAACCGGTGCTGAATATGCAGCTGGGCACTGCTGGCTGCCCGGGGAGATTGAAGAGGTTATCCGAAACTACCGTCTCTGCGAAAAAATTGATGGTCAGCCCGAGAAACAATTTGTCGCAAGCGAGGCCGCTGATCGAGATTGGCGAGCTGATCCCTCCGATGGCTTGCGCCCGTTAAAACCTATTCGACGCGACTTTCGTTAGGGTTCAAAATGAGCATTAACCCAGAGTACTTACCCAACATTATAGCGTCAGAGGACTTGTTCTCTAGGGCAGCTTCGAGCCTGAACGGCCAGCCAATGTTTGAGATGCTCGCCAAAGCGCAAAAAATAGAACAAGGTGGAACAAAATTAATCCATCTGGAACTTGGCGATCCGGATTTTGAAGCGCCGCAAAATGTTATCGAGGCGGTCTATACCGCTATGCGTTCCGGCATGACCCACTATGTCAATTCGAAAGGGCTCCCGCTTTTCAGGCAAACCATACAAGAAAATCTGCATAAAAGTTTTGGACTGACGCTGGAGTACGACCAAGTTATTGCAACACCAGGTGCAAACTCCGGGATTTATTGGGTAATGCGTTGTCTGGCAAACGAAGGCGATGAAATTCTCATTCCTGACCCTGGATTCGCCACGTTTCAAGCGGCTGCAAATGCCGCTGGCGTTGCCGCACGCACTTATTCACTTACGCAGTTAAATGAATTTCGCCCGGACTTTCTGCAATTAAGCAAACTTATAAATCATAAAACGAAACTCATCATACTGAACAGCCCTTCAAACCCCATTGGTTCGGCGCTGCCAGCAGAAGACTTAAAACGTATTTATGACCTTGCTGAAAAACATGGCTTTTATATTTTATCCGATGATACCTATCGTCGAATGACATTCGACCAAGCCCATTCAGATAGCGTTACACGCTACGATAATTGTGCATCGAAAACCATTCTATTAAGTGGCCTATCGAAGGAATACTCTATGTCAGGCTTCCGTTTGGGCTATCTAGCGGGCCCGGTTGAACTTATGCAGAAGGTAGCACTTTATATAGAAACGGTTGCCTCTTGCGTTTCTCCATTTGTGCAAATGGGCGGCGTCGAAGCATTAAGTGGAGATCAGAGCAATCGCTTAAATCAGCTGGACATACTTCGACAACGGCGCGACATGATGGTCGATGGGTTAAATAGCATCAAAGGGATTAGTTGCCGAAAACCCGCTGGTGGCCTCTATGTATTTCCGTGCGTAAAAGATACCGGTTTTAACGGGGATCAATTCACCGACCTTTTACTTGAAAAAGCGGGCATCGTCAGTGTATCCGGGTCAGCCTTTGGCGTTGCCGGGAAAAACCATATACGTCTAAGCCTGAATAAAGACATATCGTTAACGGAAACCATTATAAACAAAATTGCATCGGTACTAAGGCCTGTTAACAGCAAATAGTTTATTACTATTATGTCTAATTGGTGTTAACAAGCCCTAACATAAATACTCAAAAGGTCACTTA
The DNA here is from genome assembly GCA_028281575.1 of Cellvibrionaceae bacterium. GTDB lineage: Bacteria > Pseudomonadota > Gammaproteobacteria > Pseudomonadales > Cellvibrionaceae > Agaribacterium. Next base: position 12,168 of record JANQJP010000088.1, read on the forward strand.
TGAAACTATCCGACTATATGGCGGAATTTTTTGCCGACTATGGGATTGAATATAACTATATTTTTACTGGTGGCGCCATCGCCCACCTTATTGATTCCTGTTGGAAATTGCATAATCAAAATCCCAAGGTGCTTAAACCGATTTGTGTGCTTCACGAACAGGCAGGCTCTATGGCTATTGATGCCTATACCCGTATTACCGACAAGCCTGGTTTAATGATGGCGACCAGCGGACCTGGCGCGACCAATTTGCTAACAGGTATCGGCTGCTCCTACTACGATTCCATACCCGGCATTTATATCACCGGACAGGTTCGCACCTGGGAAAATAAAGGCGCCAGCAAACAGCGTCAACTGGGATTTCAAGAAACCGATATTGTCAGTATGGCAAAACCCATTACTAAATACGCAGTACTCGTTGAAGATCCTCGCGATATTAAATACCAATTGCAAAAAGCCATATGGATGGCGACCGAAGGACGTCCCGGTCCTGTTTTAATCGACTTGCCCATGGATGTGCAGTGGGCGGAGATCGAGCCAGACCAGTTGCGTGCGTTTGTGCCGCCTACAAAAAAACCGGCTAAAACCATAGAATTAAATAATGTAAAACAAGTCGCTGATTGGATGCGTACAGCCGCAAAACCCACCATCCTATGTGGAGGAGGTATTCGTAATGCCGGTGCCGTATCTGAACTTAAAGCGTTGGCCGAGCTGTGCAATATTCCAGTCCTTGTAAGTTTTGGCGGCAACGACGCCTTCCCTCACGATAATCCGCTTTATGCCGGCTTGATAGGCACGATGGGTAACAAAGCGGCCAACGAAACGCTTAACGACAGCGATTTGCTACTTGTATTAGGCAGTCGTTTGAGCTGGCGTCAGGTACGTTCAAAACCGGAGCAGTTTGCCAGCAAAGCAAAAATTGTCCATGTCGATATCGATCGTGAAGAATTAAATCAGCGTGTCTCCGCCTCACTCGCGTTTGATTGGGATGTCAAAGAGTTTATCAACTTGCTTATGCAAGAACTCAAATCCAAAGAGTTACCTGATCATTCTCATTGGGCCAAGGCAAGCTACCAACATCACCAAAAAAGCCCTTTTTGCAAACCCGAATATTACGAACAAGAAGACCGCGTTCAACCCTACGTATTTATGAAAACGCTATCGGAAATGATGGCTGATGATGATGTCCTTGTTATTGATGCTGGACAAAACGTTATGTGGGGTATGCAGGCCACCGAGCCACGCGCCGAACAGCGCCTAATTACAGCTTGGGGCCATTCGCCAATGGGTTATTCGCTACCAGCAGCAATGGGCGTTGCCGCGCATTTAAAAGGAACGCCACAAACACTTTGCACAATCGGCGATGGTGGGTTTCAAGTAAATGTACAGGAACTGCAAACGATAAAATATTACAACCTTCCTGTAAAAATATTCATTATGAATAACTATTGCTATGGCGCGATAAAAGACTTCCAGGATGGGAACCTGGACAGCCGTTATTACGCCACTTGCCCAGAATACGGTTACGAAGCTCCGGATTTTTTGGCGATTAGCGACGCCTATAAAATTGAGAGCTGCAGAATTGCATCGCATGCAGATTTAAAAGAAAAGCTGTCTTATGTTCTTCAACACGAGGGGCCGATTATTTGCGATGTAAACCTGGGCGAAGATACTTTTGTTACTTTAGATCCTTAGCCGTTGTAAACCCATGAGCAAACTAGTATTTGTCACAGGTGGTTCTAGAGGTATCGGCGCAGCGATTGTTAAACAGCTTGCGTGCGATGGTTATAAAGTCGCGTTTTCATACCGCGAAAACCAGTCCTCTGCCCATGAAGTCGTGCAGTCGCTAGGGCAACAATCAGAAGGTGTTTTAGCGTTACAAATGGATCAAGCAGATAGGAGCAGTGTAAAAGAAGCGCTGTCTAGCACGCGTAAGCATTTCCAACGGCCTGTTTCCATTTTGGTTAATAACGCCGCCAAAGCTCAGGAAAAACCGTTTGAAGAGATTACCGACGACGATTGGCAGAAAATGTTAGATATTAACCTTCAAGGCCCGTTTCGCTGTGTCCAGGAATGCCTGAGCGATATGAAAAATCAAAAATTCGGCAGAATAATTAATATTTCGTCAATTGGCGGACAATGGGGAGGAAGAAACCAGGTGCACTATGCCGCATCAAAAGCAGCGTTAATTAATTTTACTCAGTCGCTAGCTAACCTTTATTCCAAAGATGGCATTGTCAGTACAGCTGTCGCTGTTGGTCTGGTGGCAACAGACATGTCTGCGAAGGAACTCAGCACTGAGGCGGGCAGACAAAAAGTCGCGGCTATACCGGCTGGAAGGTTAGGCTCGGCAAAAGAGATCGCAGAGTCCGTGAGCTTTCTTTGTACAGAAAGCGCAGCATATTTAACTGGACAAACAATAAATATGAATGGCGGTATGCTTTTTAGTTAGGTGCTAGTGGAAAAATTATGCAACAAAAACACTCTGGTAAACTGGTAGAAAATGTCAAAGGCTTCGATATTATCGAATGCGAACAGTGCGGATTCCGGCACGTCAACCCGCTCCCCACTGAAGAAGAGTTAAAGGATACATACGCGCACGACTACTACAAAACAGAAAAACCGTTGTCGATTACCCGTCATAATGAAGATAAAGATTGGCTGGAAATTCAATATACGGACCGCTACGAAACATTTGAGGAACATTTTGACGGCAAACGCGGCGCCATCCTGGACGTAGGCTCCGGCCCTGGATTCTTTCTTAAATTTGGTAAAGAGCGCGGATGGAATGTGTTGGGTATAGAACCTTCTATGCAAGCCGCGGCGCACGCCAGAAGTTTAGGTGTAGATGTTGTCGGAGATTTTCTAACACCGGAAAACGCAGGGGAATTTGGTCAGTTCGATGCGATACACGCAAGCCTGGTACTTGAACATATTCCCAATCCAAGGGAATTTATTGATATTATTTTTTGCCTTACCAAGCCAGGCGGCATCATCTGCTTAACAGCGCCCAATGACTATAACCCATTTCAAAAAGCGCTAAAAGACGCAGATAACTACGCGCCATGGTGGGTCGAACCCACCCACCACCTTAATTACTTTACTCCCGACTCTTTAAGCAATTTGATCGAGCGTTGCGGCTTCGATGTCGTGCTAAAAGAAAGCACCTTCCCAATCGACTTATTTTTGCTAATGGGTGATAACTATGTAGGCGATGATACGCTCGGCCGGACCTGCCATAAAAAACGTGTACGCTTTGAACAGACGCTGCATAAATCGGGGCAAAACGCGCTCAAACGGGAACTGTACCAGGCACTTGCAAAACTCAATTTAGGTAGAGAAATCTGCGTCTATGCAAAAAGGCCTTAAAAATGAAACGTGAGAGTTTTTTTGGTGGTGAAATAGACGAACTGATTTCCCAAACCTGGCAAATTCCAGGTGTCGGCAGTAAACATATCGGCTTCGGCATATGCCACTCATCTGGCTTGGTACTGCAGACAACTGCCGTAACCCCCGAGCAAATGCTAGCGTATTACGCACATACTGCAACCTATGTAAACCCCAATAACAATGGTGGGCCGCAGGAAAAAAAAGTGCGCGACCTAAGTCGGTTTATTCACTTGGTTAACGATTTAATACCAGAACAACCAAAGTCGGCTTTACAAATTGGTAGTTCAGACGGCTATACCTTATCCAGGTTCCGGGATTCTGGTATAGAACAGGTCTTGGGCGTGGACCCGAGCGAAGCCTCGCGAAACTTTGCAAAACAGACCTATAGTATTGAGTCCATCGCTGGTTCCGCGGAAGACTTCGAGTGTGATCAAAAGTTTGACCTCTTAGTACTTACCCATATTCTTGAGCATCTATATAACCCAATCGACGTCCTCTTAAAAATAAAACATTATCTGAATGACAGTGGACATGTGCTTATCGAAGTGCCTTTATGGGAGCGTGTTGATCTGCAACCTATCGGGGTGCTCACCTTTGAGCACGTTAACTACTTTTGCGAAAATTCACTGCTTTTACTGATGCAGAAAACCGGGTTTGATGTTGTACATATTTCAAAAAACTTTAATACGAATCAATATCCCGTTATTTCATTGATTGCGAAAAATAACTTAAACTCCAGCACCATCCCAACGCCCAGGAATAATTACGATACAAATAGAGAGATACTAAAAAAGCATCTTGAAGTAACCAAGCAATCATGGTCTGATGCTTCTGAAAAAATTAAGAAACAGCTGAACACTCAAAAAAAACTGTATATTTACGGCGGCGGGATACATACCACACAAATGCTGGCGAGTACCAATATCGAAACCTATCAAGCCATTCAGGCTATATTTGATAGCAGCCCTTCAAAGTGGGGAAAACAGCTTGGCAACTATGAGATTATCGATCCAAAGCGGCTAAAAACACTCGATGCTGGTACCAATATACTGGTTTCTTCTGCAGCGTCGGAAACCAATATTGTCAAATTTATACAATCTAAACGACAAGACCTAAATATTATAAAACTCTATGAGGCTGTAGTATGAAACTACTTATCGCCGGCGGCTACGACACCCAAAACCTCGGTGACTATGCTTCATTTTTGGGATTATATAAGCTCATTCGTAGTGAAAAACCGAATACAGAATTTAAAGTCCTATCACGACACCCAAAAGATGCCTTTGCGCAACAATTTGATGTACAGACACTATTAAACCTCGACCACGCAAGTAAAGCTGAGAGCATCGGCCGGATATTTAACGGTTTTAACGAAGGCGACGACACGCAGCACCTCGCGGAAATACATCAAGCAATAGCAAATTGCGACTGCCTCGTTATCGGAAACGGTCGGCTGTTTATTGATATCTCACTGGGATTTATGAAAGGTCCGTTGAGCTATTTTGGCCTGTTAGTGATGCTGGCAAAACTGATGAACAAACCCGTTGTACTCAGCTCTGTTACTCTGGTACACCCAGCCACAGACGCAGGAAAAGAACAGTTCAAATTTATTCTGGCAAACAGCGATAAAATTCTTGTGCGCGAACCCTTCTCAAGCGAAGTTGCCAAAACCTATATAAACGACCATAACAAAATCGAGGTGCTACCAGATGTTGCGTTCGCGCTTGATAAAAAAGATTCAGAAAATACGGTGCTTCCAATTACGATCCCAGAGAGTTCTATCGGCGTGAATTTTCGTGGCGTCGATTTCACTACCAATGCAGGAAGACAGAAAATTTCTTCCACAGCAAAAAAATTGTCCACATTTTTGGAAAGCACCAACATTAATCTTGTTTTTATTCATCAAGGCACTTACAACGTTGATACGAATATCACCGATGATCGTCATATCAATCGAGAAATATATCAACAGCTTAGCGATGAACATCAATCACGCTGCACAATCTTTGATACCAAATTAACGCTCAAACAAACATTGGCGTTGTACAAGCAGCTAGACTATCTATTTACCGAGAGGAGGCACGGTTTTATATTGGCTTTAACCCAGGGTATCCAAGCCTCGTTAATTTGCAATGAAAGCAACACGCGTGTCGTAAGCGAAAGTATTCCAATACCTGAACTCTATTTAGACACCCAATCAGAGTTCGCTATTCCGCCAGATAAAACCAACGAAATTGCTGTAATACTTGAACACCTTAAAACTGAAACGTACACCTACACCAATATTTTTTCTCAACTGGCTGCTTCGTGAACGGAAAAAACCTGGTCATTCTCGGTGCCGGCATCGAAGCATGCGAGGGCATAAAAACAGCTAAGGCTTTGGGCCTGTCACTGATTGTCGTCGACGGGGACGAATATGCTCCCGGTTTTACGATGGCAGACTACAAAATAGTTGTTAGCACCTATGATGGAGATACCATTGTTAAAGAGGTGTTACGCCTGCAGAAACGGGGAATAAAAATTCATGGTGCCATCGCGATGTGCGCCGATGTACCCGTCAGTGTGGCTAAAATTACAAGCGCGCTGCACTTGCCGGGTTTATCGATGCAATCCGCCCACTGGGTAGCCGATAAGCTGCTGATGAAAGAACAACTTAAAAAAAAGTGTATTCCAATACCCAAGTTTTTCCCAGTCGAATCGGAAATAGTATTCGAAACCCTAATAAAAAACCTCGACTACCCTTTTGTTATCAAACCCGTCGACAGTCGCGGCGCGCGCGGTGTCCAGCTTGTGGAAAACGACACGCAATTAGGGGAAGCTTTTCTACGAGCAAAAGAAGAATCTCCTACCGGTCGAGTGATGGCTGAGGAATATTTAAGCGGTCCACAGGTAAGCACGGAGACACTTATTGAAAATGGACGCTGTTTTACAATTGGTTTTTCTGACAGAAATTATGAGTGGCTCGAAAAAACCAAACCCTTTTTTATCGAGAATGGCGGCGAACTGCCGAGCAAGCTCCCAAAAGAAGCGCAGCGCGGGATTACCCATACAGTCGAAGACGCTGCCCTCGCGCTAGGTATTACCCACGGCGTCGCCAAGGGTGATATGGTGCTTAGCCCCGAGGGTCCCAAAGTCATCGAAATCGCAGGAAGGTTGTCGGGCGGATATTTTTCCACAACGCAAATTCCGATTGTAACAGGCGTGAACTTTGTCCATCAGGCGATTAAACTCGCATTAAATGAAAAGCTCGATATTGACGCAATTCAACCCAAACAACACTGCGCCCTCGCCGTGCGCTACCTTGAGTTAGCGACTGGCGATATTAAAGCCATTGATGGTGCAGATAACGCCAGAAATGCGCCCGGGATGGAGATGCTAGAGTTATTTATCAAACCAGGCGATAGTATTGACTCGTTAACGAATCATACACAAAGAGCGGGTTTTGTGATTTGTACCGCGAGTACGACTGAAGCTGCCATTACACGGGCACAGGATGCTTTATCCATGATTAAAATCATCTATGCAGACGATGTCTAACAGGCAGATCTACGCCATTTTCCATCTCAATCTCGCATTTTCATCCATCGATGAAAGTGAGCATAACGAGGTGATAGAGCAGTGCTACTGGCCGCTACTCAATATTATTGAAAAAGAACAAATTCCACTGGGGCTGGAACTGACAGCTTACACACTCGAAAAAATTCAAGCGGTGTCGCCTGAGTGGATAGACAAATTCCGCTATTTACTCGCAGAAAACTATTGCGAACTTTTAGCGAGCGGCGATAGTCAAATCATCGGCCCGCTGGTTCCCGCGCAGGTGAATACAAAAAATCTCGAACTGGGTCAGGCCTATTATGAACACGTACTCGGTATAGTACCGAAGCTGGCTTACGTAAATGAACAAGCAGTTTCTTCGGGTCTACTTGATATTTATTTAAATACCGGGTTCGATGCAGTAGTCGTTGAATGGGACAACCCTTACTCACATAATTCGGCTTGGTCACCGACCTTGCTGCATCGACCCCAGACACTTGAAACCGCATCAAAACGGAAAATTAAAGTTATTTGGAACAACGCTATTGCTTTTCAAAAACTGCAACGCTACGCGCATGCAGAAATTACCCAAGAGGATTATCTGAGCTACCTCGAAAAAACCATAGTACCCACATGCACCGCATTTTGCCTTTACGGAAACGATGCAGAAGTGTTCAACTTCCGCCCGGCAAGATATGCCACAGAAGCTCAGCGAAAAACGCTCGAATGGCAAAGAATAGCCGACGTATTTACAGCGCTTAAACGAATGAATAAATTCTGTTGGGTAAAGCCAAGCGATGTGCTAACTCAGTGGCAAGATGCCGAAGCGCTAAGTATCACAACAGCGATGCATCCCATTTCTGTTAAAAAGCAAGCAAAATATAATATCACGCGATGGGGGCTCAGCGGTCGCAACGACCTGATACAAAATGCTCTTTGCTACCAGCGTTTTCACGCACTCGAAAATAAACACGAGTCCTACGACGATGAATGGCGAAAACTTTGTCGTTTATGGGCCAGCGACCTACGCACCCACCTCACCGAGCACCGTTATACCGCGCTTCTAGATAAGCTTACAGTGCATGATACTGGTGGTCGCGAATTTAATATCGATACGCCCCCACCGGCAAACTACGAGATTACATATGAAGAAAAGCGCAGCAGGTTAACTATTCACTCTGATTCTGTACGTATTACACTAAATACCTACCGCGGCCTGGCAATTGAATCCCTGGCTTTCGCGGAGCACGATTTTAAACCCGTATGTGGGACGCTCGCTCACGGCTATTTTGATCATATCCGCTACGGCGCGGATTTTTTTTCAAACCATCTAGTCATAGAACGGTTTAGAGCACGCGACCGGGTAACAGACTTATGCAACGCACACTTTATGCTCAGCGATGAAAACGGTCGCCTTTTAATTCACACAACCCTACCGACAGAACAAGGCAATATCGTGAAATGGTATCGTCTCGACCATTCGAAAGTAGAATGCGGATTTGAATTTACCAATAAAGTCCGCCCCGAAGCGTCATTGCGCCTTGGGTTTATCACCTTAACAAATTGCCAATACAGGCCATGGTTTGCTTGTCTTAATGGTGGTTTCGAGCAGGAGTATTTTTTAGCCGATACAGATTTTGACCACGGTGCGCCAGTATCATCTATTGTTTCCGCTAGCAGCGCACTTGGTGCAACCTCTGGAGAAATACGCTTCGGCAACGGCAATCAAGGTGTAAAACTCAGTTGGAACCCCGCTGATTGCGCGGCACTGCCTATGCTCTCGAGCAAGAAAATTAATGCGGAATATTTAAATCGACTTTGGTTTTCATTAATTGAAGCCGATGAAACATTAAAAAGCGATGGTATATTGCCATCATTTAACTATTCGATAGCTCCTTGTGACAAGCCAGCTGAAATTTCTTTTTTAGAATAGCTAATTACAGTCTCCCGTTGGCTTTTTAATGTTGATAAAACATATGACTCTAACAGAATCGCTTTTTAAAACGGGATGTAAAGCATGGATTGGGTACTTGTCCTAGAAACCTTCACCAGCAGGGATGCTGGTGCAGAGCCTAGATGGATGTATTTACGGCGTGTCTCTAGGACAAGTACCCAATCCATGCCTCTCCGAGCTAACGGAAAACAACGATAGTTAATATTGTATGAAGATTATCGCCATTATCGGCGCACGTCTAAATTCCAGCCGCTTACCCGGCAAGCATCTAATGACGCTCGCCGGCCTGCCTATGATTGAACGCCTGTTAGAAAGACTCCGACACTGCCAGTCACTCGACAAAATCATCCTCGCCACAACAAAGGACGAATATAATCAGGCACTCATCGACTGGGCAAATACTAAGGTTCCATACGCGGCTTACTCCGGCGATGTAAACGATCTGGTAGGAAGAATTGACAGTGTCGTAACATCTGAAATGCCAGATTATTTAGTATATATCTGCGGTGATTGCCCACTCGTCGAACCGAAGTTTGTGGATCATAGCTTCAATCAGCTAATAGCGCATCACGACGCCGATAGCATACACCTTAAACAGCATATAAAGAGCATCCATGAAGGCATGGAGTTTTACAGTCTTGCGGGTTGGGAAAAACTCGTGGCCATTAGCAGCTCCGCAGAAACACGCGAACATGTCGGTTATGCAAACCGTCTTAACCCTACGCTCAACACGTTCGAAATAACAGATAGCGACGATTTTTCATCAATAGACCATCGTATCTCCGTCGATACTCCAGCCGACTACGCTTTTATGAACGAAGTTTATACACGCTGGTACAACACCCACCCGACCACCTCCATCGTCGACTTAAAATGGGTACAAGGCGAGCTTCTCAAAGATAAGCAACTTCGTGAAATAAATAGCCACGTTACCCAAAAAAAACCGGAATTCCGCTATCAGAAAATTTCGTTTTTCTGCCATGTAAGCGAAACCATTGGTTTAGGCCACCTCAGACGTTGTGCAACTTTGGCCGCAGGATTACAGGAACATCTGGGTGTCGGTACAAATATTCATATACAAGGCTCGCCAAGAGACCTGCCTTGGTTAAACACAAACGCTATTTGGTATCACGATTTTGATACCCTAATCGAAAACATACAATCAAACCAAGATAACTTACTTGTCTTCGACTTCCATCCAAGCCATATAGATAGCGACTTACTGGTAAGCACTTTACGCAAGAAAAAGAAAGTTACCAAACCAAAAATTATCGCCTTGGATAGGCTAAGTTCTCTGCTTGACGTCGCCAATGAACTCTTTGTACCATCCTTCTACAGCAAGCTTAAACATCCAAAAATAAATTTCGGCTGGCAAAACTACTTATTGCCCAATCGCGAAGAAAAGCTAACAAAAAAACAGATATTGATACTCACCGGTGGATCAGACGCACTCCACTACGGCCAGACCCTACCGACATTTATCGAAGAAAATATATCACCAGACTGGGATTTAATTTGGGTACAGGGTCCCTATGCAGAAGCGCCACATCTAGCTCCATCCTCGCGATGGTCACTGCTACACAACCCAGACAACATACAGGAATGTATTGCAGAGTCTGCCGTTATTTTAAGTTGTTACGGCTTATCGTTATTCGAATCTATCGCAAGCGGCGCATTAACACTATTATTGCCTCCAAAGCATCTCTGCGACCAGGGAGAACTCGATGCATTAATAAATGCTCAAGTCTGCCTGGTCACCACGTCAATGGAAGAACTTAAGCAACTATTGTCAGAATTAGATGATGACAGTTCAAATTCAAAAAAAATAAAACGTAATGCAGAACACCTACTAGGCAATTGCGACGGACTAATACAATTCACTAACAGCGTCAAAAAACATCTAAACAACGCCTGAAACTTCAATTAAAGCCACTTTCAGTATTTTTACTACCAGATTGAAATGGCACAATGCAAGAGATATGAGCTGGAGATAGGTTTAAAGACCGTCTGCCGCATGGATGCGGCAGCCGAACCCCCATGGATGGGTTTACGGCGTGTCTTTAAACCTATCTCCAGCTTGTATCTCGGATTACACCTACGAAATCTGATGAAATTTGAACAAGGAGTTAAAGACTATTTCGAGTAGAGAGGCAAATATGGTTGATTGAAGACCGCAATGATCTCGCCTGGAAAAGTTTTTTCCATTCCGTGGGCCATCCATGGCCCGTCCCGCGCATACCCATAGCGCTAGTCATTACAAAAACCTTTCCAGGCGAGATCAAAGCTAAGTGTCAACTGCAAAAAATTGTAAAAACTATTCCACATACATTTCTTTAAACATGGAAATCACTTTCGAAACGACTTCCCGCTTAACGTGGCGGTGATCTTCTTTCCACGCATCCAGAGCACACTCCGTTACTAACTCATAACTCGGCAAATAGTAAACACCCTCCATTTCCTGCACGAGTTGATCTATCGCCACACGCAGGACCGCTTTAGAATGCGAATTTGCCTCGATAATATGATGGGTCTCTCCCCTACCTGTCGCCAATAACGGTACTGGTGACAGAGTAACAACGAGCTTAAAGTCGGGGTTCTCAGCGCGTACCATGTTCACAAATGCTTTCATATTGTCCACATTTTCCTGCACAGTTAAGACGCGATGCCGCGCCAGGTGATAGAACCCATCTCTAGGGTTGCGCGAAATTGTTGTCCCATCGTGCAATTGCCAACATTCGTTTAGACCAGCAGTAAAAATAAATACTTTGCTATTTAACAGTGATCGACGCACTGCGGCAATATGATTTGGATAGTCGCTTAAAAACGCTTCCTTGGATGAAAAGTAGACATTTTCTCGGTAAGGGTCGGTAATAATATTATTTTTCGCGCGACAACAGTACTTGGTAAATTCCCGATACCCAAACGCTTTTTCAGCTAACTGTTTTAAGCTGGGTGTATTAAAGAGCAAGCCGTAATTTGCGCTGAATTTCGCATATTTATCCCCGGCCTTGTAACCGTCGACAAAAACGCCGCTCGCCGGGTCATCCGCTCTCTCTTCAACCACATAATTAAACGCTTCGGCCTGTAAAAATTCAGCTATTTCAAATGCAAAACACGAGCCCGCTGAACCTATTGGTGTTGAACGGTCCATGATTTTATGGCGGTTTACAAAAGGCAACATATCGTACTTGTTGCGTGGGTATTTCGGGTGATTTGGAATGGGCCACATCACCGCATTGGGGTCCGGTTTACCTTCTACTCGAAAACGTGTAAACGAATGTACATGTGCCTTTTCGAACTGAAGTAGGTTCTGTAGGTTCGCCAAATCTTCATGGGTAAAGTAGTTTTGCCAATTCAAATCTTTTTGAAATGAGGATTTGAGTTTGGCTATCAACTCAGGAACGGTGAAATTCAGATTTTTAAGACTGCTTTGAATAATGCCATCGTGTATTTTTTTCGCATATCTAGCGTCTTTAAAAATCACATTGAGATGATGCAACAGTGACGCGGAGTCAGCGATGATTGCTTTTTCATTTAATTCGATAAGCGTATTTGTACTTTTATCTTTTTCCTGCACATTACATGTATGTAAGACTTTTTTTGCATAGTCTTCAAAAGGTTGGCATCCAACATCAAAATTCAACCCTTTATCGATAAGGGTTTCCCAGGGAACAGGGCTTGGCACCAAGCACAAAGTGAAGCTATAACGCACGGCATCTGGTTTAGGCAATTCGCCTCTATGCGCTCTTTGCGACGGGTTAAATAATAGTGTATCTCCCGCTTCAAATTCGATTCTCTCGGGCTTAAAGTTGATATCAAAACTTTCGACGATATCAGAAATATCGCTCTGCCGGGTATTAATATCGTTCACAATATAGCCAGCTTCTTTAAGGCGCTGCGTGGATTCCAAATCCGCAATCCATGTTGCCGATTCATGTTCCGATGTATTATTAAAATACGTAATGGTTTTCAAATGACAGGATGGCCCACCATCGCAGTGCCATTTTACGAAATACAGTTTTGGTGAATCTGGACCTTTGACTTCCTGCCAGCTCGCCCACATCACCGCATAATGGCTACCAAAATACGCTTTTGCCGCCGCATCCACTTCTGGAGAAAGGATCATTTTTGCAAATGGCAACATTTCCTTGTGTTGATTAGAGTGATTTTTTTCGTGGGAAAAATGACGTAGAAAAGTATCTATTTCCTCGGGGGATAAAGCTTGCCGGAACATGCTTTTGTGTTCATCCAGTATGGCTTCGTTTGTCTTTTCAACTCCCCCGAAAGCTTGGCGAGATACTTCTCTAAGATGCCCATACTGGCACGAATTATCGTAGAAATTAAAGACTTTAAGATGGTTACCAGGTCTTAATTGATATTTAGCTTGAATTTCATTTCGAGTCGCCATATCCGTACCACTACCGCCGATGTTTGTTTCACATAGTGGCAAAGGTTATTCGACCACTATTGTTTAAAAAGAAAATTAGAATGTGATATGCATTCTTTATTACTAATTTGCGTATCGTGTTGGCGAAAAAAATCCGGGCAAGCCCGGATTTTTTATTGGCCATATTACTAACCTTGTAACAACTGAAGCACTTGCTGAGGTTGCGCATTCGCCTGCGCCAACATCGCTTGCGATGCCTGCTGCAGCACTTGCGCTCGACTCAGCATCGATGTCTCCGCAGCAAAGTCTGCGTCGACGATTCGCGATCGTGCGGCAGCTGTTTTTTCACTGACATTAGCAAGGTTAGACATCGTAAAGTCTAAGCGGTTGTTAATCGCACCGAGATCTGAACGCGTAGAGTTAATTTGCTCCAGCGCCACGTCAATTACGCTGATCGCAGCTTGCGCACCAGCGGTAGTACCGATTTGAATGCCTGAGACTGAACCGCTACCTTCTGCTGAATTTTGCTCTTGCAACCCTGTGAGGGCTTCAACCGAACCCGCCGTTGCGCCATCAGCATATTTAATTGAAATACTCTCACCGCCGGTGGAACGTAAACTCAGTCGGCTTGCGTTTCCAGGAGCTTCAAAAGCGACAACACCCGTCTGATCCGAAAGTAAATTAATGGCTTTAACAACATTATCGATATCGGCAGCAGTTGTTGAACCGACGCTGATCGCGCCAATTTCAACACCATTGATAATCAAGTCACCTGCATTGAGATCGGCAGAAGCTGTCGCTGTGAGCGTTGCACCGAGCAGGTTTCCATCATCATCCTGCACATTAACACCCAAAGCATCGAGTATCGCCGTGGTAGCACCAGTACCCGCTTCTATTTTTACGCCATTGCTATCCGAACCGGTGTCAGTAAAGACGAGACGCAAGAACTCTGTTTCGCTTGCACTCGCAGCACCTGTAGCCGACTGACCCGAAGAATTATCGACGACTTGAATACTTTGCGCACCCGCGGCACTTAATACTAACTTGCCATCGTCATTGAGCTTCGCATCAATAGTCGTGTCTGAATTAATTCTATTAACAAGATCAGACATACTGCTGGTATTAGTAATGGTATAAACCTGATTATTGCCGTCACCATCCGTAAGCGTAAGTACTAAGTCCGTACCGGGTACTAATACACCGCTACCCGCGGCATTGGAAACATAGGAAACCAGTGACGACACTTCTGCGCTCTTGCCGTCTAGATCAGCATTAATAACCGCTAGCGCTTCATTTACCGTTGTAGATGAAGTCAACGTACTAATAGCGACATCATTAATGACGATATCATCACCATTCAATACCGTTAGGCTGGCAAATGCGGTCATAGCTTCACCGACAATATCACCGGAACTTGAACCCAGCGATGCGGTACTAAAGCCCTGAATGGATAAATCAATGGTTTGATTTGCTTCAGAACCCACTTGCAGGGCCACGTCACCCAAACTGCCATCCAATAGTGGCTGTCCATTAAAGGTGGTGGAATCCGCAATTCGATCAATTTCAGATTTAAGTTGTTGTACCTCAGCATCGAGTGTTGCCCGGTCAACCTCTGAATAAATACCGTTCGCAGATTGAATGGCCAGTTCTCGCATACGCTGCAAAATATTGGTTACCTCATCCAGCGCACCTTCGGCGGTTTGGATAAGTGAAACACCATCGTTTGCATTTCGTATCGCTTGATCAAGACCTCGAATTTGCGATGTTTGTCGATTGGAAATTGCCAGGCCTGCAGCATCATCACGTGCGGTATTAATTCTTCTACCAGACGCTAAGCGCTCCATAGCCTGCGACATATCATTTCCAGACTGGACGAGTTGTCGTTGAGCGTTAAGTGCCGCAACGTTTGTGTTGATGACTAATGGCATAGCTTTTCTCCTGTAACCAACAAGTCACTAAAATTAAAAAAACTTTTCCACAAAAAAATAAATGCAGAAAATTTTCTTTAGATTTTGCAACCCTTATGCCAAATAAAAAATTTACTTATATTTCAATCAGTTACGATATTTTTTTGAAGAAAAAACACACACTATAAATAAAAGCGGCAACTTTTGTCGGTCTCGCTAGAAACGGCCGGCAAAAAAAAAGCGGCAATATTTTTCTGCATCGAAAATTATTGCCGCTCTAAAGGCGAAAGCTTTAAATTACTTTTGGAAAAATTTAGAGTTGATCGAAAAGACTCAATCGACTGATTCTTACAAACGCCGTCTGGGCCGCTTCTAGAATTAATGTTTGGGATGACAAGCGCGTTGCGGCTTCGGCGTAGTCAATATTGCGCAAGTCCGACAGTAATTCCTGCAACACAATGTCTGCGTCACTGTGCAGCTCTTCTGTACTTTCCAGCGTATTAAACCTTGCACCGATTTGCGAGGTAATTTCCAATACACTTGTTTGTGCGTTTTCCAGATTGTCCAGCGTATCTGCAATATTTTCTAACATTGCATCACGTGTCGCCTGTGAACCGTCAAAAGCGCGCATTGTCTGACTGAAGCGCGCGAGTGTCGTTAGCACGTCCTGCTTATTGCTGGAATCAATAAATAAGCTGTCACCGGTTTGCGTCGGCGTGCCAGATGCAGGTTCACCGGTAATCGTCACACTGACGCCATTGACGATTATCTCTTCACCGGGGTTATATATTTGATCAGCAAGAATTATACGTCCTGTGCTCTTTTCCGTGATCGTATAATTCTTTACCGCCGGCGTCACATTTGAGTCCTGATTAAAGGTAATAATCATATCTTCCGGATAAAACGCATCGTAAATCTCATGATCAACAACGCGACCAACGGAAATCTGAACAGGAGGGTTTGACCGATTGGAGGGGCTCGCGTACGTATTTATTGTAGGTCGAGCACTATCGACGTCGACAAAAATATCTTTACCAGAATCGCTCGACGGCACCAAAGTGTTATTGGCGATTTTTATAAACTTTTGCCCATCATCGCCGTTATAACGAAAGCCCGTGCCAGAGTTACCGGTAAACGGTTCAGATTGGCTCTTGTAGCCACCAAAAATATAATCGCCATTCGCGTTTTGCGAATTTAATAAGTTTTGCAACTCATCCAGGCGTGAATCAACTTCATTCGCTAAAGAGTTATATTCGCTTTCAGAGAGTGTCGCGGTATTACCTGCCTGCACTGCAAGTTCTTGCATACGCAGAATCACGTTAAGCACGCCATCAAGCACGCTCTCTTCTATCACCAAATCGTTTTTAGCAATATCTATGTTATTGCGGTACTGGGTAATTGCGGCGAGTTCTTCATTGATAGAAAGAATTTTTGTCGACGCAACAGGATCATCCGAAGGTTCGAGCACCCGCTGCCCGGTCGAAAGCTGTTTCTGTGTTTTAACAATCGCCTCATTTGCGTCGGCCATCGCATTGTTTGCGATGTTAAAAATTTGTACTGACGAAATACGCATAGCGGCAACTCTTTTCCGTTAGAATGCATTTATCAAACGATCAAACAAATCTCGTGCCACCGAGATAACCTGCGTGTTTGCGGCGTACATTTGCTCAAAGCGAATCAGGTCTGCCGCCTCTTCGTCCAGATTTACACCCGAAACCGAATTGCGCTGTTCCTCCGACTGCTCAAGCACCTGCTCTGCAGCGTTTCGGTTAATATTGGCGGAAGATGTTTCGATGCCAATAGATTCAATCAATGACGCGTAGCTTTCGGTGTAGCTGGCCGTGCCATTGGACATGGTATTTTCAATTTCAAGATCAACAAAAGCCAGCGCGTTGCGGTTATCCGATGCCGCATTCTCATTAAACGTCAGCGTAAAGGTGTCGCCCTGCCGGGGCGTACCGCGAAGCGAGGCCTGAATACCCAAATAAGTATTTTGGGCAAAATTGGCTGCGGATGTATCGTCGAACAAACCGCTAACTGACGTCGGCACAGTAGATGTGTCAGCTGTGAGTACCAGGGTATCTGCCAGCGTAACGTCAATAGAACCACCAATCGCAATGGCCGAGGTCACGCCCGCACCATTGCCATCCAGGGCAACAACCGGATTTGTGCCATCGCTAACATTCATCGTGTCCGGCCCCGTCGCATCCGCTTCGAGAGATATTTCGAAATCGTCACCGCGGGAAGAATACAGTCTCACTTCGTCAACACCCGTACCCGCATTGCGGCCGGCAACCGCAAAAATACCGAGTGCCTGCAAATTACTGTTGCTGTTAATGCGGTCGGCGAGGTAGTCGTTAAACGCCGCCTCGTCAGTACTCGGATCAGGTACCAGGCTGGAAACAACAAAAGTGCCTGAACCGGCATCGAACTCATATTCAATTAAGTCTTCGCCATTCAAATTAATTTGCAGCGGACTCGCATTTGAAAGTGATTGTGTATTTGAGATTTCAGCATAGTTCGATGCGCTCGCACTCACACCGCTAACATTGTTTAACAGACTCGCCGTTGTCCGTGCGGATGCACCCGCTGAGGTGGATATATTTTGCGTAACCGGTGCTCCTCCAGAGATATCTGAAGGCCTGGTGATAGTGATCGTTTCCGCCGGGTAACCGTTGCTTAACGCACCACCCCCAACAACAGGCGTACTGCCTGCAGGTAATCCAATATTTGCACCAGTAGTCTGAACAATCGTTTCGCCCGGATCATTGGAAAACAAAATATTCTCGACCCCCGGGAGATATTGCCGATTGGTCATGGGCGGATCTAAGTGCACCGGGTTGGTCGGGTCGCTATTATCCAAAATTTCGTAGGTAGTATCCGAAATAAACCTGACGAGCAGCGGAGGTTCCATTTGTCCAGGTGTGGCAAAAAGCGGTAATGCGTTGCCGCTGGCATCGGTCAGCGATAACACTTCTCCAGGTGAGATTTGTGCGGAACCCAGGTTTCCAATCGTCGCATCAGTGAGCAAAGGTAAACCAAAAGCAATTTCACTTGGACTTCCCAGTACAGATGCAAAGTCCCGAGCGCCTGAACGCACAGGCTGTAAAACAAAACTGTCGCCACTTTGGAAAGAACCCCGCTCAAAAACCAATTCCATACCGTCGAACTCAACCGAAAACGGAAAGGCCCCCGGTAAAAGATCGCGCGCGACTTCCTGGTTGTCTGACAAGCGTGTAATGCTATACAAGCCATCATTGACCATATCGAGCCGATAGTCGCTCAGTGAGAGTTGAGAGCTATCGAGAATATTTAAACTGAGTACTCGGTCGCTTGGTGGCGCATTGTCAGAGCTCGCAACAACGCGATCCAGGGTTATCTCGCGGGAATTAATATCAAGAAAAAAATCGCGACCAAAATTGTTTTCTAAATCGATACCGGTGTGATGAGCCTGATTAAAAGTATCCGCCATCACAACGGCAATACGCCCTACCTGGTTATAAGTATCGTCGAGCACCTCATCCCTAAAGCGAAACAAGCCACCTATTTCGCCACCGAGAACTGTGCTATCGAGAGGTTGACTCCCCACTTCACCCAAAAACACCAATTGCTTTTCGCCCGCATTTTCCGCACTGGATTCAACAGCAATTTCCCGCGACTCGGAACCGACCACCAGGTTTTGCCCGCTGGCAATCAAAATATTCACTTCACCAAAACCCTGTTCATAGGATTGGAAGGAAATATATTTTGCGAGTTCTTTCAGGGCCTGGTCGCGTTGGTCGAGCAAATCATTTGGCGTTGCTGAACCTGCACCCTGAGCATCGGCAATCTTTTGATTTAAGTCGGCAATACTCTTGGTAAGCGCATTCACCTCCTCGGTAGCACTTTGCAGTGAGGTATTTACGCCGTCGTTAATCGAAATTAAGCGCCCATAGACCGTATTAAAACGGTCCGCTAGGTTTTCTGATTCACTAATAATTAATTGGCGCGCGGGAATGGATGTCGGGTCATCTGCACCGTTTTGCATCGCGGCGAAAAATGACTCGAAAGCACCGGAAAGACCGGTTGATGAATCGGACAACAGCGAATCGAGCTGCGAAATATTGTCGTAAAAAATTTCTAACTCATAGAATAACGTCGTATCTGTTCTCAATTGTTGGGTCAGAAATTCATTGACTTGACGCTCAACCGACGCAACTTCTGCACCGTTGCCGATAAAAAACCCGCCTTGAGGCGTCGCCGGATTGGTTTCCGCACGCACAACCTGACGGCTATAACCCTCAACACTGGCATTCGAAATATTATGGCCAATGGTACTCAACGCGGACTGAGTAACACGTAAACCTGTGACGGCGGTTGAGAGCAAATCACTACTCATCGGTCCGCCTCCGCACCATTAGAAATTAAAATAGATTTCACCCGCTGGTAAACTGACGCAATTTTTTCAACATAGTCCGGATCAGTCGCATATCCCGCCTGATGAATGTTTTTAATAAAACCAAGCGCGGGATCACCATCTTTAACAGCATTTTTGTAACGATCACTTGTCCGAATAAATTGGGTAAAGTCCTTAAAACTTTCTTCAATTGAATCGTAAGCACGAAAATTGGCAGCCATATTCGTTAATTTTCCACCGAGGTATTCGAGCGTATTCTTTTCAACACTCTCTCCCTGCCAACGTCGATCCGCCTTGATATTAAATAAATTAAATGAACTCTTACCGTCCTCCTTTGCAATTATGTGCCGCCCCCAACCCGTCTCCAGTGCGGCTTGCGCAATCAAAATACCCTCTTCCACACCAAGGAGACGCGCGGCGGTTTTAGCTGCTCGACGAAGATTGTTAACAAACTCTGTCGGTGTCGATGCAAGTTCACTTTTTTCCTCGACCGTGGGCTTCGCCACTACTTGAACGGGGAGTTTGACTTCCTCTGCAATCGCACCGGCGTTTAACATCGGAGGTAGGCTTACCTGCTGTTGAATTTCCCGCGTAGGTTCAGCCGTGTTTCTGCCATAGGAGCGCGATAATTGTCGATACATCGCTTCGGCAATACCAAAACCACGGCCATGCGCGAGTGTTAAAGCCAATTGGCTGTCGTGCATATCGCGATAAAACTGGCTTTCCTGGCTATCAAATAAATTACCTTCACTAAAGACTTGATTGGCCGCGCGCATATTTTTCAACAACATGCTGATAAACATGGACTCAAACTGCTGAGCGACTTTTTTCAGCGCTGCTTCGCTATTTTTTTCTGAACGCAGTGCCTGCATACCGTGCAAGTCGGTATAGACATCTGTAACCGAAACCATTCCCGCTTTGGCAAAATCCGCGTTCATTAAATCACCACGATTTCCGCTTTAAGCGCGCCGGCTTGTTTAAGCGCTTCTAAAATTGCCATCAAATCGCCCGGCGCAGCGCCAACTTCATTCACCGCGCGAACGATATCGTCTAAAGAGGGGCCAGGAGCAAAGTTAAACATTTGTCCGGTCTCTTCCGTGACTGAAATTTCACTGTCGGGTACCACTACAGTCTCGCCTTCACCAAAAGCACCCGGCTGACTAACACCCAGATCTTCTCTAACAATAACTGACAGGGAGCCGTGAGTCACGGCGACGGGCTGAACACGTACGTGCTTGCCGACAACAATGGTGCCCGTACGAGAATTAATAATAATTTTCGCCGCACCTTCTGCAGGTGTTACCTCAACATTTTCCAGCAGCGAAAGGTAATCAACCCGGTGCGCAGGATTTTTCGGTGCCTGCACAAAAATAGACGTAGCGTCCTGAGGCGCAGCAACACCGGGCCCAAGCAAGCGGTTGATATTGTCAGCAACGCGTTTGGCCGTGGTAAAGTCAGGCGTATGCAAATTAAATACAATGCGGTCATCGCCACCAAATTTCGTCGGCACTGCGCGCTCTACCGTAGCGCCATCTGGAATGCGACCGACACTGGGAACATTGACGGTAATTTTGGAGCCATCAGCACCGTCCACACCGAAGCCACCGACAATTAAATTTCCTTGAGCAATCGCATAAACTTCACCATCAATACCTTTTAGCGGTGCGAGCAATAAAGTACCACCGCGCAAACTTTTTGCGTTGGCAATTGAGGAAATTGTGACATCTATTTTTTGCCCTGGCTTGGCAAATGGCGGAAGTTCCGCATGTAAGGCAACGGCTGCAACATTTTTAAGTTGAAATTGCGCGTCTGCCGGTAGCGTAATACCCAATTGATTTAACATTGACACAAATGACTGTGTTGTAAACGGTGTTTGATTTGTCTGATCACCCGAACCATCTAAACCCACCACTAAGCCGTAACCCACTAACAAATTCGATCGCACGCCTTCAACCGAAGCGATATCTTTAATGCGTTCAGCCGATACAATCATCGACTGCAGGAATAAGATGGCAGTAATAAGCTTCACTAAATATTTCATATTAAAATGGCCAAACCGGGCTATTAAAAAAGCGTGTTAACCAACCCGCTTGCTGCGAATCTGCCAGTTCACCTGTACCTGAATATTCAATTCGAGCATTGGCAAGGCGCGTCGAAAGCAAGGTATTGTCCGGATTAACATCCCCTGGACGAACCAGACCGCTAATACGAATATATTCACTACCACGATTCAACGTAATCCACTTCTCACCGCGAACTACAAGCGTACCATTGGGATAAATATCCACAACGGTGACTGAAATATTGCCCGCGAGTCTATTACTTTGATCAGCTTCCGCCTCACCCGTAAACTCACGTTCAAGTGATGTATTCAATATACGGCTAAGAATTTCAGTCCGGTGACCTAAACCAAATATATTATTCGTTGCATTGGGCGCTGTAGTTTCGTTATCTTTGGTAATTTCTACCGTTGCACTTTTACTTGAACTTGTGCGCTCTTGTAAAACCACAGTAATAATATCGCCAACACGCATTGCCTTCGTATCGCCATATAAATTCATGGCAATATTCTCGCGATACAACGAACCATTAACAGTATCATCGGGCATTGGACGCGGTTGTAGTACCGGCGCGTAATAAGGATCTCCAGGCGTCGGCGGTTGATGCACAACACACGCCACTAAGCAACTCGCAGCTACAACGTACACTGCGAATCGGAAAACATACTTAAATACTGGCCAGATAATCATCACATTATACCTAGAGGTTCTGCGTAACAAATTGCAGCATTTGGTCAGCTGTCGAAACAATTTTGGAATTCATTTCATACGCGCGCTGCGTCGTGATCATATTCACCATTTCTTCAACAATATCGACGTTAGAATTCTCTAACATGCCCTGCTTAATTTGCCCTAAACCATTTTCACCAGGTGTTCCCGTGATTGGATCACCACTGGATGCTGTTTCCAAAAATAAATTACTACCGATTGCTTGTAAGCCAGCTGGGTTCACAAAATCAACGGTTTGTAGATTTCCTAAAACTTGTGGCGCAGGCGTTCCAGGAATAAATGCTGAAACAATACCATCGGTACCAATAGTCAAGCGGTCAGCATTTTGCGGAAGAACAATCGCTGGATCGAGCAACAAACCATTTGCGGTAACGACTTCACCCTCACCATTGATATGAAATTGCCCAGCCCGCGTATAGCCAATGGTTCCATCGGGTTGTTGAACTTGAAAAAAACCGCGACCGTCTATCGCAAGATCCAGGGGTTGATCGGTGATTTGTAAGCTACCGTAGGTAAATTGTTTTTGGGTTCCCGCGACGCGTACACCGGTTCCCAATTGTAAACCTGAAGGTAATTGGCTCTCTTCTGTCGCCTGCGCGCCTGGCTGACGAACGATTTGATAAAGCAAGTCTTCAAAAACCACGCGATCGCGTTTATAGCCAGTGGTCGACGCATTCGCCAAATTATTTGAAATGGTGGTTAACTGCATGTCCTGTGCGGCTAAACCGGTTTTACTTACGTAAAGTGCTGCGTGCATTTCTTCTTACCTCAATAAAATTCAACTGTTAGTTAATACCAATCGAATTAACTCACTAAGCTCTAACTTGACATGTGCAATAAGCGCGCCGACGATTCTGAATTTTCTTTAACCGTCTGCATCAACTTCACTTGCATTTCATATTGGCGCGACAGACCTAAAATGCTTACAAGTTCGTCTACCGCGTTTACATTGCTGCCCTCAATAAAACCGGAGACGAGCCGCACACCCGCATCGGCCTCAATATCCTGCTGAGGATTTTGCAAACGAAATAAACCCTCTTCTGTTTTGTTAAGATCATTTACATCCGGATTTACCAGACGAATTCTATCGACAACGGCTGTGGCATCTGCACCCTGCCCCAACGGTACAATAGTGATGCTGCCATCAAGCGCAATTTCAATTTTCTCTGCAGCCGGAATGGCAATCGGCCCACCATTTCCCATCACCGGCAATCCGCTGCCGTTTCTAAGCACACCCAAGCTATCGATGTGCAATGACCCCGCCCGGGTATACGCTTCCTGACCATCGGGTGCCTGAACCGCAATAAATCCCTCACGTTCAATGGCTACATCCAAATCACGCCCCGTTTCAATCATGGGGCCGGCAGAAAAATCTGTACCGTGACTTTCGGTAATTGAAAACGCGCGGGCCGGATGACCATCGCCGTAGAACACTGGCAGACTGCGTGCACGTGCAAATTCACCTTTAAAACCGGTGGTGTTTACATTCGCTAAATTGTTAGACGCATTCACCTGAGCAATCATATTGTGCTTGGCGCCGGTCATCGAAATATATAGGGCTTTATCCATAGTAGAAACGCTGTTTTTTTGTCGAAAACACTATCGTTTCTATGAAAATTGCAATTAGAGTGCCAGCTTTTATTGGCGGAAGTTTTTTCTCAAAAAAAAAGCGCATCTTTTACGGTGCGCTTTTGGGATTGGCTAGCTATATTAACGATGAAAAATAATCTTATCGTAAATTAATGATTGTCTGAGTTGTTTGGTCGGCGGTTTCAATCGTTTTAGCGCTGGCCTGGAAATTCCGCTGAGAAATAATGAGCTGCACCAACTGTTCAGATAAGTCGACATTCGACTCTTCTAGCGCACCGGACTGAATCGCACCTAGAGATGCGTTACCCGCCGCATTAATATTTGGTGAGCCGGATTCAAACGTCTCCGCCCAGGCTGAATCACCAACAGGTTGCAGTCCCTGTTGATTAGCGAAGTCCGCGAGCAGCACCTGCCCTAATGCAAGCGATTCACCATTTGTAAAACGAGCAAAAATGACCCCCGACTCGTCAACGCTCAAACCTGAAAGCTGCCCCGCAGTAAATCCATTTTGATCAATACTGTTCACCGCGAACGAGGTGCCAAACTGCGTACTTCCATTAACCCGTATTTGAAAGTTTGAACTTGTAGGGGGTTCAGGAATTGGCAAACCGCCGCCCTGGGAAACCGGCATAGGTTGGCTTGGCTGAAACGAAGGGTCAGCGTTCGACGGGGTCCAATTTGAAACGAGTATTGAACCTGTCAATTCTTCATCCAAAGAACCGTCTTCGTTAAAGTAAAGGTCGTAAGAAGCCAGCGTTGGCGGGCCGTTTGCTATGTCGGGGTCACCGACATCCTGGCCATCAATTTGCACAAACATCTGCCAATGATTGGGTGATGTCGTTGGATCGGACCCGTCAAATGGTTGCTTTACGAAAAACTGCGTCATGACATGCTGTACACCAAAACTATCAAAAATCGTTGTGGAAGTTGCGCTGTTATACGTACTGGGATCATTCGCAGCAAATGCGTTGATAACAGTATCCGAAAATACGGCGTTGGTCGGATCTGTCGAGTCGCCCAAGGCCTGAAACAGGCCCGTACCACTCGGAGCTTCATTACCAATCTGATAACCATTGTCAACAATAACCGTCATCGCACCACCGACAACAGCGGCACTTGTTCCGGCAGTTGACAGGGACTGTGTTGCGCCCTGGGTACCTTGAACATCAAGTGTTGCACCGGCTCCGGCGACGGATATGCGCAAATCGTCACCTACCGACGACACCAGGGTTAAACTGGTGCCCGCCGTATCCAAAGTCGCGGATACACCCGGCAGCGACGAATTCGTGACGCCATTAATTTCAGTCTCCAGATCAGACAAACTCGTGACCGCAAAATCGACGCCGTTGACTGTCACAGTAATCGTGCCGGCTAAGTTCGATAAGGTCGCGGTGGTTTCAGCAGTCGCTGTGATACCGGCGATGGAATTCAATTCGGAAGCGGTTTGAGCAGCTGTAGCGTTGACTGATGAAGTGTAAGAGAGAATATCACCATCAGGGTCGGTGATATCGACGCCCTGAGCCACATACCCATTCGATGTACCAGGTGTTGCTATGCCAATGAGATCGCCAGCTGCAGTAAAACTGCGCCCGTTACTTTGCAAGACGGGTTGGGTTGCGTCGAGGTTCAACTGTTGGTCAACACCCGTGGTCTGACGTGGATCAATAATATTGGTGTTTACCAATAAGTCGCCAATCACATTATCGATATTGCCCGCGCTATCCGCGGAATATCCTTGCAGGCGGGAACCATTATTCGCCACGATAAAACCCTGAGAATCCAAACCAAAGGCACCGGAACGTGTGTAGGTGCGATCACCACCGTCACTCAATACGAAAAAGCCATTGCCATTAACGGCCATGTCCAGTTCACTTTCGGTAAATGTGATATTTCCTTGCGTAAAACGTTGACTGATATCCTGAATTTCAACGCCCGCTCCAGTTTGATTTGAACCTGCGCCTAACACTGAAGTCGCATAAACATCACCAAATTCAGCACGAGAGGTTTTGAAACCCGACGTCGACGCGTTGGCGATATTGTTTCCCGTAATCGAGAGCTCACTTGACGCGGCTCTAATGCCACTCAGGGCTGTATCAAAAGGCATGGTTAAACTCCACTACTCGTTAAATTGCTTCACATCGGCCAGGCTGACAGTGCCAACCCCGGCCAGATTCAGTGCCAAAGAACCATTTGGTCCCACCGTTACGCTATTGACGTTAGCGCTGAGCGCGGTGGTCAATTCGACTTCTTCACCATCGACGCGCGAGGTGACTTCAAATCTGTACACGCCCGGTGGTCGACCCTCGGGGTTGCTGCTCTGCCAATCGAGCAGTTCACCATTTAATTCAGCCGACTTGCCATCCCAGCGAACAATCATTTCGCCTGCAGGCTGCGTACCCAGGGCCAACTGTTCAACCAACTCGCCCGCTTCGTTGTAGATATTTAAGCTGACCTCACCACTACTGGCCGGTATATCTGAACTAATCGAAACAAGGCCACCCAAATCCAAACGGGTTTGTTCCGCAGGCACTGTGACGGCACGACCGACTAAGGTCGATGCTTGCAAGGCCTGGTTCGCAATGAAATTATTGGTGAACGAATCAAAGTTATTGTTTAACTTATCGAGGCTTTCCACCGAGCTAAACTGCGCCAGCTGCGAAATAAATTCAGTATTGTCTTGCGGGTCCAACGGGCTTTGATTTTCCAGTTGGGTAATCATGAGCTCCAAAAATGCACTCTGACCAAGCTCGTTGCTGGTGTCCTTTTCTTCTTGCTTACGGGCAATCGATAAGTCACTAAAAATATTGTTGGCAGCGCTTACTTCTGTCATTTCGCTTTACCTCACTGTCCCAACGTCAGTACACGCTGAACCATTTGTTTCGCCGCATTCATCACATCGACATTTACTTGAAACGAGCGCGATGCCGAAATCATATTTGTCATTTCTTCAACGACGTTCACATTTGGATAAAACACATAACCCTGTTCATCCGCCTCGGGATGATCGGGCTCGTAGCGACGCTGCAGCGGCGCATCACTTTCGACGATACCTGCCACATGCACACCAACAGCCTCGTCTTGCGGCAAACTCGTTCCGCTTTTGTTCATAGCGGCAACAAAGCTCGCATTAAAAACCGGGTGTCGGCCGCGATAGACTTGATCCGTACTCGAACTCGCACTTTCAGCATTGGCGATATTGCTCGCCGTGGTATTTAAACGCACGCTCTGCGCGTTCATGCCCGAACCCGCGATATCAAAGATTGTTGATAAGCCCATGATTACTCTCCGCGAAATGCTTTTCTGAGCCCTTTAAAACTGCTATTTAGCAGTTGAAAGGCAACCTGGAACTCGAGACTGTTTTTCATAAATTCCGCATGCTCCACGTGGCCTTCAACTGAATTGCCATCAATCGAGGCTTGATGCGGCACGCGATACAGATGCTCGACATCGGAGGAAAAGTCCTTTATCTCCATGTGACCACGGTGGGTCGTATACACTTTTGGATTGTCGGCCTGCGCCATGCGAGCTTTTAGCGCCGAGTGAAAATCGAAATCACGCGCTTTATAGTTCGGCGTATCCACGTTGGCGAGGTTACTCGATAGCACTTTCGCGCGTTCCGCCCGCAAGGTAAGTGCATGTGGGCGCATACCCAGTGCTGTGTCAAAACTGATCGACATGGTTTGCCTTCAATACTCAAAAAATTTCATCAACGTATTGATAGCAATGCATGTGCCAGCGATGAAAAAAATCGATAAGCTACTGTTTTTACTAAATTTTTATAAAAAAACGGCCAAGCAAAAAACACGATTTTCTAGAAGAAACGGCAAGGCTCTTCCGCTCGATGGCCGGCACCAAAATTCCCTTTTTCAGCACCCACCAGACAGCACAGGAAAACTCGAGACACCAGGATTAATGCGCCGTAAAATAGATAGAGAGTGTCAGAGCCTGGCTAGAGAGCGACGTAGACAACGCCGGGATTGCAGTGAACCATGCGATATAAATGCGATGCACCGCCCAGGCTTTCTGAAGAACCGAGAAACAAATAGCCTCCCGGTTTTAATGTCGCATGAATACGTTTAAGGATGTCGTCCTTTAAGTCCGACGAGAAATAAATAAGCACGTTTCTACAAAACACAACGTCAAATTTACCAAGGGTTATATAACTTTCCTGCAGATTGGCCGCGCGAAACTTCACGCGCTGCTTAATATTGGGTTTTACTTCCCACTGACCGTCGGGGTGCGGCTTGAAAAAATCTTTCAGGCGCTGATCAGACATACCCCGCGAAATCGATAACTTATCGTAAATCCCTGCTTTAGCTTGTTCTAAAATCGCGCTGGATAAATCCGTAGCGACAATATCCAACGCAAACGAACTTAGTCCCAGCGTACTTTTAATGAACTCTTCAGCAACCATACTGATGGAATAGGGTTCCTGCCCGGACGAGCAGGCTGAGCACCAGATACGCGATGCGCCAAAATTATTTTTTGACTTTAATTCGGGGAATATCGTGTGCCTAAGGTAATCGAAAGGGTAATTGTCGCGAAACCAAAACGTCTCATTGGTCGTCATTGCATCGACAACTTTCTGTCGCAACTGACGCTCACTGGGCAGCCGTATTTTTTGAGTAAGCTGATCCAGTGACTCGAGACTGTATTCGATAAGTATCTTTCTAATACGCGTGGTGACGAGATATTGTTTATTGTCGCCGAGGTCTATTCCAGCGGCGTCTTTCAAAAAAATTCGAAACTCGGCAAATTCGTTCGGTGTTAAACTCACTTAGGCGTTCCCTAATCAAATCACCCTGTCACGGCAAGCGTAAACCAGCGGCCCGTGAGACCAAGTTTGCCGCGGGATATCTCTCATCATGCTTAGTTATTCACTAATTCGTGTATTCTTTCGTTAACTCGATTGGCCAACTCATCCGGATGGAACTTGGCTAAAAAGTCGTTCGCCCCTACTTTTTTCACCATGGCCTCATTGAAAACGCCACTTAAAGATGTGTGCAAAATAATGTGCATATCCTTGAGCGCGGGGTTAGCTCTGACTTCTGCCGTAAAGGTATAGCCATCCATCTCGGGCATTTCGATGTCAGATATAATCATCAACAGTTCGTGATAGGGGTCCTTACCTGCGGCAAGCAGCTCTTCCAAAAAATCAACGGCTTCCTGACCGTTTTTAAGCGTCGTGGTTTTCGCTCCCAGCGATTCCACAACCTTTTGGATTTGTTTACGTGCGATTGCCGAATCATCAACAATAAGCACATGTTTTTGTACAGAGCTGTCCTCTTGGACACTCTCAATAATTTCGGGGCTGACATCGTCGACCATCGGTGAAACTTCGGCCAGAATTTTCTCTACGTCGATGATTTCAACTAATTTGCCATCGACTTCCGTCACGGCGGTCAAATAATTTTCTTTGCCGGCACCCTTTGGCGGCGGATGTATATCGCCCCAGTTCATATTGATAATGCGCTCAACACCGCGCACCAGGAACCCCTGGGTGGACCGGTTGTATTCCGTAATAATAACGAAACTATCCTCAAGCCTATCCAGAGGTGTGCTGCCAGTCGCATGCCTGAGATCCATGATCGGAATGGTGCCCCCACGAATATGTGCGACACCACGGACAACGGGGTTACGCTTGGGAATTTCACTGAGAGAAGGACACTGCAAAACTTCCTTCACTTTGAATACGTTAATGCCATATAGCTGGCTACTACCCAAATTGAACAACAGAAGTTCCAGCCGGTTTTGGCCAACCAATTGCGTTCTCTGGTTAACACTATCTAAAACACCTGCCATGAATGTTCCCCGACCTTTGCGCTAATTTGAACCAGGCATACGCGTTACGCGCAGCTTTAATACATCACTTTCCGGCACGTGGCTTGCAGAATCCTGCATCGATGGCACAACGACAATAAATTGTCAGGCTCACCTCTGCCACGCAAGTCACGGCATTGATACATACAGCATAGGCCAATAATGATGAAACGATGCAATTTTTTAGCGCTTGGACTCCTCATCGGATGGTGCAACTTTGGCGTTGCAACAGACTATCAAGATATGCAAAGCATCAAGCAGGCGGTGCAAGGACAGCTGCTCGAACACCTATACGGGATCTATGACGAAACCACCGTACAAAACGATATTGAAATCACTGTGTCCAACCTGGATAGCCGGCTCAGCCTGAGTCAATGCACCAACGAACTCGAGACCGAGCTGAAAGAAAACAGCTACGGCGGCAGGAACATGTCCGTCAAAGTAAGCTGCACAACCGGCTCACGCTGGACGATCTACGTACCAGCCGCTGTAGATATTTATGTTGACGTCGCCGTAAGCAGTCGCAACCTGCAAAAAGGTGAACAAGTTCAACCGGGCGACTTCAGCTTAAAACGCACGAATACCTCGCGAATCGGGCGCCAGTTCTTCGATAGCGCTCCTGCATTAATTGGCAAGGAAGTGCGTCGAACCATCCGCTCAGGCGCCGTCATCCGCCCCCAGGATGTTCAGCAACCTGAATTGGTTAAGCGCGGTGATACCGTCATTCTCACAGCAAAATCCGGTTCTCTCACTGTCACTTCGAACGGAACGGCAATGGCAAGTGGTCGCCTTGGCGAGCAGATCAAAGTCATGAATACTCAATCAAAACGTGTCATTGATGCAGTAGTAAGCGGTCCAGGGCATGCCCTGGTGAACATTTAAGGGGACATAGTACAAATGTTGCCCGAATACAAAAAATCTCCTAAAGTTCTTGTTAAAGCTGCCGAATACTAGAGTGAAGGTGCTGAATTTAGCTTACTTTTAGCATCGGAAGGTTTAGCAACAATTGCTTCGGAAAAGTTATGGTTATTGATCCAAACAACATTAGCAGCGCAGCCCACAGCAAAGGCAAGGCCGTTGGCGGCGAGCGTGCGTCTGCCTCGAAGCAAGCGAACCCGGGGACTGAGACGCAAAAACCCGGTGTCGATAGCGTATCCCTAAGCGGTGAGGCGCAAGCGATAGCGAAACTTGAATCAGCAGTTGCCAGTATTCCGGACGTCGACAAGAGCAAGACCGAGCTTATAAAAGCTGCGCTTAGATCTGGCCAATACAATATCGATAGCCAAGCCATCGCTGAAAAACTTCTCGAGCAAGACGATCTCTAAGCTCGCCCAATCTCCACTGGATCACTTATTCCGTTTCGGCGTCCGTTCAGGCGCGATTTTTGCGTTTATCGTCTAAGTAACATAATTTTGACGCGAGGAGCGACCTATGTCCCTGCCCTTTTCCGCCGACCAACTAAAGCAGCATGTCAATCAGGACATGGCGACTTGTGCGTCCTTGCTCGAACTGCTTACCCAAGAACAGACCGCCCTTAAGCGACGCGACGCCGACGCAGTTGAAAGTATTCTCGAGAAAAAAGTCTCTCTGCTTGAAATTCTTGAGGGAAGCGCAAAGTTGCGCCAAGCCTGGGCTGTTTCGGCGCAACAAACATCGGATGAACAGGGTTGGTCCCAGATAATCAGCGAACTCGGAAACAGCGAAATAAAACAGCAATGGGCCGCGCTAAAAGACATGTATATCGCCGTGCGCCAACAAAACGAGATCAACGGCAAACTGCTTGCACGCCATCAAAAAACCGTCTCAAGGTTACTCGACGTTATGCGCGGGAAAACAGCTGGACCGAGCCTCTATAACGCCTCCGGCTACTCCTCCAACCAAGCGCGCAGCAACAAATTCGGCGAAGCCTAAGCGAGCCCGGGAGAACCCTGTCAAAGGCGAGCTGGCGTGCGTATAATTGCGCCCCTCGCCCTCGTAGCATAATGGATAATGCAGTCCCCTCCTAAGGGAAAGATTGCAGGTTCGACTCCTGCCGAGGGCGCCATGTTGAAATAACATGGCTCCTGACAGGCGTGCCAGCCTTTGCGATTACGCAAAGGCGTTCGCAATTCATTAATGAATTGACTCACCCTGCCGAGGGCGCCATGTTGAAATAACATGGCTCCTGACAGGCGTGCCGGCCTTTGCGATTACGCAAAGGCGTTCACAATTCATTAATGAATTGACTCACCCTGCCGAGGGCGCCATGTTGGAATAACAAAAGTGAATATTGTTTTACTCGAAGTCAATCAATTCGTAAGCGAGTCACGCGCAAATCTCAACCCGAGACAAGTCGAACATATACGCGAAATACTCAAAAGTAAATCAGGCGATATACTAACCGTCGGGCAGCTCGACGGAATGATAGGAAAAGGCGAGCTTGTAATAGAAGGAAGCCATTATTCGCTCGTCAATATACGCCTGACTGAAGCCCCGCCTCTACCTCTGGCCTGTGTATTAATACTCGCACTGCCACGCCCGCAAATGGTAAAACGTATTTTACAAACCACTGCCACTTACGGCGTTGAAAAAATAATATTGCTGCAAACAAATCGCGTAGAAAAAAATTATTGGCAAAGTCCCAAGGTCCGGGACGACGAAATACAAAGACAACTTATTCTCGGGCTCGAACAAGCCAAAGCGACGCAGCTACCTGTCATTGAAAAATACCCGAAATTTAACAATTTTATTTCAGGCCCTTGCCAGGATTTCATTTGTAGGCGAAAAAAAATCGTAGTACATCCGGGCGAACATCCTTTGTTTCCCTCAGAAATACACCAACAGCCTCTCGCAGTGGTCATCGGTCCAGAAGGCGGACTTACGCAAACGGAATTAGAACATTTAGCTCAGTTAGGCTTTGAGCCGCAGCAACTTGGACGACGCATATTGCGTGTTGAAACTGCCGTGAACGCGGTATTGGCCAGATTGATTTAAACCCAATCAACAACACTCTTGGTAAGAAGTTCAGCGAAAGATTTAGCCTCTACAGGTCGGCTGCACAAATACCCCTGGTAGTAACGGCAGTTATAAGCTTTAAGCAAATCTAATTGCTCACGGGTTTCAACACCTTCAGCAACGACTTCCAATTCAAGCATATTTCCCATTGCCGTGATTGTCTCAACAAGGATACGATCGTTATGATCATCGGTAATATCGCGAACAAAACTCTTATCAATTTTTAACACCGAAACCGGCAGCTGTTTTAGATAACTAATTGATGAGTAACCTGTACCAAAATCATCCAGTGCGAAAACGACGCCCAAAGAACGTAATGTCGTCATGGTTTCAATCGTCACATCCAAATTCTGAATCACAATGCCTTCAGTAATTTCCATTTCCAACAAATGCGCTGGAAAATCCAACCTGCGTAACAATTTGGCCACGTCGTCGACAAATGCGGACGATCTAAACTGACGTGGACTAATGTTTACACCCAAACGCATATCATTTGTCCACAGGCCTTCACTTTGCCACTTTTTAACCTGGCTGATAGATTTTTCCAGTACCCACATGCCGACATTTACAATTAGCCCAGAGGTTTCAAGAATAGGAATAAATTCAGCAGGCGAAACCATACCGCGTTCAGGGTGAAGCCAACGCAACAGTGCTTCAGCGCCAACGATGGTGCCGCTCGAATTATCTACGCGGGGTTGGAAGTGCAGGCTAAATCTATCATTCTCGAGTGCTTTATGCAGGTCTCCCTCCATAACCAATACATCTTTAGCGTGCTCAGCCATACGCTTGTTAAAAAATTCAATGGCGTCACGCCCCTGTGCTTTAACTTGGTACATCGCTGTATCTGCATAGCGAAGCAGCTCGTGCACGCTGACATCTTCTTCGGGGAACATCACTATCCCAACGCTGCAGGTCACGTGCAATTCCAAGTCCTTATAAAAATAGGGTGCCGAAACATTTCTGCGCAGCTTCTCCGCCGCGCTCTCTGCTTTTAATATCGCCGACGGCATTTCATTGCCGAGATCGGTCAACACCACCACAAACTCATCACCACCTAGACGCACAACAATATCAGAATCCGTAACTGCTAGCGGTAGGCGCTCCGATACATTTTTTAAAATTGCATCTCCCGCAGGGTGCCCCAATGAATCATTGATATTTTTAAACTGATCCAAGTCAATAAATAACAGCGCGCCAAACTCACCACGTTTTCCTGCACGTTTAACTTCTTCGTCCAAGCGTTCTATTAAATAACTGCGATTAGGCAAATTCGTCAACGCATCGTGATAGGCCATGTGTTCCATTAATTCCTGCGCGACTTTAAGCTCAGTGATATCAGAAGAAACAACCAATGCCACCGTCTCGTCATAGAACTCCATAGGCATAATATAAGTATGCATATGATGTTCTTCGCCTCGCGCGTCGACCCAGCGCTCCTCGGAAATTTGAGCGTTTACATGCGAATCGATCACTTCGGCATCTAAACGAATCACTTCGCTTGGGTCAGTCAAAAAGAACTCGCGAAAATCCGATAAGTGAGACCCGCGCATCGCATCTGCGCTGGTATTTAGAAAATCCGCCAGCGCCTTATTGGCGAAAATATAGTGGCCATCGCGATTACGCGCACCCACCCACACCGGTAAGCTATCGATAATCTGCCTGACGTGCTCCTCACTTTTACGCAACACAACTTCAACTGCACGGCGTTTTGCAAGTGCAAGATCCACGGCATCCAACAATTGATTTGCCGAGCTGACTAATTGCCTTAGCTCATCATCACGACCAGAGACAGGATAACTCAAACGCTGTTCACCTGGGCTTCCAGGGTTTATCAGTTTAATCTCTGACGACAGGCGGATGAGCGGCTTCGTCAACATGTAGTGAAAAGCAATAAATAAGAACAGAACGAGCAGTGAGCTTCTAATCAAACCGATGCTGATCACCAGCGCCGAGTGCTGATAAAATGGTGCGAACGCTGCATTCATATCAACAACAAAACTGATATTGCCGCTCATATCGCTGTGACGTGGTACTCTCAACGGCGCCTCAAACGGCAGGCGCTCTTCCATAAATAGACGGGTCAACCAACGCGTTTTCGAGAGTCCCGGCTCGCGATATTGATGCGCAACGACACCGCCAAGCTCGTCTTTTAACGCAACTTCAACAATAAACTCGTATTGCATGAGCCCTGTGACAACTTCTTCAGCGAGCTCACTGTCCAGGGTATAAACAGCTCTTTCCGCTGGCGGCGTAGATACCTTGATAACGCGATTAATCATCGCATCGACTAAGTGAATTTGAGACTGATAATCAATATATATTTGTACGGCGCTCATCAGAATGCCGACTAATAGCGCCAGTACAACACCGACTTTAGCAAGCCTAAATGATATGCCTTCGAAAAAACCCTGCACTTACTAGAACCTACCGCTGCAAACAACGTTGGCATCACAGCCAAAACTACAGTTCAGATCACAGTGCAAGGCATGTCCACCCAAGGAAACGGATAAGCCACAAACTACATTCGGCGAGGCAGTAAGCGCCACTTTCCGCTCTAGTATGTTTGTAAGTCGCTTAAATATAATCAATGTAGTCTCTCAAGTTTGCACATTGTTTGGCCAGAGAAGCGGTTAACAGGCACATTGGGTTATGTGCTTACCGCACATACCAATGTCGTCTATCACAGAGCTTATACGTGTATCAGCCAAAGAAGTGTTCAAACGCGCCTCTCTCTCGACATGGCAACCAAGCACGCGCCATGTTTATCAATAAGTATAGGCCCCAGATACGAAGGTGTTTGATACGTCACCGGACAGCTCCAAATATTTTGTATGCTGTGCGGTAGCACTCAAAATACCAGGGCCTGTAACACTGCTTTAACGACACCTGCTGGAGGCCATTTTATTACCAGCAAGGCGTCAGGAGTGACGTGTAACACTACATGACCGACAACACAGCTGGCAGTAAAATGGAACCAGCCCTCGACAATTGCTCCTGCATTGTTCTACTACACCACATCCATGTGGCTATACGGGTTGCGCCTAAAAAGCCCTCACTTGGCGTTGCCCACATGGATGTGGGTAAGGGGCGAGAGCAGGATTCGGTATGCTTTGCTCATCATTTATTTGGAACAACCAAACTACATTCTTCGCGCCTTAATTGAGGGTTTTTTGACGCAACAGGTGCCGTTAAAATAGTGTTAACAGGCCCTAGCCAATATTCACAAATGGGATCATTTGTTCGGTAGATGCTTCAGGAAGATCCTCACCTCTATCAAGCGCTAAGCCCTCGAAATCGAATAAGTTTGTATCGGCTAATTGTGAAGGAGAGACTCGCTGAAGTGAGGCGAATATTGTATCGATACGCCCTGGCTGTTCCCTTTCCCAAGAAGCCAGCATTTCTTTTATTTTCTTGCGCTGCAAATTCTCCTGCGACCCGCACAAATTACATGGAATAATCGGAAACTTTTTATATTCAGCGAAGGCGACAAGGTCGCTCTCCTTACAGTAAGCAAGCGGTCGTATCACGATATTTCGCTTGTCATCAGAGAGTAATTTCGGCGGCATTGCTTTCAAGCGTCCGGCGTGGAACAGATTTAGGAAAAGCGTTTCCACGATATCGTCGCGATGGTGGCCCAGCGCTATCTTTGTCGCGCCAATATTTTCCGAAAACCCGTACAAAGTGCCTCTGCGCAAACGCGAACAAAGCCCGCAGGTCGTTTTACCCTCGGGAACGACGGATTTAACAATGCTGTAGGTGTCCCGCTCAACGATATAGTATTCGACACCGAGGGAATCGAGGTACTCGGGCAAAACGTGCTCGGGAAAGCCCGGCTGTTTTTGGTCGAGATTGACGGCGATGAGATCAAATTTTACTGGCGCAGTTTTCTGCAGCCCCAATAAGATATCGAGCATCGCATAGGAATCCTTGCCACCTGATAAACACACCATGACCCTATCGCCCTCTTCGATCAAATTATAATCGGCGATCACTTTGCCAGTGTTCCGGCGTAATCTTTTTTGAAGCTTGTTAAATTCAAGGCGACTTCGCGTTTCAGGCGTGCTTGTACGGCGCATTTGCGGGACTTCTTAGATAAAAGCCGCCATTGTAAGGCTTCTGCCGGAGCTTGTGAACTTGATGAACCCGGGCTTTCGACAGTCCGGTTGCGGCAGCTTCTTGCCTCTCAGCGGCCAGATAGACTTACCCAACGGTTACGAGTAAAAGTGCATCTTAATAAAATTCACACTTATTCACTTAAAGTCCCGCACTTTTTTGCAGAGACACGACAATTAATTGTCATTTTTGCAAATATACCGCGCCGCAGGGGCGCAAATGTCAATTTGGCACTCTCATTGCAAAATACTTTTTAGATAGCCTTATAGATCGGCCTATAGGTGGATCTCAGACAGTTTTTAGGACTGGACAACGCACTGAAATGATAATGTCAAAATGTATAAAAGTAATCTAAGCGATACCGAACTTAATTTAGACGCAGAAAAAATTCACGCGATTATTCACGCGATAAACGAACGACAGCACGCCTATCTTCGCCTCGATGACACTGACGAGCAGGGACACGTGATTATTCTAGGCGCTGACGTAAATGAAGGGTGTATCTTGCTTAGCGATATCTATCCAAGCTCTGTGCTGGCAAACAAAACAAACATAAATGCGCAAACGTTTTGGCTTCGGATTAAATCTGGCACTCAGTATCTTACATTGAAACTCGTCAACGTTGAGCTGGAAAACAAGCTGCTCTCGGCGCGTATAGCAGAAACATTTTGGTCGAAGAATAAACGTTGGAATAGTCGGGTAAAATTCCCCGACCGCCAGGGGCCGAACGCTATTGTCGCTCGCGAGTTCGCACCGAACGCCAAAGGCTACGTAAGAGATATCAGTGAACGCGGTGCGGCGCTCGATTTTTGGGGCACCGAATTTAAAAATGCGTTCCGAAAAGGCCAGAGCCTTTCGCCCCATTTTATTTTCAATAGCTGCTTTGAACTAAATATGCAGGCTCAAATTAGCTCGGTGTGCTTTTTTAGACACCCGTGTTGCCACACACGTGTACGCGTAAAATTTCACGCACTATCAGAAGTAAAACGATCGCAACTTCACAACTTCGTGAACAGCCAGTTTGGTCACCGGTACAGTAATGTGGGATAGAAAAATACCGCAACGAATTATCACTCGAGCTTGCTAAGCAGGCTCGGATTCTGCAAACTCTAGATCCTGTTGACACCTACTGCCGAAAACAAAAATTAGCGGCATTGATTCTATAACTATTACCTCATGGAATATTTGCCAGGAGCAATCGTGCCCATAACAAACTATAGTCACGACCAACTGATTGAACTCGATAGACGTCATATCTGGCACCCCTACTCGTCAATTGAGAACGATAATCCTCTGTTTGCTGTGGTATCAGCGGAAGGTGCCTACATCCAGCTACAGACCGGCGAAAGGTTGATCGATGGTATGTCATCCTGGTGGAGCACGCTGCACGGTTATAACCACCCACAACTTAATCGTGCGGTGGAAGATCAGTTAAAAAAAATGGCGCATGTCATGTTTGGCGGCTTCACACATGAACCCGCCGTTAAACTTGCCAAGCAGCTCGTGGATATAAGTCCGGCCAAACTTAAGCGTGTTTTCTTCAGCGATTCAGGCTCTGTCGCTGTAGAAGTGGCGATGAAAATGGCCATTCAATTTTGGCAAAGCCAAGGCCAAAACAGGCAGAAGTTTCTCACTATCGAAAAGGGTTATCACGGCGATACCTTCGCGGCAATGTCAGTGTGCGATCCAGTCACCGGTATGCATCATATGTATACCGGTGTATTAATGGAGCA
The DNA here is from genome assembly GCA_028281575.1 of Cellvibrionaceae bacterium. GTDB lineage: Bacteria > Pseudomonadota > Gammaproteobacteria > Pseudomonadales > Cellvibrionaceae > Agaribacterium. The sequence continues at coordinate 50,774 of JANQJP010000088.1, forward strand.
ATTATTTACACCTCAACCGCGTTGTCGCTTTTACGATGCGTGGAGTGACGAAGACTTTAATAGCTTTGAATCAAAGTTCTTGGCACATCAGGCCGATATCGCTGCAGTGATACTCGAACCAATTGTCCAAGGCACTGGCGGCATGCACTTTTATTCACCAACATTTTTAAAAAAAGTACGCGCGCTCACATCGGCGTTTGGCGTACCGCTCATTGCAGACGAAATTGCCACCGGCATGGGCAGAACCGGACGTATGTTTGCGTGCGAGCACGCTGACGTTGAACCGGATATTATGTGCTTGGGCAAAACACTTTCAGCGGGCTATATTACACTCGCTGCAACGTTGTGCAGCGACGATATTGCAACGACCATATGCGATGGTAAAGCAGGCGTATTTATGCACGGTCCAACTTTTATGGCGAATCCACTCGCCTGCAGCGTCGCATCAAAAAGTATTGCATTGCTGTTCGAAAATGACTGGCAGCTTCAGGTAAAACATATTGAAAACTGGCTTAACTCCGGCCTCGCTCCCTGCAAACAGCTTAAAGGGGTAGCCGATGTGCGGGTACTCGGCAGCATAGGCGTGGTTGAAATGGACAGTCCTGTGGATCTAAAGCTGCTCCAGCCCGAATTTGTAAAACGCGGTATCTGGTTGCGGCCTTTTGGGAAATTAATTTATATGATTCCGCCTTACATTATCAATAAAGACGAAATCGATAAATTATGCGCAGGGGTTTATGAGGTGATTGACCGAACCTACGGCCATGCCTAAGTATTAGTGCTGACGCAGCTCATATACGGCTTCGACGCGCCGGCCACCTTCGGTGTACTCCAGCGACGCACAAAGATGATCGAGAAGATGCAAGCCGCGCCCGTGGCTTTCCCCTTCGGAGCGTTTATTTTCCAATACGGTATCAACATCAAAACCCTCTCCAGAGTCTTCGATTGCCAACTTAATGTAATTGGGATCACCTTTAATATAGATAAAATCAATTTTAATATATTGATCCGCTAAATTATCTAAACGTTCCTGCCGCAGTTTGTAATAGGTTTCAAAACCATCGGCACTTTTTTTGATATTTGAATCCAGACCGAGTAAACCGTGCTCCAGAGAATTGTTATACAGCTCGCTGACAATTGTAAAAATTTTGTCTTGATGAAGTTCGATGCCCTGAATACTGCTGACGAAGCTCATGACCTGATCAACCACACTCGTGCTTTTTAGGTCATCGCCGGTAAGTTCCATCTGCAGATGCCAGGGGATAGAATCAGCTTTGTGGTAATCTTTACCAACATCAAAAACTTCACCATCCGTCTTTGCGCGGTGTACAACTTTACCCTGGCGAATTTCCAAGATTGATAAATCATCCGTCTGTTCACCCAAATGGGTGAAATCATGCACTTCATCGATGACTTTAGTAATGGTGTTTTCACTCGCGTTTAAAACGCAAGCCTCTAACCGCGCTTGCCCATACTCTTCTTGACGATCATTTTGCGCCTCGGTGATACCGTCGGTATAAACATAACATCGGCTCCCTTCTTTTAGCGCGATCACACGGGGTGAATCGTCGAACTCTTCGTCATTCAATATACCCATCGGCATATGGTCAGATTCAATTCGCTCAATGCTATTTTCCCTGTCGCAGACCATTAACATGTCATTCATGCCACCGAGCCAAATCGTCAATGTCTCACCGGTAAAATCCAGCTCCGCCAGCGCAGCGCAAAAAAACATATTCGACGGCAGAAGTACTTTTAGCCGGTGATTTATATCGCGCGCGATTTGTGAAATGCTCGCACGCCGTGAGACGCTTTGGAAAAATACTTCTGTGACAGGTAGCGAACCAATTGACGCTGCCAAGCCATGTCCAGTGAAGTCACCAACCAAACAGTACACACCACCCGAAGGCGATGGAGCAACGAGCACGACGTCTCCATTGAACATCGACATAGGTGATGTATGCACCGTCATGTTGTCGCATTCGGTTTTAACACGCTCGCTGCCGTTGAGAAAAATCCGTTCGACAATACTGTGCTCCCGCTCAACTTGAAGACGATGATATTCGAGCTCTTCGTTGGCAGATTTTAATTTATCATACAGCGCTTTGGAGCGCGTATGCGCGTTGACTTTTGCGAGAAGAATATTTTCATTAATCGGTTTGGGGACAAAATCATCACCACCAGATTCCAAGCACGCTGTAACGTTTTTTTCATCATCTAGTGACGTTACAAATAGAACAGGTAGAAAACGATTTTGGGACTGTTGTTTTATTTTTTTAGTCGCTTCAAGACCGTCCATCTTCGGCATAATCACGTCCATGAGCACCAAGCCAATATCCAGGTCTTCTTCGACCATTTGGCAAGCCTGCTCGCCGTCGCAGGCTTGAACAGACTCATACTCATGATCTTCGAGAATAAAACTGAGCAGATCCCGATTGTATGAGTGATCGTCTACGATAAGTATTTTCATTTAAAACGTCGGCTCAAGTTAGCTAATCTCAAACTTGCGGTCAAAACGAGAAATAGAAAATATTTTTTTAATCTGGTCGTTGCAGTTGGCAAGCGATACTTTCACTTCGTCACTGTTGAAATGGCTTCGTGCATTAATCAGCATCCCAAGCGCAGAACTATCCATGTAGCGAGTACCGCGAAAGTCCATAACAACCTGCGCTTTACCCTTTGGTTGAACACTCTCATAGGCCTTGCGAAAATCCTCAACACAACCGAAATCAAACCTTTCGCCTAGAGAAATCACAAATTCAGTATCACTTTTTATGTTCACTGAAATACTCATAGCTTCGCCTCCAAATGCTTCAATAAAGCTCGACGTCCCCGTCGCCATTCATTTCGATATTTTCCAGATTGGAATCATAAACCGGCAGAGCGGCAAGCGTTTGAATACGCGCCCGCATTAATGCGCTGATATCGCCAGAGGGATGCGCCTCTGTAATGGATTTTACCAAAGCATTTAAATGATCAGAAATTTCCATGACTTTTAATGCGTACTGGGAAATTTGATCACCGGACTGCAACGCTGAAATAGCTACTGTAACTTCAGAATTAATTTCTTCTCCAATGCGCGCACCCTGGCTAACACTTTCCGCCACCTGCTCATTCACATGCTCCAACTCATTTAACATCCCATCTAAATGCCCTTTGGCATCAATAGCGATATTCATATCGAGCGAGGCAATATCGCCAACGACGGTTTCAACTTCGGTGACTGTCGATTTCGCAATCTCGGCACGCTCGCGTATTTGCTCGCTAAGCGTATTCGAATCCTGGGAGAGCTTGCGCACTTCGTCGGCGACCACCGCAAAGCCTCGACCACTTTCTCCGGCACGTGCCGCTTCAATTGCCGCATTTAACGCGAGTAAATTTGTTTGATCCGCAATGCCTCGAATATCTTTGATCAAACCAAACATGTCATCAAATTGCTTCACCATGTCCTGGATTTTATGTACAGCCTGAACACTTTTATCACTGATATCGATAAACAATTTGACATAGTCGTCCAGGATATTACCCACTTCATTGGCAAAACCTTTCAACGACACCTGATCGCTACCTTGACCGCTGTCAGCAAGGCGGTCGGCAATACCCATCATCAGGTCTTTACCTGTGCGTGCAGAGTCGGATAAACCCTGGAAGCTCCGATGTAAACGAACGCTCGAATCCTCTGTCACATTGCGAATCTGACCGGCAAGTTCGTGCAAATCTTTAGTGAGAGGCGCGCTGATACTATCAATACTGCTATCGAGTTCTCGCTGGATGCTGGTGCTGTTGCCGGAACTCGCGTCCTCATCTTCATATAACTCCTCATCCACAGTCACAACAAAATAAATCGCGAGGCCAGCAAGCACCAAAGTGCCGCCCAATGCTGGCAACGTAGACTCGAAAAAGAACAAACAAAAACCAGTAAGCAGCGCGATGGCTACGAGAGAAAAAATTTTGAGGTTGCTACCTTCCACGTTGCCCCACTCCAAAAGCGACTTGCAGCCAAAACAGCTGCGCGCAATGCACGGATTACTCTTAAAGGATCTAGGGCACCTCTGATTACTGGCAAATGACTTCTGGCTTACAGCGATTTCTGCTGTTGGCGTTATGTTTCTTCGCCGCACCACCAGTGCGACTCAGAAACCTGCCTAAACAGCAGAAATCGCTGGAA
>JANQJP010000085.1 GCA_028281575.1 Cellvibrionaceae bacterium
AGAATGTCCTCTAGCTGCGTTGATAGTCGCTCATGTGGAATAACCAATAACCACATCACGCTTATATCGCCTTACTAAAGAAAATTCTGGTCTCTGGCAGTGGTATCGAATTCGTGTAGACAGGCCCTAGAACTTACGGTTGTAGCGATAAATAATGGCCCAGGAGAAAGATGTTAAATGCCCTATGATGGCTTGGATTTAGGTTTTGGCACATTGCTGCGATTGATTAAATCGTTGTTAGTAGACATTTTTTTTGACGTTATTTGCTATAGTTTTGGCTGGTTTTTTCTCCGTGTTGTTACTTTAGGCCGTTACCCTGAAAGTTCGTTGACCGAGGGGGTAAAAGAGAGTGCTGCTGAAGAAACATTGACGAGTTTGGCGGGGCTCGCCATTATTTTGCTTACAGGCTACGGGTTAAGCACTTTATAGATTTAGTAGCTTTGCTTTCCGGATAAGCAATGCCGGATGAGTTGAGTGGTCGGTTCAAAGAGTTTTTGCTACTTTTTAATCTATTTTGTCACCATTATCACTTTTTGGATGCGGTATACGAATCGTATTGATCGTTGCCAAATGCCTCGTCTTCCGATGGTATGCAGCTCTTGTAAAATTTATTCTTAGCCGTTCATCTTTGTCTATCCTGTAATAGATATTATCTATTTAGCCCATCTGCACACAACGTTGTTCGTTCTTGTCTTTTGGGAGCCACAAAGGATTGGCATATATGGCAACAAGATTAAATGGCAGAGCTGTAGTCATTATTGTCTATATATTGTCGTGTTTTACGCCCTTCATCTATATTTTAGGTGGCGCTAGCCTAGGCATGGAGCCCGCCAGTGCCGAATCAGGCAGTTATGTTTACCACGCTCTGCTAGAGTCGACGGCTGTCATTATCGCTGTAATTGTGACTGCTGCGGCTGTTTGCCATTATTTAATTAGACGCCAGGCTGCGATATTTTTGTTTGGGCTTGCGTTTTTGAGTGTCGCCGTTTTCGATTTATTACAGACAATCGCAGTTGCCGATCCCGGTGCGCTAAATCAACTTGATCAAAGCTTCCTGCCACTTACCTGGGCATTATCTCGTGCCTTGCAGGCGGTCATCATGATATGTGCTGTTGCTGTTGGTTTAGTATTGCTCCAAAACAAGCGGGAATACGTTTTAAATAGAACGGCAGATACGAAAGTGTCCATTGGTCTTGGTTTTATTGCCGCTATCTTTGCATACCTCCTGTTTCAGCATTGCGCTGCCAGTCAGAGCTTACCCAAGGCATTATTTTCCGATGCCTGGATACCGCGACCTTTTGATGTTTTGCCGCTAGGATTATTTGTTTTACTTGCTACGTTGCTCTGGCTTCAACTCAAGCGGGATGAGCGGACGTTAAATTTGCTCCTTTTTCTTAGCGCCGTTCCAGCAATTGGTATGCAGCTGCATGCAGCATTTGGCGCGCTCGCACTCATTGATGTTCACTTCTACGCCGCCCAGGTACTTAAAATAATTTTTGCTACTACGGTGCTCGTGGCCGTTGTCTACGACTTGATAGTTGACGCTAAGCAGAACGAGTTAGCTTTAGATACTGTTGATGACGCTTCCAAACCTAATCTTAATGCGTTGCCAGTGGGAAAAGCCAAGCGGCCGATCGCTGTAATGATTCCATTGGTGGCTTTTTTGATTGCTGCGACTGTCACCGTTGCAGTCAGCACGATGTCGTACATCGAAAATAAAAGATTGTTAAAAAAACGCGTTATCGCTGAACTTTCTCACGAAGAAGATCTTATCGCCACTCGAATCGAAAATTTGTATGAAAACGCCGCTAGCGATGCAATCTTTTTAAGCTCAACACCCCCAATAAACGCAATTATATCGGCGCTTTACTCGGGAAATGAACAAGAGCTGGAAGTTTGGAAAAAACGTCTAGAGGTAATTTTTTCCCAGTTTCTTATAAGTAAGATGGGTTACCTAAAAATACAATATGTGCAGGTTGCCGATAGCAGCATCGATATAGTTAAAGCAGCTCGTTTGAACAGTCGGGTTCATATATACCCCACGTCGCGAATGAGGGAACGGGAAGTAAGTGGTTTTTTAAGTGTTGCTATGAGACTTAATCCCGGAGAGGTATATTTTTCTGACGTTGAGCTAAATAGAGAAGATGGTGTAATTAAGACACCACATCAGTCAATAACAAAAGTTGCAACACCTATTTTTGATCCTGTTAGTGGTGATATTTTTGGTGTAGTAATAATAAGTATTGACTTCGGTAAGTTTGTTGAAAGCTATTTGCGCAATGAGTTTATTAAAGATCAGCTTATTATCGCTAGTGGCGCTGGGGACATCGTCTACCATCCAGATCCGTCAAAGCGGTTTGGTCATGAATTTGGACGTCGATATCTTATTCAGGAAGAATATTCTTTAGATGCAAAAATTATTTCAAAACCTGTAAGGTCTGTAGGTTTAAATGTGGTCAGCGATGCTGATGGAAATCGGTATGCGGGAAGTTACGGTAAATTAGTTTTGGATCATCTGGGAGAGGTAAATTTATTTCATATATTGGTTCTGGATGATCGGGATAAACTGCTGCAAGAACTTAGCGAATTTCAGAATCGCAGCCTGATGATTGGTTTTTCGCTAGCTATCGTAGCTTTTGCTTTCGCGATACTTGCATCGAGGCGCGTGTCACGCCCGATAGCAAAAATGGTCGAAAGTATCAATAGTTATAACGAATCGAATAAAGCCATAGATTTGCCTATAGATTCCCAAGATGAGATTGGCATTATGGCGCGGAGCTTTCACAATATGTTGGCTCAAATTGACTCAGTTATACGCGACCAAAAGCAAGCGGCAGCTAGATTAGAGGCGATTTTAAATAACGCCGCTGATGCGATAGTGACCATTGATTCCAACGGAAATATCCTCTCGTTTAATAAAGCTGCTGAACGAATATTCGGTTATTCTTACAACGAAATATCGGGTAAAGAGATAACACTGATCATCCCGAATAAACCTGTGTCACAGGAGCACGTTTTTTCCGTCGATCACCTCAGGGAAAGTTCAAAAGAAGTACTAGGAGCTGGAAATGAATTGCAAGGCCGGCGTAAGAACGGCGAACGATTCCCAATGCACCTTTCTTTTGCAGAGGTTATAACGGAAAAAGATCTGATTTTTACCGGTATTATCCGAGATATTAGCCGGTCCAAGCAGCGCGAAAACCAACTTAATGAAGCGCGAAAGTATATCGACGGCATTATTAATGCGATACCGGTTTTACTTTCGTATGTCGATAATAATCGTTGTTATCGTTTTGCAAATAAAAATTATGAGCGTTGGTTTGATGTCAAAGTGGAGGAGCTAGTTGGGAAAAATATACAAGATACGCTTGGGCCTCAAGCCCATCAGCGATTGTTACCACATATCGACGCTGCTTTATCTGGGGAAACAACATCGTTTGATTTAGAACTTGTTAACGCGCAGGGTAACTTGCGGCAGTTGCATGCCACATACACGCCGGATATTTCTTTGTCGGGAGAGGTCCAAGGGTTTTTTGTGTCGGTGGAAGATATCACCGAAGCGCGATTAAAAGAGGAACAGCTTACCGAGTTGAGCAACCGGTTAGAGTTCGCACTTACCGCCCCCGGTATTGGCGTATGGGATTACAACCTTATTAGCGGAGAGCTAATTTGGGATAAACGCATGTACCAATTATATGGTATTAAACCGGAGGATTTTTCCGGTGCCTACGAGGCATGGGAAGCCGGGTTACACTCAGATGATCTCGAATATGCACGCAAATCTCTGGCATATGCAGCTAAAACTGGAGGTGTTTTTAATTCTGAGTTTCGCGTGTGTTGGCCAAACGGAGAAATTCATCATATCGAAGCCCATGCGCAGGTCTTGTCCAACAGCGTGGGTGAGTTTGTGCGCATGATCGGCACAAATGTAGATATCACTGAGAAAAAAATCAGAGATCGAGATTTAGAGTGTGCACTCGCAAAGGCGGAGGATTCGGCCAAATTAAAATCCGAGTTTCTCGCAAGTATGAGTCACGAAATTCGAACACCGATGAATGGTGTGCTTGGGATGTTGGGTTTGCTGAGAAAAGATAATCTTAGCGATACGCAACTTCACAAAGTAAAGCTCGCGTATAATAGTGCTCAATCACTGCTTACGCTAATAAATGATATTCTGGATTTTTCAAAAATTGAGGCGAAGAAGCTGGATTTGGAAAAACTAGATTTCAATCTGCCAGCTTTGCTGGGCGATTTTTCGGAATCAATCGCAGCAAAAGCTCAAGACAAGGGGCTTGAACTTATTTTAGATTTTCGTGGTGTTAAGCATTCGATTGTGCGCGGCGACTCTGGTCGTTTGCGACAAATACTGAGTAATCTTGTGGGTAATGCTATTAAATTTACGGAGTCAGGTGAAATTGTTTTGCAGACAACATTGATTGATAACGACGATCACAGCTTTACTTTACGTTGTTCGGTTACGGATTCAGGAATAGGCATTCGACCCGACAAACAACGTCATATATTTGATAGCTTTACTCAAGAAGATTCTTCGACTACACGGAATTTCGGTGGTACCGGTCTTGGCCTGGCTATTGTCAAACAGCTTTGTCAGTTAATGGGCGGAGATATTTATGTAGAGAGTGAAGTCGGCAGAGGCAGTACTTTTTATTTCAATATCCAACTTGAGGCGTCGGACCAGAGTGAACTTACAGTTCCAGAAGTTGAAGTCGGCGGACGCCGAATGTTGATTGTGGATGACAATGCAACTAACCGGGAAGTGTTGCAGGGACAGTTAAATTTGTGGGACGTACCAGTTGCAGAGGTGGAAGGGGCAGAGAAAGCACTATCTTTGCTGGCGGAGTGCTCGGAAGATGAAATGTTTGAAATTGCATTTATTGATTATCAGATGCCAAAGGTAAATGGACTTGAACTTGGCAAAAAAATACGTGCTAACCCTAAATACGATTCAATGAAGCTGGTTATGATGACATCTATCACGACTCATGGTGAGGCACACATTTTCAAAGAAGCGGGTTTCGACGCGTTTTTTCCAAAACCTGTTACTTTAGAAGATTTAAATGCAGCCATTATTCTTCTGGCGAATGATGATGAAAATAAAAAAGAACGTGCATTTATTACGGATAAGTTTACACGAGGCCTTTTAAATTCATCTGTCGCCGATGTGACTAATAAGTTTCCTCCCAATTGTCGTTTGCTTCTGGTCGAAGATAACCCTATAAATCAGGAAGTCATACGCTGCATACTTGAAGACGTTGATCTCCAGTGCGACTACGCCGGCAATGGTGTGGAGGCGCTTGAGGCGCTGCAATTTACTGAAGACGAATTTCGCTACGATCTGGTTTTAATGGATTGCCAAATGCCAGAGATGGACGGGTTTGAGACTACCAAAGCAATACGAAACGGTCGCGCAGGTAACGTTTATATTGATATCCCCATCATCGCGATGACAGCTAATGCAATGAAGGGAGATAAGGAACGCTGTATTGAAGCAGGGATGAATGATTATCTAAGCAAACCCGTTGAAGAAAGAAAGTTACTTAATACAATTTTGAATTGGTTGTCAAAAGAAGAGCTGAAGCATAAAGATGAGCCGAGAGAAATGCCAGAATTTATGACGTGGAATCAACAAAAGTTTTTGGACAGAATTCGAGGTAGAGCTGATAGGGCGATACGTTTAATGGATTCGTTTATGAATCAATTCCCTCTAGATCTCGATATGTTGGTCAAGCAAATCGCAGATAAAAATTACGACGAGATTTCCAAAACCGCACACACCTTAAAAGGTGTTGCCGCAAACCTTTCCGCAGAACAACTGGCAGAAGATATGCTCAGCATTGAAAAAGCATGTACCGAACAGTTGGACCAAGAACTAGACAGCTATGCGCTAGAAATCAAAGCGCACTTCCAAACACTCGAAAAACACCTTAACGAATATCGCAGCCAACTTTAAATTCGCCAATGATTAACCGCGCGTCAGCGCCAATCCTTGGGCGAAAAAAGGTCGCTAGCATTTAGCGACCTTTTTTAAATTTGGCTCCCCCGGTGCGCGAGCGGTATCTCGCGCCCGTTCGCAACTGAAAAAGCAGTGCTTTTTCCAGGCGTTGCTCACCCTGCTGGGCTCGAACCAGGCGAATTCAATTGAATTCGCCAATGATTAACCGCGCGTCAGCGCCAATCCTTGGGCGAAAAAAAAGGTCGCTAGCATTTAGCAACCTTTTTTAAATTTGGCTCCGCCTGCTGGGCTCGAACCAGCGACCCAATGATTAACAGTCATTTGCTCTACCAACTGAGCTAAGGCGGAATAGATAACACGTGGCAAAAAGAGCGCGTATGTTAAAGGCGTGCTCTATGCCTGTCAACATTGTGAGATGTAAATAACTCCTTGTTTTTTAACCACTTTATTTAAGTAAAGTGGTAGGACCGAGCGGACTCGAACCGCTGACCCCTACCATGTCAAGGTAGTGCTCTAACCAACTGAGCTACGGTCCTGAAGTATCTCTCAATTTCGAAGGGCGCGTATTGTAAACACGCCCATGGGCTGGTGCAACAGTTTTACAAACTACTCAACGCAGCAACCCCCAGCGCGGCTTCATACATAATTCGGGTCACGCTGGCCCAAAGTGTTAGGCGATCTACACGTTTTGTGTCGATTGGCACAACAATGGTATCTCCGGGGCTCAGTTTAGCGCTGCGCGATCCGAACCAGCCGGTACCTTTCGGTCTAAAGACCATACCGTTTGCTTTCACAACATAAACGCGTTTTTTATCAGCATTTCGTTTTAGGCCCCCGGATCGTTCCAGGTATTCGCCGACACTAAGCTTACCGTCAAAGAAATGTGACGTGGGGTACTGCACTTCACCGACAACGGTGATCGAGGGTTTGTAGCGGGGAACATTGACAACGTCGCCTTCGATTAACTGGAAATCGAGCTCTGTTGGGTTTTCGAGAATCTTCGGCAGATCGATCACCATGCGACCGAGGGGTTTGGTACCTTCGATATTCTGTAGAATTTCTTCGGCTTCTGCAGTGTCGATATCCTGGCGGGTATTGGAGCTTTCCAGGCGGGACGCGGCGATATCGGCTTCCACTTCTGCTTTAAGTTCCTCGAGCCTTTCTTCCTCAAGCTCTCGCAGTTCCGCCCGAGAAAACACTGTGCCGTGAGGATAGGCTTGTGCTGTCAAGCCTCCTGCGCGCTCTATAACGTCGATTAAGCTCTCTCCCGGAAGAATCGCGTATACACCGGGATGAATAAATTCACCTGCTAAAGTGATGCTCTCTTTCTCCGCCCATAGCGGAATTTGTTGCACTCGTAGGGTATCCCCTTCGATGAGTACCGGGTCTTCCGAGCCAAGATCAACTTGAATATGGAGGACCACGCGTTCTCTTGATTCACTAAGATCGTAGCGCGTAATTTCTGCTGCTCGGCCGAGCGCACTTTCAGTGAATCCGCCAGCGAGCTGTACCAGGGTTTTGGCGCTCATGTTCTGTGTAAGAGGGTATTCACCTGGAAAGCGCACGCTTCCGTCTATTCTTACCGTTTTTTGTCGCTGCTCATAGCTGGCCTGAAGTTTAAGTCGGTCAATTAATTCTTTTAGCAGTTCGGTTCGCGACTCCTCAAAGCCAAAAATTCTGATTTTGTCGCGTGCGTGAAGTAGTGGGTCAAATTTATCACCAGGGTTGCTAAAAGCTCTTCTGGGAGAAAAACTCAAAACCTCGACTTCCCGCGATCCTGAGATTTCCCGCTCGATTAGCGCCAAGTCAAGATCGGGTAAGGCAAGGAACGCATCCGCATTGGCAATAACATCACTGAACCTCAGTTCTTCCTTCCAGGCAAATGCCTCCTTACGCTTGACGTGTCCGGAGATACTAACAGTATCCGTAACCTGATCGAGCGTTGAACCGATATGCAAAATATCTGCGTCGAGAATAGGATGTTTGGCCGCCTCAGCGCCTTCGAGGTTTACTTCAACCAGCGTTTTTTCTCCGAGCGTGGAAATACGTTCTATTTTTGAGCTTGGCAGAAACGCTGTCGGCAGAAGGCCGCCAGCAAGAAACAATAGTTCTGCCGCGTTTCTTTCACCATTTAGCTCGTATATCGCAGGCCGTTTTACGGCGCCTTTAACTGAGGCAGTCACACCGACGGGGGGTACGAAAATTACATCGCCAGGCAGTAACCTTGAGTCGGCACTGGTATCGCCGCGCAGGAGCAAATCATATAAATCCAGTGTCGTGATAACCTCACCGGAACGTTTTAATTGCACTTTTCTCAATGAGCCTATCTCTGATACACCACCGCTGGCGAATAAGGCATTTGTCATTGTTGAGAGGGAGCCAACCACATAGCTGCCCGGCACTTTTACTTCGCCCAGCACAAATACGCGAATAGTGCGCAGTTGCCCGAGGGTGATTGAACTTTTAATGCCAATCATTTGCTTGCTAACGATATTTTCAATTTTGCCTACGGCTTGCCTGTAGCTTAAACCCGCGAGACTCACGGGTCCGATTTTGGGGAACTGCACGCTGCCGTCCCGGCTAATGGTTAATTCGTGAACAGCGCTTTCTTTTCCATAGAGCTGCACAACCAGCGAATCTCCGGGGCCAAGCACATAGTCGGCAGGTACGGGAATATCGGTGGCAGGAGCAAAAGCATCTGCGCCCAGGTTGAACAGGTCATAGCCAAAGCGTCTTAATCCGGTTTCGTCAGTCTCATTTTCATCACTATCGAGGTCTTCTAACGGAAGCGTTGGAAACCTTTGATCGATATTAGGGTTAGGTAAGGTTCTTGGACCACTGACGCTTTCCTGGGGCAGGGTAGTGCTCGGCCCCGTTTGAGCATTCAGCAGGCTGTCGATATCGATCCCCATGGACCTCGCGAGTGCTTGCTGTTCTGCTGGAGACAAGCGCTTAAACTGTTCAATTTGTGCAGCGCTTGGTGTTTGTCCGTTAGCGCTCAAACTGGATATTACGAATCCAAAAATGACGATAAAAGAAACGACGCGGTGCGACAAAGACAAGATATACATTGCACTATTTAAAAATCTGCTCATAGAAAGTGGTATGTGTAGAAACAATCGTCAAATGTTTTAATAAAAACGAATATTCAGACGAGGCGCGAACTGCCGGGACCAATTTAGCCGCGCACTCCCCATCGTTTTGCGGTAAGCCATGCATCATAAGGGCATTTACTTATCAGTCAATGCTTCCTTCTAGTTATAAGCTTAGACATTAAATGCAAAAACGTTATACTCGCGCGCTAGTTTTTTTGTTTTTCTTATAAACCTGTTTTTCACGTGACCTTTGGTAGGGGCCACCACTGAACTTAAGGAACATCTATGCCTGTTATTACGCTTCCCGACGGATCTAAACGTCAATTCGATAAACCCGTTTCAATCTTAGATATTGCGAAAGATATCGGCCCTGGTCTGGCTAAAGTGACTTTGGGTGGACGGGTTAACGGTGTGCGAATGGATGCTTCGGATCTTATTCAAGATGATGCTGAATTAACAATTTTTACCCCGAGAGATGAAGATGGCTTAGAAATTATTCGCCATTCCTGCGCGCATCTGTTGGGGCATGCCTTAAAACAGCTTTGGCCTCAGGCAAAAATGGCCATCGGGCCGACGATTGAAAACGGGTTTTATTACGACGTTGAACTGGATCATATGCTCACTGAAGAGGATATAAACGCTCTGGAAAAGCGCATGATAGCGCTGGCTAAAACGGACTACGACGTGGTGAAGAAGAAAGTGTCGTGGCAAGAGGCCGTCGCGACCTTTGACGCGCGTGAAGAGCCTTACAAATTGGAAATTTTACGAGAAGACATCACGCACGACGATCAACCTGGTTTGTATTACCATGAAGAATATGTCGATATGTGCCGAGGGCCTCACGTCCCCAACATGCGTTTTTGTCACCACTTAAAATTATTGCGCGTGTCCGGCGCATACTGGCGTGGCAACTCCGATAATAAGATGTTGCAGCGTATTTACGGTACCGCCTTTGCCGATAAGAAGCAGTTAAAGCAGCATCTACATTTTTTAGAAGAGGCGGCCAAGCGCGATCATCGAAAGCTGGGTAAAAAGCTCGACCTTTTCCATCTTCAGGAAGAGGCGCCGGGCATGGTGTTCTGGCACCCGAATGGATGGCGCATTTACTCAGCGATAGAAGAGCATATGCGTCGAGTGCTTTATCAAAACGGCTATCAAGAAATTAAGACGCCTCAAATTGTCGATCGCAGTTTGTGGGAGCGCTCTGGGCACTGGGACAAGTTCCGGGAAAACATGTTTACCGTGGAATCGGAAGCACGTGATTATGCGGTTAAACCGATGAATTGCCCCTGCCATGTGCAGGTGTTTAATCAGGGACTCAAGAGTTATAGAGATCTTCCATTGCGTTTGGCCGAGTTTGGTTCATGTCACCGCAATGAGGCCTCCGGGACCTTGCAAGGGCTGATGCGGGTACGTGGATTTGTTCAGGATGATGCGCATATATTTTGTGACGAAGCTTCTATCCAAAGTGAAGTATCGCAATTTACCGATTTGTTATTTGAGGTCTATCGGGATTTTGGTTTTGACGATGTGTTGATTCGGTTGTCCACACGTCCTGAGCAGCGCGTTGGCTCCGATGCCATTTGGGATAAATCTGAACGCGCACTTGAGGATGCACTCAACTCCAAGGGACTCGAATGGTTGGAGTTACCGGGAGAAGGTGCCTTTTATGGACCTAAGATCGAGTTTTCGTTGCGCGACTGTCTCGGTCGCGTTTGGCAATGTGGCACCGTCCAAGTAGATTTCTCGATGCCGGAACGTCTCGAGGCGCAATTTGTTGCTGAGGATGGCAGCCGAAAAACACCTGTTATGCTCCATCGTGCAATCCTGGGTTCGTTTGAACGATTTATAGGCATTCTTATCGAGCACTATGAAGGTGCATTTCCCGCTTGGTTGGCGCCGACGCAGGCTGTGATTATGAATATCACCGATTCTCAGCGTGAATATGTACAAAAAGTGGAGAAATTGCTTCAAATCAAAGGGTTTAGGACAACATCTGACTTGAGAAATGAAAAGATCGGCTTTAAAATCCGCGAGCACACAATACAGAAGGTGCCATTCCTGCTAGTTGTAGGGGATAAAGAGGTCGAATCCAATACAATTTCCGTTCGAGAGCGCGGTGG
This sequence comes from Cellvibrionaceae bacterium, assembly GCA_028281575.1. GTDB lineage: Bacteria > Pseudomonadota > Gammaproteobacteria > Pseudomonadales > Cellvibrionaceae > Agaribacterium. The sequence goes on from JANQJP010000085.1 coordinate 11,193, forward strand.
TAAGGATCTCGGAAGCCTGACTATCGACGCATTGGAAGACTTGTTAAATCAAGCCATCGCCAAACGCGGCAGAAGTTCAGAATCTTAAATCCCAATCCCCTTCAATATTGTAGAAAAGCCGCTAGCAGCGGCTTTTTTAGGTTGAGTGGACGTTAAGTTAAATTTGGAGAAATACACAATTAATAATCGCACGAGCTCAAAAGGGCAATCTAAGAAACCAGCGATCAATGAACAGATACGGGCGACTGAAGTCCGTTTAATCGGAGCGGACGGTACGCAGTTAGGTATTGTTCCCGTGGACGAGGCGCTAGAGACAGCACGTTCGCAAAGTCTCGATTTGGTATCCATGGCGGCCGATGCAGACCCCGTGGTATGTAAAATCATGGATTATGGCAAGCACCTGTTTGAGCAAAAGAAAGCCAAAGCTGCCGCGAGAAAAAAGCAAAAGCAGCAGCAAATTAAAGAAATGAAGTTTCGCCCAGGCACCGAGGAGGGCGATTATCAGATAAAACTTCGAGCGATAACGCGGTTTTTAGAGCACGGCGACAAGGCGAAAGTGTCTTTGCGCTATAGAGGCCGCGAAATGGCCCACCAAGAGCTCGGTATGGAGATGTTGAAACGTATCGAAACTGATCTTGAAGAGATCTCGACAGTTGAACAATATCCGAAGATGGAAGGCCGCCAGCTCATTATGGTGTTGTCTCCCAAGAAAAAATAAAGCGAATTGCGGCTGCTGTCCGGCCGCGAACCCAATGTGAATAGTAGTCTTGCACATTGGTTATAACGGGCAGGGGCGATTTATCGCTCTCTAGTGGACCGCCGGGCTTTTAGCTGCCTGAGGGGGTTCTACCATTCACTCATGATGCACTTTGGAGTTACTATCATGTCAAAAGCTAAAGTACATAGCGGCGCAGCCAAGCGCTTCAAAAAAACGGCAAATGGTCTTAAGCGCAAGCACGCTTATAAGAGCCATATCCTCACTAAGATGACAACCAAACGTAAACGAAAACTGCGTGGCACAAGTGCGGTTCACGAAAGTGATGTTCCGGCAGTTAAGCGTATGTTGCGTGAAATTTAATTCGTCGATTATAGAGAGAGGTATAAACCATGGCTCGAGTTAAACGTGGTGTAGTCGCTCGTCGACGACACAAAAAAATCCTTAAGGCTGCAAAAGGTTATTATGGCGCGCGTTCGCGTGTTTTCCGTGTAGCCAAACAGGCGGTGATCAAAGCTGGTCAATACGCCTACCGCGATCGCAAAGTTAAGAAACGTAATTTCCGTGCACTGTGGATTACACGCATTAACGCACAAGCACGCAATGAAGGTATTAGCTATAGCCGACTTATTGCCGGTCTCAAGAAAGCTAACATCACGCTTGATCGCCGCGTACTGGCGGACTTAGCTGTTCATGATAAGAGTGCTTTCGCGGCGGTTGTTGCCAAGGCGAAAGATGCGATAGCTGCTTAAGCGCGGTAAAATTCAGACAAGAAAAAGGGGAAGTGCTAATGCACTTCCCCTTTTTCTTGTCTGAAGAATGTGCATTGAATGAAGTTCATACCAGCTTTTATAAGACTCGGTTAGAATGAATTTTTCCGTACCACGATTGGAACAGCAATGGAAAATCTTGAAGCCCTCACCGTAGAAGCATTGTCCAAAGTTGAAGATGCCGAGAACCTGTCGGTATTGGATCAAATACGTGTCGAGTATCTAGGAAAAAAAGGCAATATCACGGCGCTCTTAAAAACGCTTGGTAAATTACCGGCTGACGAGCGTCCTAAAGCCGGTGAAAAAATAAACCTCGCGAAAGCGGACGTTGCCAATCGAATTAGCGAGCGTAAGCAAGCGCTTGAGCACGCCGCAATTCAAGCCAAGCTAAATTCTGAAACTATCGATGTCACTCTCGACGGCCGCAATTCAGGCCTCGGCGGTTTACATCCTGTGACGCGCACATTGCAGCGCATTGAATCAATTTTTGCATCGGCGGGTTATAGCGTTGAACAAGGCCCTGAAATTGAAGATGATTTCCACAATTTTGAAGCCCTTAACATTCCATCGCATCATCCTGCACGCGCGATGCACGACACGTTTTATATAAGCCCCAGCGAAGTGCTGAGAACCCATACCTCGCCAGTGCAGATTCGAACGATGGAGATGCAACAGCCGCCGATAAGGGTTATATGCCCCGGCCGTGTATATCGCTGCGATTCGGACTTGACCCATACACCTATGTTTCATCAGGTCGAAGGCTTGGCGGTTGATACCAACATAAGCTTTGCAGATTTAAAAGGCACGGTAGATCAATTTCTTAAAGCGTTTTTTGAAACAGATGTTCCAGTGCGTTTTCGTCCCTCTTATTTCCCGTTTACCGAACCGTCGGCGGAAGTGGATATCCAGTGTTCGAATTGCGCTGGTGCAGGTTGTCGGGTATGTAAGCAGACCGGATGGATTGAGGTAATGGGCTGCGGCATGGTGCATCCAAATGTTTTCGCCCATTGCGATATTGATACTGAAGTTTATTCAGGTTTTGCGTTTGGCATGGGGGTTGAGCGTTTGGCAATGATGAAATATGGCGTCAACGACCTGCGTTTGTTTTTTGAAAATGATTTGGATTTCCTGCGTCAATTTTAATTACGCATTTGCTTTTTTAATTATTTAACTAAATACACAGAATAGATTCTTATGAAATTCAGTGAGTCCTGGTTGCGCGAGTGGGTTAACCCCGATATTTCCACAGATGCCTTGGTTGAACAATTGACAATGGCGGGTTTAGAAGTTGATTCTGTGGAGCCCGTTGCAGGGAAATTTGATCGGGTCGTCGTCGGCGAAATAGTGAATGTTGAACAGCACCCCAATGCTGATAAGTTGCGTGTCTGTGAAGTGCTCGGCCTGGAGGAAAAAAAATACACTGTTGTTTGTGGTGCTCCGAATGCACGCCCGGGTATAAAGGTCCCTTTTGCGATGGTTGGCGCAGAGTTGCCAGGTGACATCAAAATAAAGAAAGCCAAACTGCGTGGCGTGGAATCGTTTGGCATGCTTTGTGGACAGACCGAGCTTGAGGCTGGAGACGACGATAGCGGTCTCTGGGAGTTGGCCGACAACGCGCCGGTCGGTGAAGATCTGCGTGTTCACCTCCAGTTGGATGACAATGTGATTGAAGTGGATTTAACGCCTAATCGGAGCGATTGTCTCGGTGTTAAAGGTATCGCCCGTGAAGTTGGTGTATTAAACCGAGCTGATGTTAAAGCGTTCGCTCCCGCCGAGCAAAAAATCGAGTTAAAGGAAACCTTTCCGATTGACATATCTTCGCCGGAAGATTGTCCTTTATATTGCGGCAGGGTTATCAAAGGCGTCGATGTAAGCAGGTCCAGTCCTCTTTGGCTGCAAGAGAAATTACGGCGCAGCGACATTCGTCCGATCGACGCCGTTGTTGATGTCACCAATTACGTGCTCATCGAACTCGGGCAACCGATGCACGCGTTTGATTTGGCGAAACTGAGCGGAGGGATCAATGTGCGTCGGGCCGAGGCAGGCGAAAAGCTTCGTTTGCTCAACGAGCAGGAAGTATCTCTGACAAGTGACACATTGGTGATTGCGGATCAGGCCAAGGCTGTCGCGATGGCGGGCATTATGGGGGGAGCCGAAACGGCGGTGAGCAAGTCGACAACTGACTTGTTGCTCGAAGCGGCATTTTTTAATCCCATTTCTATTGCAGGTAAAGCGCGAAACTATGGGCTTCATACGGACTCCTCCCACCGGTTTGAGCGCGGTGTTGATTACCAGCTCGCAGTGGAAGCGATGGAACGCGCTACCGAATTAATTTTGGCTATTGTCGGCGGTAAGGCAGGACCGATAGCCAAAATTGAGCATGTCGAGACTTTGCCAGTAGTGAGAAAAGTCGAATTGAGAAAAGCGCGCATTGAACACGGCTTGGGTTTCGCCATTCCAGATGCCGATGTTGTAGACATTCTTACTCGCCTTGGGCTGACGCTTGATAAAGAAGGTGACGCCGATTGGACCTTCAAAGTACCGAGCTACCGTTTTGATATTGCGATTGAGGAAGACCTGCTCGAAGAGCTTGCGCGGATATATGGCTACAATAACCTGCCCACGACAACGAATCTCGTACCGCAGGTACTTCCGTATAAGTCTGAAAGTCGTTTGGACGTGGGCCGGTTCGATGCCTTATTGGTTGCCCGCGATTATCGCGAGGTGATCACCTACAGCTTTATTGATCCGAGCCTCCATGCCAGTTGTTTTGCAGATCAGCCAGCTGTCGAGTTGCTCAACCCAATCAGTGCTGACCTCAGCGTAATGCGGACAAGTCTGATCCCCGGCCTGTTAGATACGCTGGTTAAAAATGTGAATCGTCAGCACGCTCGTGTGCGCTTATATGAAAAAGGGTTGCGTTTTGTTAAAAATGGCGAGCATCTGGACCAGACACAAGGTATTGCTGGTTTGCTGTATGGAAGTAGGCGAGACAAAAGCTGGCTTGCAGATAAAGATGATGTCGATTTTTTCGATATTAAGGGAGATGTTGAAGCACTTCTGAAGCTCGGCGGACTAGAATTTTCCTTCACCGCGTCTTCGGAACATGGATTTATGCACCCGGGACAAACAGCAGCGGTTGCTATAAAGGGACAGCCCATTGGCTTTATTGGCGCGTTGCACCCAGAGCTGGTGAGAACTCAGGGTCTCAATAAAAGCGTATTTGTGTTCGAGTTGGATTTGCAGTTATTGCTTGAGTCAGCGCTTCCATCGTTTAGCGGAATTTCCCGCTATCCGGAGGTTGAGCGGGATCTCGCGTTTCTGGTTAAGACCGATATCGCGGCATCTGATCTATTAACGGCTATAGAATCAAGTGCCGGGGAAAACTTGAAGGAGTTAAAGGTTTTTGACATATATAGCGGCGAAGGTATTGATTCTGAAAGAAAAAGTGTTGCTTTCCACTTGACGTTTCAACATTCATCACGCACTCTTAATGAGGATGAAGTGAACAAGGCTGTTGACGCTGTGGTCAACACGTTAGAAGGTGACTTTGATGCCACACTCCGATAGTGAGGTTCTCGATTCGTTAACCAAGGCCGATTTGGCCGAACGACTCTATGAAGAGCTCGGCTTTAACAAGCGTGAAGCGAAAGAGCTTGTTGAATCGTTCTTTAACGAAATACGGGATTCGCTGGAGAGTAACGAACAGGTAAAGTTGTCTGGTTTTGGTAACTTCGAACTGCGTGAAAAGAAGGAGCGCCCAGGAAGAAACCCAAAAACCGGAGAAGAAATCCCCATTACCGCTCGACGCGTTGTTACATTTCGTCCCGGCCAGAAGTTAAAAGTGCGAGTAGAGGTATATGCTGGAACCCAGCCATAATGATGAACTGCCGCCAATCCCCGGGAAGCGCTACTTTACGATAGGTGAAGTCAGTGAACTGTGCACGGTAAAGCCCCATGTGCTCAGATATTGGGAACAAGAGTTCCCCCAGCTCAAACCAGTCAAACGTCGCGGTAACCGCCGTTATTATCAGCGCGAAGATGTACTGACCATTCGCCAGATCAGAACTCTCTTATACGATCAGGGCTATACAATTGGCGGTGCGCGTCTTCAAATGCAGGCGGAGTCTGAAGAACAGGGCGAAATCACCAGCCAGCAAATTATCGAAAAAATGATTGGTGAACTTGAATCCGTGCTAGAAATATTGAAACGCTAGACGTCATTTTCTAAACCAAATAAAAAAGGCCGCCATTATAGGCGGCCTTTTTTATTTGGTCGGAGCGGCCGGATTTGAACCGACGACCACCACACCCCCAGTGTGGTGCGCTACCAGACTGCGCTACGCTCCGATATATGACTGGTTTTAAGACGCGCAATCATACTGATTGAGAGGGCAATTGCAAGGCACGTTAGTCGGATTTTGTATTTGGGCACTGATGTAGTTGGTCTTTTGCTGCGCTGTGAGTTTTGGTGGAAACGGCCTTGTCATTCACACAAAAAAACCGCCCATAAAGGGCGGTTTGTAGTTGGATCCTATTCTGTTAATTTAAGCTCTACGCGCAGCCATATCACTTTCAATTTCTTTCATGCGTTTGGGCGTAAGTGGATAGATGCTCATCATCGCGAGTCCGAGCACGCCAAATACGGCGGGAATCCAGCTCATCAAAAGTTTCATGCCTTCGATAGAGTTAACAATGGTTTCCTCTTTATTCGCATCGTAACCAAAGTGTGCGAGCACAAGTAAGACGATTGCAGCAGCGAATCCGCTTCCGGCTTTTTGCACAAATGACCCTGCCGAATAAATAAGGCCAGTAGCACGTCGGCCGTTTTTCCACTCTGAATAATCCGCAGTGTCTCCAAGCATACCAAAATAAAGAACGGGCATGATTGCAGCAAATATTTCTGCAATACAGCCTACTACAAATAAAAGTGTAATTTGATCAGGGCCGAGGAAGTAAATAATGCTATTGAAAACAGCACCCAATGCGAATGCAATAATAAATAGCGTTTTTCGTTCAAAGAAACGATTAATATAAGGTACCAGTAATGCCGTAAAAAAAGAAACAATTAGAAGTGCAGCAAAATATTCTCCGGTGAGATCTCGCTCTGCGTAGTGCTTGAAATAATAAGCAATAACACCATAGCGGACGCTATTAAATATCATAAATAGAAAACCTACGCTCAACAAAATAAGCCATGGTTTGTTATTTATGAGATCAACAAGTTCTTGTTGTGTGGAGCTGCGCGATTCTTCGGGCCGGTTAGTAAGGTATTTCGCGCCGAAATATGTGACAGCAAATGTAAGTAAGAAAAAAACAAGAGAAACAGCATTTTTAAATTGTAGAAAAATAATCGTGCCGAATAACGGTAAACACAGGACACAAAGACTGTATAAAACGTCTTTAACTTCTTTTGCAAATGGTGGTCTATTAACTTTAGGGGGTTTAACTCTTTCTTGAGTGGTAAAGTAGGTAATTGTGCAAAAGATAACAATTAGCGAAGCAAACAGGTACATCGTGTATTGATAACCTTGTGCTTCATCGCCTTTACCAAAAAACTTAACGAGTACGGGGAGAGTGCCCATCACCAATAAACCTCCGCCAAAAGCGCCAGCGAATCGGTAGGCAGATATCGATGCGCGCTCGGAGACGCTGGGTGTCATCACACCCATCAATGCGGAATAAGGCACGTTATTTACAGTATAAGCTAGAGTGAGGCCAATATAGGTGACGTAAGCCCATATAAGTTTGCCTGTATAGCTTAATTCTGGAGTTGTAAAACACAGAATCATAAACAGAGCTAGTCCAGGGGCGGACCACATAATCCATGGGCGAAACTTACCAAAACGTGTATCGGTTCTGTCGGCAATCATGCCCATTACGATATCTGTAACGCCGTCCGTGAGCCGGACCCATAGCATTAGTAGCGCTACGTGCGCAGCCATTAGACCAAAAGTGTCTGTATAAAAAATGGCCAAATATCCGAGAGCACCGCGCCAGACAAAATTGGCAGCTGCATCACCAAAGCCGTAGCCAACTTTTTCGATAATAGAGAGTTTCTGCGAGTTAGAAGACATTCTTACCCCAATTATTATTTGTTTTGTACATCACTTTATAAGCGCCTTAACCATAGCAGGCGGCTGTTGGCCGGTAAAGCGAATTCCGGCGCTAGTAAAGCAAAATTGGTGAAGGCATTTAAATTTCCATATTCTTTGCGCGTTACATAGACATTTCTGGGCTATTTTGGGGCTCCGAAGCGCTTGTTAGGCGTTATTAGTATTGGTTACCGTTGTGCTAAGAGTGTGGCTTAGGCTTTGGCTGATGTAGCCACCGGATAGTTATATGAGCAGTTTTTGATCTATGAGTTCAATCTCAGGGTAAGCGTTTTAGTGCTTATGGAGCCCATATGTCTGTGCTGGAGGGACAAAGGTTTATGAATTGATCGCGTTCGTCAAACTGAAACTGCGGATGCGTTGGATAGATCCTTCGTCCATCCGCAGACTCTAGCTTGGTAGGTGCTTAAGGTTTACTTATCGGTCTTGCAATTCTGCTTTTTCTTCCGCTTGTGTTAATGGAACACCCTGCATGTTTGCTTCGATGTAGTCGTCGATTATCTTGGATTCCTCAGCACTCGCAGGTTGGTAAGTATCGGTTCCAGAATTTTTTAAGTTTGCTTTGGAAACTACTTTATTTATCCAGGTACTTTTTTCGTAGCAACTTACCGCACGTAAACCTGCGTCAGAATTGTATACCGCATATTGTCGACAAAAGGTGTCGTCTGCGCGGAGAAAAGACAGTTCAGTATGTACCTTATGTTCATCGATTGTGATAATCGATCCAGATGGATTTTTACTTAATATATGTGCGAGTTGCTCAGAAGGCTGCGCAGCGTCTATTTCGAGTAGTGAATCCGAATTCCCATAGTGCTGACTGATGAAAATATTGATGACGACAATAAATGAAGCCGCTATCGCTGAAGGCCAATACCGAAATGCATGGTTATTTTGGAGGATACGGCCTATTTTCGAGGAAGAAGCAGAAGACACCTTTCGAGATTCAGGTCGTAATAACGCTTGGATTGATTCTGGCACAGGATCTTTAGTGATCTCATCAAAGGTGTTTTTAATCGCAGTGTCGTTTTTTTTGAGCTTGTTGAGATGGTGTTGTAATTCGGGCTCTATAAGAAGCCGATTTTGCACTTCGCTAAGTTTATCTGCTGAGAGTTCGCCATCAAGATATGCTGATAGTAATTGTTGGTCATCCGGTGTCATATCGATACTCTCTACATTTCAAATTGTTTTGCGAGGGTAGAGCGGGCTCTCGCTACTCTACTCATAATTGTGCCGATGGGGACTTCCAGAACGTCAGCAGCTTCGGCGTAACTCAGCCCTTCGATGGCGACTAGGCTTAGGGCCAACTTGTGGTTTTCAGGCAGGTCAGCCACGGCATTAAGCACGCGGTTTGCGTCGACATGAATGGATTGGTCGTTACTGTCATATGCTTCGTCGTCGGCAAGTTTTTTGTTTATTGAAGGTCTCATGCGCACCTCTCGCGAGCGAATTTCATCGATCCATAGGTTTTTGCAGATGGTTAACATCCAGGGGATTGGTTTTACATCGGCCGGAATACCTGTCTTCAACAGCTTTACGGCCAAGTTCTGAACAAGATCATCTGCATCTGCTTTATTGCTAGTCAAGGAATAGGCGAATCTGCGCAGCCGAGACAACTCATTTTGGATAATTGCTGTTACTTGATTCATTTCAGCCATTCAATTTCATGCCTTGTTACTAAGGCCAGTTATCGCTACTGGATTAGTGTTAACTGGCCCTAGGTAAACGTGTGACGACGAATAATTATTCCATTGGTGGAATACGCGTTTGCGTTGATACGTCTACTGCTAAGATACTTAGATTATGAACGATGTGAAATTCTATCAACCAAAGCGCCGGCATGTGATAGCGGTGGTGCTCATTTTTGCTATTTTGATGCTGGGTCCGGCAATACTGGGTGGAAGTATGATTCCCGGCCGCGAACTAGCCGTTTTTCCCGTGGTCTGGGCGCAGGATATTGATGAAGAACTGGATGAAGATATTGATGAAGAGGCTGAACAAGACCTGGAAGAGGATATCGATTCGGAGCTTGAAGATGAGTTAGAAGAAGCGTTGGAAGAAGAGATTGACAGTGAGCTTGAGGAAGAGTTTGACGAGGAGATCGAAGCGGATATTGACGAGGAAATGGAAGATGACTTGGAGGATGAAATAGAAGATGACACGGAAGATACGTTTGAGGAAGAGCTAGAGGATGCATTGGAGGACGAAACCGAAGAGGTGTTTGATGATGAATTTGACCAGGAAGATGACGGTGTTTTCGACAAAGAAGAACACGACGACGAGCGCAGTGAAGATACGGAGCCACTCGATGACATTGAACTGACATTACTTGAAGACGAGGCACTTTTTGGATTTGAAATTGATGATGAAGGCGGGTTTCGGATCCGTGATCGCCACCTTATTCTCACCGATTCAAAATCTGTCGAAGCACTCAAAAAGATGGGGTTTGAAATCACGGACATAGTGAAATTAAAGAGTTTGGACAGCATTTTAGTGGAGATTGTTGAGCCTGATGGCGTTGCGCTTGAGGATGTGCGAAAAGCCACGTTTGATTTGCTCGAGCGAAGCTTAGATATCGATTACGATCACCTTTATCAACCGCAATCTGGAGTGGAAGCGATGGAAAAAAAAGATCGACAACCGCGCGCGCTCCTAAATCTCGAACTACCAAAAAACAAGCGGGTCAAACTCGGCCTCGTTGATTCCGCTATTACATCGGAACACAAAGTTTTTCAGCAATCAAACATCGTTTCCGCCAGTTTTATTCAGCGAGGACTGAATGCGCCTACGGAACACGGGACGGCAATTGCATCTATTTTGTGTGGTCGCGCCGACGACTATCAGGGGCTTTTTCCTGAGATGGAGCTTTACGCCGCCAGCGTTTTTTTTAATGACGTCAAAGTGGGACAGAGGGCATCGGTAAAAGGTTTGGTATTGGCCCTGGATTGGCTTGTTCAACAAAATGTCAGCGTCGTGAATATGAGTTTGACAGGACCTGATAATCGGGTGTTGGAGGCCGTTTTAAAAAAACTGCATCGCAGAGGTATTCTTATCGTGGCCGCTGTGGGCAATTCCGGGCCGGCTGGTAAGGTTCTTTTTCCGGCCGGATATGACTTTGTTGTGAGTGTTACGGCCACCAATCAGAATTTGCTCGCATATCACAAAGCTAACCGCGGTCGACATGTCGATTTGGCTGCACCGGGTGTCAATATTCTTCACGCAGTACCAGGAGGCTCCTACTCACTATCATCTGGGACATCGTACGCAACGCCATTTGTCAGTGCCTATTTAGCCACTCAACGAATCAAATATCCCGAGAGCGCAATGGAGATTTTTTTGGACACAATTTTTCGTGCGTCAAGAGATTTGGGACAACCTGGGCACGATCCTATTTACGGGCATGGATATATTCAATAACGTTTGATTTCTAAAAATCGATGCCGATACGAAAATCAAGCAGATGCTGGTTGTAATCCGCTGACGGTAAAGGCGAAGCGTAGTTGCTGTACTCGTATTTCACACGCGTGTAGGTTCTTTTACCAAGAGGATATTCAATTTCAAACGAGGTTTTTCTACGTTCATCTTCGCGCACAGTATTTCCTGTATTCATCGTGCCGAGAGAGCTGGGGTCCGAGTATTCGCGATTTTCGAGCGACCATGCGAGTTTTAGTTTTATTTTCTTTCCTTGTTCGACAACGCTTTTTACGATTTGAACTTTAATGGTATCGCTTTCGTAGTCAAAAGCGGCAGACTGGGCATCTTCTTCTTTTACTTTATAACCTAGTGATAAATAAAATTTGGCACCATCAAAAAAATAATAGATATTGCCTGCAGTAGATGTTGAACTCGCGTCTCTATCCGGCCGAGTATCAAAAGTTTTGTCCGCCGCCGAGTGACTGGCTCTGAGAAAAATTCTTTTACTCAACAGGTGGCTGATTGAGGGTGTGACCTGCGAGAGTGATAAAAAGTCATTGCCATCTAACAGTGACGAAACTTCGTAGAGTTTCACCCCTATATCCGTTTTGCCAAAATCGTAAGCCGCTCCAGCACTGAACAAGTGTGTTTGAATATCGAATTGAGAGAGCTCTTGGTGCAAGCTTTGTGAGAAGCTGTAGCTGGTATCCAATTTAAGTTTGTTACGTATTTTGGTTTTATATCCAACATCCAAATCGACCAATAGGGCGTTATCGCTGCGCGTTGTGCTTTGGTCTAATTCAAGCACTGATATGTTGCTGTCATGCTCAACGCCGATACTGGCACCAAGACTAAAAGGTGACTTTTTTGAATTTGCCTGGCCGAGGCTTGTTAGAAAGCAACACGAAAACAGTACGACGGTCGTTATTGCTGGTTTGTGGTTGGATACTGCATTTAGGTTCATGTTGGCACTCAAAAGATTGGTGATATGAAGGGACTCCTAGAGCCCCTGTTTGCTATTGCTTTGACTTGAGTATCAAATTTCTTAGCTAACGATACCCTCTTCCATCTCTTCTTCCATTTCATCACCAACATCGTTTTCCATCTCTTCTTCGAGATCGTTGTCGGTCTCTTCCTCCATTTCCTCCTCAATCTCTTCGTCGATTTCGTCTTCCACTTCGTCCTCGAGTTCTTCGTCGATTTCGTCTTCCACTTCGTCCTCGAGTTCTTCGTCGATCTCGTCTTCCACTTCGTCCTCGA
>JANQJP010000094.1 GCA_028281575.1 Cellvibrionaceae bacterium
GTGCCTTCTTCGGCCTCAAACACCAGATTCACGGTGCGGCTGGCCAGTAAGTAGCAGTTTTTCAGCTGTTCATGCTGGGTGCCGCCGCCTACCGCGCGCGCAGAAACACGGAAGCGTGCTACCTCGTCGTTGGGCAGAGTAATGGCGACGGTTTTTTCACCAACAGGCGCGGTACAGGTGGCCCTGGCGCTAATTGGTGATTCGTCTATGGTGAATACCAGGTTTTGCTTGTATTGGAACCAGCCTGCCGTCGGCTCCATCGATTCCTCAATGCTCAGGCCTTGATAGTCGACACGCCAGCCATAACCAAAGTCGCCCAGTTCAAAGCGGTCGCGCGAATCGTAGGCGCGGTTCACGACCAATGGCATGCCCGCCATAGGCACAGCCATATCGGTGACGCTGAAGCTCATATTGCCCACTTTCATTTGGCCTTCTACGGTGACGGCCTGCGTTGCAATGGCCGTAAGGCCGTTAATATCCGTGGCGAGAAATTCAAGCTGGTATACGCCATTTCGCAGTTGCGTGGGGTCGAGCGTTGCGGCAATGGTGGCCGAGCTATCGTTTAAGATTGGCGCTTCGGCCAGGGTGCGATAGCTGTCACTGTTGGCGGCACGTAAACGCAGTTCCCAACTGAGCAGGTTGGGGTCGCTGACGGTGGCGCTGATTGGGCTGGGTGCGGTAATCACGCTGTTATACACCGGCGTATCGATAGTGATGCTGGGTGCGTCGTTATCAACCGGGTCGCCAACGTAGAAATATTCTTGCAGTTCAATGGTATCGTAGCCATCGCTTATCACCACGTCGATGCGGTGGGGGCCAGGCTGGTCTGAACTAATATTCGCCTGCAGGAAGTTATCCAGCGCTATGGTTTGCCCGTCAATACGGGCACTGGCGCTGAGCGTGCTGGCGGCATGTTCGTTGATAACGGTAAGCTGTATCGGTTCGTTCGCCAGAATAAAGGCGCTCGGTGCCAGGTGAAGGGTCGCGTTAAATGTTTCCTCTGCAGCAGAAACATTAATGGGCCAGGAGACGTTTGCGCTTTGGGCACCGTTGTCGTCCTCCGCTTGAACCGCCATCGTAAATGTGCCCGCAGCACTGGGTGTCCAACGAATGAAACCGGCAGCGTCGACGCTGGCATCGCCGGGTAAAACGCTGCGCAGATAGTAGTTGGTAATCGCGTCGCCTTCTCTGTCGGTAGCCGAGAGCTGGTACTGGAATTCAACGCCGACACGGGCATTTGTGGGCAGCGCGTCCGTGTGTATGACCGGGGCCTGGTTTTGAAAGGCGCTGACATTCAGTGGGTATTTTTGCCGTGTCACACCGCCGGATGCGTCGCTGACGGCAACCCAAATATTGTAAGGGCCAATATGGTCGTTGCCGGGTGTCCAGCTGATTAAGCCGTTGGCGGATATCTGCATGCCTTCAGGTGCGAGCTCTAAGGCGTAGCTCAGCAAGTCACCTTCAGGGTCATTGGCGACAACGTGATAGTTATATGGGAAGCCTTCTTCTGCACTGGTCGTTGGCTGCGATGTAATCACCGGTAGAAGGTTAGCGTTTTGGGCTGACAAAACGAGGGAAAAGCGAAACGGCCCAACGGTATTGACCTGGTCGCTGATCGTGAATTCAAAGACCTGTTCGCCGAGCGCATTGAATACCGACGGCGTCCATTCCATGGCGTATCCAAAGCCACTGTGCACCGTGCCAACACTATTGACCGTCATGCCTCGTGGGCTGCTTGAAAAACGTATTCGAAGATTGTCGGGATTACCTCTACCACCCCAAAAAACATCGTTGTCGATAGCAAACACATACTCAAATTTCTGTCCGACATACACGTTGCCAGAGGGCAGGGGCGATGTCAGTACAGGTGCCTGGTTTGCGGCGACATCTACGGTAAATTGCTGATTGGACACCGCCCCGCGAACGTCGCGTAGTTGAATATGAAAGTCGTGACTTCCCGGTGTGCCGGGTATCCAATGCAGGCTGCTAACGTCGGGTGCCGGGTTTTGAACTGAGGGGGTCGTCAGCGACGCATTTGCCGGTGCTTCTACAAAGCTCGCAATAGCGCTTTCAGCGTCGCTATCGGAATAGCTAATATTGTATGGCTGTTTTTCGCCCGGTGCGTAGGCATAGCGTATCCCCTGGATGGCTGAAGTAGCCGGCGACAGGGTAAATACCGGCGCTTCGTTGCGTGGCTGGTATTCACGTACCTGGAATATTTGCTCAGTCGTGAATGCTTGTTCATCACTGACCTGAATGTGCAGCGTTTGAGGCGAGTCCACATTCAGCGAGGGAAGGGTGAGGGTGCCACTGGCGTCGATTGACGCGCCTGCTGGCGCGGCAATAAGTGCGTAACTTAAGCTGCCGCCCTCGGGGTCAATGGCGTCAATGTGATAGCGATATGTCTCACCCGAGACAGCCTCGAGCGGGGGGATAGAGGTAATGGTCGGTGGCAGCGCGCTTGCCGGGTTGGCGAGCCAGGTCAGGTCATGGGATGCCTCATATTCACCTACACTGGCCTTGATAGTATCCGTGCCTGTGGCTAGGCCGTGGTAACAGTATTCGGCCTGACCCAATGCGTTTGAGATCGCGTAGGCATGTGACGTGTTCGCACCACGAATGTCGAGTTTTACGCGAATGCCGATAACCGGGCGTTGTAGGTCATCGTGTACCTGGGCTGTCACACATGCCTGGTTGCCGATATCGTCACTATTTTGAAGGACATCAAGGTCTATGTGCTTCACCAGCGAGGGTTGGCTGAGTGCCATGCCGCCGGTATAGCCATACGATGCATGTAAGTCGAAACCATAAAGGAACAGGCCAAAGGGTTCCGCCGCAGAAATGTGATGGGCGCCTATGGCAATATCGAGCTGCGCGTAAGCGTATTCGCTATTGTTTATCGGCGTAAATGCATCGGCATCGACCGTTTGACCATTGAGTACAAAGCTCGACGTTGCTGTATTGGGTGCAATAACGTTCAGTGTGTTTAACGAGAAGCCTTCAGCGGGAGTGCTGATGTTGTACTGCGACAGGTATTGATGCGTTGCCGGCACCACCATCATAAAGGGGTCGGCGTAGTTAGTCGGCAGGCTGCGTTCAGGGCTACCCGCGTCATAGTTATCGCTATGTGCGTATTGCAGTACAAGTACAGGGTGGGTGGCGTGGATGTCTACCGGGCCTGTCTGGGCAAATTCGTAAAAATCCTGTGCGTTTAAGTCAGCACTGAGTACGCCATTTACGGTGACAAGGGTGTTGTCAAACGGGGCCACAACCCTATAGCGGTCTCCGGCACGTCCGGCAATAGGTGCCGCTATGTAGTGTGTGCCCAGCGTTTCTATGGGCGGCAGCTGTTCAACAAGGTGGTCGCAGAAGGTGTTGTTGCGTGCAACATAGGCACAACGGTGCTGGCCGAGGACAGCGATATTTTTGTCAGCACGAATCAGCGTACCGGTTAAGTCGGCTTTTTTACTGGCAATGGCCTCAAAATTGACAACATCCCCCCTGTTGAGGCTCAGCTGGTAGGGTTCTCCGGCTTTGGCCACGGCGTCAATTTGATCCTGTAAAAACAGGTCAATGGTGGGCACGATCTCGATAAGCGTGGCATTTTCTGTGGCGGCAATGCCGAGCATGGCCCAGTCTGTTCGCCCTTCTAAGGGTTCGTAGTGGCCGACGACGTAGTGTTTGCCCAGGTTAGACGTGGGTAATGCCAAAAACCCATCCGTGGAGAAGCTTCCCTGGTTCAGGGCATAAACGCTGATATTGCGGTCGGCGACAATATGCACGGCGCTGTTGCTATGAATTTTGTTGAGGTCATCGGTATAGGCGCGAATACTTTCCCACGGCAATGTATGGGTGACGATGTCGCCTTCAGGCAGTGCGAGTGTTGCCGATGTGCCTGTGGGCGCATGTTCGAGCGAGACAGTGGCGTCCCCATGTTGAGACACCATGTAAATATGGAAGTCCGGGGTGTAGCGTGGGTCGTTTAGCGAAATGGGGAACCAAAATTCAGACCCTTCATGCGTTGCGGTGTTTTCATTTGGCAGGACGGTGACAGCCAGTGCCAGTAGGGATTCTGCATTTAGGCTGTCGGTTGCTTTTAGGGTAAAGGGGTAATCGCCGCTGTGGCTGGTGCTGGTATGCCAGGATACACGTCCCGTTTGTGGGTCGATGGTCGCGCCAGTAGGGTGGTTCACCAGGCTAAACGTTACGTCATTCCCCTCTGCATCTGTGACCTGGGGTTCGAAGGTGAGCGTTTGTCCCTGGAGTAAGACAATTGGGTCAGCTGCCGCAAATTGTGGCGCGTCGTTTACCGGGCTTACCGTAATTGTGACGGTCGCGACGTGTGAATCTGCTGTGCCGTCAGACACCTGAAATTGAAATACGTCGGTGCCGTAAAAGTTTGTATTTGGTGTGTAGTGAAGTTCGGGCGCGGTGCCGCTAAGGGTACCGCGGGTTGGCGCTGAGACGAGATGAAATGCAAGCGTATCGTTGTCGGCGTCACTGCCCGTTAAGGTAATAGCAAGGCTAAGGTCTTCGGCAACAGAAAGCGATTGTGGCTCAGCACTTGGCGCACTATTTGGCTTTGGCTGCACAGTCACAATGTAAGCTTGCGTTGCGACACCACCATTGCCGTCTTCCACGACAACGCTTACCGGATAATCACCAGCAGTATCAATAGCAGGTAACCACGTAACTACACCACTTGTTGTATCAATCGTCATCCCATCGGGGCTTGCTGCCAAGCTATAGGTCAAAGTATCGCCATCTTCATCATTGGCGTTTACTTCGTAGTTATAGGCTTGGGTTTCGTTGGCGCTAACACTAGGTGTCGAACCAATCGTTGGCGCGCGATTCGTATTGTCGACGACCAAGTTAAAGCGGGTTTCCGCTTGGGCGTTGCCATCACTAACAACGACGGAAATGGGCCCGTAGTTTCCGGCATCCTCAAAGCCGGGGTTAAAGGTAAGGACGTTGGTTTGCTGCGTCGCAAAACCCGGCAGGCCGCTAACGGTATACGTGAGCGCGTCGTTGTCGGCATCGTTGGCGAGGATAGTTAGGTTGAGGGTGTTATTTTCTGCCAGTGTCTGGTCCGCTATCGCGGTAATGGTCGGTACCTGATTTATGTGAATAACGTTTAGGGTAAACGTTTGGTTTGCCGTTAAACCCCCGGCATCGCTGACCGAGATGGCCACCGGGTAAGTGCCTTCATCGGCAAAACCGGTTTGCCAGTGCAAGACACCGGTTGTGGCATCCAGGATCATTGCCGTTGGCGCGTTAAGCAAACGAAAGCTCAGGGCATCGCCATCGAGGTCGTTGGCGCTAACGGTGTATTGGTAAAGTTCGCCTTCATTCACGCTGGATATCGGCGGGCGGGTAATGATTGGCGCACGATTCACATTGGCAACGGTAAGTGTGTAGCTTTGTGAGGCGGAGGCGCCCTGGCTATCCGTTACAGCCACAACGATGGGGTAATCCCCCGCATCGGTATAGCCGGTTTGCCAGGTCATCAGGCCCGTGCTCGGCTCTATGTGCATGCCTGTGGGATGCTGGCTGAGAGCATAGCGTAAACTGTCGCCGTCTTGATCTTCCGCAAGCACCGGGTAGCTGTACACCTGGGCTTCGGCCGTTGTGTCTATCGGTGTGGAAGTAATGACCGGCGCGGTATTGGGCTTTGGCTGCACCGTGAGGGTATAGTCCTGTGTTGCGACCCCACCGTTGCCATCTTCCACGGCAACACTGACCGGATAATCCCCGGCGCTACCGAGCGCGGGTAGCCAGGTGACGACGCCACTTGAGGCAGCCATCGTCATGCCCGCGGGGCCGGTGGTCAGGCTGTAAGTCAGCGTATCGCCATCCGCATCGCTGGCGTTCACAGCATAGCTGTAGGCGTGGGTTTCGGTGGCGCTGGTGATCGGTGTCGAGTCAATGTTCGGGGCGTTATTTGGAGTGGGAGCAACCACAATCGTAAAGCTTTGGCTGGCGGTGCCGTCATTGCCGTCGTCGACCAGAATACTGACATCGTTGGGGCCGAGTTGCGCGTCGCCCGGTACCCACTCAATCAAACCAAATTCGCCGATGCTTACGCCTGCCGGTGCATTGGTTAACGCGTAGCTCAGTGCATCGCCGTCCGGGTCGCTGGCCTCGATTTGGTAGTGATAGACATCGAGCGCAATGGCGTCGAGTACCGGCGTGCTGTTAATGACCGGGGCGCGATTTTCGGTGTCAATGCCGCAGTCGTAAGGTGAGGACGCAGATTGGTACAGACGACCATCATCTACCGCGGTTTTCCAGGGCTGTTTCGGGACATTGACCTGCACGCTGCCTGCGCAGCTTTCGCCATAAGGATCGGTGGCGGTGAAATCGATATGGTACACACGGCCATTACCGCGCCCTTTGCGTGCCTTGCGCAACCGGGTATGGCGTTTGCCAATGCCTTTGGCATCGTAGTGGGTGTAACCGTGGCCCTGGCTGTTTAAGGGTTCATCCTGGTAGATACATTGGATATCGATATCGAGCGGATCGTGATCGGGATCAAAGACGTTTTTGATCGACACCTTTGAAAAGCGGCGGTTGGGGGGCCAGAGTTTTGTTTTGCTCGGACGCGCGTAGTCGCATACCGGTGCGCGGTTTGGCTGGCTGTGGTCGTCATCGTCGCCATCATCATCATCATCGTCGTCATGGCCATCGTCGTCGTCATCTTCATCGTCGTCATCGTCCCGATCCTTGTGCCAGGGGAAGCGTCCTTTAAAAGGGCGATGATGAAACCGCATCGGTCCGTGACAGCCGCGTGCAAACACTTGACCGCGCACACTGCCACGCGGGTTGTGGATACGCGCGTAGGGGGCTAAAACACTGCCTTCGACATCAATATCGTGTAAATACAGGGTTTCCGCCTCGTAGAAATTAAACAGCACCTTTTCCGCGCGGTCGGCCAGCGACCACAGGCTCATACGTTTTAAGCCCGTGTACTTGCCGCTGATATTGACAATCATGGTCGCGTGCGCCGGCACACAACTGATATTGAAGGTGCGGGCGTTTTTGACCTTGGCACCGTTAAGGTGAAACACCTGCACACCGGACTGACAATCCCCGCGCAGCGTCATGCCGCCCCAGCGATAACGGTAACTGCCATTGGCGTGTTTCTCGGCGAGTTGCTTGGAGAGTGCTTTCAGCTTGCCAAACTCCTGGTCGACATCGATATCACGCGCATCACCGTCCGCCAACAGCCCTTCAACATCGCCGGTGTCGTACTGAAAACGTTCTTTAAAGAACGCGTTATAGCCCCAGGCTTTGCTGTCTGAAAATTCGGTTGCCTGCGTGCTGGTGCTGAAGAGGAAGAACGATAAGACGGTGGCGGCAGCGAGGGACTTCATCGGTACGACGTCCTTGTGTGAGATGGGTTGAGGTATATGCGTGCCAAAAGCACGTGCTTAACGCCCATGAGCAGGATGTATACCAATCCTTTTGGCGCCTATTACAACAGGGGATTGCGGGCCGTTTGCGCTGGAGAAAAAAACGACGTGTAAAAACCATCGACAAAAAACCAGCCTAAAAGGAGAAGCCTTTGAGCGCGTACTGACAACGTAAGTACGTCGTTCCCTTTACCCTGAAGTCGTCCTTTGAGTCGCACTTTTCTAAAAGCCTTCGCAAAAAACAACATGGGCGAGTCTATTTAGTGCAAATCGGAATTTCAATGTTCTGAAAATAACTTTTTCGCATAAATAAAATCCCGCCTGGCACAATATATATCGATCCTTCAACCATAGGTTGAGACGCCAAAATGACGCATATGAAGGTGTGTCCGCGCGAACAATAATGACAGGTTAATGGCAACTAACTGGACGCTTATAACCAGATTCTCTGGGTGAAGCATCGAAGACGTGACATTTTGTTAATGATGTAGCTAATGCGTGGTTAGTAGTGTTTAACGGATTGCCGCCCGCGCAATAAGATGAGGAGTGGCTTTTAGGGCTGCTGCAATACGTTCAATAATAGTTGGGGGTCATCAGTAGCGATATAAGCTTCAACGCGTTTCAATTGCGCTAGGGCTCGCTTAGTCCACTTCAGTTTCAATCTGAACACCCCATTGCGCGAAGGTGCTTTTCACCTCGTCATCGTTGGCGAACTCGCCGCGGTCCGCTTCTTCAAGCCCCATTTCAATCTCTTGACGAACATAGGCTTCATAGGCCACATCTTTCCATGTGGCTGTCTCTGGTAATTGGTCGGCCAAGGCATGGAGAGCTGCTTTCACATTTGTTTGTGCTTGCATAGCATTTACCTCTAAACGGATTGTGTACGAACCCATTATTCCTCAGAGGGGTTTACTAATAAACCCTTAGTTGGATTCTCGCTCGATGGATTTTGTGTCAACAGTTTTGAGCAAAGCGGTTTTGCCTTTATGGCATAATCGCTTTTTTCACGCAGGCGGAGCTTGCATGGGTATCGCTTTCGTAGGTAAGGGTTGATTGGTGGCTTCGTCGAAATTCTCTGTTGCGCTGACGTTTATGGTTCTATGTTTGGGTGCAAATACGCTTCTCGCAGCGTCTCTGTACGTGGAATTTGATCGCTCTTTGATACAGGGAGCGATGGTTACAGGGCAAACCAATGCGACTTCGCTCCAGGTGCTTGGCAGAGAGCTGCATATTGATGACGGCGGTCGATTTGTTTTTGGTCTCGGCCGGGATACTAAATCACCGTTGGCCGTTGCGCTCACTTCGCCGTCCGGTGTTGAAAAAAAGCAGTATTTCGAGGTGGAACAGCGCCACTACGATTTGCAAAAAATCGATGGTGTCGCGCAAAAATATGTCACGCCGCCAGCGGAGGTGCTCGACAGAATCCACAGCGATTCGCAGGCAATCAAAAAGGTGCGTGCCCGGTTTCGTATGGCGAATGATTATGCCAGCGCATTTATCTGGCCGGCTGAAGGCAGGATCTCCGGCGTTTATGGCAGCCAGCGTGTATTCAACGGCGTGCCTAAAAGACCTCACTATGGGATCGATATTGCGGCTAAAACCGGCACGCCGGTGATCGCGCCCGCAGACGGTTTAGTGGTGCTTGTCCGGGATATGTATTATTCGGGTTGGACGCTTGTGGTCGACCATGGCCGGGGCATTTCGTCGACGTTTATTCATCTGAATAACGTGCATGTGAGTGTGGGACAGAGCGTTGAGCAGGGCGCACACATTGCCGATATTGGTGCCACGGGCAGGGTAACTGGCCCGCATCTTGATTGGCGTATGAACTGGTTTGAACAGCGTTTAGACCCGCAGCTGCTGTTATCGCCACGCAATTAAACAAAGATGGTGGCGCGGCCTATTAATAGCTGGGTTAATAGTGTGTACAATCCCGCTTTTGCACACGAGAAATATATTGTGATCGACAAGAGTCTACTTAGTATTCTGGTATGCCCGATAAGTAAAGCCCCGTTGAAATACGTTGCTGAAGACAACGAGCTGGTGTGTGCCGTGAGTGGCCTGGCCTATCCGATAAAGGATGATATTCCGGTGATGCTTGAGTCGGAGGCGCGCGAATTGACGCTAGAGGAAAAAGAAAAATATAAGGCCTAAACTGCGCGAGGGGGTTGCTGTGGGCGATTCGATTTTTACAAAAATTATTCAGGGAGATATCCCTGCAGATATTCTTTATGAGGATGATCACTGCATATGTATAAAAGATATCCATCCTCAGGCACCAACTCATCTATTAATTATTCCACGTAAGCCCATCCCGAGACTTGCCGATGCCACTGAGGAAGATCGGGCCCTGCTTGGACATTTGATGCTCAAGGTCGCAGATATTGCCCGCAGTGTCGGTGTCGATGAAGCGTTTCGGGTGTGCATCAATAATGGCGAAGCCGCGGGGCAGACCGTTTTCCACTTGCACATTCATTTGCTCGCGGGAAAAACGTTTAAAGAAAATTCACTGTCCATGCAGTGAATAAACATTTCAGTTAATCAAGGTAATTAAAACGTACGATGAAAAGCGCAGACGTTCGCAAGGCTTTTTTGGATTTTTTTAAATCAAAGCAGCATGAAGTTGTTGCGAGTAGTTCGCTTGTTCCGGCGAATGATCCAACCCTGTTATTTACTAACGCGGGAATGGTGCAATTTAAAGATGTATTTCTCGGTTCGGATAAGCGCAATTATTCGCGTGCTGCGAGCAGCCAGCGCTGTGTGCGCGCCGGTGGAAAACATAATGATTTGGAAAATGTGGGCTATACCGCGCGGCATCACACGTTTTTTGAAATGCTGGGAAATTTTAGTTTTGGTGATTATTTTAAGCGCGACGCCATCTTTTTTGCGTGGGAATTTCTGACCGAGGTTTTGAATATTCCCGCAGAAAAGCTTTGGGTAACCGTGCATATAAGTGATGACGAAGCGGCCGATATTTGGTTAAAAGACGTCGGTGTGAGCGCCGAGCGGTTTTCCCGGCTCGACGAAGATAATTTTTGGCAAATGGGTGACACGGGTCCGTGCGGACCGAGTTCCGAAATTTTTTATGACCACGGTGAAGACGTGCCCGGTGGACCGCCGGGAAGTCCGGATGATGATCTCGACCGTTATATTGAAGTGTGGAATCTGGTTTTCATGCAATATGAACGGCAGACAAATGGTGAACTCGTGCCGCTGCCAAAACCTTCTGTGGACACAGGCATGGGTCTTGAACGTATTGCTGCGGTGCTGCAGGGCGTTCACAGTAATTACGATATTGATTTATTTCAGGCGCTGCTCGCAGCTGTTGCCGAAGTGACGGGTGAAAAAGATTTAGAAAATAAATCGTTGCGTGTTATTGCGGATCACATACGTTCATGTTCTTTTTTAATTTGCGATGGTGTGCTGCCGTCAAATGAAGGGCGGGGATATGTTTTGCGCCGTATTATTCGGCGTGCGGTTCGTCACGGTAGCAAGCTTGGCAAAGAGGGCGTATTTTTTTATCAGCTGGTGTCGGCGCTCGTGGCGCAAATGGGCGAAGCTTATCCCGAATTGGCAAAAGCCCAGGCACAGATTGAAAAAACGCTGCGCAAAGAAGAGGAGCAATTTGCCAAAACATTGGATAACGGTTTATCCGTTTTGGAAGATCGTTTGGCGAAGCTTAAAGGCACGCAAATTAGCGGGGACGTGGTATTTACGCTCTACGATACTTATGGATTTCCGGTTGATTTAACCAATGATATCGCGCGTGAACGTGGCTTGAGTTTGGATATGGATGGCTACGAACGTTTGATGCAGGAGCAGCGAAAAAAATCCAAAGAGCAGGGCGCGTTTAAGGTCGATTATACAAAAAACATTATTGCTGATCAGGACACGGCGTTTTCTGGTTACGCCAAATTACGTGATTCAGCCAATGTTGTTTCGCTCTATAAAAATGGCGAAAAGTCCGAGACCGTTGGTGAAGGTGAAGAAGCCGTTGTCGTACTCGACAGCACACCCCTTTACGCGGAGTCCGGCGGTCAGGTAGGTGATGCCGGTTGGCTTGTTGCGGAGTCGAGTGGTTTCAGGTTCGAAGTTCACGATTGTATTAAGTCGGGCAATGCGCATTTGCATATTGGTCGTGTAACGAATGGTTCGCTCGCTGTTGGCGACGAAGTCACAGCTCAGGTAGAAGAAGCCGCGCGCACGGCCACCGCTAAAAATCATTCCGCGACACATTTATTGCATGCGGCGTTGCGCAAAATATTAGGCGAGCATGTGAGCCAAAAAGGCTCGTTGGTCGATGCCGAGCGTTTGCGTTTTGATTTTTCCCACCCCGAGGCGGTTAGCCAGCAAGAGCTCGACGAAATATCTGATCTGGTAAACGCGCAGATTCAGACCAATACACCGGTGACGACGGAAATATGTGATATGGAAACCGCGCAAGCGAAGGGTGCGATGGCGCTCTTTGGCGAAAAATATGGGGATGAAGTCCGTGTTTTAGCCATGGGCACCGATCACTTTTCAGTAGAGCTTTGCGGCGGTACTCATGTAAAGCGGACGGGTGATATCGGTGTGTTCTACATTATTTCGGAGGCCGGTATTGCTTCGGGCGTGCGGCGCATCGAAGCCATTACCGGGATAACGGCGCTCAATGAGTTTAAGCGCTTGTGTCATGTTGAAACGTCGCTCGCTAAGCAGTTAAAAGTAGCGCCGGAAAAGCTTTCACCAAAGGTGGATCAGGTATTGGGTCAGAACAAAGCGCTCGAGCGGGAACTCGCTCAACTGAAAGCCAAACTTGCCAGCGCCAGTGCAGATGAATGGCTCAAGGATGCTGCGGACGTGGCGGGCATAAAACTTCTGGTAAAACAGATGTCAGACGTCGATAACAAAGCGCTTAGGGGCATGGCCGACATGCTGAAAGATAAATTGGGTGTTTCCGCGGTACTGCTCGCGGGTGTCAATGACGGCAAAATTGCTTTGGTCGCCAGTGTGAGCAAGGATGCGATTAACGTCGTCAAGGCCGGCGATTTGGTAAAGTATGCTGCGGAAAAAATTGGCGGTAAGGGCGGCGGTCGACCGGATATGGCGCAGGGAGGAGGTACAGATATTGACGCTTTACCCTCTGCGTTGGCGAGCGTATCCGGCTGGATTGACACAAATAACAAATAATATGCGCGTTTTTCAGCAGAAAAGTTAATGTAAGCGGTTAACTTTTCTGTTGTTTTCGTGTTTAATTGGCGCCCTTTTTTCTTAGGGCCCGTGTGCCTGCTTGTCTTGGAACTAAATTTTTCATGAGCTTGATTGTTCAGAAGTTCGGGGGAACTTCAGTTGGTACGGTCGAAAAAATAAAGGCCGTTGCTGAGAAGATTGCCGGTTTTCGCGCGCGCGGTCACGATGTTGTCGTTGCTGTATCGGCGATGAGTGGTGAAACCAATCGACTGATTGGCCTGGCCCACGAAATCCAAAAAGCCCCAAATCCGCGTGAACTGGATGTGCTCGTGTCGACTGGCGAGCAAGTCACCATCGCCCTGTTGTGTATGGCGCTGGAAAACTTGGGTTGTCAGGCGCGATCCTATACGGGCGCGCAGGTGTCCATTCTTACCGACAGCTCTCATACGAAAGCCCGGATTCGGGAGATTGATGATCGAAAAATTCGTCAGGACCTCGAAGCTGGCCGCGTCGTTGTGGTGGCGGGTTTTCAAGGTGTCGATGAGCACAACAATATTACGACTCTCGGTCGTGGAGGTTCGGACACCACTGGTGTTGCGCTCGCCGCGGCGCTAAATGCGGATGAATGTCAGATTTACACCGATGTTGAGGGTGTCTATACAACCGATCCGCGCGTTGTGCCTAACGCAAAGCGACTCGATCAAATTACCTTTGAAGAAATGTTGGAAATGGCCAGTTTGGGGTCGAAGGTTTTGCAGATTCGGGCGGTCGAATTTGCTGGTAAATACAAAGTGCCACTGCGCGTGCTCTCTACATTTAAAGAGGGACCCGGTACTTTAATAACGCTTGATGAGGAAAATTCCACAATGGAACAACCCGTAGTCTCCGGTATCGCGTTTAATCGCGATGAAGCCAAAGTGTCAGTTTTAGGCGTTCCTGAGACGCCTGGTGTGGCTGCACAAATACTATCGGCTGTTGGCGATGCCAACATTGAAATTGATGTTATTGTGCAAAATATTTCTTCAGATCGTTTAACAAACGATCTGACCTTCACTGTTCATCGTAATGAATTAGAGAAAGCCAAAGACATAGTTGAGGAAATAGCCGGGAATTTGAATGCACGGGCGGTTCAAACGGACGACAAAATTACGAAGGTTTCTGTTGTTGGTGTTGGTATGCGATCTCACGCGGGCGTGGCTTCGCGGATGTTTAAGACGCTTGCGGATGAGAATATCAACATACAGATGATTAGCACGTCGGAGATCAAAATATCTGTCATTATTGATGAAAGATATCTCGAACTCGCCGTGAGAGCGCTTCACACAGCTTTTGAGCTAGATAATAGTGAAGAAGCTTAGTAGAATTGGCGCCTTTTACGTCATATAAAAGTTTGACACCCATTTTTTGCAGTTGGCGACAGCTTAGTCTTGGCTGGTTTTAGTAGCGATAGCATGCTAATACTTAAAATACTGTTCTACCTTGAGAAGGGCTGGTCATGAGGACCGGTGGACATATTTAAGATTGTTGCCACAACTCATAGGATAACTTAAGGAGATTTCAATGCTCATTTTAACTCGTCGTATTGGTGAAACCCTGATGGTAGGTGACGAAGTCACTGTCACTGTACTCGGTGTCAAGGGTAACCAGGTTCGTATCGGCGTCAATGCCCCAAAAGAAATTGCGGTGCATCGCGAAGAAATATATCAGAGAATTCAGGCAGAAAAATCGCCTTCTGGAAATCGGTCTTCTGATTCGTAATCGCTGTTCTTAAGCTTTGTTGATAGCTGGAACAACTTAATATTCTGAACCAGACCTGGGGCTTTCGCTCTGGGTACATTTTCCCGTTGAATTTTATTTCTACACTGATATTATTCGTGGCCCGTTTGCGCAGGTAGTTTAAAAACTTACGCGAATATTCCGGAGAGGTGGCCGAGTGGCCGAAGGCGCTCCCCTGCTAAGGGAGTATACCCTAACCCGGTATCGAGGGTTCGAATCCCTCCCTCTCCGCCATACCAGCTCCCCGCTGCTTTTCATCCTTCATTTTTAGCTAGCGCCTTCATGCACCTTCAAGACTTTACGACGTGTCAGATCGAACCCTGAATATTAGCTTTTGTATCACGTTGTATGCTTAGTACTTAGTTTTGTCTTGTATAAAAAATAATTATGTGACTTCAACTCTATATCTAGTATTTATTTATATCTATTTTTTGCTTCTCCCCGAAAAAACCACCCCATGATGTCGATGATATTTGCTGTTAATTTAGTAATGAGGGGATCTCGATATGAAGAAGACATGCTTTACCGAGGAACAGATTATTGGTGCTATCAGGGCGATCAATTTTATAGAAAACACATTTTCTCGGAATTTTAGTGGACAGATCATATGTATTTGTAAAGTCAGTGAGCTTGATTTGAACACATTATATCAAATGGGAGATGAGATAAATCTGGCAGTTTTTCACTATATTGATTTGGCGTTGTAGCTTATGCGTGAGCAGTTTTGGCGGTGTTTTACAAGAAATTAACAACAATTGTAGGCGTTTAGGCAAAAGTGCTAAGACTATTGTTCTATTTAAGCCAATGATTTTGCGTATTATTATCCAAAAAGCACTCACTCACGATGTGCAATACTGCGTGGCACTTTCGTGCTGAAAGCGCAGGGCTCTGTATATCCGGGTGAGTGAGCAGGTGTGAAAACTATAAGTTCGTTCACAGGTTGATATCAGAGATTCAAATAATGATGATTGATAACTTAAGTAATAAGTTTGGTGGCATAGGCAATCATCAGACCATGCCAATTGATAAAATCATGAGGCATGAGGATGTAAATACATTTTTCAAAATGTTGCATGTGAAAAATAATGGTTTGGATCGTAAGGGCACTGAAAATAAAGGAATACTTGGTGATCATACGATCCTTATAGGCATGTTAAACCACCTATTAACCTGGAACACAAATATGCCTGCTAGGCAGCGTATCGAATATTTTCATTTTCGAAATATTTTTTGATCCGGCTTGGTTTGTTCTGAAGCGTT
>JANQJP010000015.1 GCA_028281575.1 Cellvibrionaceae bacterium
TTCCCAGTTATGGTTTGAAAGCAGCTGACAGAAACCAGTACAGTGAAACCTGTCTATAGTGGTCACTGTATGAGCAGGCCACTCCCCTATTAGCAGCCAGTGGCCACCTTTCTACAACAGCCAATTTTTTTTTCGGCCCAAGGGTGATTAGTTTCTTTTGATAGCACCAATGTTTGCTGTCTGCAATGAGTGTAATCAGATAGGGCCTGATAATATATCAAATACGCAACCCTATGTACATGCAGCACATTTCATATATATATTGAGTGAAGGGTGCTTGTGGTTAGACCAGTGAAACCTCTGATAGAGGGATCCTCCAAGAAAGTGGCTCCCTCCCTTCAAAGACACTTTTCTGGACCCAGTTTCCAAAAAATAGGAAAACCTCTCAACAGGGAGCAGAATCACTAACCCCAAAATGTCCTTAGCAGAGAGGCTCCACTGTAGCAGAACAGTGTTTACATTATTCCAATTAGGCAATAATTTGCTTGAGTAGTTTAAAGCTGTGATATACAGTTGGTGGCATGTTGTAGGTCAATGAAAGGTGCCTAATTGCAAGGCGTGTCATAATTGAGCCTATTGTTGAAATTCTCAGCTTATTACCTTTGTCAAAGCACTATGTACACGGTTATAGTAACTTTGAAATTGGTGTGCTTAAATTGTCTGGAGCTAGCTGTGGTGGGACATTGTAATGTTAATATACTCTCTGCTTTTCAAAAGGTGCATTTTTTGGTCCTAAATGTGCCTGCAAAACTAATTTTATGACCTGTTAGGAGAAGTCACATAGGGTATCAATCAATTTTCAAGGATGCATTTTCACCCT
Organism: Cellvibrionaceae bacterium; assembly: GCA_028281575.1. Lineage (GTDB taxonomy): Bacteria > Pseudomonadota > Gammaproteobacteria > Pseudomonadales > Cellvibrionaceae > Agaribacterium. The sequence goes on from JANQJP010000015.1 coordinate 821, forward strand.
CTGACCTAGCAATGAAATTCCAGCCAGGAGTTGTGATAGACCCCACACAGTTATATGAAAGTACTGAACAGGGTCTTGGCCTGCTCTATTATGGTTGTATATAGCTCAAGTGCAAGCCACCTGTATGTAGTACGGGTAAATTTTAAGGCCTTCTTCTTTCCCCATTTTATGACCTAAACGTCCTTCCTCACCGAATTCCCAGAATCCCCATCCTAATTAATGCCTACTTCCCAAGTTTCCTACTTCCATCATGATTCCCTGTGCTTCCATCATGATTCTATAATATGGCTTTAAAATATCCAAGTAATTTCCTGGGACAAGGGAGTTCGGATAAGGAGATTTACCTGTACAGTGAAACCTCTTAAAGATCACTCCGAATAAAGGACACTCTCCCAACAAAGAACACTTTTTTCTTAACCCTTTTCCCGTAGCAATAGTTCATATTAACCTCCAGTGAAAGGACGACTTCTCAGCAGAGGACAAAATGGCTGGATTCAAAGTGTCCTTTTCAGAGAGGTTCCTCTGTAGTAATTCATACCCCAACAGCCAAAATCTTTGTTTCACCCACCCTTATAATCATGTCTGGACATGGTTGCAAACATTCAAAAAAATTTTTCCTCTGCAGGAGATGGATGATCTGTCTTCAGTTCAACCAGTTCGCGACCCAGGTCAAAGTTCAACAGGAGGCGTGGCCTCAACTGAAGGCAGTAACAGTAGTTTGAATGGAGCACCAACTCAAAGCTCATCTTGATAGAGTGTAAAATCTTTAGAACTAGTATTTTATGGCAGTCTATCACTTACAATGGTCATACAATTGTGGTAAATTGTAAAAAATTTTGTGACAAAAAGCACTTTGCCTGGTCATTTTTTTTTTTTACACAGCATCATAAAAACAGTAAGATTTTATTGATAGTCTTGCATGAATTTATGGTGGTTAACTAAGAAATGAAGTTGTGCATATAATGACGTAAAAAATTGTGCAGAATTCATGTGATCACTAAAAAAACATATTTTATTAATTCTTAAAAAAAAAATTTAAAAAATATGGTGACAGCATGTATGTCATACTTTGGATATCTCGTCTATCACTATATCCCCATTATGATTGGTCCCTTCTCGGCTTTCTCGAAAGGGGTGTCGTCTTACGTCCCGAAAACAGCAACCAATTCGAGTGACTATCACGTCTCGTAGCCAGGCCAGCAGGAAAAGGCCAAGATAAATTGGAATGCATCCCACGGCAATGACTACGACAAACAAGATTGCTAAAGGCAGGTCGTTGCCGTAATCAAGAGCGCCGTAAATATAGGGGTCACCCAAGTGACTGGTGCCACCAGCGGCAAAGTAGATGATGGTGAAGATGACATACACGATAGCAAATATTGTGGCATAGAGTGTGTGGAGGAGCTGGTATGGGATTCGGGACAGGAGCAAATCAATGAAGACGATTAGGACGTTGATACCGTGGAGATGGATAGCCGGTGCATCCAGTCCTGAACAGGTTTCTTTGACGGCCATTTCTCCACTAGCTGAACCATTGCTTGATGCATTGTCACCGCTCATTTCTGAAGCTGTCCCTGCCCCACCCATTTCACCGTTGTCATCGTCGTCACACGGTGAGTAAACGAATAACCAATACCCGAGAAATATCAAAATGGCGCTAGCATTGGCCACAATGTAAAGACACCAGATGATTTTGACATACCAGCCGATATTGTCCTGTTTGTAGACCCGTGCAAGCGGGAAGTCCTTTTTCGGCAGGTAACAAACAAGCCTCTCTCTTTTGGTGTAGTACACAATGCCGTAGGCGACACACAAGATGGCAAGAGAGCCCATGCTGATTGTGAGAAGGGCAAAGCCTAGGTTGGATAGGAAGATAGGCCAATGGGGCCCAAATTCATCGTGTCTGGCGTAGATGTGGAGGATGAGCCATATAAGGAGGTAGAAGAAGACTAGGACTCTGTAGACCATGAAGACTGGAAGATAGAGCCACTGTGAGGGGGAGGAAGATGAAGAGAGAGGGCAGGAGGACACAGGTGGAGTGGAATAAAGCGAAGCACTGCTTCGCTTCACGTAACGACCCTTATCTATGATTTTGAGTTGCAGGGATTTATGCGTTTTCCGAACCGTCTCCCCTAACTTCAGGCGTATCGAGGATACGAATTAAAAAATAATCGTGACTTAACTGCCTGTCTTTAATTCCCGAAATAACCATGCTTTCGCGCTGCGAATTTCTCGTTCGACTGTTTTTACTGATGTGTCAATCGCGTCGGCAATTTGTTGATTTTCCATGCCGGCAAATACACGCATTTCCATCATTGCAGCGCCGCGTTTGCTCAGGGATTTATATTTATTGAGGGCGTCGTCGATGTCGATGATTTCAAACTGATTGCCGACCCCGAGAACTTCTTCATTGAGGGTGATGTTTTGTTGGCCGCCGCCGCGCTTGTCTCGGGCTTTTGCGCGTGCGTGGTCAACGAGCACGCGGCGCATTAAAGTGCTTAATATACATAAAAAGTGCTGGCGATCCTGCCAGGCGACGTTGCTGCCAAGCAGACGTTCATACGCTTCGTTTATCAATGCGGTGGATTGCAGGGTGTGTCCAGCATTTTCGCTGCACATATGCCGGGCGGCAATTTGTTTTAGCTGGGGGTAAACTGTTTCAAACAATTTCGCTGAAGCGTCACCGTCGCCTGCCTGCCATGCGTGAAGAAGTTGTGTAAGTTCCTGGGCTTGTGTCATGGCCGGCCATTAAAAAAGATAGACAACACCGACGAGGAGCGATTCGTAGGTTTCGTCGGCATCGAATTCCAAATCTAAAAATTCAATTGTTTGTTCGTAATCGTTAATCTTATATTGCGCTTGGAAATAAAGGTTTTCGGTAATTGGACTAAGAAAGTGTGCGCCAAAACTGTAGCCACGGCTTACGCCTTGTTGCACGCCAGTGAGATCGTCGAATTCCAAATCTGGGTCGATAAGTCCAGCAAGATCGATGATATCAAATGGGCTATCGAGGATGTCTCCAGCGTCATCATCATCGTCGTCATCAGCAACGTCGCTAAAGAACTGGTTTTCGGTGTCGAGGTCGGCGTAGGCGAGCGAAAGGCCAAAAACATTTTTATTGATAACTTTGGTATAGCCGACACCGATAAAAAAACCGTCTTGCTGATAGGATTCATCGCGTTGTAGGCCACCTAAGCCAATATTATCGAGTTCCTCAGGGTCGCCGGGAGACAAGGACAGTTCTGTTTCGTTATCTTTATATCCAGCAAAAACAGACCACGACGGCGTAAACCGATATCCAAAAGTAAAATCGATGTCGTAGCGGTTGGCGCTGCCGATATCCTCCTCTTCTGAAATTGAGATATCCTGCATATTGCGCGAATAGGAAAGTGTGGAAAAGAAGTCTTTATGTGACGCGCCGACAGACACTTGGGCAATGCGGTAGCTCAAAATACTGTCGAGTTTTTTTGTGTAGTCAAAGCGACCAAAGCCGGTTTGAAAGCCCACATTAAATTTTGCAGCAGATGCGCCGATGGAGATCAGGCCGGAACTTAAGGCCAAGCCAAAACAAAGTCCTGCGTGCAAACGAGTCACCGCCATTAGCCTTTCCCCAAATAGTTTTTTTAGGACAGGTATGTTATAGGTAGCGCCTTGGCTTCTCAAGGTCGGTCGTCGCCTGAACTTATGCTGCAAATTCCCGGATATACAATCATACGTGAGCTTGGGCGCGGCGGCATGGCCACGGTATATCTGGCCGTTCAAAACAGCGTTAACCGACGCGTCGCGTTAAAGGTTTTATTACATTCAGCGACTGGCCGGGATGCCGATATCTCAGCGCGGTTTATGCGCGAAGCGCGTATCGTGGCGCAGTTACAACATCCCAATATTGTCGCGATTTACGATGTCAGCGAGTTCGACGCCGGTGTTTATATGGCGATGGAGTATTTGCCTGGCGGCACTCTGGCGGAACGCTGTTCCAACACATTTATTGCACGTGACGCACTGCTGCTTATTGGAGAGCTTTGTAACGCATTGGACTACGCGCATGCGCGCGGTTTTATTCATCGCGATATTAAGCCGGACAATATTTTATTTCGTGAAGACGACACTCTGGTGCTCAGTGATTTTGGCATTGCGCGCGCGCTGCAATCTGATACGCGCATGACGCGCACGGGAATGATTTTAGGTACGCCGCGTTATATGAGCCCGGAGCAAATTCAAGGCGTGACTTTGGATGCGCGCAGTGATCTTTATAGTCTGGGCATACTCTGTTTCCAGCTGTTGACAGGCCAAACGCCATTTTCGGCGGAAAATGTCATGGCGATTGGTATGCAGCATCTTTCACAGCCCGTGCCGGAGTTGCCGAAAGCTCTCGCTTTTCTGCAGCCTTTCGTGAATAAACTGTTGGCAAAAGAGTTGGGTGCCAGGTATACCAGCGCGGTTGATGTTGCCGAGCAGGTAAAAGCGATGCTTGCTGAAAATGAAGCGGCGCTTGATCAGTGTTGGTTCGATGCCTATCGGGCGCCGGATCGGGATGGCTCGACAGGCCATTCGCTTTTAGAGCTAAAACACGTGAAGCACCCTTTGGTTCGGCCTTTAATACTTGGTGGTGTTTTAGCGGTCGCGGCGATATTTGGGTATTTCTTATTTAATCCTTTTTCCCAGAGCCTTGATTCGTCGTCTCCCCAAGCCAGGTTGAATTCGGGTTCCAGTTTTAATCCGGTAATAGGGAATAATGCGCTACAGTTGAGCACACGCGACGAAAAACTTGCGAGGGCTCAACAGCTCGCACTGGAAGGAAAGGTGCTCGCGACTTCGGGCGAGCACGCGATTGGTCTTTATCGCGAATTGCTCAAAGAGACGCCCGAGGACGATGTTTTGAGTGCAGCGCTCGATACACTAATCGCTTCGCAACAAAACCGCCTGGACCTTTATATTAAAGCGGGTGATGTTGCGAGTGCGGAAGCGCTTCTTGTGGCGCTTAAACAGCATACAGATTTGGGGGAAGGGCTTGCTGTATTTGAAGCGAAGTTAATGGCACAAAAAAAACGTATCGCTAACGCTGCGCGCGTAGACGAGTATTTAACACTTGCTCGTGCAGCGGAACAACGCGGAGAATTATGGCAGCCGCGGGAGACAAATGCCGCTTACTACTACGGGCGGATTTTAAATCTCGATCCTCAAGACCGCTTTGCGACTACACGTTTGGTGAGAATTAAAACGTCATTAGATGCGAGTATTCGCGATGCGATTGAGGAAGAGCAGCCTGAAAAAGCCAGTGAGTTACTGGCATATTTTGATCTGGTCGAAGTGGATATGTCTGCTCGCCAGTCTGCTAAAGATACATTGGCGAAAGAAATAGCTGTCATAAAAAGTGCAATTGCGCGCAGGGAGAAAGCGCTGCGAGATTTTGTAGAACTGCAGCAAAAGTTTTCCCATATTATTGATGATCCTGAAATGCGCGCTGATAAAGCCCAACAGGCAGTGGATCTTCTGAATCGAATGGCCGAGCTGCAACCGACAGAAAATGTATCACCGATGCAGCGTTCGCTTGAAGAACGTGTGTCGGTGCGGGTGGGTGGTCTGATTAAAACCAAGTCCTTCGATGATGCTCTGGCGCTGATGGATGCTGCAGAGTCTCTATTGGGCGAGACACCCAAATTTCGCAATTTCAAGAAAGATATTGAGGAAGAAAAAAATAGTGAAAGCCTAATGCCCTTGTCGTTCTAAAAGGGGCTGGTTTTCTTTGCTTAATACAGCACATATTATTATGACCTTATATGATATAACGTGATCAAAACCAATAAGGAGTGAGTAAGATGTTGAATAAAATGAAACTGGTTCTATGCGTTTGTGCGATGGTCTGCAGCACTGTGGCTTATTCGGGCGGTAAAGATGTCAGCAGGCCCGGAAAAACCGGTAGTAGCAAGCTCGATAGTTTCGTAAAGTCCAGTTTTGACCTGTATGACAAAAACAGTGCCCTGTTTAAGCGCGTCGACGACCTTGGGATTTTGACCGCTTCTATGGTAAGCGATCCTGTGGGCTTTACCGCTGAAACAGGCTCGGGCAGTGTGGACGACGCTGTAGTTACCGCAAAGTCCCAATCTTCGGCGGAAGTACAAAATTGGCAGAACTTTTTGAAAGGTAGATCAGTGTCAGACGTCGCTGACAGTTTGGAAGGCAATACTAAAACGGCATTTTTATCGCGGATTAAAGGTATTAGCAATACCTTCGACGTGAATAAAATGGGCGATTCGGCAACTGGCGTGGGTGCGGAAGCACAAGATTTGCTTAGTAGCAGTAACGAGTTAATTCGCGATGTACCCAAAAATCCACTCAAGATAAAAAAATACATGCAGTCACTTAACGCAGCAAAAAAAGTGTTAAAAAAACTAGCTGTTGAGTATCCAGAGAAAGTGGGCGTGCTTTCCAAATTTCTTGGTAGCTAAATAAAGCGGGTTTGTCTTGTTTGTCGAATAAATACCAAGATATTTATCCCTCTGAAGCACAGTTGCGCAGCACAGATATTGCTCGCGCAGCCGCGGCCGAGTTGCTGACGCTGGAATACTTTGAGGCTGAGCCCGACGAGATGCCAACACAAGTATTTGATCAGCACCATATTCTTATAAATTTAAAAGACGAAGCTCACCGCGTGGAAAACTGGCGCGCCGGTGAGCATCGTGATTTTATTTATCATCGAGATGAAATTGTTGTTACGCCGGCGGGGGTGGAAAGTGGCTGGCGCTGGTATGCAAAGTCCAAAGTCATCGTCATTACTTTAGAGCCAACCAGGCTCGAGCGTTTTGCAAAAATTGAACTCGGTATTTTGCTCACGGATGTGCAGCTAAAAAATATTCCACAATTTATTGATAAGGATATCACTGAGGCGGGCGAAATGTTACTGCGGGCGCTGCAAATGCGTTTGCCTGGTTCTGATGTGATGTATGAATCGCTCGCGCGCGTATTTTTGGTTAAGTTAATTCAAAAATACGGTCTTGAGCGTGGTGACGAATATGAATTTTCCCGCAGTTTTTCTTCCCGGCACTACAAGAAGGTACTCGATTTCGTCGCTAAACATTTTAGTCAGTCGATAAGCCTGGAACAGCTCGCGGCGGAAGCGAATATCAGTCCTTACCATTTTTCACGTTTGTTTAAACAGACCATCGGGCAGTCACCCCACCAGTTTGTGATGTCTTATCGCATCGAGCGATCCAAAGAGATGTTGGCGGACCCGGGTAAGCTGATGATCGACATCGCGCTTCAATGCGGTTTTTCAGACCAGGCCCACTTCTCACGCGTTTTTAAGCAGGTAGAAGGTGTTACACCCAAAGCCTGGCGCCAGTCGAAATAGCAAGAATCTTCAAAAAACACCGCAATTCGTTGCAAGAATTACGGGTACCTTAGTTCTAAAGTGACCACTAAAACGAACCCCCGTTTTTAAATCACTGTAACAGGTCCTAAGGAGACAGCTTATGAACAGAGTAATAGCAGGCACGGCTTCAGCACTCGTATTGGTTTCGACATTGAGTCAGGCGGCAACCGTACAGCGCGTGAGCTTTGAGCATGGCGGACAGGTATTGAGCGCCAACTTGTACTTGCCCGAGAGTTATAAAGCAGGGCAGAAACTGCTGGGCGTCGTTGTAACGGGTTCGTGGACCTCGGTCAAAGAGCAAATGGCAGGACACTATGCAAGTGCGCTGGCGGATCAGGGCTATGCTGCGCTAGCGTTTGATTTTCGCGGTTGGGGAGAGTCCAAAGATGCATTGATGTACGTGGAAGATCCCGCGCGCAAAACAGACGACATTATCGCTGCGGCTAACTTTCTAGCTAAGAAAAATGAAGTCGATTCAACAAAAATCGCCGGTTTGGGTGTTTGTGCCAGTGCCGGTTATATCGCCGATGCTGCGTTAGCTTCCGACACAATAAAATCTATCGCGCTGGTTGCGCCGTGGTTGCACGATGCTGAAATAGTAGATGCGGTTTACGGTGGCAGCGAGGGGGTGGATGCACTGATCAAGCTTAGCCGTGATGCCGAGCAAAAATATACGAGCACCGGTTTGGCGAGCATCGTCACCGCCGCGAGCGAAACCGACACAACAGCGGTTATGCAGGGCGCAACATATTATACCGATACGGATCGCGGATTAATCCCAGAGTATGACAACAAATTTAATTTAATGACATGGGAACCCTGGTTGCGCTACGACGCGATTAAAACATCGAAGGCGTTGGAAAAAGCGACTTTAATTGTTCACTCCGATGCCGCTGCTATTCCGATGGGCGCGAAAAAATTCGCAGAAAATATGGGCGATAATGCTGAACAATTGTGGCTGGAAAATGTCACGCAGTTTGATTTTTATGACAACCCTGCATATGTCGGTGAAGCTGTGTCTGCCGTGACGCAACATTTTGCCAAGACATTGAAGTGAGGTAGAGGTAATGAAACGATACATTAAATTAATGACGGGAGTGTTTATCGTGGCCTTGCTTCAAACGGCATATTTGCGTGCAGATACACATAATGAAGATAGTGTCAGAATCCAAACAATAGTTGAGAGTGTTGGTGTTTATGCAGACAACGGAAACTTTGAGGCGTTGGAAAAGTTGTATGCCGATGAAATCGAACTCGACTATCGCTCATTAACGGGCGGTGAAATAGCGCTTAAAAGCCCTGGCGCTCTGATGAGCGAATGGGCGTCGGTGTTGCCTGGTTTCGATGTTACCCGACACGCGGTTTCGAATATAGCGGTCAAGGTGAAAGGTAATAATGCCGTTGCTACTGCGCGAGTTGTCGCTGACCATTATGTCGATGAGTTATTTTGGCAGGTCGAGGGCAGTTATCGTTACGAGTTAAAAAAGCATGAAAATACCTGGTGGATTACAACGCATGCATTTAACTTGGAAAACGAGAAAGGCACGCGCGATGTGTTTGGTCGCGCAATTGAGAATGCCAAACGAAGCCCGGTATCGTACCTCACTCGGCAAAAAACTGAGCAGGCTGTTCGTATTTTTTTAAGCGCACTTGAAGAAAAGGACATGCAGGCGTTTGCCGATGTTTGGGCGGATGATGCTGTACAGGATATGCCCTATGCGCCACAGGGGTTTCCAGGTCGCGTGGAGGGTAAGCAGGCATTGCTGCGCCACTACGCCGACTGGCCAAAAAACAGCGGTGAAGCCGACTTTACTTCTCAACTCGTATTCTACCCAATGCAAAATCCTGAGCTGGTATTTGTTGAGTTCAAAGGCGACGTTTTTATCGTTCCGACCGAGCGTCAATACCGTCAGTCTTACGGCGGGCTTTTTCACGTAAAAGACGGAAAAATAAAGTTTTTTAGGGAGTATTTTAACCCGGAGCCTTTTAAATACGCGTTTGGCTTGTAATACATCAAACATACGCGTGGACAGTGACTAAAAGATCAGTGCCTCATTTCCATGAAGGGCTGGATCTCCTCACAATGTGCATATAGCTTTACCTTTCTGAAATATAGGCAGTAGTATACTGACCAACCGGCGAGGAGCGGTCTTTCATCGCTTGTTTAACGCATTCTAACTTATCGCTCCTTTTGCATTGTCGAGTTTTATATAGAATCACGATACCTAAGGAGTGAATATGAAATATTTTACCATCGCCGCATGCAGTTTGGTCTTGCTTGCCTGTTCCGAAAAAGAAGCTGTCGAGGTGGATGTTATTGAATCTGCGCCGGCAGAAGTGTCTGTAGAAACTGAAGCCCCAGATAATCAAACCTTGCTCGGCAATGTGCTCGCTGCGCAGAGTGACGAGGCAAAAGCGCGATACGAATTTCGTCATCCACAGGAAACGCTCACTTTTTTTGGCGTTGAGCCCGGCATGAAAGTACTTGAGGTATTACCTGGAGAAGGCTGGTACTCCAAAATTCTCGCGAGCTATTTGGGCAGCGATGGTGCGCTTATTGGTGCTGATTACAGCCTGGATATGTGGCCCAATTTTTCATTTGTAAATGATGAATTTATTGAAGGCCGTAAGCAGTGGCCAGCGAAATGGACGGCAAATGTAGAAACCTGGGGTGGCGGTGCCGGCGCAGATGCGCAAGCACATACGCTCGCAGATCTGCCTACAGAACTCGATGGTACTTTGGATACGGTTCTATTTATTCGCGCGCTGCATAATCTCTCACGTTTTGAAACAGAGGGGCAATACCTTACGCAAGCGCTTGGCCGGGCAAATACCTTACTTAAAGAAGGTGGTTTTGTGGGCGTCGTTCAGCATCAGGCTTCTGAAGAAAAAGATGATGCCTGGGCGGATGGTTCACGAGGCTATCTTAAGAAATCGTTTGTTGTGAATGCATTTGCTGCCGCCGGATTTGAACTGGTTGACGAAGCTGAATTTAACCAGAACCCAAAAGATGTACCCGGTGATGACGATATTGTCTGGCGCCTTCCGCCAACCTATTTTACCAGTGGTGATAACGAAGAAATGAAGCAGCAATACGCGGCGATAGGTGAATCCAATCGTATGACTTTGTTGTTCCGTAAAACAAATTAATCGTTTGCTCTCCGGCATTTTTAGCTTGGCTGGAGAGCATTTTTTCTGTTTTGCTTAGTAAAGTCACTTGACCGTGAGTTTTGCTTTTTCAATGTATGCGTAAAAAGCAAAAAAGGCAGTTTCTTGTGCCAAAAAAACAATAGTAGTACCGGTAAAGAAAAAATTATTTTTTCCTATCAAAATATTCAGCAGGCAAATTGCTTTCCCAGATATAGTGTCCTATATATTATTATCGGGTTTTACCGCCATCCTCTTCCGAATGGCGCCGTCGCATGGGTCGTAGAATATTTTGCTAATGATAAAACGTCACCTGCCATTTAATTTTATATATGCCCTTCTGTTTACCGCACCGATATACGCAAATGAAACCGGTAACACCCAACGTGGTTCCAACGATCTATTGGAAACCGATGACGAGGAGTTATTGGTAACTGCACGAAAGCGAGAGGAGTCTTTGCTTGAAGTACCTATCTCGGTTGTTGTGTTCAATGAAGAAGCGCTGAACAAGCCTACCGTGGTCAATTTGGAAAGCCTTGACGGTTTAACGCCAAACATGGAGTTTGGCTCGTCTCCTCCTGTATCAGGTACCACTAACGCAGCCACTGTTTTTATAAGAGGCATTGGGCAAAACGACTTTCTTGCAACGAATGACCCAGGTGTGGGCATTTACTTAGACGGTGTTTATATCGCTCGTTCCGTGGGGGCAGTGCTCAGACTGGATGACATCGAACGTGTGGAAGTGCTGCGTGGTCCACAAGGCACACTGTTCGGGAAGAATTCTATCGGAGGCGCCATTCAGGTGATTTCCCGTAAGCCCAGCGATACGTTTCAATCGCGCTTGGGTGTGACGCTCGGGGAGTTTAATCGGCGCGATACTTCAGCGAGTTTTGAGGGACCAATTACCGAAAATTTAAGTGGTCGGTTGTCTTTATTGGAAGAAAATCGCGATGGCTATGTTGAACGTCCTTTAGCTGATGAGTATCTGGGAGACGTGAATTCCCAAGCCGCGAAAGGAGTATTGCACTGGGAGCTATCTGGGTCATCTGAGCTAATGTTGTCTGTTGATCATACACGCCAGCGTCAGAATGGGGCGCCCGAGATCGCTGTCGAAATTGCTGAATCTCGCGATGCGGCAACTTTGCTAGGAATCCTTCCGGGCCAGTGGACTTCTTACGAGACATTCAATGTTTTAATCGCTCCGCAATTTCAATCTCAATGGGATTCGCGCTGGGTACCTACCGATAATCGTTTTTTAAATTATGGCACTGGTGAGGTACGAGATGATATAGATGTGACTGGCGTAGCGCTGACAGGGCGTTTTGATTTGACGCCATCTCTAAGTCTGACTTCTGTTACAGGCTATCGAACAATGGAGGGTGTTTACGCACGTGACGCAGATGCTTCTCCGTTAAATTACGGTCAGCTTAAGACAGAAGATGAGCAGTCGCAGTACAGTCAGGAATTGCGTTTGAACGGTCGAGTTGGTGACTCTTTGTCTTGGACAACTGGTATTTTTTACTTCAAAGAAGATATCGATAACCGCCAAGATGTCATCATTATGCAGGGGCTTTTTGAGGCGACAGCTGGCACTGCCGACGCTACCTTTGACGTAACCAATATTCTGGAGGTTAATAGTAGTGCCTTATTCGGGCAGGCTTCCTGGGATATTGATAACCGTTGGTCAGTGACAGGAGGTCTGAGGTTCACTAGGGAAGAAAAAGATTTTTTTGTTGATATTGCTGCCGTAAATATTGCCGCTCAAGTCATTGGCCCTGTCCAACGTCCGCAAGACGCATGGACAAATCTGCTACCGATGCTGAGCGTGGATTATAGATTTAGTGATGCTAGCCTCGCTTATATAAGTTATAGCGAGGGATTTAAAAGCGGAGGGTACAACGGCCGTTTGGTGAATCCTCCTGCCGATCCGGTTACTGGAGAACCGACCATCGATACTTTTGACCCTGAAGAGGCAGAATCTTTTGAGCTTGGTTTTAAACAGAATTTTAAAAATATTTTTTTGCAAAGCAGTGTATTTGAAACGAATTACACCAATTTGCAGGTTTCAGTATTTTCCCAAGGCGCAAATAATCCAATCACTGTTACCATTGACAATGCCGCGAAGGCCCAAATTCGGGGAGCCGAATTAGAAGTCCAGGCCGATATTGATGAACGTTTGATAATTAATTTTGGCGCTGGGTATCTTGATGCAAAGTATCAGGAACTGGAAATAAATACCTTACTTAACCTCGACGCTAAACTGCAAAAAATTCCTAAATGGAATTTTTATCTTGGTGCAGAACAAAAGGTTAATCTTGGGCGGCATGGCGATCTCCGTTTAGGTTTAGACGCTAGCTACAAGAGTAAAACATATAACGATCCGCTCAATACGGAGTCAGTCTCTCAGGATGGTTTTGCACTTTATAATGCTTTTGTTACTTGGGAGGCCGATTCTACTGGGTGGGTGCTTTCCTTCTTTGGTAACAACCTTTCTGATGAGGAGTACTTTTTGAGCGGAGTTTCTGACCTGGGTTCTTTTGGTGCTTCTGGAGCTACTTTATCGAGAGGTCGTGAATTTGGCTTCGAGCTTCAATATACGTTCAAATAGAGTACGGTTGTATATGAATATTTTTTTTGTGGTCGTTGTCTTTTTTTTGGGAGCTTTATTTTTAAATAGTCTAAATGCGCAAGAGTCTAATGGACAATCGACCGTGATACTGTCCGGAGTTTCTCTTGAATTGAGACTCCAGGAGGGAGGAAAAACTCAATACAATGAGCTGCTCCACGAGATGCGAAAGGCCGGCCTTAAATTTGATTTATCGATTGCACCGTTGAGTCGAATAATTCGTGATGCTGGCGATCACAAAGGCTGCTTTTTTCCAACGTCCATAGCAGGACTTAAATATACTGCTCCCCAGCACAAGGAATTTTCCCTAATTGAATCAGAACCAGTCGACTATATTAGTCTGCGGGTATTTACTCGTTCAGACGAGGAAAAAGTAACCTCGGTTAGTGAGTTGTCGGGGAAAAAGGTTGCGCTTTGGCTCGGTTACGATCCAGATACTTTTCTAAAGGGGGTCGATGCAATTGTTGAGGAAACACCTACTGAAAAAGTACGAGTTAAAATGCTAGCTGCCGGAAGAATTGATGCCGTGATAGGTTTTACGCCTGATGTAATGCTTGCAGCAGAACGGCTCAATTTGCCTATTCCTCACTACGACGAGAGCCTCGCGTTGTTTCGTGACGTAAATGCATCAGCAGTATGTCACGATACCGAGAAAAATCATGCTTTTATTAAAAGGTTTAATGACATTTTGGCGCACTTTAAAGAAAGTGGAAAACTTCGCAAAATCTTAGGGTCTCACGCGAAAATAGATTTAGATTAATTTTTAGTCTGTTAATTATATTCGAATTACCCGGGTTTTAGGAGGCAGTTTTATCCTACTGTGCAGGGGATATACTGGCCTGCATCGGAGTATAAAAAAGCTTCTAAGTAGATGTGAAATTCACAAGAGCTTAATACTTCCAGAGAATGGCAATATGATGGCCACCAGCGGAAGGTGCGAAGAACAGTATCGTGTCTCCTCTCACTATATCTCCTTTACTCACCCAGTGGTTAAGTGATACTGGAATATTAGCTGCGATCATATTTGCGCATGTATCGAGAGTGTGGCGTATTTTTTCCGATGGAATTTGAAGTTTTTCAGCCCACATGTGCATCATTTTTAGACCAGATTGGTGAGTCAAAAATTTATCTATTTTAATATCGCTATTTCGATCTAGTAGGCTTTTCGCAATAGAAACAGGAAACATTATGAGGTCTTTTGTAGCGGATATACTTTCCGGTGGAGAAATTCTGAAAAATTCTTTTTTACCAGTGATGATAGGGTTACTAATCACCATTGATTCAAATACTTCGGGTGTAGTATTGTTTGCTTGATTAATATCAATGAATGAATCGCCTTCGGCGTCGACAATTATTGCTCCAGCGCCATCACCAGCAAAAGCATAACCTTCTGACGTCTTGTCTAAGCCAGTATTTACCCAGTTGGCTGAGCTTACAATAAGAATTTTTTTGTTTTTTCCTGTTTTAATTAGTGAGTCAGCAAGATTTATTGCGGATAGGAATGAAGAACAACCTGTGTTAATAGGAAGTACAGATGCAGACCAAGCACCTATTCGGTGTTGGATGAGGTTCAGATCATCTCCGTACACATGTTCGCTTGGTTGAATGATCCCTATAATTAAGTCAATATCCCCGGCTGTATATTGGCTTTTTTCAAGCGCATCTTGTGCAGCGTAAACCGCCATTTCCAATCCAGATTCTTCCGGCGAAGCGTGTCTACGCTCTTTAAACCCGGTAAAAAACTCGTTAATTGATTCGAATAAAGACGTGCCTTTTGCGAAATAATCGTTGGGAACGACAGTTTTAGGCAAATAGCTGCCTGTCGCCTCGATGCGTGACATAGTGACCTCATTAATTAAAAACAATAAAAAGTGTGGTTATCGATTTACCAAGTGCTATCCACCTGGTGTTGCAGAGCCGTTGACTGCTAGGCCTTGGATTCGATCCCCCATCGGAGGTACCTCGTCTCGGTCGATACGTACATCGATTAATGTAGGGCCACCTCGTGAGAAAAGCTCGAGCATGTCTATCACGTCCAGCTCCTGGGGAGAATCCACGACGATGCCGTCGATTCCCATGGCCTCTGCCATTGCAGCGTAGTTGACTTCATTTAGCTCCCAGCCAATGGTCTCTTGACGGCCGAGCCGTTGTCCATGCATGACCATACCTAGCGCAGCATCGTTTAATACAACAAATACCACAGGTAAGTTTTGTTGAGCTGCTACCGTGATTTCTTGAGCGCTCATCAAGTAGGAGCCGTCTCCGACTAAACAAAGTGTCGGCGCTTTATGGCCAATAGCACTGCCAATCGCTGCGCCAATCGCCCAGGCCATCGAACCATAACCCATTGCAACACGATAGTAACCTTCGCTATTCGCCGTGGCTAAATAGTGCGTCGCCCATGACCAGGCATTTCCGGCATCTACAAAAATACGTGTTTCCTGAGGTAGGTTTCGCGTGAGGTAATACATAAGTCTTTGTGGTTTTATCGGGCACGCGTTACTTTGACATTTATCGGCTTCCTGCAATGTTACGTGGCTGCCCATAAAGTTGCGGGGCATTTCCGAGCTGATCTTGCTCCATCGACGGCCCCATTTACGAACAACGTTTACGTTTTCATTTAACTGGGAGAAAATCGCCTGAAGATTGCCAAACACGTGTAAGTTTGCCATGGGTGAGCGGGTAAAATGCTCGACCGATGCATCGATATGCACGAGTTTTGTATTTAATAGATCGTCATTCCAGCCACTGGTGCCAAGCTCGCCAAGCGCCGCTCCTACGGCGAGAATCAAATCCACTTTTTCGTTGCGAAATAATTCTTTTGCACTGTCGTGCCCGGCAAAGCCGTATACGCCGCGATATTGAGGGTGTGTTTCGTCAACCCAGGCTTTGCCCATTGGGCCCGTTACAAAAGCGGCATCGGTAAGTTCGATAAATTTCATGATTTCTTTACTGGCTTTACCGGCGCCGTCGCCTATGTACATCGCAATTGTGTCGACGCGGCCGAGCTTTTCACACAGGCGATTGATGGCAACGTCGTCTGATACGTAGAAATCGTGAACGAGAAGGTCTGAATGAATGTGCGGCTTAATTTGTGCCGGTGCGCGCAATATGTCTGAGGGCACACTAATGTGAACGGGGCCGTTGGGCAGGCGATGTGCCGTCATGATCGCTGATACGAGCTTACTTTCGAATTGCTCGTGGTGAGAAATCAATGTGTTAAAGCGTGTGCAGTGGCGAAATAGACCAATGGTATCGATTGCCGTGCAACTCGATTCCTGCAGTGCCCGTTTGCCAAATTTGGGCAGGGGTGTCTGCGCGGTAATTGCCAGAATGGGGATTTCGTCGGCCAGCGCCGAACTAATGCCGGTGATTAAGTTTGTGGCGCCGGGACCGGTAGTCGCGCAGACGACGCCCATCTTGCCTGTTTCTCTGTAATAGCCGTCAGCCATAAAAGCCGCACCGCATTCATGGCGAGCGACGACCAGGCGCGGTCCTCCCTTGCGTTCTGAGCGGGCGAGAGCGTTAAAAAGTGGTTCGATTGCGCCACCAGGAACACCAAATACGACATCTATCCCTAATTGTTTTAAATACTCGACAATCATGTCGGCGTAAGTAGCATCTTCTATCTCTGGACGGTTGACTGTCGAAAGATGGGAGCACATATCCGAAACCACACCATTATCTTGCTTCGCTGTCTTTAACATCGTATGCACAATCTCAAATGGGCTGTCACGTGGGTTGCAGTACTTCGGCGAGGCGGAAATATAGACTAATGTGGAATTAAATGTCACGCTTTAGACCTGTAAGGAATATCGACGTTCGCAAAAAGCATCTTTTTTTATAAGGATGCATTTTATGACAGTTCGAGGTTTTTGTTGGAAAGGCCCTAGGTTTAATGGGGGTTGAGAGCGAGGTAAGTCTTTGCAAACAAGGGTTAGCTAATGCACTATCCCGGAAGAAATGCTTTTTCTTATTCGAAAAAAGTATAGATTTTTTGGGCGGTTTTACGCATACATAAGTGAATATTACTATAAATACTCACTTTTTTTGTCGACAAGTTCACAATATTCTCCGATAAGCGGCATGAATACGTCTGCACTTAAACTTTTTGACATCTGCTACGCAACACTTACAAATTTGGATCTATAGCCGATGAACAACGACAGAATTTTTTTCGCCTTCACCGGAATTCAGATATTTTTCGCTAAATTGTGCTAGGTCCAGGGGCCTGTCATACAAGTAGCCCTGATACCATATGTCGCTGTGGGCATTCAGCCAGGAAGCTTGCTCATTTGTCTCAACGCCTTCGGCAACAACGCGAAGGTTTAGACGCTCCGCAATTGCAATGACTGAAGATACAAGTGCTTCGTCCTGAGGGTCGACGGTAAGGTCTTTGATAAACGATTTATCGATTTTAATCTTGTTTACTGGCAGTTTTTTCAGATAACTGAGCGAGCTGTAGCCGGTACCAAAGTCATCGAGTGCGAAGGTAATCCCTTGAAGCTGAAGAAACTTAATTTTTTGAATCACTTCCTCCAGTCTTTCCATCGCAGCGCCCTCAGTAATTTCAAACTCGATATGGGTACCATTGATATTAAATTGGGTAAGCGTTGATTGGATTGTCCTTACGAAGTCCGTTCTATGTAAGGTATTTGCGCTTAGGTTAACGGAAATACGAAAGTCTTTTGGTAGTTTTTCTTTCGCATTTGACTCACTGATAAATTCGCATACCCGCATGAAAACCAGATAATCCACATCCCGAATCATGCCGGATTTTTCTAAAAACCCGATAAACTCTGTTGGTGGAACGGTGCCTTTTTCTGGATGAGACCAGCGAATTAATGCTTCAGCGGCGACAAGCTTCTGAGTGTGGCCATCGATAATGGGTTGCAGTTTTAGAGAAAACTGATTTTGTTGAATCGCCGTTCGTAATTCGGATTCCAGGCGCATCAAGTTGTTGGCCTCTGTTGCCATGGATTCTTCGAAAAGCTCATAGCAATTTCGGCCGCTCTGTTTGGCTTTGTACATCGCTGTGTCAGCGAATCTCAACATGGTTTCTGTATCACTGTCTTCAAAGGGGTACAGTGCAATACCTATGCTCGCTCCGACAATAAATTCACGATTTCTAAGTGTGATGGGTGCGCTGATTCTTTTTAATAAACGTTTGGCAAGACCGGTTGCTTTTTGTTTTGCGGGGCCAATATCACTGTGCAAATTAGGCAGGCTCAAGACAAACTCATCGCCACCCAAGCGCGCGAGCGTATCGGTTTGCCGTTTTTGCGACTGCATTCTTTTTGATAACTGAATGAGCAGTTCATCGCCAAGAGAATGCCCCATGGTGTCGTTAATTCGTTTGAAGTCATCCAGATCGACAAATAACAGTGCGCCGTAATTTCCCTCGTGTTTTGCTTCAGAAATGTCGCGTCGGAGGCGATCGTAAAGCATATTGCGATTGGGTAGGTCCGTTAAGTTGTCGAAATATGCGAGATGCTCAACTTTTTCTTCAGCTTGCACACGCTCGGTTATGTCTACGCCAATAACGAGAATGCAGGGATCGCCGTAAAAACTAAAGGGTACGTAGGTCATCTGCATTGTATAGGTATTACCATCGGCACTGGTGAGCTGTTGTTCTACATCCGGTCCGCGTTGGCCGTCGAGATCCGCGCGCTTAATGTTAATTAAAATTGTATTTGCTTCGTCGTCATCAATAGCGCGATGTATGTTGTAGTAATTTTTACCAATAAGCTTTTCTTGAGAGAGTTTATAAAACGCTTCGGTAGCTGAATTTAAAAATACAAATTCACCATGGCGGTTTACCGCAAATACCTGGTTGGGGCTTGCATCGAGAATTACCCGCAACTGTTCTTCGCTTTGCATTAACCCGGTTTGGCGTTGCTCAAGCTTGGTGATAAAGGTATTTGCAGCCTCAACAATGTTTCCAAATTCATCGGCCTGGTGACCTTTAATGTGCTCGATCCGTTTGCCTTCGGTGCGGTCGGGCTGAATTTGGGTAAAGCGTTTTGAAATAGTGGTGAGTGGTCTTGCCAGGGTGTGGTGGTAGAGCACCATTAACACCAGGGCCAGCGCCATATTGCGCAATAGTCCAGAAACGAAAACGGTTGTAGCGCGTTCGTAAAATGCACCGAGCGCCGCGTCGTTGCTAATAAGCAATACGATTTGGCCTTCGTAAGTGCCGTCTGAATATATAAGATCGAGTTCATATCGTCGCACTTCGTCCATAACCAGGCGGGTAAACCAGCGGGTTTTTGAGTCGGCTATCGGCGCGCTGTGTTGCGCCATTGCTTCACCGTTGTCGTCGTAGATCGCTGCATAGGTGAGGAATTCATAGTATTCGAGCCCGCGGACGACCTCATTCGCCAGTCTGTTGTCGAGCAGGTGCACAGCGCGCTGTGCAGCGTTCTCGGTGACGCGAAAAATCTCTTGAACATTGGTATCTATATGATTGCGCTGGCGGCTAAAATCCAGAAATACCTGCGCTATAGCGATAGCCATCCCGAGCAGAAGTGCAATCGTCAAGCTCGATCGCATGAGCTTGAAGGGGATGCGTTGGAAAAAATCGAATTTCATTTGAATCAATTACCATGGCCAGCGTCGACCCGCGCTTCCACTGGCCGGTGGTTAAAGTTTAGACTCAGATTTGGCAGAAAACAACGCAAGCTAGGGTTGCAAATACGCTGCCTCAGCTTTTTAATACGGTGCAATGTGTACATTAAAAGATATCGTTTTTACCAAGGCTTCGCTAATGCACGCAGACGCAATGTGTGCGTACTTTGCAAGGCTATCAAATCAAACCAGACGATATTTTGGTCCGCATGCATTTGATAGACAAACGGTCATTGATCGGGTGTGTTCGGGTGATCTTTTGGGTTTTGTTGCTATAGACCAAGTGAATGGTGAGCTTGCGGCGTATACCGTGGTAAAGCCCGGTTATCTCGACTTTGAGATGGAGCGCCTCGCAAGCTACGGCCTTGTGTTTGATGGTGAGAGCGATTACACCATTGCGCCATCCGTTGCCGACGCCTACCAGTCTAAGGGTTTGGGCAGTCGGTTTTTCGCTTTCGTGCTTGCTCAGTTGCGGGATCGAGACGGCAAGAAAGTCGTGTTATGGGGCGGTGTTCAGACAGAAAATACCCGCGCGTATCATTTTTATTTGAAGCAGGGCTTTGAGGTTCTTGGTGAGTTTGAGCACAACGGTAGAAACGTCGATATGCTCAAGTATTTATGAAGGCGGGCCCGTCCCGTTCGGGAGAGAGCCCACCTGTCATCAGGGTTCTTCAGCGCGGGCGGCTTGCAAAATACGTGGTGCAACTTCCGTCGCAAAGTAGACAACCGGTACGAGTGACGCATTGCCGTCTATTGAAATTTCTCGCGAAGCCCAGCCGGTGCCGGTAAGCGCAAACATTTTCATGCCG
This sequence comes from Cellvibrionaceae bacterium, assembly GCA_028281575.1. Taxonomy (GTDB): domain Bacteria; phylum Pseudomonadota; class Gammaproteobacteria; order Pseudomonadales; family Cellvibrionaceae; genus Agaribacterium. Next base: position 21,402 of record JANQJP010000015.1, read on the forward strand.
GGTTGCGAGCCAAATGCAGGCATGTCGGGATCATCGGAGTTTGTCCAGTTGTTTGGTCCGAGGGCGAACTTCCCATCAATATCGTCGCTGACGAGTGCATCGTGTGTGCGCGAGACGGCCTGCTCGATATGCGGGGAGTTTTTCGCGGTATACATCGCGAGTGCCACAGCGTTAGTGCCAGACATTTGGTCTAAAACTTTTAGAACGGCGTTAGTGTAGGTTGCGGCTTTGGCGAAGTTCTGCCTTTCGTATTCCAATTCAGCGGCAGCCATAACGAGGCGCGCGTCGTTTAACTGCATACGATTTGAGCCCCAGCGAAAATTGTTATCGATATCGTCTTTATCGTTTGAGTCCCAAAAGTCAGATTTGACGTCAAATGTGACGCCTGGATAGCCGACCTGCTGGTAGCCGATAACTTTTTCTGCGTATTCAATGAGCCCTTGCTCGGCTTTTGTCAAATCCATTCCCTCCGGGCGATGCGTAAGCAGGGATAAGGTCGCCTCGGGAGATACCGCTCCCCAATAAAAGTGGTCGACCCGCAAATGGTGTGGGTGGGCTTCCACTGACGTCTTATATGCGTCGGCGTCGCTTTCCAGGCCCAGTGCTCGAGCAGTAAGGAATAATTCGACTAATGCTGCATAGATGTCGTCATTGATATTGTTGTCGCTAGGGTCCGCCTCAGGTCCGCTGGCGCATGGATCGCGATGTGAACGGGGGTCTCGCCACAAGCTCCAGTTGTCGTTGTTTGGATAATAACCTCCCTCTCCGCCGAAAGCGCTTGGCGGTTGGCATAATGGGTCTTCACTCTGCGCATTATCAAATGCCAGTTTGGCGAGTGAGTAATTGGCCTGGACTTCCGCCTCTGTACCGTATTTTTTATGCAGGCGCGCCATTGCTGCTGCGGTGCGAACGAGCGAGTAGGTGGCTTTGCTTTCTGGTTTGCTGATGCAGGTTCCCGATGTTCCGGGTGCGCCTGGACAGAGGGCATAGGTGGTGTTGGTAAATGTATGAAATTTAGCGACGGCTAATTTTTCGCCAGGGAAAATGATTTTATCGAGAGGGTCAGAGAAATAGACGAGCTCGTCGTAGACGGTGGACATTTCCGCTGAGTGTTTTTGATAATAATCGTTAATCGATGGATATTCTTCCAGCAGGTTGATAAGGCTCCACTGGGCTTCGGCGGCGTTAACGGGATAGTAGCCCTGGTCGCCAGCATCTGCGATAAAATTAAAAGTGACCTCATGGTCCGTCCAGTTATCGACGGCGCGGTTAAAGACATCACCCTGGCGTCGATGGTCCCTAAAAAAGTCATAGAATTTGTATTTTATTCTGCCATATGGGTCATTGCTGATTGCGAAAGGGCTGGAGCTGTTGGCTTCGACACTTAAGTAGTAGTTGTCTCCCTGTTCACGATAACTGGAGAAATCAATTAGAAAGAAGCTATCTCCAGAGGCGAAGTCGTCAACTCTGCGCTCGTTCGTCTCGCCTTTTGCAACAACCTTTCCCTCGCCATTTCTGAGCTCCCATGAAATCGGGCCTTCATCGCTGCTCAAATAAACGGCGATTTTTTCCTGGTTAGGAAGATAACCTGCATAATTAATTCTAAAGGGGTTGAGCAGTTGGCTACCATCGTCGTAGCCTGTGGTCGTTTTAGCGGCTTCTTCGCTGACTATTTCGGCTTTGCCGGGGTCAGACGTATCTTTGCTACAGCTCTGAACGAGCGCAATTAGTCCTAGCAAGGTTATCAGTGCTAAGTATTTGGTTGGCTTCATGCTTTATTTAGCCTCTGTTATTTTGGTTATACAAAGTGTGTTAGGCGGTTATTGGTGCCAACAGGCCCTAGCGAAGTCAAGCACGTTTTTTATCAATTTGAAAGGTGCTCGGCCAAAAAATTATCCATTGCTTCAAAGGTTGCAATTCTATTTTTATTGATACTCAGATAATGTGAACCATCCTTTAGCTCAATATAGGTGATGTCCTTACGCGCCTTCTGCAGCGCGTTGCGCATTTTTCGGCTTTGTACAACGCTTACTCTTCTATCTTTGTCTCCGTGAATTAATAGTACAGGAGCGGATATCGTCTCGGCATGGTTCACTGGTGATCGTGTTTTGAGGTCGCTGCGTTTAGAGCCTATTTGTTCTTTGACTATTTCCCCGGATAAGTAATTTTGGCGAGACCTGACTAGCCTGGCGAGATCGGTAATGCCTGCGAAACTCACAACGCATTTGTACAAATCAGGTGTTTTAACGGCTCCCATTAACGCTGCATAGCCACCATAGCTGCCGCCGACGATACAGATTTTTTCCGGATCGGCGTAGCCCTGTTCTATCATCCAGCGCGTGCCGTCTTCAACATCGTCCTGCATCGCGAGCCCCCAACTTTTAAGTCCGGCTTTCATAAAGTCGTGGCCGTAGCCGCTGGAACCACGAAAGTTCATTTGCAACACTGCGTAGCCCCGGTTTGCGAAAAACTGGGTCCAATAATCGAAACCATTGCCGTTGTGACTGATGGGCCCGCCGTGCGGAAATATAATCGTCGGCAGTTTTGTGTGTGTTTCTTGGCCGTGCGGCAGTGTCAGAAAGCCCTCTATTTCCAACCCATCGCGCGCTTTGTAGCTAATCGCCTGTTTGACTGCCATAGACTTTGGATCGAGTGCCGAATAACGTAGACCGATGGGTGTCATTGTGTTTTTATCCCGATCTGCAAGCAAATACATGCCTGGGTCGGTGCTATTGGTCGCCAGTATGATAAAGCGCCTTTCGTCTTGGCTCATGCTGGTGATATAGTTATCTGTGTCAGGTAATCCTTGGCTCACCGATCGCTGAATTGCTTTGTACTTCTCATCCCAAAAGGTGTAGCCCGAATTGCTCGGCTCGGTAATGCCCACTACTTTTTGTTCCACTTGGGAGTATATGAGCCTTCCGTCGATGTCGTAGTGCTCGTTGTGGTGAATGAGTTTTTTCTCTAGGTTAGTGTCGCGTAAATTGACGAGAAATACCGCATATTTTCCTTTGTATAGTGCTTTTACATACAAGTGATCAGGGTTTTGGGCGAATCCCAGCGGCCATGCTTGATTGTCTGCGAAGCTCTCAAACTCCCAAAGTGTTTGCCATTTTTTCGTGCCGGGGAAGCGGTGGATGATTTTATAGTCGGTGTCCTCCCAATGATGGCCTATACGCACGTTGTGCTGCCTGTCTGTCATCCAGGACCTTATCTTTGGCTTACTCGACTGCACCATTCTGATTTTGGATTTATTTAGGGCGACTTTGTAGACCGTATCATCGCCTGGAGTATAACCATCCACTTGTAGCAGAAAATGCTGATCATCCTTCGGCAGCATGTCAACGATCTGATCCTGAATTTGCGGCATGTAATTAAAGCGGTCGTAGTATCTTTTGGGGATCGCGTTTCGCGTCTTTTTTGTGTGCGTATCTAAAATTAACAACCGTGTTTCGGTTGTGGGCACGCCGAAGCGCACTGCCGGGAATTCTGCGCTAACGAGCATTTGCTTATTGTTCGCCCATGCAATCCAGTTTATTTCGTACTTTTTATTATCTGCGTAGATGGGGTAGGTTCTTTTGTCGGTTTCCAGGTCGAGAATTTCGATAATGGTGCCCTTTCTTTCTTCTGTTTCCAGTCGCCTAAGTGAGGCGACTTTCATCCCGTTTGGTGAAAGGCGCATCTGGCTGGTATCGGGCAGACTGGCGAAGGCTTTTACCGGCAGTGTTTCTGTTGCAGCAACCAGCGGTGGGGACATGATTGACATTAACAGGGCAAAAAATACAGATAGTCGCTTGAGCACTTGATTTCCTTCATATCCTTGTTTGGTACAGAGCAATTTATCGCTGGGACGAGATTAGCATTTGGTTTTTTACATGGCTATCGCGGAGTGATTTGCACTTGGCGTTACCGTTTTCTCAGGTAATAGGGTACTTTATCGCGATAAACAAGCTTCGGGTTGAGAAATATTCGGACGTTTTCGCGGTCTTAAGGAGGCAAAATGCCTGGTTTGTATCAACGGTGTACAAGGCGGTCCATTAAATAGCCTGGCGCAATGTGTTTGATCGCGAGTTTCGAGTTGTGGTCAGAGGTGCTCATGAAGGATATCGTCACATTAGTGGCGTGATTTTATTTAATCCTAGACTCCGTATTCGTGGCCTTTGTGATAAATTTAGCTTTTCTGGGGGAAATGGTAACTTCCCCGTTACTTTTAGTGTCGCCTTTAACGTTTACGTGGTATATATCGGCTTCGTCTATCACAGTTTCGCGAATTAGCGTGGTAGCAAATCTTTAAGAATGGTTCACACGAAAATGGACGAACAATCGACTTACGCACAGATTCTGCAAAAGCAAACCGACTCGGGACTGCAGCTGCCCAAAATATTGGGGGATGTAGAAGAGGGTGTTCTCAGTCAATGTGAGCGCCTGCTGGAAAAAGCGTTTCTCGAAGCTGACGATATGCTTTACGAGTTTGCTTTGGATTCATCTTCCGCTTCGCTGGAGCTCGACTATTTCGATACTTTACGTGATTTACGTGTGAAAAAAGGTGAAATTATTCACCGCACCTTATCTGTGACTTCGCACGGTTTTTGTCGCCTGGTCGATCAGACCCTGACGCTTGATAGTCATCTGCTCGAGAACGAAACCGGGCTGGCTCTGGTGAGCAGCGATGGCTTTGAGCAAAATCTGGCGTTGCGCAAAACCGCTAATAGTGAAATCAAACGCTCGAAGGCATCGCTATCAAAACTGGAAACCCGTTTGGATCACATACTGTTGGAAACCAAAGTTGACGCAGAAAACAACCCCTTGGATTTGCGGCGCATCACGTCTGCGTTTATTAAAGCAACTGACGACTTGCTCGATTTGGGTGCAAACTCGCGAGGTCTGCTGTTTAAGCTTTTTTCAAAGGAAGTCCTCCAGAAGTTCTCTTCACTGGTTGGGAAGGCGAACGAGGTGTTGATAGATACTGGGGTATTGCCGGATCTAGATACTCCCAAGAAATCGCCAGACCCAAAACCCTCACCTAGATCAAAGCGGCCTAAAAACGGCTTCGGTCAATCTGACGATCTCTCATTGAGCGAGGCCGTGGCCGCTTTACGGGGTATGCGCCGTGGGGACGAAGCAAATGCCCAGTTGCATCAATTGATTCAAGCTTTTGATGGTGCTTTGGACGATTTCAGTTTTTTAAATCAGGCAGCGTCCCAAGCCGGCCTAGCGCCTGTTGCTTCGGCTTCAAATGCCAAGCCTTCGCACGCTTTGACAGAGCAAAATGAGCGGCCTCGGTTTGAGTCGAGATATGACTCGGCGACTGGTCGCGAAGATGCGGCGCAGGCGGTTACCGATTTTTTTGACGTCGTGATGCAGAGCGAAGACATTCCTTTAGCTGCTCGAAATCTGATCAGCCGTCTTCAGATCCCGGTGTTAAAAGAGGCCATGGTGTGTTCTGACTTTTTTACCAACGAGTCCCATCCTGCCCGTCGTCTGATTAACAAAATTATGTCTGCATGCATTTATATCGAGCAACTTGATACGCCACATCAAATCCAGATTCAGGAGGAAATGTTCGTGGTGGTTAACAACGTTGCCCGAGATTACCGAATGGACCAGCGCATATTTATCGAAGCCTATTTTTTGATTAACCGTTTGCTCGAACGCGACTAATGTGAGCGGGTCTTAGGCGCTATGCTCAAGTTAAAAGAAATTGTGCGGTCGCCGCAACTAGTCCTCGCTTTTGGTTTCGGCTCTGGCCTTGTAAAAATAATGCCAGGAACTGTCGGCACGGTCGCGGCTATTCCTCTGTACATAATACTTAGTAAGTTAAATCCTCTCGCATATCTCCTCGTTCTTATTGCCGCTGTGGTTATTGGTATCTATGTCTGTGGTTACGCGGCGGAAAAGCTCGGCGTGCCTGATCATGGGGCGATAGTTTGGGACGAATTCGCGGGCTATTGGGTCACTATGTTTATGGTTCCCTTCGCATGGGAGTGGATTCTCGCAGGTTTTTTTCTGTTTCGCTTTTTTGATATTTTGAAACCGTGGCCAATTTCCTGGCTTGATAAGCACGTACATGGTGGCGTTGGGATAATGGTGGATGATATCCTGGCTGGCTGGCTGGCTGCCGGGCTCCTTCACCTCATAATTGTATTTGCCAGCTAGCTTTCACCAAGTGCTGTGATCTCAGCGGTGAATTGGCGAGTTCTCTCTTTACTTTTCGTTTTTTTCCTCAAACGCAAATGTCTCCAATCCAAAAAATTTAATCTGCTTGTAATGAGCATCGCGGTCACAACGACGGATCGGGCGTGTGTTAATGTGGCACTGCAGTGATTGTGCGGTAAAAGGTAGACTTTTATACTGGTGCCTCTTACGCAGGTGTGTACGCGCTTTAGCAGAATTGATAATAAAGATGGGCGTGCAGCCATTGTACTTAGCGATAGTTGGTGAGGGGGTGACAAATGGGTGAAATGGGTATTTCGACGCTGACACTGGCGTTTCTGCAAATTCTGACATATCTCTTTATTTTCGTTGTTGGCGCTGGTTTTTTATGCGTTGCTGTCATGTACATCAGCGACAAGACCCAAACCCAAAGCACCCTGCGTCGCAACTACCCGGTGCTCGCGCGATTTCGCTATTTCTTCGAGCACATGGGTGAATTTTTTCGCCAATATTTTTTCGCGTTGGATCGCGAGGAAATGCCATTTAACCGTGCGGAACGCTCGTGGGTTTATCGCGCTGCGAAAAATATCGACAGCACTGTCGCCTTTGGTTCCTCGCGAGATCTGCGTCCGCCAGGAACGATTTATTTCGTCAACTGCCCGTTTCCCACGCTGGAGCAGGACAGCGCAGAAGCCGCAGAGGTCACTATTGGGCCTTATGTTAAGCATCCTTATACGACCACTTCCTTGTTCAATATTTCGGGAATGAGCTACGGTGCCATTTCGATTCCCGCCGTAAGAGCGCTTTCGATGGGTGCGCGCGAAGCGGGCATTTGGATGAACACGGGGGAAGGTGGTCTTTCGCCCTATCACTTGGAAGGTGGCGCAGATATCGTGTTTCAAATTGGCACTGCGAAATTTGGTGTGCGCAAACCAGAGGGCGGTTTTGATCCTGAAAAGTTGCGTGAAGTAGCAGCGAATGAACGAGTCAAAATGTTCGAGATAAAACTCAGTCAAGGTGCCAAGCCCGGGAAAGGCGGTATATTGCCGGGTGCAAAAGTTAACGAAGAAATTGCACGAATCCGTGGTATTGGGATTGGCGAAGATGCAATCAGCCCGAACCGGCACCCCGAAGTCAATAGTGTTGAAGATTTGTTGGACATGATTAACTTCGTTCGAGATACAACGCAAAAACCGGTTGGTTTTAAAGCGGTTGTGGGCGCATACGGTTTTTTTGAGTCCTTCTGTAAATTGATTGTGGCGCGGGGCATTGAGAGTGCTCCAGACTTTATCACCATTGATAGTTCTGACGGTGGTACAGGTGCTGCGCCGATGAGCTTAATTGATAACATGGGCATGCCAATTAAAGAGAGCCTGCCGCTTGTTGTCGATATACTGAAAAAATATGGCTTGCGCGAGCGTGTAAAGGTATGTGCCAGTGGTAAATTAATTAACCCGTCAGAAGCTGCGTGGGCGTTTTGTGCGGGAGCGGATTTTGTTAATTCTGCTCGGGGTTTTATGTTTGCACTCGGCTGCATTCAAGCACTTCAGTGTAATAAGAATACTTGCCCAACAGGCATTACAACTCACGATAAAAAGCTACAGTATGGACTTAAGCCGGAAAGCAAGGCGGAGCGAGTCGCGAGTTACGCGAAAAATATGACCAAAGAAATAGGTATTATTGCGCATTCTTGTGGCGTTCCAGAGCCCCGGCGTTTGAAGCGATACCATGCACGGATTGTTATGAGTAACGGAAAATCCGTGAGTATGGACGAACTTTATCCGGAAACGCCTGATAGTTAATATCTGTGTGTTCATTTGTTGTGTTTTATTCGGATAGTGGATGTGTCTTTACGCGCCACAACGTTTTTACCATGTGACTTAGTCGCTCTGCGTGTGTCAGAATTCGGGTACCCGGTGCAACTAACCGCGTGTTTCAGAACAATAATCTCTCAATAGGAGCAGGCAATGACAACTAACGCATCCGATCTATTTATAAAAGCGTTGGAACGAGAAGGCGTAGAAAGAATTTATGGTGTGCCTGGTGAGGAAAACTTAGATTTTCTCGAGGCGCTGCGCAAATCCTCAATCGAACTTATTTTAACGCGACACGAGCAGGGCGCAGCGTTTATGGCTGCAACCTACGGGCGTTTGACCGGGAAAACAGGGGTTTGTGTGGCTACTTTGGGGCCGGGTGCAACCAACTTTGTTACTGCCGCGGCGTATGCTCAGCTGGGCGCATTTCCGATGATGATGATTACCGGACAAAAACCAATTAAGCACAGCAAGCAGGGGCAATTCCAAATTGTCGATATCGTCGACATGATGCGGCCTATCACGAAATACACCAAGCAGATTGTTAACGTTAATATGATTCCGAGCATTGTGCGCGAGGCATTTAGAGTGGCGGAAGAAGAGCGTCCTGGTGCTGTGCATTTGGAATTACCTGAAGATGTGGCCGCTGAGCCGGTTGATGAAAAAACCACGCCAATATTTTCGAAGAGTCGTGTGCGTATTCCCCACGCAGATGAATGTGTGATCGACGAGGCCAAAACACTAGTAGAAGCGGCCGAATTTCCGTTGTTGCTAGTCGGTGCCGGGGCAAATCGCAAGCGCGTAAGCAAGGCGCTTACCGAGTTTGTTAACGCCACGGGTATGTACTTTTTTAATACGCAGATGGGTAAAGGTGTGATTGATGAGAGCAGTGACAAATTTATTGGCACTGCTGCACTTTCCGACAACGACTATATTCACTGCGCGATTGATCGATCAGATTTGATTATTAACGTTGGCCATGACGTCGTTGAAAAACCACCGTTTTTTATGGAACACGGTGGCAAAAAAGTTATTCATGTCAATTTTAATTCTGCAATTGTTGATAACGTTTATTTTCCTCAATTGGAAATTGTTGGCGACATCGCTTCATCGATAAGTCGTTTGACGCAAAAGCTCGGTAAGCTCAACGATGATTACAGTTATTTTGAACGGGTGAAACAGCAATTAGATGAGCGAACAGCTCGAGACACTAAAGTGGCTGATTTTCCAATGACACCTCAGACTCTTGTTGGTGCCGTGCGCGAGGCCATGCCCAAAGACGGTATTATTGCCCTCGATAACGGTGTCTATAAAGTATGGTTTGCGCGCAATTACGATGCGTATGAGCCCAACACCATTTTGTTGGATAACGCACTGGCGACAATGGGTGCGGGTTTACCTTCGGCAATGGAAAGTGCACGTTTATACCCAGGACGCCGTGTCATGGCCATCTGTGGCGACGGTGGCTTTATGATGAACTCACAAGAGCTTGAAACCGCAGGTCGTTTGGGGCTGAACTTAATTGTGTTGATTCTCAATGATAGTTCTTATGGCATGATTCGATGGAAGCAATACGGCATGGGCTTTCAGGATTATGGGCTCGAATTTAATAACCCGGACTTCGTAAAATATGCAGAGAGCTATGGCTTACATGGGCACCGTGTCGAAAGCACCGAAAGTTTTGTTCCACTTGTGAATTCCTGTTTCGAGCAAGGCGGCGTCCATTTAATTGACTTACCTGTCGATTATTCTGAGAACACCAAGGTGCTTATTGACGAATTAAAAGAAAAAATCTGCGTTGTCTAACCGGGATTGAAACCATGCATGAAATTACTTCACCGTTTGACGGATCACTGATAAAAACACTACCGACAAATACGCTTGAAGATGCGGAAGCCATGCTGGATAAAGCACGTTCCTTATTTAAGGATCGCGATGGCTGGCTGCCACCGCACGAGCGTATCGCCATATTAAAACGTCTCGCCGCATTGGTTGAAAACGAAGCTGACGACTTTGCGATGCTTATTGCGCGTGAAGGTGGCAAGCCGCTTATGGATGCAAAGGTAGAAGCCGCACGTGCAATTGATGGCATTCATCTCGCAATAAAAGAACTGCCGCATGTGATGCGCGGCGAAGAAATTCCGATGGGGCTTACTCCTGCGACGCAAGGACGCATGGCGTCTACGGTATATGAACCTGTTGGTGTTGTCGTTGCGTTGAGCGCGTTTAATCACCCGTTGAACCTTATTGTGCATCAAGTGATTCCGGCTGTTGCCGTGGGTTGCCCGGTGATTGTAAAACCTGCCAGCACAACCCCATTAAATTGTTTACGCCTATGCGAATTACTCACGCAGGCCGGCCTGCCCGACGGCTGGTGTCAGCCGATTATTTGCGAAAATGATGTCGCAGAAAAACTGGTGACCAGTCATAAAATTCATTTTATGACCTTTATCGGATCGGCGCGTGTGGGTTGGATGCTGCGCAGCAAGCTTGCACCAGGAGTTCGTTGCGCGCTCGAACACGGTGGCGTCGCGCCGGTAATTGTCGGTGAAGACGCAGACCTCGATACAATTGTTCCGTCATTGCTAAAAGGCGGTTTTTACCATGCCGGGCAAGTGTGCGTATCTGTACAGCGTATTTATGCGCCAAGTGATAAAGCCGAGGCTTTGGCGGAAAAACTCGCTGAAGGGGCAAAGGCACTTGTTGTTGGCGACGCGACACTTCCGGAAACTGACGTTGGGCCGCTGATACTCCCACGCGAAGTTGAGCGGGTCCACACGTGGGTCAGCGAAGCTGTTTCAGGTGGTGCCGAATTAAAATGCGGCGGAAACAAACTCTCCGACACGACCTATGCTCCAACGGTTATTTTCAATCCTCCAGCAGATGCAAAAGTGTCCACCAATGAAATTTTTGGCCCGGTTGTCTGTGTATATGCTTACGATGACAGACTGGAAGCAATTGAGCGGGCGAATTCTCTCGACGTGGCGTTTCAAGCAGCGGTTTATACTCGGGACTTGGAAACCGCGTTGGATACAGCCGAACGTTTGGATGCCTCGGCAGTGATGGTTAATGACCACACGGCATTTAGATCCGACTGGATGCCTTTTGCTGGTCGACGTTCGTCTGGATACGCGGTCGGTGGTATTGGTTATACCATGCACGATATGGTGCAGTTGAAAATGACGGTGTTTAATCGTTCGTAATAAAAAAGCTACCAACAAAAAACCTTAGCAGCCTGCTGAAAAAATCAATGATATTGCCTTCGGGTTGTTAGCGCGTGGGCACAAGCCTGCAGAGCAAGCCCTTGTTGATTTGGCGAAAGAAGTGAGGAACTAGACCTTTACTTCGTTACGCCGCGGCAGGAAAAATTGGGAATTTTATTATTTTTTTGGATGCTGACCCGGTCATATTTTTTTACCTGATTTGCCAAGTCCGCCTTGCCAACTTTAATATAAGCCCGCCTTTCCTGAACGCCTTTAATGACATTTGCTGTACCGATTTTAGTTACCGAACTTCCGTCCTGGATAGCGCCAATTCTTTCTATCATAACGCTGTCGCCACGCTCAAATCCCGCGCCAATACCGCCACTGATTTCGAAGAGGTGAATTTCACCATCGCTATGGTAATTTAGGATATAGGCTTCAGGACTAAAATAGTCGCTTAGTAAATGACTGGCACATTGAGAGAGGTCCTTGAGTACAGCTTCGCGCAGCTCTTGTGAAAGCTGTTTATTTACGCCTGCTTCCTCTGGACGTTGACAGCTGCCGAGCGCTTTAAAACTATCGCTTTTCTCGGCGACAAGATTCCATTTTTTTACGCGACGTTTCAATGGAAGTTCTTCAATTTCAAATGAAATTCCCGCACGTGCTTTGTATTTACATTTGCCTGGCCGGGGTTTGTCTTCTTTATCGACAATATTTTTAACATGATTGCTAAGTGGCGTACTGTAGCGCGTTTCCAGACTGGATTCGTCCATTACACCGATAATAATCGCATTGGTTTTTTGTGTGCCCGTCGACTCGATGCCCTCTAATGATTTTCGTTGAGCGAGTTGAATTTCCCGCTGAATATCTGCCCGGCTGGTGGAGGCGACTTCCAGAAATTTCACTTTGGAACGGTTTAATGTGCGGTTAATACGTCCGAGTAATTCCTGTTGAATCCTGAGCTCATCCTGTATACCTTCGAGTGAGGCCAGTGTGAACAATACACGCGTGGGGTTGCCTTCCAAATCGGAGTCATGAGGTTTATTGGCTTCTGGAAAATAATCCCTTTTCGGCGGAATATCCGATTTGGTGGGCATAAGTTGGCAGGCGCTAAGCATGAATGTGCTGGCAACTACAATAAAAAAACGTGTGATATACATGGTCATTTTTTTCACAGGAAAAATTTGTTAAGCATTGTTAATAAGCGTTTGTAGAATATCGGTTTGCTCCAGTTTGCGGTAGAGTTTTTGGTGCAGTGCTTTGTGTCCCTTATTTCGACCGTAAACAACAACGCTATCTTTAACGTGGAACTGTGACAGAACATCATTGTGTTTATCGATAAGTCTCAGCCACAAGGTGCCGTCCACGTATGTTTCACTGCCGATGCGTTGGGTTTCATACTTCAGCGACAGTGAAATAAATGCACTTTTTTTGCGCGCCTTCTTCATTCTAATATCTTCATTTGCCAGTTGTTGACTGACAAGCGCATCTAGCGAACGAATCTTTGTTTCGTTGTTTAAACCCACAGCTTTAAATTTGCTGTTATGGTCCAGTGACTGCTTGTAGCGTGCGTAAACACCTTCGTCTTTTCGGTAATTATCGCCGTCGAAGATTTTCAGCAGCGTGGTGTTGTTAAATTGTCGTTCAGCAATATTGCGCTTTTCCTGCAATCGCCACCAACTCGAAAACGAAGGTTCCTTATTTAGGTCAAGTACTTGTCTGAGTGTCGAACTATCGCGTTGCAGTGCTGCCTGTTGTTGGATTACCAACGCTGACTTCGCTAGTTGAGCGAGTGCGTAATAACGGTTGGGACAACGCTGTTGGTGCTGCCTGGTGATCTGTGCGCTCGCCAGTGTAATGTCGGAGACGACTACCTGTGTGTGACTTTCGAAGACCTCGCGCACATAGTTGCCATCCTGGATCATAGTAAGATTGGCTTCGGAAGCGATGCTTGAGCTTATCTGGCTGGCGAGGTTGTTAAATGCTTCGTGCTTGGCTTCTTGCAGGCTGATGCCTTCACCGCTGGCAGCTAGCGAATGCGCCGCTGACGGGGGTTCTGTGAACCAGGAGGGAAGCGGTTTTTGCGGTCCGATACATTGGATTGATCCACAGCCACTTAGTGCGATAAGTGCGTTGAGCAATACAGCTCGCCACGACCAACGTCTGATGCTAGCGCTCATAGCCTGACTGTTCTTTTCAAATGCCTGTTGTGAGAGGGGAATTTGATGATACAGATATGGCGGCGTGTTTACGAGGGGCGGTTATTTAAAAACTTTCACCGAATACACGTGAGATGCGCTCTATTTCCTTTCTTGCCGCAGTTGCGATGCGTTTTTGTGCGGCTTTGATTTCAGCGTTTTCCTCCTTGAGGCAACCGATCACAACAATATTCTCGTCGTTGGATTTATTTGCCGGTCCGGTGTAGTTAAAGCTTCCCCAAATAGACACTGCATCGTCAATGGTCATAAGTTTATGGTGAAGTTTGCCGAGTTTCCCCCGGTTTCCAGCCACCCCCACAGTGATCCCTGCTTCTTTAAGCCCGTGCGAAGCCGCCCATTTTTGGTTGGCCATCCGCCGGTCGAGAACGGCATTGACTTTAATGCCATTTCTGCTCGCGGCGATTAATGCGTCGTCGATGCCGGACGAATTTGAGAAGGTAAACACGGCGAGATCAATCCGCTTTCTCGCCTTTAATATGTGCTTCATAATTTCCATTTCTGGCGAGTGGTCGGGTGCAAACAAGGGTTTCACTTGCATGCCAGATACCAGAGCGATCTTTGGTTTTTCTTCTCTATCTAAACTGAACTTTCCAAAATTGCCTCTTTGAATTTCCTTAAATTCTTTTTTATAGGCATTCGCGACTTCAGCGTCATTAATTTCTACTATATGATTTAGATTCCTGGTAACACCTGTGGTTGTGAAATTTGTTGATCCAGTGAGCACCCTATTGCCGAGAATCATAAATTTCTGATGGAAAATATCGGTGTTAAAATCGCTTTTTACATCGACTGTCGAGCGCAGCATCGCGTTGTATAAAAAGCGATTTATTTCGTGCCTGCCTTTGGGCTCGAACGCGTCGAGCGGTATTTTCGCGCCGAGTAAATAACTTTGCTCAATTACAACATCAATCGTCACGCCGCGTTGTCTGGCTTTGATAATAGCTTCCGCTATCGGTCGATGATCTATTTCCTGTACTGCGATCATCAATTTTTGGCGACGTTTGGCGGAGTCAATAAATGCGATGATAGGATCAACCAGGCTATCGGGTGCCGATTGCTCTTGAGGGCCGAGGTGAATGGTGATATTTCCTTCGCGAATAGGCATGTGGCCGTCCTTTTTCCTGTCTGCGCATTACAGTCTGATTACGTTGAAGTCGTAACAGCTTCTATCGTGAATAATCTTGTAGTCGCCTTTGCTTAGCGCCCATACGGAGCATCCGTAACTGCGGCGCAACCAAGCTGCGACGTAGGGGGCTTTGCCGGCAATGTCACGATCACAGGTTAGGATTTTCACGACTGCGCCGTAACGGTAGTATACCGTTTTCCAACTACATCCGTCCTGCATGGGTGTCAAGCCGTGCGATAATTGAAGGTGTCGATGATCGACGAAATCCTCGGCTTCGTTATTTACTGCAAGGCTGGCGTCTGCTTCTTCAGGTTGACCCGCTGGAACACCGCAGGGACTCCCTTTACATATATCTATTCGCGGATTGGAAAACACATGTAATCTGGATGCCTGAAATGACGAATAGTAAGCCATGATAGTGCGGAAATTTTCGGTTTCTCCATGGCCGCGTGCGTAGGTGTACAGTACACCACCTTCCGGGTCTTCAATGAAATCGTGCCTTAAGCCCATATTGTGGCCAATTTCATGAGCGAAGGTTGTAACGCTACATCTGGGATCTACTACTGAAAAAGCCCAATCCGGTGATACGGTGACATAAGCTATCCCGCAGTAATCATCGATTGGAGAAAGTTGTATAACAAAGTCCGCAGCGTACTGATCCCGCAGTGCTGCAATGGTGTCACTGCTTCTTATATCAGTTAACGTTGCACGGCTATCCGCATCTCCGGCATCCTCATAAAATTCGACGGTGGCTGAACGTATTTCTAAGTCTATATCGCTGTCACTGAAGATATCATTTACTTCATCAACCCATGTTGCGACGGTTGTTTCAACACCATTTGTACCGTTGAGACGTTCTTCCGTAAAGTTATCATATAAAACGAGTATATCAATTTTGTTTGTTGCCGATGCTGTCTGGGATATTGCAAGCAGGCTCAGTAAGTTCGCCAGCATAACGAAAAAGTTTTTCACGTACCTAACGTTTGTTATTAACATTATTATTCTCCAGTGAGTGTATTATTTTTCTCCGATTAGTGTTCATGCTTGGCATTAATAGTTGCGTCCGAGACGACGGCGTCACTTTTTTCTTCATTAATAACGAAGAGTGCATCTGACGAGTGAATCCACCCCTTGCCATCAAAGAATTGGAATTCGTAGATGCCGTCTGGTGTTTTAACTGTTCCTGCTGTTAGCGATTTTCCTCGTGAAATTGTAAAGCGACCATGTTCATATTCGGACATGGAACCTTTCCACATAAGAATATCCCCCCTGGTTTTAACTTCGGCAACAACGAGTTCGAATGTTTGATTGAGCGAGGGTATACTCAAAGGTAAGGTGTCGCCAATCATCAAAGATTCAATCCGTAAGGGGTTGGTTTCCAGAAATACGCGGCCATCGTTAAACTCATAGTCGCTAAGGGGCAGGTCGGTGTGTGGTCCGCCGGAATAGAGCCATGCTTCCTTTTGTAAAAGCGCCTCTTTGACAGCCGTCTGATCAAAAATTTTACCTTTGCGGCGGTGAGACATTTCAGCCACTCTTTCCGCCAACGTCATACTTTCACCATTAGGGTTTGTAGTAGTTTTAGCGATTGTGTATTTCCGTAAAATCGCTTCGATATCGATTTCGTCTTCCTGCAATTCGTTCGCAAACGAGTCGTTATCAGCTTCCGTGCTGGTAGTGGTGTCGCTTATTAAGTTGTTAAGCTGTAGTATTGTGAAATACGCCAGCCCACCTATAAAAATTAAGCCGATTAGAGTTTTAACGGAATTAGATTTCATACGTCCAACAAATTATTTTTATTTTAAATGGTATGTGTTTTTGCTTGGATATCACCGTTGCCGGTATGTCAAAGGCCCCAATGTTACTGCAGAACAGAAAAATTATTATATTTTTTGTACAAAAAAAGACGATATTTTAATAAGCACTAAGAATGCCCGGCGAGTTATTTTTAATAATACGAGCTGCTGCTTGACTATATCGTCAGATGTTAATTGAAAATTATAATAATTAAAAGAGGGTATGGTGACTATCGATAAAGTATCTGTTTAGTTAAAACCGAAGCTGAAAAATTATCTAATTGTTAAATCAATTTTCTGGTGTGAGATAACAGTCAGTCATAAATATTTATATCAAACGAACTGTAATTCGGGAATTGGTATGTGTGTTTTTAAAGTGAAAACTTCGGTGCCAATAAGATCATATTCGCCTGGAAGTTTGTTTCTGTGCAAGGTGAATTTGTGCTGGCATCGTCCGTGATAAACATTGATTGGCATGTTTTCTATCGTACGAGCAACGGTACTTTTAAGAGTCGTTATTGCTACTGCACGTAGCTGGCGTGCATGAGCAGCAAAATGAGTATTAGGAGCTGCAGTGAAGTGTGATTGTCGCTATATTCGTTGGCACGATTTTTCGCTATGATTTTTGTACTCGACAGAACGACCTTTTTTTGAGGGGTAGACATGAGTCATAGTGATGTCGTCCCGCGTTGCGTGACGGTATTTAAATCTTTGGGCGAGTTGATAGGTGTTCCTAGTGTCTCACTAAAACCCGATACCTCAGCTGGCGGCGTTGAGCTTGCAGAGATTACGCCTGATACCGTTCGATGTGTAAATTGTGGCTCGTATCTGATGGAGAAAAGTAAGACGCTTTTGCCGATGCAGAGGATGGTTACACTTATCGAGACAACGTCGGTGGCATGGAGCATGTGAAAAGGTGCATGTGTCTTTCATTGTTATAAAGGACATTGACTATTCAAAAGGCAAAGGTGTAATGGATTCAATAGATATGAAAGATTGTGAGTTGAAAGTGTAAGGCTAAAGTTGTGCAGTTATGAGGTCTTTTATTAGTTCTTTAGTTCTGATGCCACGTTAAATGGCCCATATTAAACTTTAAATCTGGACATAAGCTCTCTTATTTGTTGTCCAGCACCGCCTAATCTTACGCTAACGTCCTGGCCTTCAGTTGCAGCTTCCTGCGTTTTCGAGGCCTCGACCGATATGTAGTTTAGATTTTCTTGAATAACGTCCGTAACGGCAGTTTGTTCTTCGGCAGCGCTTGCGATTTGCGTATTCATATCGTTAATCGTCGAAATTGACTGAACAATATGGGCGAGTGACTCACTCGCTTGATTGGCGAGGGTGATCGTATCTGTGCCTTGCTGCTGACTCTCGTTCATTGCCGAGACGGCATGGGTAGTCCCGTCCTGCAATTTGGTAATCATGCCTTGAATTTCTTCGGTACAGTCCTGCGTTTTGGCTGCCAGCGCGCGCACTTCATCTGCGACCACTGCAAAGCCCCGGCCTTGTTCGCCGGCGCGCGCGGACTCGATTGCGGCGTTGAGAGCCAACAGGTTTGTCTGTTCGGCGATACCGCGAATAACTGCCAGTACCGACGTAATTTCCTGAACATTACTGTCTACTTCATTTACCACCTGGGCGCTGGATTCGATTTTTTCCGCCAGTGCGCTTAGCGATACAACGGTATTCGTCAGTACTTGCGTCGCGGTTTGGCTATCGCTGTTTGCCTGGTTCGCCGCCATGGCTGCAGACGCAGCGTTAGTGGCAACGTCTGCGGCGGTCGCGCTCATTTCATTCATCGATGTCACGGCGGTTTCTATTTCTTTTTGTTGGCTGGTTGCCTGTTGATTGGTTTTTTGCGTCACTGAATGAATCGACGAAGTGGACGTATGTAAAATATCAATAGCGCCGATAACTTGCGTAACAATTGCATGAATCTGATCGATAAAAAGATTAAATTTTTGTGATAAATCTGCAATTTCATCATCGTTTTTAATTGCCAGGCGCTTGGTGAGGTCACCGTCGCCACTTGCAATATCACTCAGTGCATCGCGCATATTGACAATAGGACCAAGCACGATTTTACGCATCAAATAAGCGCTTACGACGATAAGCAGTACCAACATGATAACGATTTGCCAAAACAAAGTGATGAGCGAGTCATTGACGATATTGTCGAAGCTACTTGAATCAATTTGTAAAACGACGCGTCCAACCTCGTTATCCTGACCATCGTTATAAATGAGCGTTTGTTCCCGCGTATTATTCCATGAGGGCGCACGCTCGATGCGTATTAATTCTCCGTTAGCGTCTTTTCTCAAACCTATCAGCAAATTATTGTCGTCAAACACCAGGATACCTGTTGTTGTTGCGACGGTGAGTTCGGATCTAACAACCTCTTCCATACGCTCGGTTTCATAGTTCCATATAGTGCTGGGCAGACTGGTTTGAATGCGAGTCAGCGACGATTCCGTTTGCAAAGCCAGCTGCTTTTGCATTGCAGACTTGTTGCTGAGGTAGTTGTAAATACCAAAGCCCACGAGCGTAAACACGATAAATACGGCATAGAACACGCCAAACTTAAAAGTAACGGATTTAAACACGACAGAATCTATATCCCGATGTCAGATTAGATGAAATTATTTCGTTAAATACGTATTGAACGTTTCAACCAGATCAGCTGGCGCACCACGACATACCATTGCGTCGGGATGTACGGCGACAGGCTTGTCTTTATCGTGAGGGAAGGGTGCTTTGCCAAGCGACTCAAATGCGTCATAGGCGTCGGGAACATAGGCTACCATTGCGTCGATGCGATCGTTTTCGAGCTTGCTAATATTGGCGGAAATCACCGATGTTGACTGTGCATCTAAGTTGGCCGCATCAAAACTTTTGCCGTAGGGCATACCGTTGCGAATGCCTACTCGTTTGCCTTGAAGCTCGTCGAGGCTAGCGTAAGCTGGCTTGCCAGGTGCTGAGAATATATAGATTTTTGCCACTCCCATTGCTTCAGTTTCAACGACGTCACTGCCAAAATCGTAAAATTCTGTATTTAGATTGGCTGGGCTCCAGCAGCAATTATTGCAGTTGGCAAAGTTTTTTTCGACCCGAGCTGGCGGTAGCACTTGCAGACTCGCTTTACCCGGAGCAACCAGTGCCTTATTGATAATTTTGTCATAGATACCTTGCCCGCCTTTTTCATGTAGACCAGGAATATCAATAGCGTAGATCGTCGTTTGGGCGAAGGCTGTTGTAGAAAAGCATACAAGGAGTGACGCCAAAAGTCGCTTCATAATCGTTTCTCAATAATGTGCGGTTGGATGTGAGTGTCGTGTGCTTCGACATAACTGCTCCCTGCGTGGGGAGGGGTATCTTGAAGTCTAGGGCAGCTCAGAGGAATGGCAAGTTTGATTCCAGTTTGTCGATGGCGTTGAAAAGCACCAGGCCTACCTGTAAAAAAATGTTTTTTAGGCCAGTAAGCGCGATTTACGGTACTCTCCAGGGTTTTGGCCAATAGTTCTTTTGAAGGCTTTGCTAAATGATGCCAGGGATTCGTAGCCGATGGTCGACGCAACCTGGTCTAACGAAAGCTTATTTTCACTCAACATTTTACATGCGTATTGCATGCGCCAGTTGACGACATATTGCATCGGCGATAAGTTGAGGTATTGCTTGAACTTTTCAGCGAATAAGGACCTTGACATACAGGCCCGCTCGGCCAGTTTCTCAACCGTCCATTCGGCCGCGTAATTGTTATGAAAGGCCTCAATACCTCTGGATATATTGGGGTCATTTAATGCCGCTAAAAATCCTGCCTGCTTACCTTGCTCCTGATGCCAAAAACGTATGGATTGAATAAAGATAACTTCTGATAGTCGTTTAATAATCGCAGTGCTGCCAACTTGATCGCTTCGCGCAACATGTGCCATAAATCGCAATGAGTCTTTCATCCAGGAAAAGTTGGCGCCGTCGTTTTCGTTGCGAATAATATACGGTGGTAAATAATCGACGAGTGGGTGCCGATAGTTTTCATCAAATTCAAAATGCCCGCAAACAAGTTGCGTATCGTGCTGAGAAGTCTCTGAGCCAAACTGAAAAATACCTTCGCCTTGATAATTTGCTTGAGCAAAAGCTTCGTCTAATGGCATTGATTCACTATTTGGTTGATCACTCAATATATGAGAAACCCCGTGTGGAATAATAATTAAATCTCCGACCGACAAAAGTTTTGCTTCATTCATATCATCCGCTTTTACCCAGCAATGCCCCTGTGTGACATAGTGAAATCGAGCAACACGTTTATAAGAAGGAACCTGAATACTCCATGGCGCGCTGAAGTTTGTCGCAAAATAAAAAACGGCATCAAAGTGTAATAAATCTAAAACCCGGCTTAAGGCATCCATAGCTCTTCTCTCACTTGAAAGTCGATATTTGCGCTAATAGTAGTTCAGATGAACAGGAAATGGCAGGCGTCTGGACGATCTGACAAGAACTACGGCGTATCGGACATTGTTCATGTTCGTTGTGTCTCTATACTGGCCTCATCTTGATAACACACAAGACCTTAATCCAACTTTATCTAAGAGAGGAAATTATGAAATTATTAAAAAACTCCGTGCTTACTTTTTTGGGTGCACTTTTTATAGCGCTGACTATGAACGTATTTGCCGATTCAGTTAGCGATAGCGTTGTGGGCGCAGGTGGCTATGACCTTGTGTCTTACCAAACGAGCAAAAAACCGCTGCCAGGTAATGGTAATTTTGTAGCGACTGTAGACGGTGTAAATTATTTGTTTTCCAGCAAAGAAAATCTAACTACGTTTAATAGTGATCAAGAGAAATATCTTCCCCAGTACGGTGGTTTTTGCGCCTATGGTACGGCAGTAGGTAAGAAATTTATTGGTGATCCAACAGTGTGGGAAGTTGTTGATGGAAAACTTTACTTTAATCTGGATAACAGCATTAAATCTGTTTGGGTAAAAGATATTCCAGGTAATATTAAGAAGGCAGATAAAAACTGGAAGAAAATTAAAAACGTTCCAGCGTCTAAGCTTTAAGATACTTTGAAGGACTACTTTTGCTGTAGGGCTATTCAGGGTACAGTTGATAAAAACCCCCGTCATCAAGGATGGCGGAGGTTTTTATCGGGTAGAGGCGGGGAGTGAACGTCCGCCTATTAAATGGGCGAGTTGCACTTTGCAAGGACAGTGCTTAAGTAAATAAAACCTGCTTTACCTTACGTATGACATTCTGATATACAATATTTGCTTCAAGATGTTCAAATACGAACTCACGCCCTTTGCGCCCTTCTTCTATCAAATACTCGTCCGGCATACTTAATAAGTACTGTGCAGTCTCAACTGCTTCGTCAATTGTTTTCACGGCATACAGGCCTCCCTTACAATCCTTAAACACGTGTTCATAGCCGGGGTGATAACAGGTAATATGAGGTACGCCTGCTGCTAGGGATATTGGTAAACGATTTGAAAAATAATAAGGTACTGTATCAAAATGATCCCAGTTGATACTAATCCTGGCTGAACGGATAGTGTCCTCCTGCTTGTCAAAGGGCAACATTCCTCGAGAAGCCTCTAAGCCATCCCAGCCTCGGCCAAACAAGGCGAACCTTTTACCAAACCTCTCCGACAACTTTTTAGCCATGATTTTTCTTCTTTTCCCTCCTGGAAAATATCTTCCAGGAATCCGGGTATTACCTAAGTTGGCAATCATCACTAGGTCGTCTTCCCGGTTCAAGCTCGGTTCCCAAGGGGTTCCCGAACGCACATTATCAAAATTATGAGGTGCATAATGTATCCGTTTGGCCCCAAACTCCATCGACAGTTGAGCAAAAATTCCCAAACCAACCAAGAAAACCATATCGGCCTCTTTTACTATCACTTTCATAGGTTCACTAAAGGTCTTAAAATATCGACCATAGGGATCAGCTTCGTGATAAATGAGTTTTGGTTTGGAGGGTATATTTTTAAGCTCCGATAAAAACGCCTTTGTAATTTTAAATTGGTCTATGTGCTGCCAAAAGATGATATCGGGTTCAAAGTCTCGGGCCTCTTCTAGAATCTTGACGCAGGTTGCCTCATAATCTCCTTCCAATTGACTCGATTCGTACAAAAAAGAGTATGTGTGGAGTCCAGACAGCTCACCGTCATCCAGCATTTTTTGAAAAGCTTTACGGGCACCAATTTGTTTTGTCTTGTTGTCGAGTGTTTTTTCATTGGGTAAATGGAGCAAACGGAATGGTTTATCCTGACTCATAATCGTAAAGTTTAATCCAAGAGTTGTTGGTTAAAGTTGTCTAGTTTGTGCTATTTGCATACTCGTTCCGTCTTCAGCCTGGTTATTCAACACCAATTTTTTGATGGAACGTAACTCCTGCCTTCCTGTTTCTTTGCAGGAATAGAGGCAATACTCATGCAGGCTTTAATTAAGCCGTAGTGTTGACTCGTATACATAAAGTGTAATCGGTGGTCTCAACGGCGCTAATCCTCGAGCCAATCATTATGCTCCAAGACTCTGCACCCAGAGTAAATAAATATGTGGTGGAGGCGGGGGGATTTGAACCCCCGTCCGTCAGCACTACTTCCGCGGCTCTACATGTTTAGGTCCGTTTATTGATTTAACTCTTTGCAGCCCAACGGGCAGGACGTAAAGAGCGAGTCTACTGAATATTTAACCTGCCAGCCGCAGACGTGCCTTTGGGCGATCCAGTTCTAGATGACAGTCAATTACGCGGCACTGGCACCTTGTAAATGACCGCTAGCAAGCGATTAAGCTGCTAGAGCGTAAGAATCGTCGTTTGCGACTATTCTGTTACAGCTTTGGATTAAGGTGATTCGCTGTCATCACCACATGCACCTTGGACCTCGTTACCGGCGTCGAATCCTAATCGCCCCCATGATAGATCGCGCTCGCCGGCCTGGCGATTACGGCTATCTGTGAGTCTCGCACAGAAGAGAACCCTTGATCTGGTCGCGAAGTATACGGCGATTGAGCGCAGGAGCCAAGCGGTCGGTTCAGAGTAAGGTGTTTCGTTGGTGTTGAAGATAAAATAGCGCATGAGTCGACGTTCGGGCGCAAAGCATTTCATCGGCAAGTCGCGATATTAGGCTTGCGCCTCGAAACCCGTTAACATCGCCTGAATTTAGGTGTGAGTACAAAATACTATGGAAGGAACGGTTTTATGAAAGTAGATGGTTATCTCAAGGCGCTTACGGTGGTTAAGGATACATTGATCATCGTGATTATCGGCGTTATCGGTTGGCGTTATTTCCCCCTGCTGATGGATCCATCGCAAACGTCAAACTTTGAAATTGCGGAAATTAATTTGCTTGTGGTTAAACTCAAGCCGGAAGCTTCCGAACGCGCGGTAGCAGCGCCTGTGGAAGTGGCGGAAACACTTCCCTCCGCTCGCAGAGAGCGTCAGGCAGCTGTAAGGTCCAGCCGGGCACCGCAGCCCGCAGCGCCTGCGACATCCAAAAGTGCGGCGAGCAATAAATCGGTGACGTATTTTGCAGGCCAGCGCAGTATTGATGGCGCGCCAACACAAATCACGATTCCAAAAGAAAATGTTGTTACCCAACAGGCTGTACGCGCGAGTGTAGCCATTGAAGGTTGGAGTTATTTCGGTACTTACAAAGACGGCAAGTACAACGATCTTATTTTTGATTTGGGGGAGCACACAAAACCGGAAGCGCTTGTCGGTCAAATCCTGAAGGCCAATACTGATGTATTTGTGCGCGATGATTATCCGAAATTTGTACTCGGTTGGACTAAAGGTGACCGTATGGGGGTGATAAAACAGGGCACCGCCATTGAGATCAAAGAGGTTAAGCTGATCCCGGCGAAAGGCGGTGGCTCCCGTATTTGGGTCAAAAGCTAAGCCCTAGCTTGCGAGTGCTCTATCGATAAATTGCAGTTCTTTGCGCTCAGCCACAACGTTTTCGAGACACAGCAGTGTCGATACAATTCCCGGTGCGAGCGCGAAAAACTGAAGGCGTGGTGCGAGACTGGCTCCCTGTAACAATGCCTCGTTAAAGACGAACATTAACGAGGCGGAGCCGACGTTGCCGTGCTTAATAAGGACGTCGCAAGAGCGTCCAGTGACTTTTTCTAGCACGGGATAATCTTGAGCGACGCGCTCCATTAAGGCGCGACCACCGGGGTGCAAGATAATCGGTTCTTCCAGGTTTTGTTCGGTAAACAATTTACCCAGCTCGCCGCCTATTTGGTTGCGAATATCTTTACCCACAGCCATAAACGGCTGATTTTCTTCATCGGCGCCAAAATCGTTTTGATCGATGGTGTTTTCCCATTGCCGTGTGCGTAAGCTGGCTGTTTCAAACCGAAGCAATGCTTCGTCGCTGGACTCTACGCCGAGCAACATGGCACCGCCGCCGTCTGAGGGAAGACAGTGAGCAACCAGTTGTTCGAAGCTCGGCGCATTCGCGTGGTGGCGCGCTGCTGACTGCGTCGCCATGGCCTCAGCGCACACCACGCAAACATTGCGGCAGCCGTGAGTGTTGATCAACATCGTTGCCAGATAAATAGCGTGTGTTGGGCCAGCGCAGCCCAGGCCCGTGAGATCGTAGCACAAGACGTCTGCAGGGAAGCCAAAACGTTGTTGCACTATACGGCTCATACTCGGAAAGCCGTTGAAACTGCTGGACGCGATGATAAGTGCATCGCAATCCTGCGCGTGCAGGTCGCTTGAAAACAGTTTTTCGAGCGAGCGTTCAACGATGGACAATGTCGCCTGGCTAACCATCTTTACCCAATCTTTGCGCTTGGCGGCTTCATCGGGGTGGATTTCAAAGTAGCGCTGATGGATGCCTGAGCGTTCGTGAACGAAGCGCACCAACTGGCATACCTCATCAGGATCATCCAGGTCTTTGAGCTTTTCGTGCAAAATTTCGGCTAAATCTGTTTGAGGGAGTGCGTGAGCGCCAGGGCTAAGTGCAAAGCCACGCATAAAGGTGGTTTTTGAGTTCATCTAACTTCTCCGATGAGCTGCATGTGATTTTATTGTATTGTCGGCCTACTTTATAGCTTCTTAGGTGTCGACAGCCTGCGAGCCATTATCGCGTTTCTACCGCATAAATGAATATGGGTTCGAACGAAAATCCGGTCGTGTAAAAGCAACAGCCGTAGTCGTCTAAAATAACATATTTACGATTATTTAGGTTCGATATTTTGCGTATATCACGCTACGATTGTGCGTATGAAGTGTCAAAAAAATAACCCCCACCTTACCGCAGGTGTTGAATACACGCCGCCCACGACCGCGTTCATGGACTGGCAGCTTGCAGCTCAAAAGCTCCAGGCAAAGGGTGGTCCCGCGTCGAGTAGTGACAGCCCGGAGGGTATCGAGCTCCAATCTCTTTACACGCATCAAGATATCTTACAGCTGCCCTTTACAGATACTTTGCCAGGCTTCGAACCCTTTATACGGGGTCCTCAGCCGCTTATGTACACTGCGCGCCCATGGACAATTCGCCAATATGCGGGCTTTTCCACGGCGGAGGCGTCCAACGCCTTTTACAAAAAAAACTTGGCGGCAGGTCAGCAGGGCATTTCGGTCGCTTTCGACCTCGCTACGCACAGAGGCTATGACTCCGATCACCCGCGTGTGAAGGGCGATGTTGGCAAAGCTGGCGTGGCGATTGATCACGTCGAGGATATGAAAGTTTTATTTGATGGTATTCCGTTAGATAAAGTGTCCACCTCCATGACCATGAACGGGGCCGTGCTACCCGTGCTGGCCAACTATATCGTAGCTGCGGAAGAGAGCGGCGTTGCCGCGAATGAGTTAAGCGGTACGATACAAAATGATATTCTTAAAGAATTCATGGTTCGCAATACGTATATTTACCCGCCCGGTCCATCCATGCGTATCGTTGGTGACATTATTGCGTATTGCGCTGAGTACATGCCCAAGTTTAATTCTGTTTCAATTTCGGGCTATCACATGCAGGAAGCGGGAGCCGATGCGGTTTTAGAGCTTGCTTACACGCTTGCGGACGGATTGGAATATATTAGAGCAGCCTTATCTCAAGGTCTCGATATCGATGATTTCGCACCGCGCCTTTCTTTTTTCTTTGGCATCGGCATGAACTTTTATACGGAGATTGCCAAGCTTCGCGCCGCGCGTTTACTTTGGGCGCGCATCGTCAGTGGGTTCAACCCCAAAAATCCTAAATCCAAAATGCTGCGCACGCATTGTCAAACCTCTGGGTGGTCACTTACCGAACAGGACCCGATGAACAACATTGTGCGCACGACGATTGAAGCTATGGCGGCAGTATTTGGTGGTACACAATCGCTGCATACCAACGCCTATGATGAGGCGCTTGCACTGCCGAGCGAATCGTCGGCAAGAGTCGCGCGCAATACGCAAATTATTTTGCAGGAAGAAACAGGCATTCCCTCCGTCGTAGACCCTTGGGGAGGCTCCTACATGATGGAGAGCCTTACTCAGCAAGTTGCTGATCGGGCATGGAAGCTCATACAGGACATTGAAACGCAGGGCGGAATGTCAAAGGTAATAGAAAAAGGTATTCCGAAACTGCGCATCGAAGAGGCAGCAGCCAAACGGCAGGCGCGCATCGATAAAGGAGAAGACACGATTGTCGGTGTTAACAAATATCAATGCGATAGCGATGAGCCTTTGGATATTTTGGAAGTCGACAACGACGCTGTTCGAAAGTCACAAATCGATCGTTTGCTGCAAATCAAAAAAAGCCGCGATGAGGGGGCAGTAAATGCGGCACTGAAAAAGTTAAAAAAATGCGCATCGAGTGGTGAAGGAAATTTACTCGCTTTATCTATCGAGGCGTCGCGCGCACGCTGTACCGTTGGCGAAATTTCTGATGCTTTGGAAAATGTTTGGGGCAGGTATAAAGCCAATGTGCAAACAGTATCCGGTGTTTATTGCGACAGTTATAAAGATGATGAGGCGTGGATGAATATTGCTGAAGATATAAATGTTTTTGTGTCTGAGTATGGCCGTCGCCCGAGAATGCTTGTAGCAAAAATGGGGCAGGATGGTCACGACCGCGGAGCGAAAGTCATTGCCACTGCGTTTGCCGATGTCGGTTTCGATATCGATCTTTCACCTTTATTTTCCACACCTGAAGAAATTGCCAAGCAGGCGATAGACAATGATGTGCATGTTGTCGGTGTATCGTCCCAGGCGGGTGGCCACAAAACGCTTGTTTCAGAGCTTATTCGCGCGCTAAAAAATCACGCTGCTGAAGACATCGTCATTATTGTCGGCGGTGTTGTTCCAAAACAGGATTACGATTTTTTATATGAATTGGGTGTGGCGGGTATCTATGGTCCTGGTACGAAAATCCCATTGGCTGCGCGCGAAGTCATGAACAAGATCCGCGACGTCTATCCTCTAAAGTAATAAGGCAAGGTGTAAGTGTTCGAGTTTAATTTGGCCCAGCTTCGCCAGGGCGACAGGCGTATGCTGGCGAGAACGATTACATTGCTTGAAAGTCGCCTGGCTGAAGACAGCGCGCGAGCCGATGATATTGTCGAGACAATTTTCCCGTATACCGGCGACAGCATTCGTATAGGTATCTCAGGTGCGCCTGGCGTCGGAAAGTCAACATTTATCGAAACGTTTGGCATGCTGTTACTGGAACTTGGGAAAAAGGTAGCGGTACTTGCTGTGGATCCAAGTTCTCCCACCGTGGGTGGCAGTATTTTGGGTGATAAAACGCGTATGGCTAAATTGGCCAATCATACCAGAGCGTTTGTGCGTCCGTCTCCGGCCTCAGGCAGCATCGGTGGCGTGCATCAAAAAACGCGCGAAGCGATGTTTGTCTGTGAGGTTGCTGGCTTTGATATTGTGATTGTCGAAACTGTTGGTGTTGGTCAGTCGGAATACGAAGTGGCGTCCATGGTGGATTTTTTTATGGTGCTGCTGCAACCGAATTTAGGTGATGAGCTACAAGGTTTAAAAAAGGGTATTTTGGAATTAGTTCATGCCATTGTGATAAACAAGGCGGATGGAGAAAATACCGTATTAGCGGAACAGACTAAACATCAATATCAAAGCGCCTTGCAGTTTTTAACTGCGGCTTCAGATTGGCGAACAAAAGTCAGTACCTGTTCAGCGCTGGATAATCTTGGTATTGGCGAAATATGGAGCTATGTCACTGATTTTTTTATGCAGGCGAAAGCTAGCGGGGAATTTGCGTATCGGCGTGCGCAACAAAACGAGCGCTGGATGACATCATTACTCAATGCGTCGATGTATCAGCGGCTGGAACGCGACGCGGCTATCCAGGAGCTGAAACGAGATTTGACTAAGCAGGTTGTCAACCTGGAAATACCCGCCTATGTCGCAGCTAAAAAAATCATTGCGTTGCTGAATAAGTAAGCTGTCGCCAAATACTAACGTTTCGCCTCTTGCAATAGGTTTTGTGTATGAACATTTAAGTGTTTTTTCCCAAAGATGTAGAAAAACAAGCATCCACCGATCAGAATTGCGAATGAGAACATCAGGTGTAGGGTGTCGACTTTCAAGATTATTAACGCCCCGAGATATTGAACAGCCAGAATTACAAACAGTGAACGCGATATAAACAACCGGTTTCTTCCGCTGATAAATTTAGCGCCCAGCGGCGCAATAAAAATAACAACGGGAATAGCTGCGATTAAAAACTGCAGTACCAGTATGTTTAAGCCGCCATCGAGCGCTTGTACCAGTGTGCCAAAAATTGAGAGGCTCGCCATTAATATTACCGTTGTTGGCGTCGCAACTTTTTCTGAAAGATTAAACCAAAGAATCATCATAGTGAACGTGAGTATATCGATACCACTGCCGACAACCGCGCTGATCATGCCACCGAAAAAGCCGAATAACGCAATTACGATATAATCTTTAATGCCACGAATAGTAATGTCTTCACAGGTGTTTTTAACAAGGTAGTTTTTGGCGAGCATAACAAAGCCAAAGCTCAACCAAAAAGAAACAAAAAATATTTTAACTATCTTCGGGCTGAGTTCTCCGGCAACTTCATAGCGGCCGACGAGATAACCCAAGAACGCAACGGGAAGTACTGCGCGAATGACTGGCCAGCACACTTTAATTTTACTGCGGATTATGTAGTGGCTTGCCGACGTCATGCCGAAGCTTTGAATTGCGAGTGAAAATGATGCGCCGATGGCGGGCGGAAACCCATATAACAAAGTGAGGGCAGGAAACGCAATTGCGCCTCCACCTTCAGAGCTGGCGCCCGCGATAAAGGCGCCGAACATCATGATAATGGCTATGGGCCAGCTATCCGACAGGCTCGACCACAAGTCAAAGTACTGGGCAATTGCAAACCATATGATTAAACACAGGGCGATAATCGGGGCATTTATTCTTAGTATTTGTATCATGTTATATGCACCTAGCTACTCCCTTAGTAACGAGCATCTAATCTGTGTTTCCCGGACCTTCGTTTGGTCGGAAGCGCTTAAATCAGACTAAGGGATTTGCTTTTTATATAATTATTTATATTCAGCATCCTGGCTGAACGGGAAGCAACTTAAGCAAAATTTAAGTTTACCGGTTTAACAAAATTGCACTCTGTTTGTTGTATACCAACAGAGTGGAGTAGCTTTTCGATTCCCTCCTTGCGACTGATCATTGCGGCCGCACTTAGCATAAGCTGAATATCCGTTTCACTGTGCATCGTCAACATGTCGCTACCCAGTGAAAATTCATCAATGTCGCGCGTGTTATCTGGAAATGCGATTAACCGGAAAATATCGAGGCGTGCACGATAAAGCTTGTCGAAAAACGTTTGAAAATACGGAAGCTTGTCTGGCGATTTAAGCGCATTTTCTATCGCCCAGGCCGCCATATAGCTGCCATACATACCAAAAGTCACACCCGCCGAGTTAATTGGATCGACAAATGCCGCAGCGTCTCCAGTAATAAAACAATTGCCGTGGTAGAGTTTCGACGGTTTGTAGGAATAATCTTTAATGGCATTAATCGGTGCGTCAGACAATGTGGCGTCAGAGAGTAACTTACTGAAAACTGAAGACTGCTCAATAACGGCTAAAAAGATGGAGCGCAAATCGCCATGGATTTTTTTCAGGCGTTGAAAATCACGTTTTTCAAGCACCAGGCCGACGCTTGTTTCGTGACGCATGGGTATATGCCATGCCCAGCCCCATTCGCCAATCGAGTCGATGGTTGTTACAGGTGGGATATCGCGTACTTGTGAGAACGGCCTAATATTTTCGTCAAAATCAAGGTAGCTGCCTCCTGTAAAATAACCCCAAAGCGCCACAAAACGGAATTCCTCGTCGAATTCTCTAAAGCCGTGCTGCGACGCCATTAACGCGTTTTGGCCACTGCAGTCCACAACATATTTAGCTCTTATCTGACCTTTATCACTATCGTTTGCTGCTTTATAGACAATATCTGCATAACCGTCTTTTTGTACGATTTCTTTGACAAGCACGCTGTCAAAAGCAAAAGCATTTTTTTCTTTCGCGTGGTCAAACAATAATTTATCAAAAATATCGCGTTCGACGTGAAGTGCCGGACGGTCAAAGCCAAATTGCTTAAATGAAACCTTCCGGCTTTGGTTTTGCCAGGTAACAATACCGCCTGACTTGCGAATAAATTTTTCTTGTTCAATTTTATCGCTAACACCAATGGCATCACAAAAGCGCCAAAAGTAGGGAATTAAACTTTCTCCAACGTGTGGGCGTGGAAAAGTTTCTTTTTCCAGCATAACAACGTCGTAGCCTTTATCGGCCAGTAGGCTGGCGGCTGTGGAGCCCGAAGGTCCACCGCCGACAACGAGGACGTCGCATTGCGCGGGAATGTCGTTCATGTCGAACTCCTGGTTATTTTATCTGCGATACTAAGCACGTAGTTTGTAATAGTATCTATTGTCATAAAGTTATTGGGCAGGATGTCTTCGGGTGGAATTTCTGCTTCAAACGTCTCGTTGATAAAACTCACTAATTTAACCATTGACAGTGAATCGATAATGCCAAGTTTAAGAAGAGGCGTGTCTGGTTCGAGGTCATCACCTTGTCCGTCGAGAAGAACTGTATTTATAAAACCTGTGATTTTTTGTTCGATAGTCGCTTTATTCATATTTCTGTCAGCTTTTGTTATTTGTTATTTGTTATTTGTTATTTGTAATTGCTTTATGGCTACCCTGTCTTTTTTGCCGTTGGGTGTTCTCGGCATTTTCTCCAAATAGACCAGACGATCTGGAATCATATAATGTGGCATATTATCCGCACAGTATTTTTTTATATCCAATAGGGTTGGTTTGGTCTCTCTGTAGGTAAGTGCGATCATTAACTTGGCGTTGCTTACAAATGCAACGGCATCTTCTACTGGTTGGTATTTTAATAAAGAGGATTCAACTTCTTCCGGTTCAACTCTATAGCCGCGCACTTTAAGCATGTAATCTTTTCTGCCAATGTAGCGATAGACGTGGTTTTCCAGGACCTCAACCAAGTCGCCAGTTCTGTAGGTATTTTCGTTTAGCGCCACCTTGCCCCAGTAGCCGTGCATGACTGTTGGGCCTTTTATGATGAGCTCGCCTTTTTCCCCTATCTGAGCTTCGTTACCGTCCTCTGTTTCTACCCAGGCCTGGTTACCGCAACATACGTTACCGATCGGGATACTGGATGCATCCGGTGCAATATTTTTTATCTCATAACAAGTGCATACATTAGTTTCTGTTGGCCCATAAAAATTAAATAAACGTTTGTCGGGGTAGTGTGCTCGAAGTTGTCGAAGTTTTTCCATCGGAAATACCTCGCCAGCGAAAACCAGCGTATGCAAATCCGGTAGCGCTTCGTTCATCAAATCCCCGCCCTCCATCATCATTGTGATAGCCGTTGGTACGGAGTACCAAATACTTATTTTGTTCTTGACGGTGAAGTCCTTTAATTGCAACGGGGAATAGGCGATTGCTTCGGCGATAATATGTACGCTGGCGCCCGTTAAAAATGCAACGTACAAATCAAAAACCGATAGGTCAAAATGGAAGCCGGCGTGATTCGATATTCTGTCTTCGGGCTGAACATTTAATGTTTTCGCTGCCCAGCATATAAATTCCAGCGCATTTCTATTTGAAATACAGACGCCTTTGGGTTTTCCTGTAGACCCAGAGGTATAAAGAATGTAGGCCAAATCGTTCGTGCGAATGACTGGTGAGTCAAAGGGTTCGGCCGAATAATGGGCTAAGTCGCGCCAGCCAAGCGTTTCAGTGTCAGCACTTGGAAGTTCATCATCAAAAATAAAATAATGGATATCAAAATATCCCTGTTGCAAAAATTTTTGCTGTGCGTCAGCCGTCGTAAGTAATGTAAAAATGTTGCAGTCATCAATAATACTGCAGCCTCTTCCGACGGGATCCAGTGGATTAATCGGAACATAAATCGCTCCGAGACGCAGAATCGCCTGCATGGCGACAACCGTTTTATAAGACTTGAGCGAGTACAAGCCGACCCTGTCGCGAGGCTCTACTCCGCATGCGCTGAGCAGACGTGCGAGTTGATTGGCACGCTGGTCGAGTTCGCTGTAGCTTAACGTACCGTCATAAGCACTAACCGCGAGCCGTTCAGGGTGCGTCTTTGCACTGTTTATAACGATGTCTTTTAAAAGCGTCATAAGCCCAGCTCCGCAGCGATAATGTCGCGCTGCATTTCAGAGGTGCCTGAAAATATTTTGGTGCCTACCGCGTCGCGCAAGTAGGATTCTATTCCTCCATCGGCGTTATAGCCTTGGCTACCAAAAATTTGCACTGCGTCCAAGCTGATCTTGAGAAAGGTTTCGCTGATAACAATTTTTGTCATTGAGATTTCCATATCTGCTTTCTTATTCTGGTCAAGAAGCCAGCAAGCTTGGTGAAGTAAACACTGTGCGGATTCAATTTTTATTTGATTGTCGACAATGGCGTGTGAGATTGCTTGATTTTTTCCGATCGGCTTACCAAATTGCTTACGTGATTTTGCATGATCAATACATTGTTGATGCAAACGCTCCATAACACCCAAGAAACCGGCGAATAAACATACACGCTCCCATTTCATGGAGTGTTTAAAAATAATCAGTCCCTGTCCTTCTTCTCCGATTCGATTTTCTACTGGGATCCTGCAGTTGTTAAAAGAAACAGCGCTTCCTCTGGTGCTGTTAAAGCCCATTTTTTCAAAGGTGTCGCCGATGGTGATTCCGGGTGTATTTTTTTCGACAATAAATGCACTGACACCCAGGTAGCCGAGCGCAGGATCGGTAACTGCATAAACAATAAATACATTGGCGACGGGGCCGTTAGTTACGTAGGATTTCGTTCCATCGAGAATGTAGTGGTCCCCTTTTTTTATTGCGGTCGATTTAATATTTGAAGAATCCGAGCCCGCTTCTTTTTCCGTCATTCCGTTGCCAGCTATCCAATCCCCTCCCGTGAGCAAAGGCAGGTATTTTTTCTTCTGTTGCTCTGATCCGAATTCTACAATCGGCATCAAACACGCATATAAATGCGCGCAAACCGAAAACATTAAACCGGTATCCTCACAGCCATTGCCAAAAGCTTGGGTGATATTTGCAGAAGTCGTTATGTCGTAACCTTGGCCGCCATAGCTTTTTGGTACGGAAAGTCCAAGTAAGCCGAGCTCGGCACATTTTGTCCAACTGTGCTTAGTTATTTGTGATAAACCAATACAGTGTTCGCGGTAATAATCGAAAAGAGATTGCTGCTCTGGCAGCCACCCTACGGCTAACATCGTTTCTTCTCCTCAATCAAAAAAAATAACGGATGCATTAACGACAAGCACAGCTCGGGGAGCTTGAAAAAAAAAGAAAAAAATGCTCTTTTTTTTATTTTGTAAATAAATTTTATACGTGCGTATGAGGTTAAACTTGAGCCTGATCAAGTTTAATTCGACGGTGTGGTATAAGTTGGTGCTTATATTGCGCATGCACAAATAATTTGCGCAAGGTCTGTATCGGTCATGGAATAAATTTATGTTGGAAAAACTGCTAGTGAGATTAGCATTTTTATTATAGTTATCAGTCACATTCTTGGCCTCAGTACTGCCTAATCCCTAAGGTTTAGAAATCGAACCCTTCGTCAGTTCGCAAGAAGACAAGAAACAATCAGCTTTCGTTTAAAACTGTAGTGTGGAACAACTCCCTAAAATTGTGCTGCGTTTTCCGTTGTTTATCCGCGAGGCAAAGCTTTTCATCAGGGGGCGGGCATACCATACCAAATGATGAGAGCGTTTCGCGGGTGCTTGTTTGTCTTCTTGTTCAACGTTATACCCTTAGGTGGCGCACAATTCAACATTTTTTTGCAAATTTTGCGACGTTCGAGTGTTTCGACCCTCTCTACAGGCATTTGTTCCGCAAGTTTTGCGTGAATGTGCAGGTCTCTTTGGTGAGGCCCCATCCATTGGGGCCGGAGGGTGTAGCTGCCTGGAGCAGCTGGCTGGGGGCTGTGAGTGCACCTAATGCTGATGATCGGCCGCTGACAGGGACCTCTGTAGAGCGTCAATGAACCAACCTTTGCGCTAAACACCTGGCATTAGCCACTAATAACTAAACCGCCAAATGAAAATGCTCTTTTTAGTATCAATAGTTACTATGATAAGGTTTTGCGATCTAAGAACACCTGTTTTTTATTACTAAAAAAGTGGTATTCTATTCGAAGTATAAATAAGGGCATTTTTAATAACTAAATATTTAACCCGAGCGGTTTTTCGAAACAAAAAGCAGCAAAAATTTACCTGATAGTCTCCAAGCAGTGTATTTCTTCAATCGTTATTGAGAATTTGTCTTAAAACGACAAACGTTTTCCAGCGTAATTGGTACTTAACGATTGTTTAGCCGTCGCTTTGATAGGTAAAGGCCGTGGTTTGTGGCCTTGCTTTGCTTCGACGGCGTATGAGATTGGAGGCTGAAATGTCATTGGGGTAGGGACAGATATGAATAGCTCAGCCAGGATTCTATATATTGATTATCTTCGTGCGATATGTGTTCTCTATATAGTCGGTTATTGGCATTTATTTAACTATACGAGCTATTTTCGCGACTACGACAATGTTTATACACGCGTCGCAACGCTGATTATTCTCGGGCTGTTTGTCTTTATCTCCGGTTACCTGTTAGCTGTAAATTACGGCGACAAAGCGAGCGTGGGGACTTTCTTTTTGAAGCGCTTCTTGCGAATTTATCCCTTGTACGCGCTCGCTGTTGCTATGTTTTATTACTATGGCATCAATGACGCCGACGTACTTGTTAAGTCGTTATATCTTATTTCAATGTATCAGGGACCGCCGCCGTATACGCTCTGGTTTATCACCATGTTGATGGCATTTTATTTGATTACCCCGATATTAATGCTCGCGTCGCGGAATGACTTTGTATTTTTACTTTTTACGCTGGGGCCGTTAATTGCCACCGCAATTTATTCGTTCAATACAGATGGTGTGGATTTGCGTTTGCTACTCTATTACCCCTGCTTCTGTGCTGGTATCTATTGTGCCAGGAACGGAATCGTCACGGGTGCCTTTAATTTTTGGACGGCAATTTTGATGCTCTTATTCGGTTTAGCGTTGCATCGACTGCCAATTCAGTCGCCTCAGCTGGATCACTTGTCTCAAGTGCCGTTGATTATCGGAGGTTTATATCTTGTGATAGGTTTCTGCGACGCTTTCTCGCGTTTTTTTGTAAAACTACGCTTGATTATGTTGTTAAGTTATTGCAGTTTTTCGATGTACTTATTTCATCGTCCAGTCTACGTCGCGATAAAGCAGGTATACTTTCCGGTCGACCCCCTTGATCAATTTCTTTATTTGTTGCTTATTGGTGTCACGCTAACCTTGGTGATCGCGTGGTTCGTTCAAAAATTTTATGACGCTATTTATTTCAAAGTGTTGTCAGTTTTTGGTTGTAAATAGGTCGAATGTTCTTTGTGTAATATAGTTACGTGTTTTATTTTGGAGTGGCAACATTCTTATCGTCGGAAATTCCTAATTAGACCTTTCTATTTGGTCTTCGAGGCATTGAAGGGCTTTGTAGTATTTGTCGTAGTCCCACGCGATTAAAATATAATTGACGCTGGTCGAGTATGATTTCCACATGCTTTGGCAAAACCCTCGATTGTAGATTGCTCCCATTGTCATATCGTCTGTAACCAACGTCCCTTGAAATCCGAGTTGATTTCGTAGCACTTGATCTATCACTTTTTTTGAAGTTGAAACGGGGTGCTTTTTATCTACTTGGCTTAATATAACATGAGACAACATTATCCAAGCGGAAGTCTGTTTAGTTAATTGAATAAACGGAAGCCAATCACTAGAGGAGAGCGTTTGGATGTCAAGGTCTAATTCGGCGGAGAAATGGTGAGTATCGGTGGGTACTTTAGCCAGGCCGGGAAAATGTTTTAGTGTTGCACTAACGCCATTTTTTTCCAAGCCTTTTATATATGGGCCAGCTAAGCTTACCACTTCGTGGGGTAGTGGTGAAATCGCCCGGCTTATGATGAGTGAATTGAAATCTAAGGCACTCGGGGCGCTTAGCGGTTTAAGATCAACAACCGGGCTAAAATTTAAGGTGACGCCGAGTTCGGCCAATAACTTACCCTGCTTATCGCCATATTTAAATGCTTCGACTTCTGGCTCAGATGACGTTATCAGTTCTGCGAGCGGTGCTTGTTTTTCTATAAGGGGGGAGAGTCGTGATACTGGTCCTCCTTCTTGGTCGCTTGCTATGATTAACGGAGGGAGGTCGAGTTTGTATCTTTCTTTTTGAAGCGAAGCAATGAAGTTTTTCAATTCTTGGTGAGTTATATTTTCGATATTTCTTTTAGATAAAAATATACCCGCTATTCCCTTGCTTGAGAGACGTCTAACTTCCTGTTTGTCGTTATAGCCGATAATAAGACGACTATTAATTGTTTTTTGGGTTTCGGACGAATTGTACAGTGCGTGGTGTTTCGTGCGTTGAAGTTGGTATTCCGTAAGCAAGGCCAATAATACTAGCCCTGAACATACTGCCTGGACACCAATGTTGAATAGTTTTCCGCGAGAAAATTTTGTTAATAGCGCAGTGAAAAGAGCTAAACCCACGAGTAGTGGAGTTTCAATGCTTCTAATAGCTAAAAGATGCGGGTCGTGCAGATTTATTGCCCAAAAACTAAGAACTAATATCAGCAATAATATTAGTACGTTGACTACCTTTCTCATAAATATAAGCTTTCTATCAAAGAAAAGTTAATAGTGGAGAAGCTTAAATTTTTAGCTTGACTGGATCAAGCCCGGTTTAAGCGTGCGTCCAGGCTGGGAGATCGTACGTCTAAGTGTATGGAAGATGTCGACAGGTTTGTGACAGGGTTATTCCGTTGCATGTTTTGCCGCGTGGGTGAGTTCCACCACGGTTTTCTTTACGCGTTCGTCGAGCTCAAGCCCTTGATTCATATGATTTTCGGATTCGCCAATCGCCTGTTGTAGAATGCCTATAAGCTCGGCTTCCTGCTCTTCGGTCAAGCCCATTGAAAATACGGATTCTTCGACGGTGTTCACCATGCGTTCAAATATGTTCATATTTTCACGCTTGTGTTCTTTTTCCAGTGCCTGAATATCGTCCAGTTCCGAAAGCGCCTTCATCATTGCATCGCGTACATTTGCTGCGCGCTTGTGTGAGCGGGCGTTGCGCTGATCAAAATATTCGAGTTTGGCGTTTGCCCCCTCGAGCAGGATCATTAGGTTGTCTTTGATGGAGCCGCGTTTGTCGAGTTCTACCGGCATATTTTTTACAAAGAGGACGATATTTTTTTGAATGGCAAATAGCCGAGCATCTTTTTCAAAAAATGGTTGGTGATAGTTTTGGAAACGCTTAAGTAGTTCAGCTTCGAGCTCGCTTACGGGACCGTTGGTGGAAGCGCTCTCTTCCATTGAATCTGCACTTGCGTAAGCGACGGCACTGAGTCCGTAATTTTCTATGGTACCTAAAAGTAAGTTGAGCAGATCCGTAGCTGTATTTACCGTAAAACTGGCTCTAAGAAAATTAACAATGTTCCCGAGGCTGCCAGACTCGGTCATGACGGTTTGCACAAGCTGGTTGGCCGCGCTCGCTTGCTGTTTTAATTCCACGCGGTTACTTCGTAATTGAAGTGTTCGCTTGAGTTTGGAATCCAATACGTCGGTATCGAAGGGTTTGGTTACGTAGTCAATCGCGCCTGCATCGTAGCCGCGGATGATCTCATCCGTTGAGTTGTGTCCCGATAAAAAGATGATATCGATATCATCAAACTTGTTGTTGTCACGAATCATTTTGCAGGTTTCATAGCCGTCGGTTTTTGGCATTTCCACGTCGAGCAAAATAATGTCGGGTTTGGGGTGCGTATTGAGCGACTCGAAAGCCTCCTCTGAATTTTTACATAGGATCAGTTCATAGGCATCGTTGAGCAGCGTTTCGAGGATGAGTCTGTCCTCAGGTGAGTCATCTACGATCATAATCGTGTTGACAGTCATCGGTACTCGCTTAGTCGTGTTTACTAATAAAGCTGCGAATTGTCGTTCGGAGATCGTCGAGACGAAAATCTATAAGTTGACGCTCGACTAAATCGACGACATCCGCATTTTGAGAGTGGCTAAAATTTAGTTTTAGTTCTTCTACCAGGGACAGTGACTTGGCCAAGTCATAGTGAAGGTGTTTTTCAATATCGTGCAGGAGCTGACACATCCTTTTGACACTGCCGACGTCACTTTGGTTTATGAGTTCGACACATTTTTCCAGTTCGTCGAGCCTTTGCTGCAGTAGCGAAAGTTGCGTGTCAATATCAGCTATCTCAGCTGCTTGGAATGTGATTTCCAGTTGTGCGGCCTGGGCGGAAAGCGCCTCTGCACCAAGACTCGCAGCAGAACCTTTGATTTGATGCACGAGTCGTTTGGCGCCATCTAAGTCGTTGGCTGCGGTAAATTCTTCGAGCTTAATTCGAGCGTCTTTATTATTGGTGTACAACGAGTTGAGCAATAGAACGACGCGATCCTGCTTGCCGCGCAATCGCGCGACGGCGCCGTTAAGATCAAACCCGTCGATTTCTGGTAAGGCCACTACATCTTCCATCAATAAACTAGGGAGTTTCGTGAATTTATGCAGATAAAAATCAGCGTAAGTGTATTTAGTATAGATGCGAAATTGCGCTTGCTCAGACTTGTGCGGCGATAAAATACTTTCGTTATAAAACGAGGTGTCAAACCATCAATTCGGCAATTAACCTGCTGGTTGTGTATTTGAAAACATTTGCACAGAGGTGTGCGCGTGCAGCGTTTAAGTAATTGAAAAAAAAGAATTTTTCTAAGGTCCAGGCGCTAAGTTAAATATTTCGTTATCACGAAGCCTCTGCGAGCTGGCGTTGAACATAGTTGGCGTTATTGTTCAGCAGATGCGACAAAATCTGGCGGAATTTCATTTTCACCAGCAGAGCCATTATTACACCCAAGATGCCATCCCTGAGTGTGGATTTCACTATTCCGGACGAAGCACGACTACTTTAGGCGCTCTCGATAGTCTGCCACTTCTTGTTTAACGACAGGTGCAAGAATGTAAAGACCAACTAAGTTGGCCAGACTCATGGCGAAAATCATTGAATCTGAAAAAGTGATAACGTTCCCGAGGCTGGCCATGGAACCGAGCACGATGAACAGACAAAACAAAATTTTGTAGGAATAAGAGGCGGTTGACGATCTGCCAAACAAAAAAGCCCAACTAATTGAGCCGTAATAGGACCAAGACAACATCGTGGAGAAGGCGAAAAGAATCACGGCCGCAGCGAGAATGCCTTTAAACCAGGGGAGCACGCTTGTAAATGCGGCCGATGTCAGCGCTACGCCTCCGAGATTCGAGTGCTCTGAGTAAGCCCCGGTAATGATGATGACGAGTGCCGTCATTGTGCATATCACAACGGTGTCGATAAAGGGCTCGAGCAGCGCGACAAACCCCTCTGTAGCGGGCTCTTTTGTCTTTACTGCCGAGTGGGCAATAGCGGCAGAGCCAATACCCGCTTCGTTCGAAAAGGCCGCGCGTTGAAAGCCCTGTATCATGGCGCCAATCGCTCCGCCAACGACGCCTTCGGGGCTAATTGCACCCCTGATAATCGCGCCGAAGGCGGAGGGGATTTCACTGAAGTTGCTGAGCAAGATAAATACGGCTGTGATCAAATAGACCGCGGCCATAAACGGCACTAAGCGCGCGGTGACTTTAGCGATGCTCTTTATGCCGCCAATAATGACGACGGCGACGAGCACCGCAATAATGGAGCCAAACAGCCACCCTTTGTTTGCAAAAAAGCTGTTGTTGCCACCTGTAGCTTCTACTGTCATCGAATAGGCTTGGTTGGCTTGAAACATATTGCCGCCACCAATTGAGCCTCCGATACAGCAAATGGCGAAAAAAACGGCCAGTATCCTGCCTAGATCGCCAAACCCTCTCTCGGCCAGGCCAGCGGTTAAATAGTATTTGGGCCCGCCGGAAACGGTGCCATCCGCATGGTACATGCGGTACTTTACGCCGAGCGTACACTCGGCAAATTTGGATGACATGCCAAGCAATCCCGCAATGATCATCCAAAAGGTTGCGCCTGGCCCACCGACGGAAATGGCCACGGCAACCCCGGCGATGTTGCCGAGACCGACGGTGCCTGAAAGCGCAGCGGTCAGTGCCTGGAAATGCGACACTTCACCGGGACTATGCGGATCTGAGTACTTGCCGCGGACGAGATCTATCGCGTGGCGAAAGCCCCAGACGGATATGAACTTTAAGTAGATAGTGAAAAACAGCGCGCCCAACGCCAGCCATACGACGATCCAGCGTATGCCGAAGTCGTCGCTGAGCGAAATTTCAGAAAAAATAATGCCGGCGATAAAGTCCGAAACGGGTGCAACTTGCAGGTCGACACATTCGTCAATGCTCATTTCTGATTCAAGACACTCAGAAAAACTTTGTGTTTGCTCGGTTGAAGCGAAGACTGGGACTGAGAAAAATACACACAAAAGGAGGGTCAGTTTGAACAAGAAGCGCATGATTTTCCCACTGGGCAAGATGCAAAGTAGCGATTTTAGCTGCTGTAGCCGAGATTACCAGAGCGCGGGCAGGATCTCGGCCACTATGGGTGTGGGTTAACGTGCTGAATGGAGCGCGCGTTGCTTTTCTCGATTCCAATCGCGCTCTTTTTCGGTTTGACGTTTGTCGTGCAGCTGCTTGCCTTTCGCCAAGCAGACTTCGCACTTAACCAGGTGTTTTTTCCAGTAGAGCGCAGTAGCGACGACGGTATGACCCTTTTGATCGGCGTAGCCAGCGAGTTTGCTTATTTCTTTTTCGTGCAGTAGAAGCTTGCGGTAACGTGTAGGTTCACAAACAAAGTGCGTGGAAGCCGTAGCGAGCGGTTGTATTTGGCAATTTAATAGGAATGCCTCACCATCTTTAATAAAGACATAGCTATCCGTGAGTTGTGCTTTACCCTGTCTAAGACTTTTTACTTCCCAGCCTTGCAGCACAATACCTGCTTCGAATTTTTCTACGATGAAATAGTCGAAGCGAGCTTTTTTGTTTTGTGCGATTGTATTGCTGGACGCTTTACCGCCACCTTTTTTTGCCATGGGCGCGGATTATAAGGACAGTTGCCCGACTTGTCCCGTGCATTTGGATTTGACGCTACTCTTTTCTTGAACGGCTCGGTAGAATGCGCCGTCATTAGTATTCACAGGCCCCAGGGTGTTAGATGGCAACGATTGAACGCAGCGCCTTAGTGCCTTTTTCGGCGCAACAGATGTTTGCGTTGGTAAACGATATTGAAAGCTATCCTAAATTTATGCCCGGCTGCGTCGATGCAAAGATAATGCGGCGAGGAGATGGTTGGTTGGAGGCCCAGCTCGACTTGGCGCTCATGGGCATCCAGCAATCTTTTACGACTCGCAATGTGCTTGAAGTACCCGAAAGGATGACTCTGTCATTAGTCGACGGCCCATTTCGTTCATTTGACGGTGAATGGTGCTTTGATGCATTAAACGAAACGGCGTGTAAGGTTAAGTTTCGGCTTAAGTTTGAAATGTCCAATCCGTTCGCAGCGATAGCACTTCCTCAAATGCTCAAACGTGCCGCGTCGCAGCAGGTTGAAGCTTTATGCAAACGCGCAAAAAAGGTTTACCTATGACCGATATAGAGCCTATTTCTGTAGAAGTGGCCTATGCGCTACCCGAGCGGCAAAAAATAATCCAGGTGTTCGTTGAGCCTGGTACAACTGCCCACGATGCCGTGCTGAAATCCAAAATCGATGAGTTTTTCCCCGAGATTGATATCCACAACGCAACGCTGGGTATATTTGGCCAAGTGCTTGGCGCCAAGGGAAGCAAAAAGCCTACGGAGTATGTTGTACACCCAGGTGATCGGATTGAAATATATCGGCCGCTTATTGCCGATCCGAAAGAAGTGAGACGCAAGCGTGCGGAGAAGGCGCGCGCCAGCTCATAGTCGCAACAGTGATGACTGCACTATTGGGAGTGGGTTCTAGGATCAAACCAGAAGGCAGGGTTGTCAGTGGGCGTCTCCTCGGGAAGGTGTGGATTATCCAGGGAAATCACGCGCCGGTTTGCCAAATTGGACTTGGCCAATGCGTTTTTGACAACCGGGTGTGAAAAGAAAAAGCGGTCGAAACTCCCATCTTCCACCATCGCCAGTAAGCCGTTTTCCAGGTCGGTTGCCAGCTCAGTATTTTTGGGGCTCACAAAAAAATACAGCGGCATCTTGTAAACCACGATTAATTTTTCTTCTATAGCAAGCCCGAGCTTGGGGCGCGAGGAAACTTCACTCCAGGGTTCATGCAATCCGCGCGGGAAAGCATCGAAGCGACCTGCGTTAAGCATATTAAAAAGGTGTTCATACTCCATGGCGGTGACCACGCCAATGCCGTTTGATGCGAGTACCTCGACATCTGCCCATGCCTTGCCCTGGCCGAAAAGCACTTTTTTCTGTAAATCACGGAGTGTATATATATCGTTAAACAGCGCCTGCTCGCCGTTGCGGATAATCAGCAGTCGGTAACCCAGAAGCCCCTTAAATATAGGGATACGGATTGGAAGTAGTTTTTTTTCTATTGATCGCGAAGTGCCAAACCATACAACGTCCAACTTGCCGTTCAACACGTCTTGGGCCTGTCTTGCAAGGCTTGCGTCCTTAGTGGCCGCGAGTACATGGATTTTTCTGCCCGAATATTTTAGTGCTCGCTCGAGTAGTTGGGCGCAATAAAG
Source organism: Cellvibrionaceae bacterium (assembly GCA_028281575.1). Taxonomy (GTDB): domain Bacteria; phylum Pseudomonadota; class Gammaproteobacteria; order Pseudomonadales; family Cellvibrionaceae; genus Agaribacterium. The sequence goes on from JANQJP010000015.1 coordinate 65,015, forward strand.
TGAGCCGTCATTAAGTGAAGGTAGCACTTTTAATGTCTCGCCCAGCGCAAGCTGTTTCAGGAAAATCCCCGAGAGCAATAGTCCGAATAACGCTGAACTCTTCATAAATGCTTTTTTAATTTGGCGGTTGAAGTTAAACGAAGGTGATTCCAATCTTTTGTTGCGAAGAGCCTAGAGTAATGGACTTAAGACATCGAACATTCTATATCCACCACCGTCGCGCGAAAACGTTATTAATTATGCAAATTAATGCAATTTTTGCATGGCTCGTGCGTAATTAGCTTGAAATCCATTTTTTATTCTTTATTTGTATATAAAAACATATATTTATTTTATTTTGTTTTTTATTACTTTATGTCTATGCCTATTGGATATTTATAAAAAAATCTTAATTTTTGTAATATAAATCTAGGTTTTGTCTAGTTTTTGCGCGGGTTGGTGAAGGTTTATATGTTTAATAATTATTTTTGATAGCGTTTAATATATGGAAATATTTCAAATTTCGTGTTGCAAACGATTGCAAAATGAAAAAAATTGGCGTTATACTTCGCTTTAACAGGCTCCCCGGGTCTGTTTTAAACGACTGACATACGTGAATTTGCTGTGCAGATTCGAGTTTGTCGAAAAACTAAATAATCAATAATTCGATGCAGCTCACTTCTTTTAAGGGAGATATTCAATGCCAATAACGAACTCCACACCGAAGATTTCTCGTCTGAGTCCTTTAGCCGTTGCTGTTGCCGCCACCGTTGGTTTTACCTCGCAAGCTCATGCGGAGCTTGGTCTTGAAGAGGTGATTGTGACCGGTGTTGCACGCAGTGGTGGTGCGACTCAAATGGATACTTCTATTTCCACATCAAAACTCGATGCCGCTGAAATTGCCCGCCAGGGACCACGTACTTCAGCCGAGATTTTTAGAAACATACCTGGTATTCGCTCAGAATCATCTGGTGGTGAAGGTAACTCAAACATTAGTGTGCGTGGTCTGCCTGCGCCTGATGGTGGGGCCAGATATGTGCAAATACAGGAGGACGGCTTACCCATTGTTTTGTTTGGTGACATGCAATTTGGTACTGCGGATACTTTTTTTCGCGCCGACTCTTCAATTTCACGTATTGAAGCTATTCGTGGCGGCTCATCCTCGACGTTAACAAGTAATGGTCCCGGCGGTACGATTAACTTCATTAGTAAGACTGGTGAAGAAGATGGTGGCTCTGTTTCCCTGCTTGTAGGTCTTGACTACGGAGAAACGCGAACTGATTTTGAATTTGGCGGCGAGCTTACGGATACTGTGCGTTTTCATATAGGTGGTTTTACACGCGATGGTGAAGGCCCTCGAGATGTTGGTTACAACGCGCATTCTGGCGGCCAAATTAAGTTCAACCTTACAAAAGAATTTGACAATGGCTTTATTCGTGTAAATCTCAAGCATCTTGATGATCGTGCACTTGCTGTGCTGCCTGGTCCACTTAACGCAGATGGAGAGGGGCTCGCAGGCGGCGATTTCGAATCAGATGATCTGACTCAAACGCCGTGGCTTACAAATAGCGCTTACGTTGATGCAAACCGCGATTTGGGGTCTAGCGATGTGAGAGATGGGCAACACCCTGTCGTCGATTCTTATGGTTTTGAAGCAGAATTCGACCTGGGCGATGGTTGGTCAGTAAATGCGAAACACCGCACGCAAGAAATTACAGGGAGTTGGACAGGTACTTACTTCGCTGGTTTGATTGATACTCCCACTTATGGTTTTGCGGGTGGCGCAAGTATTACTGGTGATGAATTTAGGTACGTAAATGGCCCTAATGAGGGCGAGGTTTATACTGGTTCGGCGCAGGATGTGAAAGTCTTTGATGTGACCTGGAATGATATGGGCACAACGATGACAGATATTCGCCTGTCCAAATCTTTTGACGATAAAGCCTTTTTAACATTAGGTTTGTTTAGCGGTACGCAATCGTTTGATCAAGAGTGGCACTGGTCGAGCTATCTCACTGAAGCCAAGGGTGATGAAGCTGCACTTATTGACATCGTTAGTGTCGATACCTCTGGTGAAACACCGGTAGTTACTCCGCTTACAGAAGGAGGCTTGGCACATTATGGTGCGAACTGGGGAGGATGCTGTAACAAGCATGATGATCTTGAATTTGAGGTATTTGCCCCTTATGCCGCATTGGAAATGATCTTTGGTGATCTCTCCATTGATTTAAGTGTGCGCCAGGATAATGGAACTGGAACCGGCAGTCAGTACGGTGGACAAGTCGTCGACCTTGGAGACATTAATAACGATGGTGTTGTATCTGCCGTTGAGCAGAACGCTGTTGTGCCAAATCGCACACCTACTCAGCAAATCAATTGGGATTACTCTGAAACTTCATACTCGGCAGGTGTCAATTATACATTGGCAGATGAGCACGCTGTTTTTGCTCGTATTAGCCAGGGTGTGAGAGCTAATGCCGATCGTAAAGTGGGCGCGGCAAATGCAGCAGGAGAGCTTCCAGACGAAGAAATGCGTGATATCGTTGATCAGCTTGAACTCGGTTACAAAATGAATTTAGATAATATCGATTTATTTGTGACCTATTTTATGGCTGAAACGTCGTTAAGTAGTTTTGATTTTACTCAGAACCCTCCTCAACTGGAAAAAGAGTACGAAATATCTGGGCTTGAAGTCGAATTTGGTACTACTTTTGGTCAGCTCTCGGTAGATGGTAGCTTTACCTGGACAGATTCTGAGCTCGTGAGTGACGCTGTAACGCCAGCAAACAATGGAAATACGCCGCGTCGTCAAGCCGAGTTAATTTATAATATCACCGCAGCGTATGATACTGATGATTTCTCAGCTGGAGCGCAAATAATCGGTACTGACGACTCATTTGCGGGTGATGATAATACAACTGTTCATGATGGCTTTAATACGGTTGGATTATTTGGCGATTGGTACGTCAATGATGCACTCACACTCTCACTCAACATTAATAATTTATTTGATGAGCATGGTGTTACCGAGCAAGGTGGCGGTGGCTTCCGTGTGATCTCTGGCACTACCAGCTCGTTGAGAGCAACGTTTAGTTTTTAAGTTGTTATTTGTTTCTTTGCACTTAGTTAGCAGGCCGGTTTTCCGGCCTTTTTTTTGCCAGGATATTTGTCAATGGGAAAAGATTTGTTCGTTGAAAAGAAGGCTACTTAACGCGATAATTTGTTGACGCGAGAGGCCCGGAAATCGCCCCTTGATTACGTGCTGATATTTTTTCGTCTGCCAGTGTTTTTAATAGAGCGTTATTTTTAACTAATTGTGTACGTTGTCTTTCGAGCAGTGCATTTCGCTTCGCGCGCACCTGATGCAATATGTCTCGACTTCTGTCTGGCGCTGATCTTTCGGGTTCGCCTGCGCCTTGCATGCCATACAAAATATATTGATAGTTTTCACTGTTAAAACAAACGATGCTATGGTCAAAATCGAAGTCGTTGGGTGCGTCGTGTTTCCAGCGATCAAGGAGCGCCTTCAAGCTGTCCGGAATTGTTGCTGGATCACAATTATCTCGCCAAAATTTAGAATCGGTGCGTTGCGATAAGCAGTAATGCAGTTTAATAAAATCAGTGATGTTTTCGAAGTGGCGTTGCATCATGACATTGAAATTATTGGCTGTCTCAGTGTAACCATTAAAAAAACGAGCGATTGATTGGGACAGTGCCCAGTTAGCCATTTCGACTAAATAAATTCCTGTCGACTCAAGCGGTTCGAGAAAGCCAGCAGCAAGACCCACGCTTACGCAGTTTCCCCGCCATTGTTTTTCGTGATAACCGATGCGCATATCGAGTTTTCGGTACTCCAGATTATGTGTACCAGTATTAAGGTATTGTGCTAAATCAACGGCCGCTTCTTCTTCAGATATGTAGCGGCTGGAAAAAACATGCCCAACACCTCTGCGGTTTGTCAGGTTAATATCCCAGATCCACCCGTTTTTTTGGGCCGTGGATTTTGTATAGGGAACGACATCATCAATGGAATTTAGATCGACGCGTGTAGTGATTGCGGTATCACAAAAGAGAGTATCTTGTTTCGAAACAAATGGATTGTTTTTATCACGATTAATAATGCGCGCGGCAAAACCAGTGCAGTCGATTACCAGGTCGGGAAGCAGTTCTCTACCCGATTCGAGTTTTATCTTCCTGATATTTTCGCCATCGTCATCAATGGTGCAGACTTTGTCTACCAGATGTTCAACGCCTAAGTTTTTGCCAATCGTTTTCAGAAAGGTGGCCAGTTTGCCGGCATCCAAATGATACGCGTAAGGTAAATTCCCATTGAAGTTTCCAGATGCCCTGGTTTTAGGAGCAAAACCTCTTTGAGCTAGTGTGGATTGGATGCCAGATAATTCTGCATAAATGCCGCGTTCGTCGAGGGGGGTGTTTATCCAATGTTTGGCGAAGTTGTCCGAGCCGGCGCGAAGCGGTGCTTGAAATGGGTGAAAGTAATATTCGTTTTGTTCATCGGGACATTTAACCCATTGATGAAATTGAATGCCATGCTTAAATGTCGCATCGCACGCGCGCATAAATTCATATTCGTCGATACCGAGCTCGTTCAGTGTCAGGCCTAACGAAGGTGTGGTTGCTTCGCCAACGCCGATAGTTGGGATATCCGATGCTTCAACCAGGGTGATGCGAACTTCGCCTAGATAATTATCCGGCAGTGTTGCGCTTAAAAAAGCGGCACTGAGCCAGCCGGAAGTGCCGCCGCCAACGATAACGATAGACTTAGCATTGTCTGCGCTCATGCGCCTCGCCCGATAGCTTGGGTCAAACTAACTTACTCCAATTATTCATCGATAAGCGATGGGCAAACACGAGGTCGAGCGCAGCATTTTTGCGCAGCTTAATAAAATCTTCATCGCTAAGCTCATCAACTTTTTTGTCGTCGATGCCAGTGAATTGTAGTTTTTCAGTTTTGCCTGATTGATCTTTGTAGGTAAATGTCTTTGCAGCAAATACTCCCAAGTCAGCTAGCGCCAATACTGCGGCGCGAGTCGTTTTTAACGATTGCTCGAATACTACACTTAAATTAAATATCTCTTGTATTGCTTTGCTTGCTTTACCGTCAACAAAAAATGGAATGCTCGGGTTGTCGTCTGTAATCAGTGTAGAATTTTCGTCCATACAGAGTACTGGGGTTTCAGCGTCTTGGGGGACAACCGAAATTAAAGGGTAGCGCCTGACACACATTGGAATATGTGTTGTGTCTCGCCAGGCGCCGTTGTCGTCGACAAAAGCGTTGTTGTTTTCCTTTATTGACAGTGCGATCGAAGGAATAAACTCGTCTCCGATAAAGATAATTGGATAGTCTTGGGCGGCAACAGCGAGCTCGGCGGCAACTACGGGGAGTGCGTTGAAGTCGCGTGCAAACGAAAACTGTGTGTCGGAAGGTTGAAGTCCATAGGTCGCGTGCTTGGTATGCTCAATCGGTATCACCGAAGAAAAAAACAGCGCTTTTTTTGTGGTGTCTTGCATGTACGGCCTCTATTAGGGGCGGGTGTTCAAGAATCAGGTACCCCTAACCACAAGTTCTGCTGGCAGCAAAATGGACTGTGGCGAGTCGCCCTGTATTTTCTGTATTAGTGTTTCGCACAGTAGTTTGCCACAACGAGGGATGTTTTGTCTTACTGTAGTGATCGGTGGGTTGTAGTATGCGGAAATTGAAATGTCATCGTAACCAGTAACAGAAATATCTTCCGGAACATTAAGGCCGACTTCTGAAAGCGCTTTGATTGCGTTCATCGCCATAATGTCACTGCACGCAAAAATAGCATCAAATTCGAGATTGCTGTCTTGCGCCAAACGCAAGGTGTTGTATGCCTGGTTCGGTTCAAATGGACATTTTAAAACCAAACGTTGATCCAGTGCGATGTCTTTTGAGTGAAGTGCTGCTTCATAGCCTTCGTAACGAAGTTTGACTTCGGGTACGCTGGTGTCGCCAAGAAATAAAATTCGTCGTCTGCCTATGTTCAACAGGTGATTTACCGCATCGCGAGCGCCGCGGCGGTTATCGGTAGAAACACAGGTATATTTTTGGTCTGGAAGCATAGCACCCCATACAACGAATGGAAAATCTGTTGTATCTACTAAGTCATTCAGTCCCAGATGAATATCACTTTGCCCCATAAAAATCGCACCATCTACATTGAGCTGAAAGGGTTTTTGGCGCCAGGTCTGTTTGTTGGCACGAGAGATCAGCAGGTCATAGTCGTGCTCCGTTGCGTAGTCCGCTATTGCACCGAGCATGTCCATAAAAAATGGATCAGAGACATGTTGGTTTGGTGCATGTTGAAATGGGATGATGATGGAAATCGCTCCAGTACGCCCAAGCCGGAAATTGCTCGCCTGACGATCAATAAAGTAGTTTTGTGTTTCAGCGATGGCCATGATTTTGGCACGTGTGGCTTCGCTGATTAAGGGGCTGTTGTTGAGAGCTCGTGATACCGTTGAACTAGAAACACCGGCCAATCGAGCAATGTCGCTCATTTTCATTTGTCTAACTTCTTATTTTTGGCAGTGCTTCACTTGAGTGAATCTGCGATTCTTTGAGTCCATATTTTTCGTGGTGGCGATTTTGCGCCAGTAGGGGCCGCCAGCAACTGTGCAATCGTTTCCAGTGGCCTCGGGGTAGTTAAGCTTGATCGCATCCTTATGTCAACTATCTTGACTGTGTAACGAGGCTCTAGTCTATAACGTTTTCTACTTGAACTTTAATGGATTTCCTTACTGAATAAATTTCTTCAAGTTCATATGTAATTGTTATAAAGCAATTATTGCAAACGATTGCATAAATTGCTACTGTTCGCTTCGAGTTATCTGGCGGCGGCAGAATCTTCAGTCTTGATGCCGGGTAATTAGCGTTAACTGTATCGGGCATGTGCCTGCGAAGAGACCATAAAATAATGAAAAAGAGTTGTTTGGGTGCCATAGAGTTTGGCGGTACAAAGGTCATTTGTGTTGTTGCGGAAAAGTATGACGCCGTTATAGCGCGGATACGCATAGATACAAGCTCGCCCGATATTACGTTGCCCCAGATTCAAGCTTTTTTTAAAGAGCACGGCCCCATATCTGCCCTTGGCATCGGGACTTTTGGTCCGGTGGATGTCAATCCAAAATCGCCAAATTACGGTGTGATTCAAGCAACACCGAAACCTGGCTGGGAGGGTGTAAATTTATCTACATACTTTGCCGAGAGCCTGGGTTGCAACGTTGTTGTTGATACCGATGTAAATGCTGCCGCATTGGCGGAGCATCGGCATGGTGCTGGCCGAGGCTTGGCAAATATTGTCTACGTAACGGTTGGTACTGGTATCGGCGGTGGTGTTATTGCGAATGACCAGCTTGTTAGTGGTATATCGCACCCTGAGCTTGGTCACATTGGCTTGCGTCGTCACGCTGATGATAGGGATTTTGCGGGTTGTTGCCCCTATCACGGTGACTGCGCTGAAGGCCTGGCAAGTGGAGCAGCAATTGCCGCTCGCTGGGGAAAACCACTCAACGAATTCGATGTGTCTGATCCTGCATGGGATCTTCAAGCGTATTATCTCGCAGAGTTATTTCACGCAATAACACTGATGTATTCCCCAGAGCGTATTATTGTTGGCGGAGGTGTGTCGAGCGAATTTCTGCTCCAGAAAGTTCGTCGCAGTTTATATATAGCGATGGCGGGTTACGTTGCTGCCCTTAAAGATGAAAGTAGTTTAGATCAATACCTTGTCCTTCCGACGCTTGGCAACAGTGCAGGTTCTGTTGGCGCTTTCTTGTTAGCGGGTCGCGCAGCCAGCGTAGAGATTTCTCCCAATTAGTATTCTTTAAAAACGAGTCGAGTTATGAAAAATCAGGTTCAACTTTGCACCTACGTCAATCGCCTTGGGGGCGGAAACATTGAGACTTTAACGAGTATTCTGAACACCGAGTTAAACGATTTGTTTTCCGGGGTTCATTTACTGCCCTTTTACTATCCGATAGACGGTGAAGACGCTGGTTTTGACCCGATTGACCACACCAAAGTCGATAATCGTTTAGGCAGCTGGGCCGAGGTGAACGAGCTATCGAATAGCTTTGAAATTGTTGCGGACTTAATTGTAAATCATATATCCGCGGACTCACCGCAATTTCAAGACTTTTTGGAAAAGGGCAGTGAATCGGCATTCGCACCGCTGGTGCTTACTTACAGCAGCGTGTTTCCCAATGGCGCTAGCGAAGAAGAATTATTGGCGCTCTACCGGCCCAGACCGGGATTCCCATTTACAAAAATGAGCCTGAGAGATGGTTCGACGAAAATGATTTGGACAACGTTCACATCCAAGCAAATCGATATCGACGTGAAATCAGAGGCAGGGAATACCTATTTAAATAGCGTCCTGGACGCGCTGCACGAAGGCAGCGTAAAAATGCTCAGGCTAGATGCTGCGGGATATTCGATTAAGAAACGCGGCACCAGCTGTTTCATGACAGATGATACCTTCGCATTTATTGGGGAATTAACGGATCGAGCATCCAAACGAGACATGGAAGTGCTGGTAGAGATCCACTCGCACTATAAAACGCAAATCGAAATCGCAAAGCGCGTAGATTGGGTCTACGATTTTGCCTTGCCGCCGCTCGTTCTCCATACCTTAATAAAACGCGATAGTGCACCTATCAAAGCCTGGTATGACATAAGCCCTCGCAATGCGATAACAGTACTCGATACCCATGATGGAATTGGAATTATCGATATCGCACCGGATGAACAGGGTGAAGGTCTATTAAACGCTGAACAAATTGATGAGCTGGTTGAGAGTATTCACGAACTCAGCAATGGTGAAAGCCGAATGGCAACTGGTGCGGCTGCATCTAATGTTGACCTCTATCAGGTGAATTGTACCTACTACAGCGCGCTGGGATCTGATGACAATACGTATTTACTGGCTCGGCTTATTCATTTTTTTTCGCCGGGGATTCCACAGGTTTATTATGCAGGTTTGCTCTGTGGCGAAAACGATATGGCGCTTCTCGCGAAGACCCGTGTTGGACGGGATATCAATCGCCATTACTACCAGCGTGAAGAAATTGTAGAACAAATTGAAAGGCCTGTTGTCAAGAACTTGATGAGTTTGATTAAACTTAGAAATCAACACCCGGCTTTTGACGGCGAGTTTAGTTGCCTTTCGTGCGGGACTTCTGAATTAAAGTTAAAGTGGACTGGTTCAGCGGCCAGCATTGAGTTAAGCATTGACTTGTTGGAACTGACCTTTGAAATAGTCAGCAAGCAGGGTGATTTTGCAAAAACTGCAACTAATTTTGATCAAGTCAGCAATCTTTAGCTAATCTAAACTTAGATAAACAAATTACTAAGCAGAAAACTTATATGAACCAGTCAGAAGATACACGCAACTTGGGCAAGATTCGTTGGCTCACTTATATGATGTTCATGATGTTTGCGATGACAACTGATGCGGTTGGCAAAATCATTCCCGAGGTCATGGCAGAGTTTGATCTGAATATGACGGAGGCCGGTTTGGTGCATTATGCGCCAATGGCAGCTATTGCTATTGCGGGTATCGGCCTGGGTTTTCTCGCGGATAAATTTGGGCGAAAGCAAACAATCCGTCTGGGTTTGGCTATTTTTGCCTGCGTGTCTTTCTTGTTTGCGATAGGTAATTCCTTTTGGTACTACCTAATGCTGATGGTGTTTTCCGGTCTCGCGGTAGGTATTTTTAAAACTGCTGCGCTTGCGCTTATTGGTGATATATCCCGTTCAAATCGCGAACATACCAGCACAATGAATGGTGTCGAAGCGTTTTTTGGTGTTGGCGCAATAATAGGCCCACTGATTGTCACCTGGCTTATCGCGTCCGGTGTTCATTGGAAATGGCTCTACGTGATCGCCGGGATTTTGTGTTTTGTTTTAATTATTGTATCGGCGACAGTAAAATATCCTACGCCAACCCAGAGCGATGCGCACGAAAAAATAAATGTAGTTAATACAATAATGCTGTTGAAAAACAAATATGCTGTTGGTTTTTCGTTAGCTGCATTTTTATATGTTGCCACTGAAAGCGCAATATACGTTTGGATGCCCACATTTTTGCTTGGTTATGACGGAAATTTTGTTTGGTTGGCGGTTAATGCATTGACAATATTCTTTGTTCTTCGTGCACTTGGGAGATTTATGGGTATTTGGTTAATGGCGCATTTTAATTGGGCAGTTGTTACATTTTGTATGAGCGGTGCCATCCTTATATGTTTTGCTTTGTCAGTGTTTTTTGGAAAAAATGTCGCGGCGGTATTATTGCCATTGTCCGGTTTATTCATGTCGGTGATGTATCCGACAATAAATTCTAAAGGCATTAGCTGCTTCGAAGCGAATCAACATGGTAGTGCCGCTGGGATTATTTTATTCTTTACCGCACTTGGTGCCGTATTTGGTCCGTTGGCGATGGCGATTGTTGGTGATATGTTCGGTGGGAACGCCTATTACGGCTTTGTTGTCGCGACCTGTTTTGCGTTTATACTGTTCGTCGGTTTTTTGTATAACCTGGTATTTAGCCCTGTCGAAAAGCGTCTGCAGGCGATGGAGGCGAGTGTTTACCAGCAGCGTTAGTGGATGTTTGCGTCGATAAGCTCGATCAACTTTTTCATAGCGCCCCGGTTTTTCTCAGCGATCTGTTTGGCAGCGTTCCCCTGAGTACGTGCTCTATCGGGGTTCTCTAAGATTTTAATAACTTCCTGACTAATCGCCTGTGCGTCGGGGGTAATTGTCAACGCGCCTGCGTCGCGAAGTTCATTTGCGATGGTTAAAAAGTTGTAGGTACTCGGCCCTGAAATAATAGGCAGTCCCCAGGCGGCGGGTTCAATATAGTTGTGGCCGCCGTTGGAAACTAAACTGCCTCCAATAAATGCGATATCTGCCACGCCGAGAAGCATCAACAGTTCGCCCATCGTGTCGCCCACCATAATATCGAAATCTTGGTCATTATTTTGGCTTCGGCGAATAGTATTAAACCCGCTGTTCACACACAATTTATGTACTTGGTCAAAACGTTCGGGATGACGAGGTACTAAAATTAAATACACGTGTTTATGCTTTTTTCTAATCATCGTATAAGCATGCAAAATAATTTCGTCTTCGCCGCTATGAGTACTCGCCGCAATCCAGATCAATGTTTTTCGCTCCGCGTTGATCGCATGCTTAAGTGCGTCAGCTGTTTCGCGTGTCGTATCGTCAATTTTTAGGTCAAATTTAATGCTGCCAGTCACGTGTCTGCTCGACTTTTTTAAACCCAGTTGCAAAAAACGATCAGCATCGGTGTCATTTTGTATCGCTGCGATGGATATTTTATTTAACATAGGGCTACTTAATGCGCGAAGGTGAGCGTATCCGCGCGCGGATTTTTCAGATAGACGCGCATTGGCTACAATTATCGGAATTTTTTTTTGTGAGCAGAAGTGAATGATATTTGGCCACAACTCAGTTTCCAGGCAGACGAAAATAACAGGTTTAATTTTATTTAAGAAGCGTTTTACAAAAAGCGGTGTGTCGTAGGGGCAGTAGCAATGAAATACCGCGTCCCCGAATACGTCTCTCACGCGGTCCGAGCCGGTGGGTGTTGTCGTCGTGACGACAATATCGTAATTGCCAGTATCCAGGTAGTGTTGAATTAGTGGCCGTGCGGCAATAAATTCACCGACACTTACCGTATGAAACCAAAGTGTTGGTGTATCACCTTGCGGTTTTTCAATAAGTCCAAATCGTTCCCGCCAGCGTTTGCGATAGGCCGGCGCCGCTTTCCCACGTCGCCACAGCCGTAAAAGTAAAAACGGCAGCGCGATATAAAAAATAGCAGAATAAATATGGCGCATATAGATCAATTTAATGTCGGCAGATTCTAGGAGGCGTCGACCTGAGTTGTATAGAGGCCAGCGTATAAACCATTTTTTTCGATGAGCTTATCGTGGGGTCCCATTTCAACAATCTCCCCCTGGTTTAAAACGATAATTTTATCGGCATTTTTAACGGTGCCCAGCCTATGGGCAATTACCAGCGTTGTGCGATTTTTCATAAGGGTTTCCATCGCATCCTGGATAAGTTTCTCCGATTCGTTATCTAGCGCGGAGGTAGCCTCATCCAGTAACAGTATCGGGGCGTCTTTATAAATTGCCCGCGCTATTGCGATCCGTTGTCGCTGGCCGCCAGATAGTCGGTTGCCATTCTCGCCCACCTCGGTATCGACGCCGTGCTCCAGTGCCATCACAAAATCATAGGCGTTGGCGTGTTTTAACGCTGAGTGCAGACGAGCGCTGTTTATTTCTTTGCTTCCATAACACACATTTTCCGAGATGCTAGCGTCGAAAAGCACAGCATTTTGGCTGACCACAGAAATATTTTCGCGCAAGTTACTCAGCTTTAGCTCGCTAATATTAATGCCGTCAATGCTAATGTCTCCACATTGTGGCGAGTAGAAGCGCAGCAGTAAATTCGCAATGGTCGATTTGCCACTGCCCGATGGACCAACAAGTGCGACGTTTTCTCCCGGGGCGATAGAAAATTCGAGTCCTTTAAGTACAGGCTTGTCACTTTCGTAATGAAAGAGCGTGTTATTGAATACAATTTCTCCCTTAGCATCGTGTAACAGACGAGCGCCTGTGTCGTTTTCCACTTCCGTATCGAGCACGCCGAATATGGAATCTGCCGCCGCGAGACCCTTTTGAATAATGGATACTATTTTGCTCAGTTGTTTTATGGGTTTCCCTGCTGTGCCGGCCGCGGTCACAAAGGCTACGGCGCCACCAGGGTCTTCTTTAGACCAAAATAACAGCACCAGAAAAAAAGTGACTGCGATGGCGATAGCAATCACGAAATGCATGACGGGTGCCTGCAGGGCATTTACCCGATCAAATTTAGTGCTGTATTTTAAGTTGTCGTCTGCAGCGTCGCGAAACCGGGCGCTTTCAATTTTTTCTGCGTTGTAGCTTTTTACGGTTTGTATACCCTGAATTGCCTGGTTGGTTACATGCGTGACTCGACCTACGGTAAGCTGTATTTTGCGGCTCACTTTCCTAAAGTAGCGCGCAGCGATAAAAACCAGACCTGAGAGCACTGGCGTTGTGATCAGAAAAACAAGGGTGAGCTGCCAGTTGTAATAAAACATAAGGATCAGCAAACCCATTAAAAACATGCCTTCCTCGAACAGGATTTTTATCGCGTTGGTGATAGACCCTTTCACTTGTTCGATATTGTAAATAATGAGTGAAATTTGCTGGCCGCTGTTGCGGATGTCGTAAAATGACTGTGGAACGAGCAGGAGCTTGTCAAAAACCTCTTTGCGGAGTTGGTTGACCACTTTGAGACCGACGAGGCCGATATAGAAATGGCCAAAGTAGTAACCAATACTGCGAAAAAAACTCAGAAAAATGACCACTGCGGGTAATAAAAAAATGCTGCCGCTAAGATCGCTGGGAAAGTGTGCAACCCAGGCAGTGGGTTTTCCTCCCAGGGTATTGACGAATAGCTCGAGCGCCCTGAGCAAAAGTGTTTGCATCGACGCAAATAGCACAAAACCGAAGAAGCTAATTGCAAATAAAAATTTATATTTAAATGCGTAGCGTAAAAGGCGTGGGTAAGTATCTTGATTGGGAGTTTGAGAAGAAGACATCTATGAGTCCGATATACATGCCATTGGCCCGCCGTCCAGCGGGCTCTGGCAAAGAATATTACTCCTCTACGGAGCTTAACCAGCTGGCGTGCTCATTGAGCTCACCTTTTACTGCGCGAAAATAAAGTTCCTGCAGTTTGGTCGTTATCGGGCCGCGATGCCCTTTGCCTATGTTGCGGCCGTCGAGTTCACGAATCGGCAAAACTTCGGCCGCCGTCCCGGTAAAAAATGCTTCATCAGCGACATAGACTTCGTCGCGCGTAATGCGCTTTTCTCTAATTTCATAGCCGCAATCAGATGCCAGGCTAAAAATCGTCGCTCGTGTAATGCCGTCCAAACAGGAAGTGAGTTCCGGTGTGAACAAAATACCGTCTCTAACGATAAAGATATTTTCACCGCTGCCTTCTGCGACATAGCCTTCGTTGTCCAGTAGCAGCGCTTCCTCGCAACCGCAGTCCAACGCTTCTTTTAGCGCGAGCATTGAATTTATGTAGTGGCCGTTTGCCTTTGCCTTACACATTGAAATATTGACGTGGTGCCGCGTATAGCTCGATGTGCGAACTTTGATACCCCGGTCGCGGGCTTCCGGCGACATATAAGAGGGCCAGTGCCACGCAGCGACAATAACGTGGGTTTTAAGATTATCCGCGCGCAAGCCCATGCCCTCGGAACCATAAAACGCCATTGGTCGCAGGTAGGCTTCGTGCAAATCATTTTCGCGAACGACGAGCTTTTGCGCTTCGATAAGTGCGGTTTTATCCCAGGGCATGTGCATATTCATGATATGCGCTGAGCGAAAAAGTCGGTCGGTGTGCTCGTTTAACTTAAAAATCGCCGTGCCGTATTTGCCAGCGTCATAGGCACGCACGCCCTCAAATACACCCATGCCGTAATGCAAAGTGTGAGTGAGAACATGAACGCGTGCATCGCGCCACGGGACGAGTTCGCCGTCAAACCAAATCAGGCCGTCGCGATCAGCAAAAGACATAGTGTGCTCCAGTTTACTGCTTGGGCGAAGGTGGCCAGTGCCACGCCGTTCTGCCCATTTTACAATTCATTTTTACGCTTACTCGTCCAACAGTAAGCCGTGCCAGATTTTAATCACAGCAGCGCGCTCACTCGTGAGCTGGTCGCTGTCGATCACATTGGATTTTTGTTCAATGGTCCGCCGGTGTAACACTATGCGTAGTGCTTTGTACGCGGCGATTAGCTGTTCGACCTCTTGAGCCGACAGTTTGTTGGTGTGCGCTAGGGCTTCCAGAATACGGATGTTATCCGTGTAGGTCGCCAGTGCCGGTTCAGCATGCGACCATGCAAGAACAAGATATTGAACCATAAATTCGATGTCGACGATACCGCCGGCATCTTGTTTCAGTTGGAAAACGTCCTTCTCGCCGCTGCCTGTACCCAGATGTGTGCGCATTTTATGGCGCATTTCAACAATGTCTTTGCGCAGTTCGGGCAAGGGGCGTGTTCTGCACAAAATGCTTTGGCGCAGTGTGGCAAATTTCTCCGCGAGCGGCTTTGAGCCCGCAACGGCTCGTGCACGGACGAGCGCTTGGTGCTCCCAGGTCCACGCGTCCTTTTCCTGATAGCGCTCGAAAGCGGCGATTGTTGTCGCCAGTAGGCCTGAATTTCCCGAGGGTCTGAGTCGCATATCAACTTCGTAAAGCCGGCCTGAGGCCGTTTGTGTGTTGAGTAGGTGGATCAACTTTTGACCTAGGCGCATATAAAACGTCTGATTGTCCAGCGGCTTTTCACCGTTCGATTCACCGTTAATATTGGCGTCGTGAATAAATACAAGATCCAGGTCTGATCCGTGATTCATTTCTATACCGCCTAGCTTGCCGTAACCGATAATGACGAAGTCTGGCACTTCTGTGTGTCTACCGTCTGGAAAACCATGGCGCTGCGTCATTGAGTTCCATACCAGGGTCAAGCAGTAATCTAGAATGACCTCGGCCAACAGGGTCAAATAGTCACTGACTTTCATCAGCGGCAGTGCACCAGAAACTTCGCATGCGGCGATTTTCAGCGTATGTGACAATTTGAAATAGCGCAGCGTTTCCATTTGTTGTTCCAGGTCATCTGGATCTATCCGCAGTACGCTGCGCTGCAATTCATTCTCCAGCGTTTGTTTCTCCGGCAGGGAGTAGAGTGAGCGGGTGTCGAGCAGTTCGTCGAGCAGGGCGGGGTATTTCGCGAGTTGATCGGCGATTTGCTGGCTGGTCTCAGTAAGCGCTATGAGCTGTTGCAATGCCGTGGGGTTTTCAATCAGGAGCACCATATACGCGCTGCGGCGCGCGATGGCGCGGACCAGCGGCAAAATGCGTCTCAGTTGAAGGTCGAACTCGCCTTCGCGTAAAAGTGCTTCGAGCAAAACTGGCATAAATGCGTCGAGTCGTTCTTTACCGTTAGCGCTCAGGTTTTGGACGACGGGACTGTGGATGAATTCCCCTATGGCGATTAAGCATTTGTCTTCGTCGGCGTGGTCTGTATCTGGAAGCGTGTCGCTAAAGCAGCTGCGCCAAAGGTTGAGCGCTCTGTCGGTTGGTGAAAAAGCGTTGTCAGTGCTTTCTTCACCGATAACGGAATCAAACTCGTTACTGACAAATTGGCGGTGTTGGTCGAGTGCCGTCAAATAGGCTTGCCAGGTGTCGAAGCCCATTGCCAGCGCCAAGGCTCTGCGTGGCGCTTCATGCTCTGGTAGGCGCTGCGTCTGTGCGTCGAGCCAGGCCTGGATGGCGTGCTCCGAATTGCGTAAAAAAAGATAAGCCTTAATCAGTTTTTCGACGGTGTTACTGGGTAAGCATTGCAGTCGTTCTAATTCCGGTAAAATGATCAAAATCTGGTTGTCTTGCAGTTCAGTATCGCGGCCACCGCGAATTAGCTGGAAGGCCTGGGCAATAAATTCAATTTCGCGAATGCCGCCTGAGCCCAGCTTGATGTCGTCATCGAGTTTGCGCCGGCGTACCTCCTGGCGAATCATCGCTTTTAATTTACGCAAAGCGTCGATCACGGAAAAATCGATGTATTTTCGGTAAGTGAAATTGCGTAACAGCGCCATCAAGTCGAGGTTGTAATCGGTGTCTAGCGTTGCCGCAACGATACGCGCTTTAACCATCGCGTAACGCTCCCATTCGCGTCCCTGGTTCTGGTAATAATCTTCAAGTGCGCCAAAATGTGGTACCAGGGTGCCGCTCTGTCCGTAGGGTCGCAAGCGCATATCGACGCGAAAGACCCTGCCTTCGGCACTGGTTGTATCGAGCGAATGAATGAGCTTTTTGCCCAAACGGGCAAAAAAATCTTCGTTGTCGATCGAATCGGCGCCATCTGTATGGCCTTTTTCCGGATAGCAAAAGATAAGGTCGATATCGGATGAGAGGTTGAGTTCGTAGGCACCCAGCTTACCCATACCAAGCACAATAAAAGGTTGCTCGACACCGTCTAAATTGCGCGGCCGTCCAAAGCGCTCTATGAGTGCGTGATAATGAAAATTAAGCGCGGCTTTGATTGCAATTTCGGCGAGTAAACTGAGTTCGCGAGTGGTCTCTTCAAACGAGGCAATACGATTGAGGTCTCGCCAGATGATTCTGAGCATCATCAAATGACGGCGCTCGCGTAAATGACGATTTAATATTGTTTCTTCGATGCTGTCTGGAGCCAGCAAGTGTTGGTTGAGCGCGTTTTTATCAAAACTTCGATGAATGTCCAGGTCTTCGATAAGCAGCACGAGCGCGGAAGGCGTGCGCAGCAGTTGGTTCAGTGCATATTCGCTACATTGTGTCAGTCGTTCCAGCTCGCTGAGGTAGCACGTTTCGCCGCTGAAATACTTGGTAAGCTTGTCTTTTTCTTCTGCACATAAACTGCAAATTGCGGTACGCAGGGCATCTGAACTTAGCGATGATACAAGGGTTTCGAGACTCATAATATTTTTTATGTCGACTTAGGCTCAACCTATCCACGGATTTTTCATCTGTATTAAGCAAGTCTAACGCATATTATTCGCGACAAAACGCACAAGCTTAAAATGACATACGAATCAGCGCATCGAAGAATTATTTTAAAAGTCGTGAGTTAAACGAAGGGGAGAGGTAAAATAAAGTGTGGCACTTCCGTGTGACATGCCAATGGCGTTTAAGCCCTGGATAGACCTTAGACTTTAAATTTGGTGATTTGGTCGTGAAGTTCGGAGGACTCGGAGGATAGGTGATCAGCGGAGCTGTTTACGACTCTGGCGTTTTCCGCAACACCTTCAGAAAGCGAATAGATAGCGGTAACAATTTTACTGACGTCGTCGACCACGGCACTTTGTTCTTCTGATGCCGTTGCGATTTGGTGATTCATATCGTTGATAATGGTTACGGACGCCTGAATTTGCTCGAGCGAATCTTTCACCTGTGAAGATGTTTCAATTGTTTCCTGCACCGAATTAATACTCGTATTCATCGACGCGTGTGCTTCGTCTGCAGCTTTTTGTAGCTGGCTGATAATAGATTCGATTTCTTCAGTGGAGTTTTGGGTTTTCTGAGCGAGCGAACGCACTTCGTCAGCAACCACCGCGAAGCCGCGCCCCTGTTCGCCGGCACGTGCTGCCTCGATAGCAGCGTTGAGCGCGAGCAGGTTAGTCTGTTCGGCGATGGAGCGGATCACTTCCATAACCGAACCAATATTTTCACTATTGTCTTTGAGTACCTGAATTTTGTCCGCGGTTGCTTCAATTTGCTCGGTAAGTTTTTGAATCGTTTCCTGGGAGCTATTCATAATACGCGCGCCTGCTTCGGTAGCGACGCTGGCTTCTTTCGTTTTCTCCGCAGTGGCACTTGCTGAACGGGCGACTTCCTCAGAAGTCGAGGACATTTCATTTAGTGCCGCAGCAACTTGCTCAGTTTCTTTTAGTTGCTGATCTGTGGATTGCACGGTGCCTGTAATTGCCGTGCTGATTTCTGTAACACTCTCGCCGACTTTTCCGGTCACACCCATGACACTGCTAATAATGCCGGCGATTTGGGCCATTAAGTCATTAAAATTGCTTGATAGCTCGGCAATTTCGTCGCCACTTCGCGTTGGCAGGCGCTGGGTCAAATCTCCACCGCCTTGTGCGATGCCGTAGAGCGAGAGAGAGACTTTGCGCACCGGCGAAACAACCATGCGCTGTGTAAGAAAAAAAGCTGCGGTCAGAACACAGGCCATCAATACCAATACAATCACGATGCTCAATTTGGTTTGCCCGTTTAAAACCGATTCCATTTTGGCTTTGGAAAATACGATGTCGTAATAGCCAACGGTTTCATTA
The DNA here is from genome assembly GCA_028281575.1 of Cellvibrionaceae bacterium. GTDB lineage: Bacteria > Pseudomonadota > Gammaproteobacteria > Pseudomonadales > Cellvibrionaceae > Agaribacterium. Next base: position 83,987 of record JANQJP010000015.1, read on the forward strand.
CCACGCACCAACTCAACTGTATCGAGAGATACTTTTTCTGCCGGGTCATAGCTTTGCTGAACCGCTACCGCCTGCTCTTGGCCGCGGTGGTCGGTGATTTTGATCTCAGTGACGAGATCGGTATTGACCAACGATGAAGCAATAGCTTCTATTTGCTGCTTGTCATAGGCGAAAACTGGCTCGAGCAAGGACGCGTTGATGAGTTTTATCTGTGCTTGCGTATCGCGTTCAAACTTTTCCTGTTCTGTGCCCGAAATAATCGCGTAATTTACAAATAAGATTACGCTGGACACGATGACTATCGTCGCCGTTAGCGCTGCCATCAACTTGGTAGAAAGAGATCGCTTAATCATAGGTGTTTCTTGCCGAGTAAACTGTTATTTAATTGGAACAATTAGGGCATCGGCGGCGATTACTTTAGCTTTAGTGCCGCTTAATAAAGCCTTAGTAAAGAGTTTAGACGTCATTTTTGGATACTGCACAAAAAGCATAAAAAACCTGACGTATAGGTCTTTTCGATGCAAATGTTGCTATTCGGGCTGCTGGGGGTCGTGAATAACGGAATTGTTTCGGCCGCTGCGTTTTGCCTGATACAGGCCCTTATCTGCGGCGTCAATCCAGTGGGTGGGTTCGCTGAAGGTTGTTTCTATACCGGAAATGCCGAGACTCACGGTAAAGTTAATCTCGAATTCCTCGTAGGTTACGGTCAATCCCTGAATCTTTTCACGTATGCGCTCGGCGACTACTTTGGCGCCCTCTGGTGGCGTGTTGTTGAGAATGATGCCAAATTCTTCACCGCCATAGCGGCCGGCGCGATCCACTTCACGAATGCAGTTTTGAGCAATCGACGCGGTTTGCCGAATGACTTCATCGCCTGCCGGATGGCCGTAGTTATCATTGATACGTTTGAAATGATCGATATCGAACATGATCAATGAGCTGATCTGGCCATAACGGGAAAAGCGTTTGAATTCGTTCTCGAGTTCAAATTCCCAGGTCTTGCGGTTTAACAGTCCGGTCAATCCGTCCGTGCGGCTGAGCCGCTCCAGTTGCGCGTTAGCGGCTTGCATTTGCAATCGGTTAACCGCGGCTTCGGTCACATCGTAGATAATGATGCAGATATGCTGAACTTCCCCATTTGTATCTTTCAGCGGAATGATGGTGCTGTTCTGATACATGTAGTCAGCGATGCTGGTAATGGGGCGGTAGCTTTGAAAGCGAAACAGATAGGGGCGCTGTTCCCAAGTAGTAAATGCTGAATTGCGCAAACTGAAAACGGAGTTTGCTTTGCGCCTGAACCAGGCTTCGGGGAGTTCTGGAAAGGTTTTAAACAGGTTTTCGCCGAGCACATCTGATGGCGCCAGTGCACTGTGGTTTTGCATAAACGCATTCCACAGCTGGATATTAAACTTCTTATCGAGAATGACCAGGCCCACATCAATGAACTGCAAAACGTCCATCATCCAGTGGAAATCTTTAAGGCCTATCTCCTGGTCTTGCGACATATCCATAGTGCTCAAGCTAACAAATAGTCGAGTTTTTTGAACAAAAGATCGAGAGAACTCTCCGTCATAACAATAAGAAGGTCGCAGTTGACATTGTAGCCCTCGAGTTGATAGCTGATTTCAGTGACCAGCGCGTGGTCCCAGCGAGCTTTGTCTGAATTAAACAGCTCGGATATATTTTGGTGTTGTCCGAGCACCAGCGGCGCACCAAAGCTGAAGGACATATCTATCTGTTCAGCGATACCGTTTAAGCAGGCTCCGAATAGCACGTTGGTTGTATCCATAAGGAGCTCGCATTCCGCCTGTTCGTCGAGCTCACCTTCATACTTCATAATTTTGGCGAGATCAGCGAAGCTGGCGTCATTAAACAACAGCATGGCCTCTCCGGAAATACCGCCGCCGATAAACCCCTGGCACACGCCCGAAACAGATTCGTTAGTATCAATCGAATGCAAGGCCATGACGATATCCGAAGGCCCCATGACTTCAATGTGCGGGATTGATAGCACAACAAATGTATCGAGCAGCTGCGCGAGTTTGGCGCCCGCTTGCCCCATGGCGACGTTGCTCACCTCCTGTAGGCAGTCTCGATGGTCTTCATTTAAGGTGAGAATGGCCCTTATTCCTCAATCAGTTTCGTTTACTGTATTAACTATTCTAGACGCGTCAGGATAAAATGCCCGAAAAATTCTGATAAGTGCGGGTTCTAAATCTCGATAGTACTCCGTGCCCAAACCACCGTTATGAAATATCAGGTTATCCCGGTCACAGCCTTTGCACAAAATTGCAGCTTGTTCTGGTGCGAGCGGACCTTAAAAGCCGCAGTTATCGACCCTGGCGGCGATATCGCCCGCATTGTCGCGGCGATTGAAGCTGCGAAGGTGCACGTTGAAAAAATTCTGCTCACCCATGGGCATATGGATCATGTCGGTGGTACGGCCGAGCTAAAATCGCTACTGGGTGTGCCGGTGATTGGCCCACATCGTGAGGATATGTTTTGGATTGAGGCACTCGATACCCAGGCAGAGATGATGGGGTTCTCTCCCGTGCAGGGCTTCGTACCCGATCAGTTACTTAATGAGGGCGCGATAATTTCTGTCGGAGACGAACGTTTGGAAGTTTTGCACTGTCCCGGCCATACGCCGGGTCATGTAATATTTTTCTGTGAAAGTGCTCGCAAGGCTTTTGTTGGGGACGTGTTGTTTAGAGAATCCATTGGCCGCACAGATTTTCCTCGAGGCAATCACCAGCAATTGATACACTCTATTCGAACAAAGCTCTGGCCGCTGGGTGACGACGTAAGTTTTGTTCCGGGACATGGGCCCGAATCCACCTTTGGCTATGAGCGATTAAATAATCCTTTTGTCAGAGGTTCCCCAGACCGTTAAGACATTCAAATTTACCCAGTAGTTTTCTCATTGGCAGTTCCAAACAGAGCCTTGGATATGAGATGAGAGCGACGCGGAGAAAAACTCATGGTGAATATTAGTGATCTAAGCGAAGACTTCGATAAGAACTACGACCTGTTTATCGCGACAGCCCTGGCGACAGGGTGTGTTTGGGCATTGCAAAATGACGAGGGCTTTGCCCTTTGTCCCTCGGTTGATAATGACGAACTCGATGTGATGCCACTTTGGTCAGAACCAGAATACGCGGAATATCACTGCAGGGACGAATGGCGTGCGTATAAGTTGACGCCGATTTCTGTAGAAGAGCTGCTCGACGATTGGCTGCCCGGTATGCATGAAGATTTAACGCTTGTCGGTGTGAATTGGAGCGCAGATTTGGAAGGTATTGAAATTGAGCCACTGGATTTGCTCGAAGATATTGATCGGGAATCGTCGTCTGACTGAGCTTTAAGCCATCAATCGATTGATGCTCAGCAGGGCATCTGCTATAACGCTCCGCTTATTCATTTACCTGGACCCATTCACTCGTAATGCCATCTGATTTCACACTTGCTGAAGAACAACTTGACCTAAAAAGCTATACCGAAAAAGCCTATTTAGACTACTCGATGTATGTCATTCTCGATCGTGCCCTGCCGCACGTCGGCGATGGCTTGAAGCCGGTGCAGCGGCGCATCATCTACGCGATGAGCGAGCTGGGACTCAAGGCATCGGCGAAATACAAAAAGTCGGCGCGCACGGTTGGTGATGTTATCGGTAAATACCATCCACACGGAGACAGTGCCTCCTACGAGGCCATGGTCCTAATGGCTCAACCGTTTTCCTACCGCTACCCACTCGTTGATGGGCAGGGCAACTGGGGTTCCCAGGACGATCCCAAATCCTTCGCAGCGATGCGTTATACCGAAGCGCGCTTGTCGAAATTTACCGAAGTATTTTTGAGCGAACTCGGTCAGGGCACGGTCGAGTGGCAGCCGAATTTTGACGGCACGCTTGAGGAACCGAAGGTGTTACCGGCGCGCGCGCCCACGGTTTTACTCAATGGGGTAACTGGTATTGCTGTTGGCATGGCGACAGATATCCCACCGCATAATCTGCGCGAAGTTGTGCAAGCGTCTATTCATTTGTTAAGCGAGCCCAAGGCCAGCGTCGCGGAACTGTGTGAATATATTCAGGGGCCCGATATGCCCACCGACGCCGAAATTATTACGCCGCGCGCCGATATCCAGCAAATATACGAGACGGGACGCGGTTCGCTAAAAATGCGAGCGCTCTGGCACAAAGAGGACGGTGATATCGTGATTACTGCGCTGCCACACCAGGTGAGCGGCGCTAAGATTCTTGAGCAGGTGTCGGCGCAGATGCAGGCGAAGAAACTGCCGATGATCACCGATTTGCGCGACGAATCCGATCATGAAAATCCAACGCGTCTCGTCCTGGTGCCGAAATCAAATCGCGTCGATCTGGACGCGCTAATGAGCCATCTTTTCGCCAGCACAGATTTAGAAAACAGTTATCGCGTCAACCTAAATTTAATTGGCATCGACGGACGACCGGCAGTAAAACCGCTCAATAAAATTTTGAACGAATGGTTGAGCTTCCGCATGGTTACCGTGCGGCGACGTTTGCAGCATCGTTTGGATTGGGTGGAACGGCGCCTGCACCTGCTTGACGGCCTATTGATTGCGTTTTTAAACCTCGATGAAGTCATTCACATTATTCGTACGGAAGATGATCCCAAGACGGCGTTAATTCAGCGCTTTCATTTATCCGAGGATCAGGCCAATTACATTCTCGATACTCGTTTGCGTCAGTTGGCGAGGCTTGAAGAAATGAAAATTCGTGCCGAGCAGGAAGAGTTACAAGAGGAAAAGCAAGATCTCGAGAAAAAACTGGGTTCCGCGCGCTTGCTTAAAAACCTGATTCGCAAAGAGTTGGAACAGGTCGCCGAAGAATATGGCGATGAGCGCCGCTCGCCCATTGTCGAGCGCGGAGAGGCCCAAGCCTTTAGCGAAACTGACTTGCTCAGCTCCGATCCAATCACTGTTGTGTTATCCGAAAAAGGCTGGATCCGGGCTGCCAAAGGACATGATATTGAGCCGGACGCGCTCAGCTATAAATCGGGTGATCAATTTAAGTTCGCAGCGCGTGGTAAAAGCAATCAAAATGCAATTCTGATTGATAGTTTTGGCCGCAGCTATTCGCTTGCCGCACATTCCCTGCCCTCCGCGCGCGGGCAGGGAGAGCCTGTTACCGGGCGTCTCAGTCCGCCATCAGGGGCAAGTTTTGAAGGCTTGCTGATGGGGCATGATGAGCAAAAAGTGTTGCTTGCTTCGGATGCCGGTTACGGTTTCATTAATAACATTGCGGACATGTATACCAAAAACAAGGCCGGTAAGGTGGTGTTGAGCCTGCCTAAAAATGCGCGCGTGTTGCCGCCGGTGCAAGTTGGTTCTATGCAGGAAAATTGGCTCGTTGCCATCACCAATGAAGGGCGCATGCTCGTGTTTCCTGTTACAGAACTACCGCAATTGGCGCGAGGCAAAGGTAATAAAATTATTGGGATTCCGTCGGCGCGCGCGCAGGCACGCGACGAGTTTGTTGTCGCTCTGCAGGTGTGCTCAGAAAATCAACTGTTACAAATTTTTTCTGGAAAACGTTTTCTTAGTATGAAATTTAAGGATCTCGAACACTATTGCGGAGAGCGAGGTCGCCGAGGAAATAAATTGCCACGCGGGTTTCAAAATGTGAGTGGTGCGGAAGTAGTAGATGCCTAAATATCCGCTATAAAAAATCACAATTCTCGCTTTTCGTCATAGCGAGCGCGTTGTACTATTTGCGCATCCAAATATTCAAGGGTAAGTAATGTCCGGGTTTAGGCGTAACGGCAGGAAGCCTATTAAGTGTGCAGTGAAAATCTCGCATCAAGATTTAGGCGATTTTTTTGTTGAGACACGCGATGTGTCAGCAACCGGCATTTTCGTACACAGTTCAGATCTACCCGGTAGCATCGCGATTGGTGACACCTTAAAAGCGCAACTTTATTCTGAAGAACGCAAAGCCTCTAATACCCAACTCGTTGTGGTTCGCACGACTTCCGATGGCGTTGGTTTGGCATTTAAATAAGGCGGACGGCTGCCTAGTCGTTTAGCAAACGCTGCAAATTGCTTAAATATTTTTTTGACGTTGCTTCGCTGGCGGTTTCCTTAACCGGTGCATTTAGCTTTTCTGGAATTTCGTAGTGTAGATCTTCGCCTCTTCGGCTTCGCTCAAGCAGGGCATCGTAAGCTGACTTAAAAACCGGATAAGCAACATTTTCTGGGTTTGACTGTAAAAAGTGCCAACCTACTTCTTTTCCTGCCAAATACACTGCCGGGTGGCGCCATGTCTGTTCGACTTTGGGAGAGACAGCACAGCAGGCCTCTGCGTAAGCGCTGCGTGCATCCGGTAAACTATTGTTCATGCAACGGTCGCACTCGCTCAACATCGTTTTGAGCGTGGGTAAGAATTCACTGGTTTTAACTATTGCGTGAGCGGCTCGAACAATGGTTTCTTCTGAATAGTGGCCGAGTGCGTCGAGCCACAATCGCTTGATGGAATTTAGGTCGCTGGATTGCGAAAAAGCGCGAAAAAATTGATTGTGATAATTCAATTTAAATAACGCAAATACCTGGTTAATTGCGTCAATTTTTTTTGTGTCTGTTTGGCTTTCGGCATTAGCCGTCGGCCCAACTTCTGTCGGTGAGTTGTTCTTCAAGACTAATCTCGCGTATTGATCGATTACTGTTGTTGCCGGTCTGGTCAAGCGCGTGGCGCTGTGCCCACATGCGTTTTACATGTTGTAAATACTTGGTGTTCCATGAGGTAACGAGCTGTCCTCTGTCGCGCCAATATAGAACAAATTCAGGAATTAAACTATGTGCAAATTTCAGGTCGATATTTGCCAGTCTGAGCACATCGTAAACATCTTCAGAGGGCTGCCAATGTTGCGGAATAGGGCGGGGCTCACTATTGTGCTCGATTGCTGCGGTAAACTTTGCCCATTGAATACGCACATGCTGCACAAATTTTGTATTCCAGGTGCGATGCGACTCTCCGCGCTCGGTCCAATAGAGCACAAACTCAGGGATGGCGTCTTCAACAAATTCTTGTTTGATCCCGGCCTGCAACACAAGGATGTCCAAAGCGTCTCGACTCGGTTGCCAGTTGGAGGACATCTGCGATTCCTGGTTCTTCCGGTGCTGTTGTGCTTCAAAGTCACGCCACTGGCGCAGAGTGTGCTGAATAAACTTTGCGCCCCAGGAGTGATGCTTTTCGCCGCGTTCGCGCCAGTAAGTCACAAATTCTGGGACTTTTTGTAGTGCGAAATTTTGTGGAATACTGTGTTGAGCGAGCTGCTCCAAGGTGGCGTTGTCCGGCTGCCAATTGGGTGCAATGGTGTTTTTACTTAAAAAGTAGTTATCTTCTCTTCCCCCCAATTGCGGTGTGTTTGCGCGATGGGGTGGTGGAGAATGAATAGGCGCAGTGGCGCTGAGTTGCTGTTGGACTTTTTCGTTGAACGCAAAACGAAATTGATTCGACTGGTCAATTGCTGCAGAGCTGACAATCAGCACGCCCTTGTCGCGCAAATTGGTACATACACGCTGGAGCGCGCGCTTGTCCCAAAATGGAAACAGCGTGCACACATCGTCAACCTCCAACTGATACCAGGCAAATCCGCGGCTTTCCTGCGCGCGAATATGGCTCACGCGATCGGCCAATGTACACAACATCAGGGCCTCTTCTAAGCCCAGGGTGGCTGCCAGCGAGGGATATACCAGTAACGGTTTCTCAGGAACAAGGGAGCTAGACATAGATTTACTCTTATTCGGCTGGGCACTCTAGCTAGCGGAGTGGGTTTCTGTCCAGAGGTATTTTCCAAGGAATTTAGCACTCGTTGCGTCTCAGAATAAGAAGTAGCGTCAGCAGGCCCTGGACACGCCAGAGGTCTGCCGTGCACACTACTGCGACCAGGCTCTAACAGGCCTTAAAACAAGAAAGCTTCCATGATCGACGAAGGGCTTATTCTAGCGAGTCAGAAGGGTGATAGCCGTGCGTTCGCGCGCCTGTTGGAGTCCATTTACGACATGATATTTCATTTCGCGTTGCGTTGGGCTGGACACGTATGCGACGCGGAAGATATTACGCAGCAAGTCTGTGTCAAACTTGCCAAGGTGATTCAGAGCTTTCGTTTTGAAAGTGCATTTACGACATGGCTGTATCGACTAGTCGTCAATTGCGCTCACGACTGGGCGCGCCGGGAGAAAAAGCACCGGCAAACGGAACTTGGCGCTGACGAGTCAAGTGGCTCGGCCGTCGAAGCTGAATCTTCTGCCGAACTGCAGCGTGTTTTATCTTTGGTCGACGCCATGGGTAAGGGCTTTAAGGACACCCTGCTACTCGTATATGCCGAGGGGCTTTCACACAGAGAAGCCGCTGACGTATTGGGTGTTAAGGAGAGCACTGTATCCTGGCGCCTGCACGAAATTAAGAAACAGCTTCGATCTTCCGGCGAGTCGGGGGTGGGCGATGAACGATGATGAACTAAAGCAGTTGTTTCGTAATAATGAGGGTGTGACACCTTCTGATGATGCAAAACAGCGGGTGATCAGGGAAGCCGTCGCTGTCTTTGAGCGTGAAAAAGACCACCGGGTGCAAAAAAAGTCATTTTTTTTCCAAGGAATTTTGGCACGGCTGCGTCCTAGGGGTACAGGAAACCCTAAACCCGAGGACAAACCCATGCAAACGTTTAATCGACCCTGGATCTTTGGCGGCGCCGCGACGGCAGCCATATGTGTATTTGCAGTATTGCTAATGGATTTTCAGTCGAGCAATCCTGTTGTTCGTGAAATGGATGATCAAATTGTGGTCGCCGCTCCCGAGCTGGCTTTATCTGAGACAGATTTAGCTAAATCAGAAAATGTGGCTGAACCAGTTGAAGAACAAGAAGCTGTCGTTCTTACTGGAATAAGAAAGAGCCTTCATGATTCGATGGATTTAAAACGTGAAGCTGGAGGCAATGTCGAGGCCATTTCTGCTGAAGATGTTGGTCGTTTTCCAGACACCAATTTGGCGGAGTCTTTGCAAAGAGTTGTACCTGGCTCAGCGGCAGAAAAAAAGGTGTTTGCTCAACGCTCCTCCGAAGCGGTTGGTGAACCACCGCGTCAAGAATTTCGCGACGACTTTGAAAGCTTTGAAATCAATCCAGTGAAACTCACTGCGGAATCGCCGGTATCGACCTTTTCAATCGATGTCGACACCGCGTCGTACAGTTTTGTTCGGCGCGAATTAAATCAAGGTCGTTTACCGCAAAAAGATGCCGTGCGCATCGAAGAGATGCTCAATTATTTTGATTACGCTTATCCCGCCCCAAAAAATAAAAAGCAACCCTTTGCCACGAACGTTACTGTAATTGACGCACCTTGGATGAAAGAGCGCAAATTAATGCGTATTGGTATAAAAGGCTATGAGTTGCCGCGCGCAGCGCAACCAAAAAGCAATCTGGTATTTTTGCTCGACGTCAGTGGCTCGATGAATAGCCCCGATAAATTGCCATTGGTGAAGCAGTCAATGAATTTACTATTAAGCCAACTGCACCCCGACGATAGCGTGGCAATTGTGGTTTATGCCGGTGCGGCGGGTACTGTGCTCGAGCCCACTAAGGTAAAAGAAAAAAACAAAATTCTCGCCGCATTAAACCGTCTTTCCGCCGGCGGTTCGACAGCGGGTGTGCAAGGCATTCAATTGGCCTATCAGCTCGCCGAATTAAACTTTGATAAAAATGCGGTTAATCGTATTATTTTGGCAACCGATGGCGACTTTAATGTTGGTATTGTCGGTAGAGAGGAACTTAAAGGTTTTATCGAACGCAAGCGCGATGCGGGCATTTACTTGTCGGTATTGGGTTTTGGGCAGGGGAATTATCACGACCATCTGATGCAAACACTGGCACAGAATGGTAACGGTATCGCTGCTTATATCGATACTCTGAGCGAAGCGCAAAAGGTACTTGTCGACGAGGCGACGTCGAGCTTATTTCCTATTGCCAAAGATGTAAAAATTCAAGTCGAATTTAATCCGGCGACCGTCAAGGAATACCGTTTAATCGGTTATGAAACGCGTGTATTAAAACGCGAGGATTTTAATAATGACAAAGTTGATGCAGGCGATATTGGTGCAGGACATTCCGTGACAGCTATTTATGAAATAACGCCTGCCGATACCAAGGCGCAACAGATCGATGACCGACGTTATGTTTCGCCAACACAGATTGAGGCCCATACAAAGTCAGCCGAATACGCCTTTGTTAAAATTCGCTACAAGTTGCCTGAGCAGGACATTTCAACATTAATCGAAACGCCTGTGCTCGCAAAAAATACCGTGTTTAATGACGATGAACTTGGTAAGCTGCTAAATCAGGAAACGCAGTTTGCGAGTGCCGTTGCAGGGTTTGCTCAATTGCTAAAAGATGACCGTTATCTTGGCGGCTGGGACTTGCAGGATGCACTGGCGCTCGCGCAGCAGCATAAAGGCGAAGATATTTTCGGATATCGGACAGAGTTTGTGCAGCTTGTACGTAAGGCGATGGTTGCTGCTGATATGTAAAGTAAAACCCGATCTTATTGCTAATTTAAAAACATCTCCTTTAAGAGGTGTTGATCGTTTAGTTGAGGCTGTGTTTAGATAGGTACGATTTTCGAATGTGCTCGGTACTTGGATCTATGTTTAAAAACACATGAATACGTCCGTGTAATTTCGGCGCTTTTTCTCGGCAACTGCTCCAGCGTTGCTCTAACATCCGCCATCCATGGCGGAGCAGGAAGTGACGATTTTTAAACATAGGTCCAAGTACCAAGCTCGAACGATTTACCATCAACATCATTGTGTATTAATTCACTACCCTAAAGGGAGTCAACAGAATCCATCGGCTATGCTGATGTACTTTTGAGAACTATGCTTTTTCCGCCCGATTTAGACTTGGAAAACGCGATAAAATTTTCGCGTTTTGATACCGATAATCCGCTCTCGACCTGTTCCGAACATCCTATTTTATTGGAAGGTGAGAACTGGTTGACCTGCGAGCACTATGTGCAAGCAAAGTCGGTGCGTTCAAAGTCACTCGCCGAGCGTATAAATAAAACATTAACAGGGAGAGAGGCTCACGATTTAGCCAAGCCTTGGTATCGTTGGAAAGTGGCGAATTGGAAGAAAATACGTTTGGTATTAATGACACGCGCGTTGTACACAAAAGTACAAATGTATGACGAAGTGCGTGAGGCTCTGCTGGCGACAGAAGATTCCCATATTATTGAAACCTCGCAATATGATTATTATTGGGGTATAGGTCGTGATCTGCGTGGTGAAAACCAGCTCGGTAAAATTTGGATGGATATTCGATTAAAAATAAATCATGGGTTTTAAGTTATTAGGGCCTGTTAACACTAATTCGATCGCCACTGCCGGAGACCAAAATTTTCTCCGGCTCGGCTTTGGCTTCCTGCGTCGCTCTAACGACTATATCCCTATAGTCGAAGACGATAT